>NZ_JBEXLS010000012.1:0-319026 GCF_040610055.1 Streptomyces sp. NPDC004539 | reverse complement strand
CGCTGCCCGCGCCGGTGCCGCAGCGACATGACGCCTTCACCGCATGTCACCACAGCCACTTGACAACCTGATTGGGAATCAGTGGCCACGCTGAAAGAGCTCAGTGACTCCCACTCGCGATCCGTAAGTTCATGAGCACACCCGTCATGATCCATCACTAGGTGATCTCTGAAGACGTACCCTGGTTCGGCGGAAATCGGACCAGACAGAATTCGTTGCCTTCCGGGTCGGCCATCACTCGTGCCGTGACACCGTCTTCGATCGTCTCATCGACAACAAGGGCGCCAAGGGCCAAGGGATGACGTGTAGCTGCCTCCAGATCCGCCACGGTCAGATCGACGTGCACGCGGTTCTTGCCCGTTTTGGCCTCGCCGACACGTTGGAAGACAAGTGCTGGTACGCCGTCCGGACCCAAAATGACGTACTGCCTCCATCTCGTCTTGATCTAGACGCCGACCATGTCCGACAGAAGGCCGCGAGCCGCTCCGGGTCTGCGTTAGCGCATGACGATGTGGGAGAGATGCAGTTCCATCCACAAAGTCTCACCGAACACTCCGGACTGCTCTGCATAGGACCGGCCGAGCCCACGCCCGTTGTGGCCAGGCTGAATGCCTCCCCTCATCTCCGCCGCGCTGCCGGGACCCGCCTGAAGACGGACCCCAACGAGATCATGATCTACGGCTGGAGTACGGAGGCCTGTCTCCGTGATGTGCTGAGCGGTTGATCGGATGCGCTTGTCCGGTTGGTGGTCCGCGCTCGAGGCCATCGCATGGAAGTACCCAAAGACCGCGCACAAACGACTGCTGCGGTGGGCCGTCGACGGGACGGGGGAGAAGATCTTCGCCGCCGTCCTGGCCGCAGCGGACGCCGGCGACGACATCGGCTGGACCGCCTCGGTGGATTCCACCGAGCCCCACCAGCACGCCGCCGGAGCCCGCAAAGAGTGAACTGGTCCATGGAGAGCCCGCCGACCACGCCCTCGGACGCTCCCGCGGCCGCCTGAGTACCAAGGTCCACCTGGCCAGCGACCTTCACGCCCAGCCTCTGGGGGCCATCACGGTCACTGCCGGACAGCCTGGTGACGCACCCTCGTTCACCGCCGTGATGGCCTGGCGCAGGGTCTCCCGCACCGGGTGTGGGCTTCCCCCGCACCAGACCGGACATGGTGATCGCGGACCGGGCCTACTCCTCCCGCGCGATCCGCTCCCACTTGCGTGAACGGCACGTCCGGGCGGTCGTCGCCCCGCAACCAGGGGACCAAGTGCGCAACCGGCAACGGCGCGGACCGCTCGGCGGCCGGCCACCGAGCTTTGACGCAGATGCCTACAAGCAGCGGAACACCGTCGAGCGTTGCATCGACCGCCTCAAGCAGTGGCGCGGCCTGGCAATGCGCACCGACAAACTCACCATCTCCTACCAGGCCGCACTCCACCTCGACGCCATCCTCATCTGAGCACGCAGATGACCAAAGAGACGGAATGGCGCCAAGTGGGTGTGGCCTACAACCTCGGGAAGATTGCCTACTACCCCGACCTGGGTTGATAGACAACTCCAGCGCCCCAAGACTCGGCCGAGTCCCAGGACAATTGCGTGATGTCCTGCGGAAAAGACGACCGCGGGGCGCTCGTGTGCGTGCTGCGCCTCCGGATTGACCGTCGCCCCTCAGACGCAGGAGAAGAACAGATGAAATCCAGGAGCTCGATCAAGCGGGCCGGCATCGCCGGTGCACTGGGCCTGGCTTCGGTGCTGACATGTGTCTCGCCCGCCAGCGCCGCCACCGACATCATGAGAGCCGAGCCGTTCGACGCCAACAAGCTGATGTTGTCGATCTGCGGGGGCTCCACCTCTCGCTCGTATTGGTTGATCAACGTCCAGACCGGTGAGCTCCAGAAGGTGACACAGACCAGGTGGGCGCAGATGTTCAACGTCAGCTCCACCACGTTGCGGCACCCCTGGGAAGCCTTCAAGGGGTACTGCTCCTACCCCGAGTCGTCCAGTTGGACCTGGAACGGTCCGGAGAAGCAGATCAGCGACACCCTGGTGAACTGCAGCTCCAGATCAACAATGAACCAGGACATACGGGGAGGAGGGAGTACCACCAGCACCACGACCAACAGCGTCTCGGTCTCTGTCGGTATCGAATGGAACGTCATCGAGAAGGTCCTGTCGCTCCAGGCGGGCGCCAGCTACACCCGTAGTTGGTCGTACGCCAAGGCCAAGGAGTGGTCGAGGACCACCGGCATCAGCGTTCCCCCGCGGAGGAAGGCGTGGTTGTCGCAACGCCCTGTGATGCGCACGGTCCGCAGCAACCCGGTCTTCCACGTCGACGAGTACAGGTGGGGCAAGACCAAGGTTGGTTCCTGGCGCGGGCGCGGATACAACGAGATCGTTTCCTACGGCGCGTACTACGACGCCGTTGGCAACGTGCTCAACTCCGACGGCACACCCAGCGGCCAGATAGTCGCTCGTGACCGGGGCGTGAACAGCGCCGCAGACTGTCGCAGCTGAGACGGCCCACACACGCCCGGCTGTTTCCCGACGGGGCAGGCCCCTCGCCGGGAAACACCCTTGACCGCCCTCACGGGCGAAGTGCATTGATCACGAGCGTTATTGACGCTGATACCGCTTGATCATGGAGAGGGCCTCCCGTGCGGTGGAGGAGTCGAGTCTTCACCGCACGGAGGCCTTCGTGGCCTACCGAATTGACCGGCTGACCATTCCCGACAGGCGACTGCGCGCCGAACGGGTCTGCGCGGGCCGTCCCATTGCACATGTAGCACGGGCATCTCACCTGCCCCGACCCACAAGTGGATCCGCCGCCGGAAGGCGGAAACGCATCAAGTGGGGGCGACGTTCATTGGCCCCGGCGTGCCATCTTCGGTGTTCACGAAGTGGGGCCCACCGCGAGTCGCCTCCGTGGAGCCATTCACGACACCGGTGGCCACAAGAGGCTGCGCCACCTCCCCGGATTTTTGGTCCTGGCCGTGTCGATCGTGCACCACTTCCTCGTCCGGCACGGCCTGATCCGGCTCGCGTTCATGGGCCCGGCCCACCGGCCAGGTGATCCGCCGCTACGCACACCACCGGACTGTCGGCTAGGTGGTCGCTGTAGGGGGCGAGCGACGGGAGTGGGACGGTACTTGGGCAGCCGGCATCTGCTCAAGGTGTTCGGAGCGGGCGTAGCGCTTGACGGTGTTCAGGGCCAGCTGCAGACGGGCGCACTCGAGCAGCCGCCCCACGGTCGACCAGGTCGTGGGCCTGATGCCGGCTCTTAAGGGTGCTCTGCGCCCGGGGCCGTTGTGGAGTTGCCGCCCGGGCATAGGTGCCCAGTAGGATCCGTGCTCCTTGCCCCCCCCTGTCGACAGGCCTCACATAGACAGTGCCACAAGTGCCAGCGGTCAGTTACCCGCACGGCATTTGGAGGGCTCCATACCTCCAGCGTGGTGGCCTCCCAGGCAGCAGCACGTCGATCCGCTCCGGGTGAGGGCGTTGATCAGGACGGTGAGGTAGCGGTGGCGGCGCCGCATCACGGCGTCGTTCCGCGCAAGGCCTCGGGCACCTGCGGTTCACGGAGCGAACCCAGCAAGCGCAGCACGGTGTGCCGTAGATGCGGCGTATCCGGTTTCCGCCCGGGGTGTGGTGTTGATGAGAGCCACGGTACGCAGTGGCGGTCTACCGGCCGTGCCGACCGGAATTGATTAAGTCGGCAAAACGGACATGCTAGTCAATCTTTTCGCTGCGAGGCTCGGCTGGCCAAGCCGGATCACGGCACGCCAACCGCTGGAGAACAAAGCGATGTCCCACCCAGACGTGACGGCGGCCCCCGACTGGGGAGCCACCGAGCAATCGCCGCCCGCACCTGCCCGCAGGACCGGGGCGCACCGCAAGAGCAGGCTCACGATCGCATCGGGCGTGTCCGCGCTCATGCTGGCGCTGCTCGCCGCCCTGCTCGTCCCGCTCGGCCTGGTGCCGAGCGCCGAGGCTGCCGGCCCTCCCTGCCCGGGAGGCTCCGCCTCCGGGTCCGGCGGGCAGTGGTGCCCCAGTTTGCACAATGCGGACATCGATCCGCAGCGTTCATTCCCTCGTGACCTCTACAGGGGGGACTCCCGCCCGCCGGAGGAGATTTTCCGAGACGGTTTCACGGCACGGGGGCACAACAACGATCTCGTCGCGCATGTCCATGGCGGGGAACGCCACATGGACAGCAACTACGTCTCGACAACCGGCACGCGTACCGTGGCGGAGAGTTTCGCGCGGAGCCAGGGGCTGGTCGCGCTGACTCGCGTGGTGGCACAACCAAGCTGCTCGACGGGCCGGTATGCGTTCTACGGCATGATTCCGGGGCTCGGCCAGTTCCTGATGGAGCGCTGTCTGCGCGGGGAGATCGTCACGCACAGCTTCGTCTACGTGATCGATCCGACATGGGCGAGGAATGCGCTGTATGTCGCCGACCAGCTTCGTGCGGAACGTCCCGACGCGGCCAACACGTACCGAAGCCAGGACGAATGGGCCTACGTCCGGCACATTCCGAACTATGCGATCGTCGGTGTACGCACGTACCGCGTGACCCAGGCCACACTTGACGGGCGCATCAACAGCCGTTATGCGCCTACATTCACTTTTGACCGCTTCATTCCTAATCCGCGCCATGTCAGGGCCCGAGTCGAGTACGACCCTGCTCGTGATCCGAACGCCCACTGGGGCTACAACACGGACTTGATCGTGTCGACCGCCGCGAACGAGTACAACCGAGGTTGCAGCGCGATCAACCGATGCAGGGGCGATCAACCCTGACCCTTAGGGCTAAACAAGTGGCCCCCGACATACGGGGGCCACTTCGATCCCGGATAGGCTGCCCCGAGATTCAGCAGGTGCCGGTCAACTCTCCGCTTGCCCAGGGTTGGCTCGTATGCCGCGCTGAGATCACACACGCGTCCGCGGGGCTTTGCATCCTTCGTCATAACGGCCGCCAGTCCACTTCCTGGTTGCGAACATGGTCCGGCCGTCGACCAGACAGTGCGTGATTGCAGACCCCCTCGTCATTTGGCGACAGGGTTCGGGACTGGCAGGTTGGACAAGTAAGAGGTCGTTCTCTTTCCGAACCTCGTGCGTGGATTCCGCTGGTCAGACATGAGACTGCGGCTGCCGCGGAAGTCTCGGCCCGTTGCCGGTCGGGATGGTGTGGGGTGGCGGATGCCGTCGATGCGGGCGGTGTTGGAAGCCCGGCGGAAGACCGCTGCGGTGCGGGTGGAGGAGATCGAAGCCGAACTGGTGCGGGTGCGGACGGACTTGGCGGACGCGAACGAGGTTCTCAGGCGCCGGGTGATCGGCCTGGAGCAGTATCTGGAGGCGCTGGCCGAGGACGAAGCGTCCGCCGTGGTGGCCGGCGAGGTGTCACCGAGGAAGCCGGTCGGGCCGCGCCGTGCGGTGCCGCACCGGGAGAACGCGGCCAGTGTCGAGGATCTATCGGTGGGCATGGGAGGACGTGCGCTTCAGGTGGCCAGCAGAGCGGCGACGGTCACGGGCTACTGGCAGTGGGGGCAGGTTCGCTGCTCGTGGTACTCGCTGCTGTTGAACGCCTTGTGCCGACACTCGGGAGAGCAGTAGACGCGGTCCGCGGCCACCAGCAACCGGGCCAGGCTCGTCCTCGTCTCGACATGGCGTTGTGGCGACGGAACCGTACCGGAACTCCCGCTGGACGCGGGCTGATTCATCATTTGCATGCAGCCGGTCGGTACACGTCGTTCGCGTTCAACCCCCACCTCCTCGAGGCTGGCACGATGCCTCGACCGCACCGTCGGGGACGCCGAGGGAAACGCGCCGCTGATGGAGTCCCGAGTGGAGTCCGAGCTGCTCAACCGCCGCCGATGGCGCACCCGATTGGAAGGCAGCCATTCAGGAATGCCAACCGGGACACCTCGGCGGTCTGTGCCGTAGCCTCATCCGGCGGACGTGGACGCAGCGACATCTCGATCACCTCACGCTCGCGCCCCCACGCCGTTCCCACCATCATCCCGCCGACGCAAGGCTATTTGGCGACCGCCACCGAATTCGCCAACGGTGTCCTTGGCGGCGCGCGACTGGGCGGTTTGTATGCGACGAGTCAGGACGAGGAGACGGTCGGGAGTGTCGTGCAGGATCAGACGGAGTCGGAAGCCGTCGCGGTATAGGCTGGCGTCCTCATCATCGTCGGCGACTTTCGCGGCGTCAGCGACCGCTCGCAGCAGGCTTTCCAAGGCTCGAGGGTCCGCGTCGGCGAGCAGCAGGAAGGCATCCTCGACCAGGATCGCCAGTGGCTGCGCGGGAGGCGGCCCGTCGATATCGCAGTACGAGAGAGAAATCTCCGAGAGACAGTCATAGAAGGCGTTCCAGTTCCTGCCGAAGTAGGCGGGAAACCCCAGGGCCTGAGCCCATTCGGAGAAGAGCTCCCCTTCAGTGCGGCAACGACCGCCGGCGATCAGGGCACGATCCGCTTCCGATGGAGTCTTCTCATCTGTCAGTCGCAGCCAATGCATGAGGAACTCCTCGGCGTTGAAGTACGGGACTTACGGAGGGTTCCGCGGCAGAGGACACCGCGG
Organism: Streptomyces sp. NPDC004539; assembly: GCF_040610055.1. NCBI lineage: Bacteria > Bacillati > Actinomycetota > Actinomycetes > Kitasatosporales > Streptomycetaceae > Streptomyces > Streptomyces sp. NPDC004539. The sequence goes on along the minus strand of NZ_JBEXLS010000012.1, from coordinate 312,448 downwards.
AACCTCCCGCATGTCAGGCGAGACTGATCAGAGCCAGTGCACCGAGCAGGAAGGCTCCCCACTGCGCGTAGATCTGGTCACCGACCTCGTCGGCCTGGCCCAGCGGGGCGTTGTTTTCGACCTCGAAGTCCGGATCCTCGATCGGCACGAAGGTGACCGGGTCCGGCGTGCCACCGTGGTCGCCGCCAGCGGGCGGATCGCCCGCGGTCTCCTCCGGTACTGGCGCCAGGGAGTTTTCGACGGTGAAGGTGTTGTCGGGCACGCTCGGCTGAGCGTCGTCCACATCGGGGAGGTTCTGGTAGGCGTAGAGGTGGAAGTTGGCGTAGTGGTCGCCGGTGTAGAAAATGAAACCATTGGTGGAATCACGGACGATTCGATCGGCGTTGCGCTGCGTTCGCCGGGTTGGCCGGAAATCGATGTCGTACTCGTTGAAGGTGGGTGTCGCCGCGTTGGGGAAGTTGGCCTGGATGTATGCCGTGAGCTGACCGTCCCGGTCGCCGTAGTTGCCGCCGCGGTAGATGAACGCGGTGTTGCCGTTCTGGTCCTGTTCGGAAGACGTGGCCTTGTTCGTCGGCCAGGCCTTGGCGCCCCAGAAAGCGACCATTTCGTTGAGGCGGTCGGGGAAGCTGAAGCCGCCGCCGTCGTCGACGGCGGCGCTCGCCTTTTGCTGCGACTCGGTCGTCAGGAGGGTGATGCCACCCAGAACCGTCGCAACGGCCAAAAACAGCGCCAGAAACTTCCCGCTGAGCCAGCGGGAGCGGCGCTTGTGGCGCCTGTCTCGCGCAAGTGCGGGGGCTGGTGTTCTTTCCATGGTCATGCGGGACTCCTCGGGCATGAAGCCGTGCCGGAGTGTCGAAGTCACTCCGTACAGCGGGGGGGTTGTCATCTGACGGCCACTCGGATGGCGCGTGCAGAGTGGGATCACTGAGTGATCGCATGGTGCGCTCGCAAGTGTTCTCAGGAGCCGCACAGATTCACCAGAGTCAAACGTCCCGACCGCCGAGTAATATCAGGAATCCTGTCGATCATCCGAGTGTCTCGACGATAGCGAGACAGGGGTTTGCAGGGGCGCGCACCTTGCGGAACGGTGCTCTCGGTGGTGCCTCTCCGGCACTGCGCCGCAGATCGCACAGGGGTTTCTCCGGCGGTCTGGCCGGGCTGGGTTTGTCGAGTCTCGCCGCAAGCCGGTCACAGACACGTGCACAACCCAAACCGGAGAAGCTCTTGGCGAAGCGCATCCCGCGCGACGGCAGGCGCATGAGGTGCTGTGCCGATCGCGTCTACGCGAGGCCGCCGTCGATGAGTTCGCGCGGCAAGTGTTGCCTCAACTCGCCGCGGTTGCCGGGAAGGAGCCGGCAAGGAATCTATTGAAAGTTTGAACAAGTAGAGGCCTGGTCGCGTACAGGGTGAGCGTTGGAACCCGGTGGGAAGGAAGGACCCCGTGAAGAGTGACCGCGCTCAGCGGCTCTCCGTCGCCCTTGCATGTATCGAAGGTGAGTGGCCGCATGAAGACTGGCCGACTCCGGACGACCCATACGTGAGCCGGGTAGTGCATCTGGCCCCACCTTTCCGCATCCCTGAGAGGGTCGACGCACTCCTACTGAGGAGCGAGCGGCCGGCGGCTTCCCTTTCTCAGCTGCAGGTCGCGCAGACGAGCGCCGAGGTGCCAGTGATCGTCATCAGTCCCTGCCGGGACACTGACTCGGTCATTGAGGTGTTTCAAGCCGGAGCCGGCTATCTGGTTGAGGGTGACTACTGTTGCCACACACTGTCCTCGGCGGTGACGGCATCTGCCCGTGGGTACACGTACCTTTCCCCAATCGCCTGCGCTGCCCTGAGAGAGGTCACCCGCCGGGCGTCGGCGAGCGGCCAGGCAACGGAGCGGCTGCGAGCACTGCTCTCGCCGCGTGAACGAGAGGTAATCGGCCTGTTGGCAACCGGTCTAGGCGCCCAGGAGATCGGGCTGAGGCTGCAGCTGAGCGAGAAGACCGTTCGGAATAACCTCAGCGCCATCTACGCCAAGCTTGATGCCCGGGGAAGCACAGACGCGGTCTTGCGGTGGATCGGGGCCATATCTGCCACACCTGGAGGCGATGCGAATGCGGGTGCCCGGGGCGTGGCTGGCTCGGTTATCCGGTGAGGGCGAGGCTGCACAGGCGGGCAATGCCGAGCATGGCGTGGTGGACGTCGTCACCTGGTCCGACATCGCCGAACACCGCGACCATGGTCAGGGCGTGGCCGACGGCATCCTTTGCTCCGGACTCCTGTTGGTGTCGGTATGCGGCATCGGCGGGAGTCGAGGTGGGAGGTCATCTTCGGCGGCCCGACATCAGTCTCCGCAGCAGTGCCAGTGACTTCTTGGATGTCCAGCCGGAGGGGGCCGAATGCTGTGCCGCGCTGGTGGTCCTGCCGTCACGTCGGGCTGAGGGAGTGGCCTGTCGTGTCATTCCACGCAGTTCATAGCGCACTGGAAGTAGTCGCAGACCGCGTACCACTGGGCCGGAGCGCCACGGCAACTGATCGGGAGGCAACGTGAGTTCCGCCTTGGCGAAGTGTTCGAGGAACCGCGCTACTGCCGTATTCACGATCATGCCCGCCAATGCTCGGGCATGGCTCGGGCACTGGTGCGGGCCCGCCCCCCAGCCCAGGTGAGCCCGCGTGCTGATCTCGGAGGAGAACGACCTGGACGAACTGATCGTCAGGAGGTCTTGGTGAGCGGCCGCTGTTGAGACTGAGACCGGGTCGCCGGACCGTATCCAGAAATTGCCCATGTGCACGTCTCGAGCAGCGAAGCGAAAGCACAGGTTTGCAGTCGGAGGGTTGACCAGCGCCACTCGATTGATCGCTTCGCCGATCAGCCCGATCGATGCGCTGCGACGCACAGAGTCATCGCCGCGTAGGACCTCCAACAGCGTGTTCAGCACCATGGAGCCGGTGATGTCATTGAGGTAGACGGCATTCATGAACAACTCGCGCCCGAGCTGTTCATCGGAGAACCGTGGGTTCGCTCTCAACATGTGCGACGGGAGGTCGTCACCGGGATTGGCCCGGCGATAGGCCGACAAACGTGTCATGGCCGTGAGAGCCCGGCCGGTGGCCGGACCGGACGCGGGGCCTCCGTCGAGCATGCGCCATAGGTCCATCACCAACTCGTCGCTCAGATTGCCCGGGAACCCGAACAGCTTCGCCGTCACCATGAGGAGCAGTGGCCTGGTGTACTGCGCGCACAGGTCGACGAATCCGGCGGGACCTGACTCTTCGGCAAGAGTAGTGATGAGCTCGTCCGCGCAACTGCGAACAGTCAGTTGCAGGTCCCGGCCCTGCGGTGCGTCCCAGCTCTGGAAGAGCTGAAGCGCGGAGTGATGTGTCAGACGAGCACGTTGGTGCTCCTCACCGTCTATGAACATCATCTGCCGAACTTCGTACCCGGCCAGGAGCGGCCAATTCGGCGGCAGAAGGCCCTGGTTCCGTGCCCTCCAGTGCCGGATGTCGCGACGCCAGAGGATGCCGTTCCGTACTACCTCGACGGCCTCTCTGTAGTTGAGGACCAGCCACACGGGAACGCCCAGCAGAGAGACAGGTGCGACGGGACCGAACCTGCTGCGCAGCCGCTCGTACACATCATGGGGGTTGGTGTCGAATTCGGCTGTCAGCAGTGGCTCCACAGGGAGCAACTCAAGCGTGGGTCTGCCTGGTGGCGCGCTCTCGATCCCGTCCATGCGACTACATATAGCAGGTGACGCGTGCGCACACAGTTACAATAGGTTAAAGATTCAAGTATTGGTGAGACGGCAGCGCCCGCGCCCACGGCCTGGTCGACGCCCTCAACCGGCCCGCCGTCGCGTCCCCACCTTGAACGCTTCCGCTCCCGCGTCAAGGAGCCCGCGGGGCGAACTCGCCGAGCCGGCCCGGGCTTCAGCACGGTGATCTGTGATGGGCACGGCATGGCGGAGCGTGCGACCTGCTGAAGGTCACCTCCAAGGCACGGCACGGGTCAGCCTCGACCCAGCCGCCCTTACCCGCATCGGGCCGCCCTCGCCCTGCTCCACTTGGAACACGGCCGCACCACCTGAACGTAGATCACAGACCGACACGCGACGATATCGAGAAAGGAGCACTGGACCTTACCTCCCGCAAACATGTGCCGGATTAATCTGATCTTCAGGATCCAGGCGCTTACCTGGACCTTCACAAAAAGGGATCACGCTTGTGGGAGGCGTTGTGGTTGCTCTTGGACATTCTGCGCGACGGCGACTGATAGGTGCGGCGCTATGTGCCATGGCCGTGCCTCTCGTGGTACTCGGCGCCACGAACGCGCAGGCGGCGGGCGTGGTTCAGACGAAAAGCATCAGGGCCTTGGTACACGCACAGGTGAACCCTCAGGGGGACACGGGTGCCTGCCTCGACGTAACGGTCTCCTCCAGCGACGGGTCGCAGCTCAGGCACTGGGTCCACGGGGTGGATTCCTCGGCCACTACATGGAAGGGGGCTGGCGGGACTGCGTCGGTGGGTGAGCACGTCCAGATCTACCAGTTCGAGACCAGCAACGGCAGCATGTGCCAGGGCAAGATCGTTGCCACTGGGGATGCTCGGGTGCCCACTGACTCTCTGGCGAACGTCTGGGTCACCTTGAAGTGAGCTTGATGTTGTACCTGGGCGGTTCACCAGACCGCTGATCTTGATTTGTTCCTGAGATAGTGGAACGCCGTTCTTCACGCTTGGAAGTGTCGAGTGTCAACGGCCATTTGTAATCCCCGGTGGCGGCCAGATGTCCCTCGCACTCATGGCCGACGCGACGTCCCCAGCGGCGGCCAGATATCTCCCCGCTGTTCTGAGGGCTCGTTCATCTCAGAGGAGGCCCACTACGGGTTCGAGCGCATGCCCTTCGGCCGGAACCTGGCGCCCGGCATCCTCCACCGGCACGACTCCCACAACCAGGCCGTCGCCCGCATCACCTGATGCATCGCCGAACGCTCCATCGGCGTGGTCACCGGCGAGGTCGGCGCCGGCAAGACCGTTTCCGTCCGCACTTGCCTGGACGCCCTGGACCCGTCGAAATACAGCGTCATCTGCATACCGAACCCGATGATCGGGGTCCGCGGCATCCACGAGCAGATCGTGAACGCCTTCGGACAGCCCCCCCACCCCCCAACCTCGGCTCCAGGCTGACCATCCAGACCGGAAGGGCCCTGTTCTCCGAGCGGGAAGAGCCCGGACGCACCCCCGTCCCCGTGGTCGACGAGGCCCACCTCATGTCCTACGAACAGCTTGAATCCATCCGCATGCTGACCAACCAGGGCATGGACCAGGACTCGCCGCTGTCCTGCCTGCTGGTCGGCCATCGCCCCCTCAGACGCACCATGAAGCTCGCTGTCCTCGCGGCCCTGGAGCAGCGGACCGCCCTGCGCTACACGATGCCGGGCATGACCTCCAGCGAGACAGCCAGCTACGTCGCCCACCACCTCAAGATCGCCGAAAGGGCGGACCAGCTGTTCACCGAGGACGCCCTCACACTGATCCACACGACCTCGCGCGGCTATCCCCGGGCCGTCAACAACCTGTCCCCTGCAGGCCCCTGGTCGCCGCGTTCGCCACCGGCAAGAACCTCGTCGACGACGCCGCCGCCCGCGCGTCCGTGAGCGAGGTGGTCGGCGACTGAACCACCGGCACCTTGCCGACGAGAACGACACCTCGCCGACCACCGCCCCGCCCGCACCCCTGCCGGCGGGGCGTCGTCGTCACACCTCGAGGGCATCGTGAACGCCGCCTTCATCGGCACATTCAACGCCGGGCAACACCCGTGCGCGCGGGGCGGCTCTCATGTGGTGTCACTTGCCGCTGTAGACAGGGAAGGCGCTGTGCTCGCCGTAGTCCACGTCGCGCAGGTCGCGCAGGACGTCCATGTCATCGCCGGAGATCTCGAAGTCGACCTCGGTGTTGGACCGCATGTGCTCGGGGTTCGCCGTCTTGGGCAGCGACACGGCGTCCAGCTGCAGGGTGTAGCGGATGCACAGCTGGGGGACGGACACGCCGTACTTGCCTGCCATCGTCTGCACTTCGGCGTTCTGCAGGATCGCGCCGTGGGCGATCGGCGAGTACGCCTCGACGAGGATCTGCTTGCTCGCGCAATAGGCCAGGAGGTCGGAGGGGGTGTTGCCGGCGTGCACGAGCAGCTGGTTCACGTGCGGGACGACGGTCGCGCTCGACAGGATGTTCTCGAGGTCGTGCTGCTGGAAGTTGGAGACGCCGATGGATCGGATCTTGCCGGCCTGGTGGGCGTCCTCCAGGGCACGCCATGCCTCGCGGTTGCCCTGGGCGTAGTCGCCGCCGCGGAAGTCGTCCCACGGCTGCGGGCTGTGGATCAGCATCAGGTCGATGCGGTCCAGGCCCAGCTTCTCGAGAGAGCCGTCGATCGCGGCGATCGCCTGGTCGTAGTCCTTGATCTCCGCAGCGAGTTTGGTCGAGACGAACAGCTCGTCGCGGGGCACTGCCGATGTGCGCACACCCTTGCCGACGCCGCGCTCGTTGCCGTATGCCTGGGCGGTGTCGATGTTGCGGTAGCCGATCTCCACGGCTGCGCGGACCGCGTCAGCCGCCTTGTCGTCGTCGATGAACCAGGTGCCGAGCCCCAGCTTGGGAATCTCGACGCCGTTGGACAGGGTGTAGGTCTCGTCCAGGATGGTCATGCGTTCGCTCCGTTCTTCGGCAGTGCGCCGTACACCTCGTCGGTGACGGGCTCGAGCCATTCGTTGCTGACGTCCTCGCCCGGCGTGATGAAGGCGATGTGAGAGAACCACGAGTCGGCCTTCGCGCCGTGCCAGTGCTTCGTGCCCGCCGGAACGCGGACCACTGTTCCCGGCTCCATGCTGACGGGATCCTCGCCCTCGGCCTGGAACCAGCCGCTGCCCGCCGTGCACAGCAGAATCTGGTCACCGCCCCCGCCCGTGCCGTGGTGGATGTGCCAGTTGTTGCGGCACCCCGGCTCGAAGGAGACGTTACTGACGGGAACGCTCCCCGAGGCGAGCGGAGCCAGGTAGCTCTGACCGCGGAAGTACTCCGCGAAGGCGTCGTTCTTCTCCCCGAGGGGGAAAATCTGATCAAATCCGTTGACAGGCATCTCGTTCCTTCCTTTGATTCAACACGCCCTGCTGACTGTGCGGGGCATCGTTGCGCTGCTCGCGCCGGTGATCAGGCGGAACGCTCGTCGGCGATCTTCTTCAACTGTGTGATCGCGGTCATGGCGTTGGGCCATCCGGCGTAGAACGCCAGGTGCGTGATCGCCTCGGACAGCTCCTCCACCGTGAGCCCGTTGTCCAGGGCCACACCCAAGTGGTACGGAAGCTGCTCGCTGCGGTAGAGGGCGGCCAGCACACTCACAGTGACCAGGCTGCGGTCCCGCGGGGCAAGCCCGGGACGCTCCCACACATCCTGAAACAGGACTTCATTGGTGATCTCGACGAGCTTGGGCGCGATGCCGGCCAGCTCCTGGGGCGCGGACTGCTTCGCCAAAGGTGACTCCCTGCGATGGAATGAACACGAGGATGCGGTCTTGCTCACCTTCGGCCAGCCGGGGCCGGCAGGCACCCGCAGGCGCATTGCCTTGCCTTTCGGGACCAGACCGCATCGCTGCCACCATCGAGGAAACCGCAGCTCACAGCCTCACGGAAGGCACTGCTATTACAGGTACTGACAGACCCCCCCAGCTCTGCTCCACCCCGCTTAACCTGATCGGCATGGACACCGCCCACGAGATCCGACAGTTCCTCGCCACCCGCCGTGCCAAAATCACCCCCCAGCAGGTCGGCCTGCCCGCCTTCGGCGGCGGCAACCGCAGAGTGCCCGGGCTGCGCCGCGAGGAAGTCGCCCTACTCGCTGGTGTCAGCATCGACTACTACGCCCGCCTGGAGCGCGGCCACCTCGCCGGCGCCTCCGAGGAAGTCCTCGACGCCCTCAGTCAGGCCCTCCAGCTCGACGACGCCGAACGCGCCTACCTCCGCGACCTGGCCGCTGCCCAGCGCCGCCGTCCGCCGCGCCGCACCGCCCGCAAGCCCAAGACTGCCGTCCCGGCCAGCCTCGCCCGCGTCCTGGACTCCATGACCAACGCCCCGGCCTTCATCCGCAACGGTCGCCTCGACATCCTCGCCGTCAACCCGCTCGGGCGCGCCCTCTACGCCCCACTGTTCACCGGCTCAGCCCACCCCGTGAACATCGCCCGCTTCCAGTTCCTCGACCCCACCAGCCGCGACTTCTTCCCCGACTGGAACGCCTCCGTCAACACCACCGTCTCACTGCTGCGCACCGAAGCTGGCCGCGCCCCCGGCGACACCGACTTGACCAGGCTGATCGGCGAACTCGTCACCCGCAGCGACGAGTTCCGCGCCGCCTGGGCCAAGCACAACGTGCGCCTGCACCACACCGGCCGCAAACCCTTCCGCCACCCGGCCATCGGCGAGCTCAGCCTCGACTTCAACGCCATGGAACTGCCCGCCCACCCCGGCCTCACCCTGACCGCCTACGGCGCCGAACCCGGGACCCCGGACCACGACGCCCTGCGACTGCTCGCCTCCTGGGCCGCCACCGAAGGGGAACAGACCCACCACGAAGACCCCGCCCGTTCCTGACGAAGGCACACGACAGCAGGCCAGCCCAGCGGCGCGAGCCTCGGATGCGCATCGGCCCAGTCGGACAAACAGCCGCACCCGCTGCTCGCACTCACTGCCCCGATCCGGCGTAAGGACCGTCGTCACCCAGGGTGACAGCTACCGGCTCGCCCAGGCCACCAGCGGACAGGGAGTGAAGCCCTTCAGCTGACCCGACCGCCCCGAGGGCGGGGAATCATCTGGCCGCCACCGGGGACATCTCGATAGCCGCCAGCGGGGCGGGCGGTCGCCGCGGTGGGGCTGGCAGGGCACGGCGACGGCCTGTACGCCGTCGACGAGCGGGGTCTGCCCGTGCGGGCCGCGATCGTGGCGATGGACACGCGCGCCGAACCGGTGCTGGAGGAGTGGCGGGGCACGCAAATCTGGTCCCGCGCACTGGAGTTGTCGGGCACGGTTCCCTTCGCGGGTTCCCCGGCCGCCCTGCTCGCCCGCCACGAGCCGGCAGTGCTTCAACAGGCCCGTTGGCTGTTGTCCTGCAAGGACTGGCTGAGGCTGACGGGCGCGGTGGCCACCGATCCCACGGACGCCAGTGCCTCGTTCACCGACCTGCGGCGGGGCGGTTACTCGCCGGATCTGATCGCCGGGTCGTACAGCATCAACCAGGTGGTCAGCGAGCGCCCTGTCGCCGATCCGCGCTGGCAGGTCCGGCACTTCGTCCGCCGGGGCAGTGGATGACCATGTCCACCTCACCCGCCTCGGTGGCGAACCTGGAGTGGTTCCTGCGCGTCACGGGCGCGCCAGCCGAGCACCGGGACGACGTCCACCAGATGCTGGGCCGGGAGGTCGAGGCGCACCTGGACGGTCCTTCGCAGGTGTTGTTCCACCCCTTTGTCTACGGTTCCCCGCACCCAGGGCCCACACCCGGGACGTTCCTCAGTCTGCGCGGATGGCACGGGCGCGGTCACCTGTTGCGGGCTCTGATGGAAGGTGCCGTTCTCAATCACCGCTGGCACGTCGACGCGCTCTGCTCGAAGCTGCGGATCAGCGGGGCGGCCCGGCTGACCGGCGGCGCCGTGCGCAGCGAGGTGTGGAGCCGCGGGGCAGGGTTGCCGTCGGGGTGGCTGTGGATCCATGACAGGCCTGCCAGGTCGAGGCGTTGGCGGGCTCGGGTGACGGCTACGTACGCCAGGCGGGCTTCGGCGTCATCGATGGGGTCGGGCGGTGGTGGGGTGTTCGTCTGATCGCTGGCGTGGTTGTCCTTGGAGCGGGTGAAGTCGTCCGCGATGAGCACACGGGGCCATTCACGTCCCTTGGCCTTGTGGGCGGTGGAGACAGTGACCTGGGCATGTGGTTCGGGGGCGAGTTGCGTGACGGCAGTGAGGATGGCGTCGGTGCCGTGGGTGTCGACGAGGTTGACCAGCGGTTGGAGGTCGCGGCCGGCCGGGTCGTGGGAGGCGTAGTCCTGCAGGTCTCCCCAGCTGGGGAAGAGGATCAGTTCCGGGTGGTGGGTGCGACGGCCTTCTTTCAGGTCTCGGGCCGCGAGGGCCAGAGCGCGCAGACTGTCTCCTCCCCCGACCAAGGCGACCCGGTGTCCGGTGGCCATGAGGGACATGACCTGGGCCATGGCGCCGACGTTGGTACGGCACAGCACCGCGTCGGGCTGGGCGACGAAGCCGAGTTCGGTGGGGACGGTCTCGGCTCCGGTCAGGCGGATGGGCGCGTCGGCCAGGCGCAGCCAGCGGTTGGCTTCCTCGGCCAGTTGGGGGCCGAAGCGGAACGACTGCGAGAGGGTGAGTTGGGTGCCGTCGAAGCCGGTCATGACGTCTTTGGCGCCGCGCCAGTGGTAGATGGCCTGGGCGGAGTCGCCGACCATGACCAACTGGGTGTGGTCACGCTGGGCAAGGAAGATTTGCTCGACGACGGGGTTGGTGTCCTGGGCCTCGTCCAGCAGCAGGTAGTCGGCGTCGATTCTGGGCTGGGTGAGGGCCCAGATCTTCAGGTAGTGGTCGTGGTCGAAGCGTACGGCGCCGTCGTCGGGGTTTTGTAGGTCGTTCCAGGCTTTGCGGGCGAAGGGCAGGAGGTGGGTGGCGAGTTCGCGGTGCATGCCGGTGTCTTCGAGGCCGCGCAGTTTCGGCACGTGGTGGCGGGTGATCTTCTCGTCGGCGGTGTGGCAGAAGTGGGTTACGGTGCGCAGGAGGGCGTTGGAGAGGGCGCGTTGGGTTACGTCGCGGTCGCCGATGCGGATGGCTTTGGTGATGCCGAGGGCTTGTCCGGTTTTCCAGGCGGGGCGGCGGGGTGCGTTCAGGCGGCTGCGGTAGCGGTGGCCGACGGCGGCGTAGGCGAGGGCGTGGGCGGTTTTGCACTGGACGGTGTTCGGGAAGCGAGCGGTGGCGTCCTGGGCGATGGCGCGGTTGTAGGCGAGGTAGCGGCCGCGGCGTGTGGTGGTGCGGGCGAGCAGGGTGAGGGTGGTGGTCTTGCCGGTGCCGGCGCCTGCCTGCAGGGCGAGGTGGTCGCCGGCGTGGAAGGCGTCGGCTGCGGCCGTCTGTTCGTCGGTGGGGTTCACGGGGTGGGTCCTTCCAGTGGGCGGGCGAGGGCGTGTCCGACGGCGGACAGCAGGTGCGCGGGGGTGGTACTGGCGAGGAGGTGGCGTACGGCGAGGTCGAGTCGGTCGGTCTCCCGGTCGGCGTGCTCGGCCAGGGCACGGTGGAGGGCCTCTCGTACGTAGCGCTCGGGGGTGAGGCCGGCACGGCGGGCGTTGCGTTTCAGGGCTGTGTGGGCGGCGGGCGGGAAGGCGACGTCAAGCAGGATGTGTCCGTGCGCGTCCGGGTAGTGGGTGGTGATCACGTCGATGGGCAGCCGGACGGTGAGGCGTTTACGCAGGCGGTGGGTGGCCCGTTCGGGGGTTTTGCCGTCCGCGAGGGCCATGAGGCGGGTGGAGTCGTGGTTGGCGGCGAGCGGCCAGGCTTGGGCGGCGTGACGGAGTTCGGCCGCCGTCAGGGGCCGGGTCAGTGCGATTTCCAGGGCGTGGTGCGGCATTGTCACCTGTTTCTGAGCTGTCGGGCCTGAGGGTGGGGCAGGCGGGTGCGGATGTGTGCCGCGTGCAGGAGTGGGTCGAAGGGCTGCCATTCGGCCAGGGCGAGATCGGCGGCGCCCGGGGCGACGGCGTGTTGGGGGCAGCGTTGGGCGCGCCAGCGCAGTTGCTCGCTGTAGGGGAGGCTGCCCAGGTCGTAGACGGCCATCAGGACGTCGGGCAGGGTCAGTTGACCGCGGCGAGGTCCGGTGGGAAGCAGTCTCCAGGTGCCGGTGGGTCCGGCAGGGGGGAGGACGGGGTGGGGGCAGCGGTGACGGTGGCGGGTCTGGGCCACGCAGCGGATGCGTTCGACCGAGTGCTCGGCGAGGTAGCGGCACAGCAGCAGCTGCACGACGGGACGGGCGGGGCTGCCGGCGTCGGCGGCCTGTGAACCGGTGGCGGGCGGGGTGGGGGCGAAGGCGCCGGTGTCGGTCAGGCGGCGGGTGCGGAGGGCGAGCTGGCGGCGGAGCGCGTCGAGGTAGGGGCTGGTTCGGCAGAGGGGGGTGCGGCGGGGGCAGAGCACGGCGTGCGGGATACGGCACCAGGCGCTGCCGTCACCGTGGGGGTGGGCGATGCCGCTGCTGAGGTGCCAGCGGCAGGGTTCGGGGACCTGGGCGGCAGCTAGTTCGGCGGGGTGCAGGGCGATGGGCCGCTGGTCGGCGCGGTGGTAGAGGTCGATGCGGTTGCCGCACTGGCGGCAGCGGCCGCTCTGGCCGTGACGCAGCAGGCGGCTGGGGCTGTTTGCGGCTACCTGGAGGGGACGGCGTGGGTGCAGGTGGCGTGGGCTGCCGTCCCAATGGCGGCCCGTGGGGGTGCGGTTGGGGCACATGGCGGGGACCGTGCCAGGCGGCGTTCGTCCTCGGGACATGCGGCGGGTGTCATGTCCCCCGACTGGCCCCATGATTCCGAACATGCGATCCGGCGGGCGGTTGCATGTTCGAGGACTGCTTGCCGTTCGGGTGATTTTGTCGGTGCCGTAGGCGGTGGGAGCGGGCGGGTCTTCAGGTGCCGTGCGAACCGGGCGGGGTGTGGTTGCCGCAGAGAGCGCCGAGCAGTTCCTCGATGGGCACGTCGAAGGCGTGCGCGAGGGCGTGCCAGGTGGTGATGTTGCCTGCGGCGCGGCCGTGTTCGAGGTCGATGACGGTGCGACGGGCCAGACCGCTGCGGTCGGCGAGTTCGTCGAACGTCCAGCCGCGGTCATTCCTCAGACGCGCCAGCGTTACGCGCAGGGCGGTGAGGTCGGGATCGGGCTGCAAGATCGGCACCCCATCATCCGACGGTGCAGACACCTGCCCTGTCAGTGCGAATTTCTGCACTTTCGGTCTCTGTGGAGGCCGCCCATTACGGTGTGGGAATCTGCACTACCGTGCGTTCGTCCCAGGTGCCTCCGCTGGAGCGCACCGGCCACGGCGGCGCTGAACGACAGGAGGGCAACCAGCCGATGAGGCTTGCCGGTGCGCACGTCACAGTGCGGCGTATCTGGACGGTGGAACTGCGCTCACGGGCGGGCGGGCCGAGTCTTGTCTGTGCTCACTGCACCGCGCACCCCTCTCTCAGGGCCGCGTCCGCGCGGTCCGCCGTCCTGGCGCATCTGGCCTGTCACGCCAGGACCGATGTGCTCCCAGGACATCTGAGGACCTGCCAGTGCCGGGAGCGCGGGTGTTCATGGCATCCGCGCCACCGCGGCTGCGCCGGCCCTGTTCTGCTCGCCCTGACCCGCGACCACAGCGGCCGCACCTGGCGGCTGGCCGATGCCTGCGCTGCCTGCGCGGCAGCGACCAGCCTCACGGCCGTCGTGCCGGACACCGTCCTTGGCCCCCGCAGGCCGCGGCCTGCCAGTTGCCCGGCGCCCCCCACATCTGCCAAGGCGCAGCCGGCGGCATCCGATGAGCGGCTGCGCGTGCAGGAGATGCTCACCTACCTGGCCGCCGCGCTGCCCAGGTTCGCCTCCCCCGCCGCGCGGCTGCTGGCCCTCCAGTGCGCGCTGCGCGCCGACACCGGCGGTCATGTCCGGCTGCCGGCCGGGCTGTTGCGGGGCATGCGCCTGCGCGGGAGCCGCGAACTGTGGTTGGAGCTGGCCCATGCGGGCTGGCTGGAGTTGCCGGACTTCCGTGCGCTGCCCGTGCGCTCGCGACTGCTCGATGCCGCGTTGCTGGAGCAGGCGCCCGGCCGCCGCGCACGACGCCGCGCCGCCGCCTGGGCGCTGCGGCCCACGCCGTTGGTCCTGCCGGCCGCACCGCCCGCGCTGCGACTGACCGCTCTCGCGTTGGCCGCGCACACCTGCGCCCGCGCCGAACACAGCACCGACATGGACATCCTCACCCGCCTGTGCGGGCACTCGCCGCAGCAGACGACAGAACTCCTCGACCGGCTCGTGACGACACGCACCCTGGGGGCATGGCATCACAGCCGGGAGACCGACGAGGTGGTCTGGCAGCTGCCCCAGCCGCAGGCGCGGACACGTCCCGCCGTACTGCCTTACGGGTACAGGGCATGACGTCCTGGGACTGCCCCCGGGCAAGAGGACACCACATGGCCGGAACAACCGGCGCTGTTTGTCCGTACCATCTGTACGCCGAGGCATCTTGCGGCACTTGCCGCGCCATACGGGGCCGCAAGGCACCTCGTCCACAAGGGGCATCACCCTCCTGCGGTGCCGCCCCGCAGCACGGTCATTCGCAGAGGAAAGGTCAGCACCATGCCCGAGACAACGACTCCCCCTTCTGAACTGACATCGCAGTACGCCGCCCAGGTGACAGGTGACCTCGAACGCAACGCCAAGGAGCAGGAACGTCTCGGTGCGGAGATCGCCTCCCTGCAGGAGCAGCTTGCCTCCCTGCAGCACGACCACACTGTGCTGGTGAACATGCAGCAGGCGCTGGGCATCACCACAGCGCCGGCGGAGCCTGCGGCAGAGCCCGAAAGCGCAGCGGTGCCCTCTCCCCGGCAGAAGGCCGGTGCCGCGCGCGGCGGGAAGCCCAGGACACGGAAGTCCACCACCGCGCCGGGAAAGGAAGCAGCCAAGAAGCCCGTGGCCAAGACGGAGGGGGCCCCGAAGGCGGCCCAGCCCACCCTGGTCGAGCTCATCCGCCGCCACCTTCTCGAGCTGAAGGAACCTCGCTCCGCTGCGGAGATCTCTGAGGCGCTCGGCCAGGCCCACCCTGAGCGTCAGATCGCGACCAAGGTCGTGCGGGTCACGCTCGAAGGGCTCGTGGCCAAGAGCCAGGCGGAGCGCACCAAGCAAGGCAAGTCCGTCTTCTACACCGCTCCTGCACCCGAGTCGGCGGGCGCCTCTGATGCCGAGGCGCAGTCCGAAGACGCTGACCGCTGAGAGCCTGTGTGGGGTGGCGCTGCCCCTCGCGCTGTCAGCGGGGGCGCCAGGTGCGGATTTCGAGGTGGATGATGTGGGCGTCCGGGCGGATGCGTCCGGTCTCCACGAGCCATTGGTGCACGGCGGCGGTGACGTCGCCGCCCGCGGCATCCACGCGGCGGGCGAAGTCGGCGGCGTCGAAGCCGCCGGTCTGGGCGGAGCCGTAGGAGCGTTCCTCGGTGTGGTCGGCGCGCTGGATGACGTCGCGGCGGATGCCAGGTGAGTCGGTGCGGCTGCCGGAGGGGTGCAGGTAGCCCGTCTTGGCCAGTCGGACGGTGAAGGCCAGGCGCAGGCCACGGCGAGCGGCTTCGGCGATCAGGGGGCGCAGGCGGGCGGAGCCGGAGGCGATGGCCTGGGCTCCGACGCGGCCGCTGCCGGATCCGGTGGGGGTGATGAGGACGGCTTTGCCGCGGACGCGGGCGCGGGCGCCGGAGGCGGTGGTGCGGCGGTGGATGTGGCGGGCGGCGATGGCGGTGAGTTCGGGCAGGTCGGTGATGCCGCCGGTCTCGACGGCGGCCAGGACCTGCCGCAGGGCGGGGACGAAAGCGGCACCCTTGTTCTTGGTGTAGAACTGCGAGACCAGGGAGGGGTCGCGGTCGATGATGCGGGCGATGTCCCGTTTGGTGTAGCCGGCCTGCTGGAGCCGGTCGGCAAGCCGGGCGGCCTCGTTCAACTGCCTCTGGTTCCCGGGCTGGTTGCGGCGGCGGGGCGGCATCAGGCCTCCTGGCCGCTGGTGGTCAGGGCGGCACGTCCGGCGTCCCGGAGCGTGAGGAGCTCTTCTTCGGTGGTGGGGGCGGTGACGGGGCCGGTGAGGTGGCCGCGCAGGAGGTAGTCGCCGGGCTGGTGGTGGTAGGGCCAGTTCTGGGGCTGGGTGAGGTAGAGGGCGTCGGTACGGAAGGCGACAACCGTGCCGGGCGCGGTGTGCAGGGCACCGGCGTAGGTGTCGTCGTCGCGGTGGCGCTGGGTGAGCAGGGCGGCGCGGGCGCCGGACCAGATGGCGGCGGCCCATTCGGGGTGAGCGTTGGGGTCGCGGCTGAAGCCGGTGGGCTTCTGCCAGGTGATCAACTCGTCGTCGAAGCCGATAATCTCGGCGTCCGGGGGCACGTCGCGCTCCATGCTGCGGGGGGTGGTGCCGGTGACCATGCGGGGGCGCTGGGCGAAGGAGCCGATGCCGTACAGCAGGATGGACCGCACCGCACGGGAGGCGAGGTGGGCTGCGCGGGCCTGCTGGGCATCGCCCCGGAAGTGGGCCTGGGCGGAGAGATTGGTCCAGGTCTCCTTGAGTTTCTTGGCCCAGTCGTCCAGCGGTTTGCCGTCCTCCCACAGGATGCCGTCGAGGATTTCGATCTTCCACGGGTGGATGGGGTTGGTCAGGGCGGTGTGAACTTCGGGGCCGCCGGCCCAGGTGGTGAAGGTGGTACCGGGCTCGGCCGGGTAGTGCCAGGCGCGCTCGCCCGGTGCGGGGGCAGGCAGCAGGCCGACGTGGTTCCAGGAGTCCGGGACCGTGACCCGTACCTGCCAGTGCCCGCACCCGTACAAGGCGCGGGTCTGTTCCTTCTCCGACCAGGCGGCGAAGGTGGTCGCGGTGATACGGCGGGGGGTGCCGACCGGGGACTTCCAGGTGTGCTTGGCGTAGGCGAAGGTGCGGTCGTATTCGACGAGTTGGGGCAGCTGGTCGGGGATGCGCGGTGGGGTGATGAGTTCGTTGCGGCCCTGGCCTGCGGTGGCGTGCAGCAGGCCGCGCAGTTCTTCCGACAGAACGGGGAAGCCGTCGGCGTGCTGGCCGCGGGCGGGGATGGTACGCGTCCACAGGTCACGGCCGGTCTGGGAGGGAGAGCCCATCAGGACGGCGTCGCTGAAGTGGCGGCGCAGGGCCTGCCACAGCAGCACGAAGGCGTCGCGGACGGTGTGCGGGTCGTCGCCGTCGAGGTCGAACCATTCCCCCACCGAGCGGATCTCTACGTGGCTGTCGCCGTTCTCGCGCTGGTAGCGGCCGACGGGGTTGCGGGCGTGGACGAAGTGGCCGGCCATCCGGTCGCGTCCGCGGCCGGTGTCGGTGCGCCAACCCGGGATGGGCGCGTTCAGCCAGGCGGCGACGGCGTCGCGGAGGTACGGGTAGCGGTCGGCGTCGCGGTGCCAGGGGTCGCCGGCCGTGATGTAGATCCGCTCCGCGCCCTCGGGGATGGCGTGGAAGACGGCGGTGAGGATGTCGGCGGCCGACCTGCTGCCGAGGTCGAGGCGGTGGGTCTGGTTGCGGTGGACCAGGACGCCGGTGGTGGTGTCGAGGAAGACGGTGGAGCGGGCCTGCTGGGTGAAGTTGGGGCGGGTGGAGACAAGGTTGGAGGTGTGCGTGCACCACGCGTTGCCCGGGTCGCCTTCGGGGATGGAAGGCAGTGCGCGCGGTGCGTCCGTGACTGCGGGTGGCTTTGCGACAGGGGCCGCACTCGCGGTGGTCGGGGCGGGTACGGTCGGCTGCGGAAGAGCTGTGCCCGCTGCGGCTGCTGCTGGCTGCGGTTGGGGCGTGAGCTTCGCGGGGGGCTTTGCGGCCGTCTCGGGGGTGGGCTGCGGCTGGGGGGCGTCGCTGACGGCGAGGTTGTCGGGGGCCAGGGAGGGGGCCAGGGCGACGACGTCGGCCACGCTCAGTCCGGCCGCCGGGGCGATTCGTTCCGCCGACGCCTTCGCGTGCCCGGCGAGCCGGACGATCTGCTTGTCCCGGTCGGCTTCTAGCTTCACCAGCTGCGCTCGGGCCTTCCTGATCGCGTCCCGCACGCCTCGTAGGTCGGCGAGAGCGGTGTTGTAGCTCTGTGCGTCCATCGGGATCCTTGTCCGGGCCTGGAGTTCAGCTGGCTGTGTGGGTGGGTACGTAGGCGATCGCGCCGCCGGAGTGGGAAGCGAGCCGGGTACCCAGAAGCAGTTCGGCGAGCCGTTGGTCGCCGTCCACGCGGGAGGTGACGGTGGTGGTCGGGGTGGCCAGGTCGGTGACGTAGCCGGCCAGGCGGGCGCCGGGGAAAGCATGACGGCCTTGGTCGTTCTTCTCCCACTGCTCCAGGCCCGTGAGGACGGCCACCACGTAGCCGGACAGGGTCACCGGCAGTACTCCCCCGGCCGCGACGCTCGCGGCGTCGCATCTCCACCAGCCGCGCAGTGACTTGAGGACGTCGTCCGGGGTGAGGGAGGCGGCGAAGCCGATCCAGTCCCGGTCGGGCTCGTGCGCTCGCTGGGCCGCGTCGACCCGTAGTACGGCGATCTCCTCGGCCTCGATCTCGTCCAGGGCTGCGCGGCGGCGGGTGCTGAGGGATTGCACCGCTGCGAGGGGGATCATGACCCGCACACCGCGCTGGGAGAGGCCGGGCAGCAATCCGGCATGCACGAGACGCCGGAAGGTGGTGACAGCACACCCCAGTTCTTCTGCCGCCTGCCCGGTCGTCAGCAGCACCGAACCACACCCTCCATGCGCACTTCGATATCTGATTAGGCATTGATGTTAGGGGTGTGCGGAGGCCGTGTCAAAGGGTTGCGTCAGTGCCCTTCTCCCCCGTACTCCCATGCCTCTTCAACGGCGGGACCCTCCGCGTTGATCTTGATGAGGCGGGATGCGATCCCCCCGTGGTTGCGGCCGAATTCCTGGGAAAGTTCGGCCAGGGATGCGCCCTGCGCGCAGCGTTCGGCCAGGCGTTGTTCGTCTTCGGTGCTCCAGGGTTCGTAGGCGTTGGGATGGACCTTGCGCTTTTCCTCAACCGTGTAGGCCTTGGGCTTGGCCGGTTTGGCGCGTGGCGCGGGTACATCGTCGGTCGGGAAGGGGATGAGCCTGAGGTGGTACAGCACCCATCGCACGGCCTTTTCGCTGCGTCCCAGGGATTCGGCCAGTTGCTGGACGGGGGTACCTGCGAGGAACTCGGTGCGCAGGCAGTCCTTCTCTTCCCAGGTCCAGCGGGCTCCGCGGCGGGCCGGCTTGTCCTCGGCACGGTCCGGGGCCGCCTGAGCGGGGATCACAGGGGCAGCGGGTGCGGGCGGCGCGGTCGCCGGGGGGTTGCGCAGCGCCGCCCAGTCTGGTTCGTGGGCGGTGGGGAGTTGCTCGCGGAAGGCATTGAGCAGGCACGCGTAGGCATAGGTGTCGGCCGTGTCGGCATTGTGTCGGCCGGCTTCCCATTCGGCCATGGTTTCCGGCTCTGCATTGAGGGCGTCGGCGACCTCCTCGAGCGTGGCGCCCCACAGTTCACGCAGTCGGCGCCGTTCGGCGGGCGGAGGGAGCTGCTGGGGCCGGGGGCCTCGGCTGAGCAGGTGGTCCTGGGAAGGGAAGTGCGAGTCCATGGTGTTCCTGCCAGAGGTATCGGTGAGGGTGCCCTGTCGGGCCGTCGGCGGCGACGCCGTTCGCGGTTGCGGGCAAGGGACAGGGATCAGAAAACGACGGGGGACGGCGCATTGCGCATGAGGTACGTGCGGCTGCTATCAACTCGGCCGCCTGGGCCGGGGGATGTTGGTGCCGCGCGGCAGAGACCTCCGCCTGGTCTCAGTCTTGGCGCCTGGGCGGGCGGGGTGTGGCCACCCGCTCCGCTGCGTCCCAGCATGCCGCACCGGCGAGGGTGTGCGGCTGTTCAGGGGAACGGTTCTGCCCTTGGTGTACCCGTGGTGACCTGCGCCGATATGGAAGACCGGTGCAGCGGGCCACTCCCCGAAAGAGGGGATCGTGCGAATGTATGTCCCATGCGCGGGTTCCTTGGCCTGCTCAGGGGCTCGGTATGCCGGTGCGAGATGGCTCCTGCGGTGCGACTCCGGGCCGGGGGGGTGTCCGGTGCCGGATGTCAGGCCAGCCGGCTGCTGTCAGGGGCGCCGCTCTTCGTCTCTTCTTCATGGCCCCGGGCCAAGACCGGTCGGCATTCTCGCAGTTCGGTTCTTCGCGGACCGGCGCGGACTTGCGTTACGAATCAGGCGGGAGCGCGTGTTCCCCGCAGGCGGAAGGCGCGCTGGGGTCTGGGCGTGACGGCAGTGCGGGTTGACCTGCGTGCGCGGACGTTACGAAATCAGCACTGCGAAGATGCGGCCTTGCCATTGGGGCACAGTGCCGTCCTGGTTGAGTTTTCACAGGTCAGACAGGTGCAGGTTTCTGTGCGCCAGAGTGCGGTGGGCTGGGCGGCGATACGAATGAAGGAGCTGTTTGGACAGGTCCGCAGGCCATGAACGGTGCTTGCCTGGCGGTGGAGAGGACTGGGGCCGACCCGTTGTTCGCGTCCCTCCTTGGCGTGACGTGTCGTGGTTCGCCCGATGACCGCTTCCTGCATGCGGTAGCCGTGGTGCAACGCGGATCGGAGGACATGGACGTGACACGTCAGGTGCGCTCAGTGCGCGCGCGTGAAGGTGTGATCATTCAGCGGTTTACGTGCGTCTGGTGCGGGCTGGCATGGAACCGGCTCCCGAAGCCGGGCCGGGCCCCGCGCTTCTGCTCGGACGCCTGCAAGCAGGCCAACTGGCGCGCCAGGGCTGCCCTCGCACGCGACGACCGGCGCGAGCAAGTCGCTCGCTTCCACGCCGAGTGGGACCAGATCACTGCGGCAACACCGATGCCTCCTGAGCGGGCTGTGCCCCTGCTGCGCGAGCTGGCGGATGCGGATCCTTCCTCCTGGCTGCCCGTCCCCCGGCTCTACAAGACCGCAGCGGCGGCCTGGCATCCCGACCGGCCGGGTGGGGACCACAAGGTGTTCCAGCTTCTGCAGGAGGCGCACCGCCTGGCGCGGCAGCGAGCGCTGTGATCTCGCCAGCACTGGCATCTGAGCCGGATTTCCGCAGGGCGCGGACTCACTCGACGGGACCTGCGGGTAAGCGCGGCGGGGGTTCGGGCAAGTCGCCGGTCTGTGCCGGGCACCTGTCCGTGCCCCCGGTACAGTCGGAAAGCCTGTGCCTCACCCGATGGTGGGATTCTTCTGAGGACTGTCGCACCGGTGGGAGAGTCGATTGATGCAGGTGGGGGCGGTGCGCTGAGCCCAGTGGCCGCAGTTGGGGCTGCGCGCAGGCCCGGACCGAGAGCCTCGATCAGCGGCATCGCTCATACACTCGCCCCTCACAAGAGCTTCTTATCCGAAATCCGGGGGGGGAGGTACCGGCCGTGCAACTGCCCGTCCTGCATCGCATGTTGCAGCAGGCAATCGAATTGGCGGCGAGTAAGAACTCCTCATTCGACTCGGTGTGCCGCCGTGAAGAGGACGTGGAGCGCATGCTGGCGGAGGTACGGGCCGAGAAATCGGTGCGGGGAGGCTCGGCGCAGAGTGCCAACGAGTTGGTCAGTGCTCTCCAAGAGCAGATCCGACGGCACACGGCGGATACGGGCCCGAAGGCGGGCACCGGCATCGCCGAGGAGCCCGACAGCGGTGATCCGCCGTGTGCGCGGGCGGCCGTGAGCCAGGCGATCCGCGAATTCCTGCTGGAGCAGGGGGAAGCGACGACCAAGGAAATCACTCAGCACGTTCAGAAGGTGCTGCCCAGCGTGAACGTCAAGAACACCAGTCCGGAACTGACGAACCTGGTCAAGCAGGGGCTGCTCGTGCGCCCGCGTATCGGCGTCTACCGGCTTGGCGGTGAGTGGGTCAGAACCGAACACCGCTGAATCAGTTGGCCTGAGCCTGCGCGAAAGACCGAACACCGCCGGTGTGTGGTAGCCCGGCGGTGTCACGGTGCGCATGTAATCGGCCTCACGCGCCCCGTCACTATACCCAGCGTGCGGAGGGCGGTGCGTGGCGTGTCATCCGCACGTGCAGCAAGATCAGAAAGGCCTCACGCACATGGAAAGTCTGTTCTCTCATGCCTCTTCCTCGGCCCCTCCGGATGCCGACCCCGCCTGCTCAGTGGTCCTTTGCTCTCCTCCCGCATCCGGAGATCGGACATCTCCCTCGGATCGCGCTGGTATGCGGCGCCAGTGGCAGGTCGTGCTGACTGCTGCACTCGCCAGCGGCGAGCAGCGGCTCGTCATCACTAGCGCAGACGTGGCGCGCGAGGTGGGCCTGACCCCCGAAACCGCCACCCAGACCCTGCGGTTCGGCCGTGAGGTCGGTCTGTTCATCAGTTGCGGGCGTGGGAAGTTCGCGGTCACCGAGGCCGGCTGGACCATCGCGCAGCGCTGGCAGGAGGACCAGACCTACGCGCGGCTGCTGCTGCAAGGGGTGTTCCGTCCGCACTGGTCGGTTCCGGTGGCGGATACGGCGCTGCAGCCCGGTCCCTTGCCGGCGGACGAGCTGGCCAGGCGCCTCTTGGGCGACCTTCCCGGCAAGCCGCGGCGTGGCATGTACCTCGTGGAGTGGCTGGTGCTGGCGCTGCTGGTGCACCGCGACCAGCAGGGCATGGTGTGGCCCACTCCAGCGCTGAGGGAGCAGGCCAGCTCGGGGGTTGCGGCGTTGCCCGCTCCGGTGCGCGAGGAGGAGCCTGAGCAGCCTGCCGGGCAGGAGTTGGACGCCCTGATGGGCATGACCAACCGCAAGCTGGACGAGCTGGACGAGCGGGATCCCCAGGGCTTCCGTGCCTTTCTCGACAACTTGACCCAACTGGTGAAGTCCTTGCCGTCCTGACATCGCGCCCTGGCCCGCGGCTCGTGTGGCGCCGCGGGCGGGCATGCTCACTGCTGGCCGGTTGATGAGCCGCATTGAGCCCTCTGGACGTAAACGGTCGGGAGACGCTGCGCAAATCCGCTGGCGCAGCGCTCCTTGGCGTCGGCATCGCACTGGTGCGTGTGCCGACGATGGCTTGCTTCCCCAGTCCAGTGTCCTTCCGCTCCTTCTGCATGAGCACGGCGCGCTCGCCTGCGGTCCGCCGCCGTAGGCGGACCCGGTCTGTGCCGACTCCGTTTCCAGGACACCGCCCTGCCCGGGCGGCTCCTCAGTCCTGCCCTTCCCCGTATGGGAGTTGTTCGTGTCTTCTTCGTCTTCCATGACCCGACAGTCCGGTTCTCTTGCCCCGCCTGCCAGACGTCGCCTCATCGATCCGGCTTGCATGACCGCACGGTTCGTAGATCCTTCCGGCGTCGAGCACGAAGCGCCGTGGTTTGAGGCCGCTGGCGAACAACGGCTGGAGGAGTGTCTCCCCGTGCGGCAGTTCCCGGTGCTCAAGGGCCGCCGGGTGGCGCCGGGTTGGTGGTGGTCGGCGACCAACCGCGCCCTGGTGCACTACGGCTTCAAGGCCATGCGCACGCAGGTCATGATGCTGGACCGCGATCCAGGGGTGGTGGCGCTGGCCTGTCGGCCGGTGGAGCTTTTGTGGCGAGGCCGGGGCAGCAAAACCGTGTCGCATGCGCCGCATCTGATGGCGCGACTGGCGGACGGCAGCGGGCTGCTGGTGGACTGCGCAGGCCGGTTCGGAGCAGGGCGGCGGCTGGTCCGGCGGGCCGAGCATGTCGAGGCGGCAGCGGTTGCGGCAGGGTGGCACTACCGGCTCGTGGGACCTCCGTCGTGCGTGGTGGAGGGCAATGTGCGCTGGCTTGCCGGCTACCGGCATCCGCGGTGTGCGCGGGGCCGGTTGCCCGAGGTGGCCGAGTGTTTCCGTACGCCCGTGGCTCTGGTCGAGGGGGTGCGGTTGCTGGGTGACCCGATCGCGGTGTGGCCGGTGGTGTTCCACGCCCTGTGGGCCGGTGTGCTGAGTGCACCGCTGGAGCTTCCGCTGCACGAGCGGGTCGTTGCGGTGGCGTCCGGGGCGGGGGCTGGGCGGTGAGCCGGCCGGTTCTTACGGTCGGAACTGCTCTCACGTACAGCGGACGGGAGTGGACCGTCGCCGGTGTCGAAGGGACCATGACGTCCGGCGCGCGGATCTGGCTGGCCGGGAAGGACGGGGAGGACGGCCTGGCGGTGTTCGGCCTGGCTGAACTGCTCTCTGATCCTTCCTTCGCTCTGGCGGGTGGTCCGCCGCGTCTGCGGGTGCCGCAGATGGGGCTGCTGTCGACCGTTCCCGAGGACGAGCAGTGGCGTGCGTTTGACCTGGAGCGGCATGTCCGCGAGGTGGAGACCGGGGATCCCACACCGGATGGCAAGGGCCCGGTGAAACCGCAGTACGACCCTGATTCCACGACGCTGGCCCAGCGTGAGCAGGCCAAGGCCGATGAACTGGCCTCCCAGGGCTGGCTGGAGGTGAGTCGGGCAACGGTGCGCAGGTGGCGCGCCCGTTACCACGAGGACGGGGTATGGGGGCTGGTCAGAAACAAACGCGGCGGCTCCGCGAGGTTGGACCGGGCCGATCCCCTGGTGGTCGATGCGCTGCGCGCCCTGCTGCCCAAGGAGGCTCTTCGCTCCCGTTCTCGGGGGTGGAAGAAGCGGATGCGGCGGGAGGTGCGGTGGTGGCTGGATGCGAACCACCAGGAGCTTGCGGTCAAGGCTCCTCCGACATCGACGTTCAACAAGCTCATCGACGCCGTGGAGGAAGTGCTCGGCCTGCAGGGGACGGTGGCGCAGCGGCGCGCCCGCGCTTCGCGACCGACCCCGCCGTTCAAGCCGACACTGGCGCTGCGCCCCGGCGAGATCGTCATGCTGGACAGTTCCCCCGTGAACGCGCTGGTGGCCTTCGACAACGGGGTGGTAGGGCGGCTGGAGCTGACCACTGCTGTTGACGTGGCCACACGCAGCCTGTGGGGGGTGATGCGCCCAGAAGGGAGCAAACTGACCGACGTCGCCGTGCTGTTGGCACAGATGATGACGCCGATGGTGATGCGACCTGGCTGGGATGCGTCCTTGTCGATGGCTGCGTCGGTCGTGCCGCATGAGCGGCTGACCGCGATGGACGAGCGGCTCAAGGACGCGGCAGCCCGCCCGGTGATCGTGCCGGAGACGGTCGTGGTCGACCAGGGCAAGGTGTTCGTCTCGCCCGCCACCCGGGCCGCATGCGAGAGCCTGGGTATCTCGCTGCAGCCGGTGCCTCCGGCGAACGGACCGGCCAAGGGACACGTGGAGCGGCCGTTCGGCTCGATCAACTCCCTGTTCTACCAGTGGCTGGCCGGTTTCACCGGCTCGAACGTCAGCGAGCGCGGCTCCAAGGTCGAGCAGGAGCCGCTGCGGACCATGGCGGAGATCCAGGCACTGTGGGATGAGTTCTGCGTGCACTGGCACCACCGCCCGCACGAGGGTCTGCGCCACCCGCTGATGCCGAAGAAGGCCCTCACACCGAACCAGATGTGGGCGGCTCTGCTTCCCGTGACGGGGTACGTTCCGGTGCCGCTGACGTCGGACGACTACGTGGAGCTGCTGCCGGTGGCGTGGCGGGCGATCACGGATGCCGGCATCCGGCTCGACTACCGCACCTACGACGACGTCTGTCTCAACGACCACCGCAGGCAGGGTTCCGGAGTGGCCTCGAAGAAGGGCATGTGGGAGGTGCACTACAACCCCTACGACCCCGTCCGGGTCTGGGTCCGGCTGCCGGAAGGGTTCCGTGAGCTGCCATGGATCCATGCCACCTCGGTCAGTCTGCCGTTCACTCACCACGTCTGGGAGCACATCTGCAAGGTGGTCGAACGAACCGGCTCGCGTGAGGAGCACGAGGCTGAACTGGCCCTGGCCCTGGACCGGTTCCTGAAGAAGGCCGCCGGCAAGGAGAAAATGTCGGCCACGGAACGGCGGGTGGTGGCGAAGTCACGGGCATCAGGTGCGGTGCAGGTGCCCGCAGGTGAGGTCAACATCCTGGACGTGCCCGCGCTGTCGTTCGGTCTTGCCGGCGTGTACGCGGCGCCCGAGATCGACGATGAGACCGTCCCCGACGAGGACGACGAGGACTTCTGTCTCCCGGGCGACGAGCCGAAAGCCGTCGAAGGCGACGGCGGATCGCTGGTCCTCAACGATGCGGTTGCGGAGGACGACCAGTGGCTTTTGTAACCCCTGCCGCAGACGACGACTTCTTCGACGACGACGTCGCTCCCGGTCCGGTCACGAACTGCCGTTTGTGGCAAGCAGACGTGTTGCGCCCGCGCGTGACCGCGCCGCCGGTGGACGATCCGTCCTGGACCGACAAAGGGCTGCTGGACTACCACTCCGAGTTCGTCATCCTCAAGTCACCTGCCATGGCACGGGCGCAGACCGAGCTCAGGTACACGCTGCTGGTGAACAACCGGCAGCGGGGCACAGCCCGGCGCGGCCTGATCGTGTCCGGGCCTCCCGGAGCAGGAAAGTCGACCACGCTCGCCGAGCTCGGCCGGTCCTTCGAGCTGAGCGAGCGGCGCCGCCGGCCAGGCCGCGAAGACCGCATGCCCGTGGCGTTCGCCTCCATCCCGCCCACGTACACGCCCAAGAGCCTGGCCCAGGTGCTGGCCCGGTTCGCCTGTATCCCTGTTCACGACCGGATGACCGAGAACACGATCACCGACGCCGTGTGCCATGTGCTGTGCGAGCGGGGCACCCGTCTGGTGTTCCTCGACGATGTCCATCTGCTCAACACCCGCACTCAGCCCGGCGCCGACACCTCCGACCAGGTCAAAACCCTGGCTGAGCGGGTACCCGCAACGTTCGTACTGGCCGGTGTCGATGTGGAGAACTCGCCGCTGCTGACCGGGCCCCGCGGCGCCCAGCTCTCTGCCCGGTTCAAGATCCTGCGTACTCCCCCACTGCTCAACGGCACCCCTGAGCAGAAGGCCACGTGGCGCAAGCTGCTCAGCGACATGGAGGGGGCACTGCGACTGGCCCGGCACCGGCCCGGGACGCTGGTCCGTCACGCCAACTACATTCACCTGCTCACCGGCGGTGTGATGGCCAGTCTCTCCCTCGTGATCCGGGAGGCCGCGATCCGCTCCATCGTGGAGGGGAGCTACAGGATCACGAAGAGCCTGCTGTCGCAAGTGGTGCTCGACGTACAGGCCACGAACGCGGCACGCGCCACGCGTAGACAGAACCCCAACCGCTAGCCGGCCTGGCCGGGCGGGCTCACGGTGATACGGCCTCATGGCTGCATCCCCGTGAGCCTGCTCCCCCGGGGTCCCGTGGCTTCCCCTCCTTTTGGGGCGGCGGAACACACATCTGTCTGACCCGGCCCCGGTCCACGCCCTGCCCTTTTCTGCTGTCTGCTCGAAAGGACACTCTCGGTGGCATCTCCTCTGCCGGAACCTAGGCCCGCTCAGCTGCGGGCCGTCGAGCGGGAACTGACCGGTTCATGGATGCGCAGAATGACCGCCTGGTTCGGGCTGCCGGCCCAAGACCTGCTGCGGGGCATCCTGGGCGGCCCGCACGGGGTGCAGGTGACAGGCACCCCGGCTACCGGCCTCGAACTGTTCCTCAATCCTTCCGCGCAGGCAAAGCTGGCTCACTTCGCTGGCCTGCCCCTGCCCCGGCTCACCACCATGCTGCCCAGCCTCGCCGCCCATCACAGCCGGCTCGTGGACGACGAGGCCCGGCGGGCCGCCTGGTACGCACCGTGCGAGGCGTGGGTGGGGGCCTGTCCCCCGTGCACCGGGCGGGCCTGGCGGCACGGGCAGACCGTGCTGGTGTACCCGGGAGCGGCCGGGCACGTGTGCCGGCGCCACGGTCGCTGGCTCCTCGCGCACGCGGAACGGCCGGCGAGCATTGCGCTGGAGACGCTGCCCGAAGTGCTCACGGCTCATCGGCGTCATGCCGCTCTCGTGAGGACTCACCCGTGGGCCGGACAGGTGGTGGCCCTCGCCGCGGCGGTGGTGTGGTCGTGGCAGGTGCAGGGGTGGCGTTCCGAGACGGTCTGGCAGGACCGTGTGCGCCGGCTGGCCGCGGTCACGGGATGCACGCCGGCGGCCGTCGTGCCGCACGCGTTGCTGACCTATCCGGAGACGATTGCCGTCGCTCGGCTGCTGGGCGATTCGCGCTGGCAGCAACGGCTGCGTGCGACCACCGCGGCGGCGGGAACGGCTGCCGCCGCGACGATGCTGCTCGGGGAGATCGGCCGCCGGGTCGGTCGGCCATGGCTCGCGGACTGGCTCGCTGCCTGTGCCCGGATCGGCCCGCGGGAGGCCGCACGGACGGATCCGCTCCAGCGGTGGCTGCTCACGGCCGCGGACGGAGCCGGCGGTGATGTGCTGTGGACGGTGCACCAGGCGGCAGCCCGGCCCGCCGAATACAGCGACCGCGCCAGTTTCCTCACCGACCGCCGTCCTCGCACCCTGGTCGAAGAAGCCAGATCCGCCTTCCTGACCGGCGGTTGGGAGCCCATGTCCTGGCCGCGAACTTCAGAGGCGCCACACCCATAGCGCCTTCCATCACCGTACCCGGCTCATCCGCTTCACACCTGCGGCTTGAGCTGCGCAGCGCCGACATGCGCGGACCCCCGGTCCTCACGGCGCATCTGCCGCCCCACCCCTGAACACCTCACACTTGCAAGGAGTAACACGCTCATGGCACCCATCAGCCCGGACTACGCCAACCAGCTGCTGGCAGAACTCACCGAGGGCTGTCCCGTTCCCGCAGCCCCCGCCTCCCTGTCCCGCTACACCTTTCAGATCAGCAACCACGTCCTCATTGGAGACACCGCTGTCCGCGGCCACAAGTACAAGGGCCGGTGGCGGCTGGACGACCGGGACATCCGCACGGCCGGCAAACGACTTGCCTCAGTCCCGTTCGACCCCGACGATCTGGTCGACGCCCGCCTCTCCTCCGCCGACCACGACCGGACGTGGCGCGCGCAGATCCGTCGCTGGTTCGACTGGATCTCCTACCAGGACCAGAGCACCAACGGCTGCCGCTGTGAAGGACAGCAGCCATGCAGCCGCACCCGGCCCAACCGCCAGGGGCTGGGGTGCGGAGCAACCCTCGAGCAGGTCAAGGAACGCTACGGCCGGTGGCCCATCGCGTGCACCAGCCCCCTGCCGCTGCTGACATGGTCCGGCACCGCCTGGATGGTCCCGCGCGCCTACGCCGCCCTCCTCGACCGGGCGGACCGGATCGCCGCCGAGTGCGCCGAACAGGCCGCCCGATGCAGCCGCTGCAACGCCACCGGAGACGTCTGGGCGTGGCGCACATCCAGCAACAGCGGCTACACCACCCTGTGCCCCACGTGCACCACCACCCTGGCACGCCCCTACAACAACCACCTGCGCGGCAGGCTGTACGCGTCGCTTCCGAAGAACTCGGAGCCCGAGGCGTTCTTGTGCCGGTTGTGCCCCAGTCCGCGGCAGGCCCTGTACTGGGACCACTGCCACACGCACGGATTCGTGCGCGGCCCGGTGTGCGCCAGCTGCAACACCTACGAAGGCAGCGGTCACCGGTTCATCCACCGGCCGGGCGCGGTCCGCCATCTCCTGCTGTGCGACGGCTGCCGCCGCAACAGGACCGTGCCGCCGCGCCACCAGCCCGACATCGTGCTGCAGACGATCGTGCTCGCCCCTCACGGCCCGTGCGCGCAGCCACCCCACTCCGCGTGGGGAGCGGTGGAGGAAGACGGATCGGTCCGTTTGCGGATGCAGTGCTGGCAGTGCGCGTTCGCACCCCAGTGGGAGCAGGTCGTGCTGGCTGCTCAGGTCAGGCAACTGGTACGGGAATTCGTCGACAAGGCCCTGGAAGCCGGTGTCGACACCCCCGGCCAGGACTCCGAATGACGGCCCGTCCCCCTCATCTCATCGCCTGGACTTCTCTCCTTCCCGAGCCCGCCCGTTAACCGGGGAGCCCGGGAGGCGGCACAGATCCGCCTTCCGCCGGGCACCAACGAAACGAGACGCATCATGGTGTACGCGCTGCCCGCTCCTGCCGGAATCCGTCCGCAGGTGACGGCATGAGCCTCACCCATTGTCTGAATGACCGCCGCTCGCCCCTTCGCCTCTTCCTGGACACGGAACTGCCCGATGTTGCGGCGCCGGTGGGCGACTACCGCTCCCGCCTGCCGCAGCTCCCCGATGTGCTCCGGCCGCACAGCAGCGGGCCGATCGACCACCAGAGCCTGGGGCAGGCCATCGACCTGCGGCTGCGGATCGCGTTCGGCTCACCAGTGCCCTCGACCGTGGTGACCGGAATCGGACTGGCAGCCATGCAGCTGGCCGACACGCACTCCTGCGCAGCCGCCCTTGCCCTCGCCGAAACAGCCAAGGAACTCCTCGCCCAACTCAGCTCACAGCCGCCCGCGCTCCCCGGAGCCTTGCTGGGCGAGGCCGCCGCGGAGGAACACCTTGCCCGGCTGTGCTTTGTCGCAGCCTGGTTCGAAGCGGTGGCTCGCGCCGGTCTGCGGCAAGGCAGCCCGCTGCTGCGCGCCGACCTCTCCCACGGCCTCGACGGGCTCCTCGACCAGGTCCCCTCCTATGTGCCGGGCGACCTCACCGCGCAGGCAGCGCTCGCCGACCGTCCCGGCGCCCTGCGATGGGTCCTGGAGATACCTCTCCCGCAACGGGTGTGCGGGCCGGTCTTCGCCGGAAGCCACGATGTCGGCGGCGGCGACGCCGACTTCATCGCCGCAGGATGCCTCATCGACTGCAAGTCCACCATCCATCCCGAACGCATCGGCCGGTCCCACCTGTACCAGCTCGCCGGCTACCTGCTCCTCGACTACGACAACGCCTACGGCATCGATCGGGTCGGCCTGTACCTGTCGCGGCAGGGCAGACTGATCGACTGGGAGACCGGGCACTTCCTGCAACTGCTGGGCGCCCGCAGGACACTGCCCGAGCTGAGGCGAGCGTGCCGCACCGCACTGGCCGATTCCCCGGAAGCGGGGTAGCGGCGAGGCCCGCCGCGCCACATCCCGTCCGAGCTCCGGGAAGACAGCTGACCAGATCGCTGCGTACTCCGGGCGGCCTTGCTCCCCGGAGCACGCAGCGGCCGGCTCCCGGAAAAGCGGAACGGTGGCCGGCTTACGGTGCCGGTGGCCAACTCGGCGTCCGCCAGGGTGCCTTGCCCCGGAGGAGGCTCCGCCCGAAAGACCTTGGGGCGTCACCCGTTCGGCGGACGCTCGTTTTCACGGGGAGAGCAGCACAGCCGAGCCGAGGAGCACCCGTGGGTCCGTCGTTCGTCATCGAAAGACTTGAATTCCAGCGGGACGGCGTCTGGTATGCCCGCTACTTCAAGGGCCTGGTGACCTTCCTGGTCGGGCACTCGAAATCGGGCAAGTCCACTGCCATCGAGGCCCTGCTGTATCCGCTGGGGCTGACGAACGCGACGGTCATGCCGGAGGTGCGCGCCTGCCAGTTTGTCCGCCTGGTCTTCCGGGTCGCCGGGACGCGCTGGCAGGCGACCCGCAGCGGGCCCGATCCCCGGGCGCGGGTCCTGGTGAAGAATCTCGACGCCCGTGACGAGTTCGAACACTCGCTGCCCGTGACCGCGGCCAAGACTGGGGGGATCACGGCGGGCGCGTTCATCCAGGATCTGCTCGGCCTTCCCGCTGCGGCCCGGGGCACGACCCGTGTCGGACTGGACGAGTTCTACGGCACCGCGATGGCTCTGCGGCAGAACACGATCTCCTCCGAGTTCCTTGGTGGAGAGAAGGACACGGCGCGGATTCTGGCCCTGGAGGTGATCCTCGGGCTGTGGAACGAGGACCTTGCGGGGCTGGAGAAGAACGCCTCGGAGACCGAGTCCCGCTACCGTGCCGCCCGTTCCGCGCTGAACCAGTTCAACAAGCTCCGCGACACCGGCGCCGTCGCCGACCCGGACAGTGTCCGCGCCGAGTACGAGCAGAAGCAGCGCGAGCACCTCGCGGCGGCCAATCGCTGGAAGAAGGCCTCCGACCTCCTGACCGTCTCGGTCGGGGAGCACGGGCGGCTCGTCGCCTTGCACAAGGCGGCCGAACAGCAACGCCGCAAGACCGCCAAGCAGGCCGAGGCGGCCCGGGCCGAGCTGAGCGGCGCCGTGGCCGATCAGGCACGGGGAGAAGGCGAGCTCATCGCCTTGCTGAACCCGGGGCCACAGGGCTGCACCCGCTGCGGGCAGGCTCTTCCCGAGCGTGATCCCGGGTTGTGCCGTCAGTGCGGTCAGACCCACTCCGGCGGCGAGGACCACCGGGAGCAGCAGATCGCGGCTGTTCGCGCCAGGGTGGAGAAGTTGAAGTTGCGGAACAAGGGGCTGGGTGAGGCCGCCCAGGCCGCGGCACGGGCCGTCGAGGAGGCGGAGAGGGCCGCCGGGGAGGCGCTCGCGGCCCGCGACGCGTACGAGCACGATCATCTCGCTCCTGCGCGCAAGGCGACACAGCAGGCGGAGAAGGAGGCTCATGGTCTGAGCCGGGACGTCGCCCAGCTCAAGCGGAGGCTGGATGACGCCGACTTCATCCGGGCGCAGGAGAAGGTGGTCGAGGCGGCGAAGCAAACGATGGAAGCGGCGCAGGCCGCCCGGGATGCAGCCAAGACCGCGCAGGACGTCCGCCGCAAGGATGTCACCGGCCGGTGGTCGGCGTTCCTCCTCGACCGGCTGCGGCAGATCAACCCTGCCGTCGAGACCGCCTCCATCGATCCGCAGGACTTCACCGTCCGGGTGAAGGAGCACCATGAACCCGTCAAGACGTTCACGGACATCTCGGTTGGTGGCAGCCCGAAGGCTGCCACCAACATCGCGGCGCTCCTGTCCCTGCGCGACGTGGGCCGGGCGGACCCTGCGGTACAGGTTCCGCCGCTGCTGATCATCGACTCGCCGCTCGCGGGCCTGGGGTCCACCGGGTTGGACCAGGAAACCAGTGTGCGGCTGATCGACACCCTCATCTCCATCGCCGACGACCCCTCACCCGACGGCTACGCCTGCCAGGTCATCGCCGCGACCAACGACCCGCTCCCCCGCGCCTACCCCGGCGTGCGAGAAATCCATATCGACGACGAGCACAGGTTCTTCGACCACGCCCCGGTGCACACCAGTTGACCGCGGTGCCGCATCCGTACCGGTGAGGCTCTCCTTGGTTCAGCGGTGGATGGCGACGACTTCGACCTCCGCGTTCATCGCGCGCAGCCGTCTGACTGCTTGGAGCAGCGAGACCTGGGCGAAGGCGAACAGTGAGTCGACGCGGATGTCCTGGCCGTCCTTCAGGAGGATCCCGAAGACCACCCGGAGTGTGCCGAAGTCGTGGAGCAGGCGATGGTCCGGTGTGTGCGCGGCCACTTGTTCCAGGAATTTGGTCCGTACGTCGAGGTCGCTGCGCAGCGTCTCGACGGCGACCACGCCCTGGGCGAAGAGGTGGTTGAGGGGGGCTGTGCTGGCGGGTGCCTTCTTGATGCAGATCAGTTGGTTCTCGGGGCCGAGGACGTCGCAGATCTCCAGTCCGCCTCCCTTGAATTTCTCCGTGACGATGTCCTTTTTGTCGAACAGGAGATACCCGTCGGGCTTCGCTGCCTGGTGGTTGAACCAGTCCTCGTCGTGAGAGTCGTGGCCCTTGGAGTTGGGCGGGCCCTTGGGCCATGGCGGCAGGGTGACCGTCTGCGGCTGGGCGAACAGGGCGGTGAGTTCTTCTTCCAGGGTCTCAAGGAAGCCGGCACCTACCTCGAACCATTTGCCGTTGCCGTAGAAGAGGCGGTCGGTGCCCATCGTGATGTCGGCGATGAGCCACTCTTTTCCGTTGGTGGTGACGCCGGCGGGTGTCTGGTAGTCGTCGTCGCTGAACATGGTGACCCGTACGTCGCCGAGGGCCTTGAGTCGTTCTCCTGCGGGCTTGTCCTGTATGAGCTGCAGCAGGTGGTGCAGTTCGAGATCGCTTGTCTCGATCGTGCGGGTGCCTCGTCTGGCGCGGAATGCCTGGGCCGAGCTGTAGCTTTCCTGACAGGAGTCGGGGACCCCGATGGTCAAGCGGGGGCTCTTCGGGTCCGTGAGGTGCGTTTCCAGGATCGCCTGGGCCTGCACGGCCTTGTGGCTGCGGTTGTCGAGGGTGTGGACCCTGCTGACAAAACGCAGTTGCGGCAGCGGATCGGGCCTCGCGCATACGTCCTCGATCGCCTGGAGGTCGCTCAGGAACTGTTCCACGGTGGTGGCCAGGGGGAGCTTGATGGTGGCCTGTGAGCACTCGACGCGGACCTGTCGTGTCCTGCCCGTCTCCAGGGAAGTCAGCGACAGTCCGCTGACGGTGCCGCAGATGCGGCGGACGACGGCTCCGAAACGGTCCAGGCCGAAGTCGTCGATCCGCTCGCCCCGTGACACCGAGTACTCGTCGACCCGGCCTCTGCCGTCCATGATCTGGTTGCGGATTTTTATGACTCCGTCGTCGTTGAGACAGCGGGTCGCGAACTCCAGTCCGAACTCGTCGTCACGGAAGTAGGGGTCCAGCATGTGCTGCCCGACTCCGTAGCTCAGCGCGTAGGTGCCACGGCCGGTACGCATGAGGATGAGTCCCGCCGCGGCACGGCTGCGTTCGCTGACTTCCAGGCCGGTGATGGATTCCACCGCGCTGCACCAGTCGGCACGCTCTCGGGGAACTCCTCCGGTGATCAGCAGGCCCTCCATCCCCTGGCGGGTGAACTCCCTGGCCTGGTAGTCCTCACTGTCGAGGTATCTCTCGCGGACGAACTTGCGCAGTTCCGGGGTAGTGCCCTCGGGGGGCTTGAGCCGGTGGAGGGTGGACTTGCGGGTGCCGGATCGGGATGTGCGGGTGCTGCCCAAGACGGCCTCCCCATGCGCGAAGCAGTTGAAGACACCACGAAAGCAGACAGGGCGCCGTCTTCACCGCCGAACAGATCTATCCGGCCCATGGGGAATGCCGGACGGCCGGAATCTGCACAGCCTCCGCCATGTGTCACCGGACCAGCCCGGACCATCTGCTGGGGAAGCGCCCCGTCCCCTACGGCAGCTAGGAAAAGGAGCCAGTTGTCTTCGGCTGCTCAGCATGCGGGCCGGGGTGGTTCACGGTGTCCAGGAGATTCCCTGCCCGCGACCGCGGATCGCGCGCCACTGCGGCACCGGTACCCGGCTTTGTGCCGCGCGGATCCATCGCCCGTGGAGGGCATGGTGAATGACGTCGTCGAGAACGTGCCAGTCGGCTTGGTGCCCGCAGTGGCCGCACGTGTTCGGGTTGAAGCTGCGCCCCTTCTGCCAGGCGGGCCGGTCGTGCAGTTGCGCGGCCAGGTCCATGGTGTCGCCGGTGGGGTCGGCCAGGATCCGGCGTGCCACATCGACGGCTTCGGGAAAGTCGGTCGTGGTGAACTCGCTGCCGTCCAGCCGGTGCGAAGGCAGCAGACCGAACACCCACCGCAAGGGCATCGAGCACTGCTGGCACGGCATGTCGTATGCGAACACGTCCACCCGCAGCGTACTCACCCGGCACCGTTTCCTCCTCCCCGCTCACCCTGGCACACTCCGGTCCACGTCCTGCGGGCGGCCCTGAAGCTTCCCCCGGCATGGGTGTGCGTCACCGGCGGGGCAGGGCGGAGCGGTCCTGGACGGTGATGTGGAGGGTGTGCAGGGGCTGGGTCCGTGTGGGGCGGACGACCTCGAACCAGTCGGTGCCCTCCTGCAGGTGGTGGGAGATGCTGCGGTAGTGGCTCCAGCCGAATCCGATGCCGGTCTGCCATGTGGTGTCGCTGTAGCGGCTGCCGATGACCGGTTCCCCGTGCAGGTAGACGGAGTCGAGGGGTCGGGAGGTGGCTTCGAGATGGGCGAGGGCGGCTGCTGCAGCGCGGCGCAGCGGGCTGGTGTCGGTCCATCGGGTGAGTGCTTCGTGGGCTGCGGGGTGGGCGGGTTGGACGTCGGGGAGCTGGAGTTGGCGGATGGTGACGGCGTTGCGGTCGACGAGTTCGGTGAGGGTGATGCGGACCGGGCGCGGGACCCAGCGGTCGATGCCGTCGAAGGCTTCGATCATGTGGTCGCGTGGGGCCCGGCCTGCCGCGGGGTCGGGGGTGATGGCGGTGAGCCGGGCGCGGGCGGCGTCGACGGGTTCGCCCCGCCTCCACAGCGGGGTCAGTTCGAATCCTTCCGCTTCGAGGGTCTTGCGTTCGCCGAAGTGGATCTGCAGACCGCGGCTGTTGCCCTTCAGGGCGCGCTTCATCGAGGCGGAGGGGTCGCGGCCGTAGGACAGGGCGTGAAGGAATTCGGAGGTGAGGCGGTCGTCTCTGCGGTGTTCCACGACCATGTCGACGTCTGAGGGGTTCAGTGCGCCGCGTGCGTAGGAGCCGAAGACGAGGATCTCGTCGACGAGGTCCAGCGGCCAGCCTCCCTCCTCCAGGCGGTCGAGCATGTCGTTCAGGAGCGTGGTGGCGCGCTCGCGTTTCACGGAAGACCTCCGCTGGTCGGTTCGGATGCCGGTGCCCTGGGCTTGTGGTTTCAGCCGGTCTGCCGTGGGGTGGCGGGGGCCCGGGAGATGATCGTGCTGAGGGTCCCGGTGTAGGTGGTGCCCAGTTCGGTCACGGTTCCGGGGAAGGGGCCCGGGCCGTGGCGCAGGGCGCTGACGTAGTTCTCGGGCAGGAGCACACGGTCGCCGACTTCGAGTGTGCCGGGGCCGCTCCAGCGGTATCCGTAGCCGTCGACGGTGACGGCCTGGTCGCCGTCGACCTCGAAGCGGCGGTTCTTGGCGTCGAGTTCTTCCCGCAGGGTCCGTATCTGGCGCTCAAGGCGTTCGACCTGTGCGGCCTCTGTGCGTTGTCTCCACTCTCTTTCTTGCGCCCGGCCGGTCTCAAGGCCCTGCCGGTAGGCGTCCACAAGGGCTTTTTCGTGGTCGGTGGTGTGCAGTTTGCAGGCGAAGCCCGGGCCGGAGAACTGCGCGCGGCAGGGGTTGCCGGACTTGGTGGGGCGTCCGCAGGGCCGCTGGTGTACGTCTTCGAACACGGGGATTCCTCACAGGGTGGTGGAGTGCGGCAGGGGTGTGGGCGCGGTGGCGTACTACAGGGTGGTCGGCAGCGAGACCACCGGCTGGGAGATGGCGTGCGGGATGCAGCCGGGGGCGGTGTGGCCCGCTTGGGTGCAGGTCAGGGTGAGGAGTTGGAGGTAGCCGAGGGAGACCGGGCGGCCGGGGAGCTTGCCGGTTGCCTGTTCGAAGCGCTGGAGTGTGGCGGGCTTGATGCCCAGGTGGCCGGCGGCGTCGTGGAGATCGAGTCCTGCGGCTTCGCGGGCTTCTCGGAGGGTTTCGGTGTTGTCGTGCCAGACCTGCGGCGCCCTCTCGGTGGTGTCACGGGCAACGGCTGCACGGGCCGTGGCGAGGGCGGCCTGGATTCGGTCGGTACGGGGGCCGAGCAGGAACCGGGCGAGCCGGGCAGCGTCGGCCGCGCGGTCGACGCCCTCGTTCCAGGGCTGGGAGGCCTCCTCGTATACGCGGCGTCGGGCCGTGGCGCAGTCCTCGCGTTCGCCGGGGTCGGCGCCGTAGGTGCGGTGGCGGTCGCTGGTGCAGGGCAGAGTGCTGTCCTTCGCGAGGTCTATGTCGCGGTGCTCGTCGTCGGTCTCAATCCCGTCGATGACGTCCCGGACATGCTGGCGTTCCTGTGGGGAAAGGACGCTCGCGAGTGCCTCCGCGGCCGCCTGGGCTTCGGGCCGGCCGGCGGGCTCGAAGCTGCCGCCCCAGCCGTGGGATGCGTCTCCTCCCTCCGCCTTCTGGAAGGCCACGTCGATGGCTTCGAAGGTGTGCGGGCTCCAGGCGTGCATCATCAGGATGGTTTCCTGCAGGGCGCGCTGGGCGGCCGGCTCCGTCTCCTGGACGGTACCGCTGCCGTGTCGGCGCCGGGTTCCCGTCATCCAGTCGGTGAAGGCCTCCGGCCGGCGGGAGTCGGGCGGTTGCGCGTTCGCGAACCAGCGCGCCGCCCTCACGACGCAGGCGT
The DNA here is from genome assembly GCF_040610055.1 of Streptomyces sp. NPDC004539. Taxonomy (NCBI): domain Bacteria; kingdom Bacillati; phylum Actinomycetota; class Actinomycetes; order Kitasatosporales; family Streptomycetaceae; genus Streptomyces; species Streptomyces sp. NPDC004539. Next base: position 274,802 of record NZ_JBEXLS010000012.1, on the reverse strand, counting down.
GCGCGTGCTGGATGGCGGCGTACCAGCCGAACAGTGCCTGGCGGTAGTCATCCACATGCCGGTCCTCGGCAAAGGTGGCGGTCTTGGTGCGGCAGTGCTGCGGGCATTCCGCCGCGCTCACCCGGTAGAGGGCGGCACGGGTCTCGGGAAACGTCAGCAGAGCGGCGTTCAGGTGCTCATATTTGGGACCGCGGTTGCGGCGCTTTTCGAGCCCGTGCTCGAGGAAGACCTGGAAGCGGGGTTCCTCACGCCAGTGGGCCGCGGCGCTGCGGACACGGAAGTCGCCCTGCCACGCCCCGGTCGCGATGACCTCCCGCAGCGCCGAAGCCACGTCCCGGCGCAGTGTCGCACCCAGAGCGATCAGGACCGGCAGGCACTGGGGATCGTCCCCCAGCGCGGACATCACCAGATTGACGTCATCGTGACGGTGAAGATGACGCTGGAACACGAACGCCCCCCATTGACGCAACAGACCCCGGCCCTGGCTCCCCGCAGGGACGTGGAGCGCAGTGCCCCCATCCTGCACCAGGGCTCGGACATCCGGCCCGCAGTCTGCTGGGCTGCCCAACTGAGCGTCACCCGGAGGCCGAAGTAACAGCCCTGTCCGCGGCGCACGGAGACTGAAAAGCACACGCAGGTTTTCCCCACCGGGTTGCCGACCACCGGACGTCGGCAGTTCTTCTCGTCAGATAGCCGGCACGTGGCCGGCCTGGTTCGGATTGGCACATGCCGAGATTCCCTTTCTCCCTGCGCACCGCACTGACCGTGAACCCGGCGACCGCGGCATCGGTGCGTCGGCGGCGAGACGGACGGGCCGTCGCATCGGAATCGGCCGCCTTTCCGATGTTTCGCGCGCATGTCTTATGTGAAGCGACCTGGTGTCAGTGGGCGCTGCCATGCTGATCGCTCGCGGCCGGAACCAGGACCGAGGGTGAAATGACTCGCAGTGCGGGTGGAAGGGACGTGCGGCGTGGCCTTGAGGGCGACGGCTGAACAGGAGGCGGCGCGGGAGGCGTTCGCCGCGGGCCAGGACTTGGCCCTGGTGGCCGGCGCCGGTACGGGAAAGACGTCCACGCTGGTGATGATGGGCTCGGCGACGCGGCGGCGGGGCCTGTACGTGGCCTTCAACAGGCCGATCGCGGAAGAAGCCAAGGGCCGGTTCGGGCGGAACGTGGAATGCCGTACGTCGCATTCGCTGGCGCACCGCGCGGTAGGCCGCCGGTTTCAGGATCGTCTCGACGCCTCTCGCCATATGCCGCTCAAGCGCACGGCGCAGTTGCTGGGGCTGGACCGGGACCTGGCGGTGGGCAAGCGGCGGCTGAGGGCGACGACGCAGGCGCGGCTCGTGATGGAGATGGTCCGGCGTTTTTGCTACAGCACGGATGAACAGGTGGCGGCACGGCATCTGGGGCCGGTGAACGGGCTGGACGACCAGGGCGCGCAGTATCTGGCGGAGGTGCTGCTGAAGCGGGCGCGGTGGGCGTGGGACGACATCTGCCTACCTGAGGGGAAGCTGCCGTTTCAGCACGACCACTATCTGAAGATGTGGGCGCTGACACGGCCGACGCTGCCGGCGGACTTCGTGCTGCTGGACGAGGCTCAGGACACCAACCCGGTGTTGGAGGAGATATTCCTGCAGCAGGACGCCCAGCGGGTGTGCGTCGGGGATCCGGCGCAGCAGATCTATGAGTGGCGACACGCCAAGGACATCATGAGCGGTTTTCCGGGACAGCAGCTGGAGTTGACGCAGTCGTTCCGGTTCGGCCCGGCGATCGCGGCGGTGGCGAACCGGTGGCTGCGGGCCGCCTCGTCGACGATGCAGCTGACCGGGCACGCCGGCGGAACCTCCGGGCTGGGGCAGGTCGAGGTCCCCGATGCGGTGTTGTGCCGGGGCAACGCGGACGCGCTCGCCGAGGTGCTGCGCTTCCTCGAGGAAGGGGTGCCGGTTGCGCTGGCCGGCGGCGGCAAGCCGCTGCTGAAGATCGCTGAGGCGGCGATCGACCTTCAGGCGGGCCGACGGACCTCGCATCATGAGCTGTTCTTGTTCTCGTCCTGGGGTGAGGTGCAGGAGTACGCCGAACAGGATTCCGCGGCAGCGGAGTTGAAGGCGATCGTGGAACTCGTCGACACCTACGGGCCGCAGCAGATCATCACGGCCGTCCAGCGGATGGTCGACGAGGACCAGGCGCGTGTGGTGGTATCCACCGTGCACAAGGCCAAGGGCCGCGAGTGGCGGCGGGTACGGATCGGGGACGGCTTCACGCCCGCGGACGAGCACCAGGAACGGGGCGTGCATCCGGCAGAAGCACGGCTGATCTACGTGGCGGTGACGCGGGCACGCGAAGTGCTGGACACCGCTGGGATCCAGTGGGCCGAGGCCCGGATCCGGCAGAACCCTCGCACCTCGGTGACAAGTACCCCGGAGGGTGTGCCGCTGGCCGCGCTGCCTTTGACGGGGCAGCTTCAGTACCCGCGCTCACCCATGTCTACATTCCTGGCCCGGCATCTGCCGCGCACGGAGCGTATGGTCGGCTCATACCAGCAGTGGTCGCGGGAACTTCCTCCTGCGGTGCAGCCGATGGACGAGCGGCGTCCCGACTACGCGGCTCTCGGACGCACCATCGACTACCGCCTGCGGCTCGCCCTCGGCCACGGCCCCGGAGACGCCGTCACCACCGGCGTTCACCTGCTCGGCAGCACCTACCCGCTCGACGGTGCGCCCGCGCCCGAGGTGCGAGCGGCCCTGCACACGGCCGGCACCCGGCTACTCGCCCGGCTCCACTCCCACCTGGAGGGTGCACCCCGGCTGGATGAGCAGGAGCTGACCCGGCTGTGTCACGTGGCGGGGTTCTACGAGGCGGTCTACCGCAACGGCGTGTTCGCCCGGCGCCGCAACCTGCTCGCCCTGGCCGACGCACGCACCACCCTCGATCAGCTGACGGCGGCGGTCCCGTTGTATGTGCTGGAAGACATCGCCGAACAGATGGCGCTCGCCGAACAACCCTTTGCGCCGCTTCGGCGGCTACCGGGCGAACAGCGGGTGTGCGGACCGGTGTTCACCGGCAGCAGTGACCTCGGCGGCGCCGACGCGGACTTCATCGTGGGCGGGCTGCTGATCGACTGCAAGGCCACCACCCGCCCCCACACGATCAACCGCCCCGCGGTACAGCAACTCGCCGGATACCTGCTTCTCGACTACGACGACGCGTACGCCATCGACCGGGTCGGCCTCTACCTGTCCCGCCAGGGCGCCCTGATCACATGGAGCGTTCCGGCGTTCCTTACCGCTCTGGGCGCTCGCGTTCCGCTGCCCCAGTTGCGCGCGCTGCTGCGCGATCACCTTCGCCAAGCACGGCACTCGGCGTCAAAGGCGTCCTGACTGGGCTCCTGGTTGATCTTGTCTGCGTCCTGCCACAGGATGGTTACCTGCTCTGGTTTCGGGTTGTCCTCCTGTGTGGTCGGCACGGCCTGTGGCCGTCAGGCAACCTCCGTTCTGTGGCCTCGCGGCGCCGAAGGTCAAGCTGTTGGAGGAGCAGGGTGGGCCACCCGGGCAGGCTCGTCGTGAGGGAGCATGCCCGCCACGTCGATGAGGGGCACTACAACGGTGTGCAGGTCTTCTCCGGCGGGGTTGGCGAGCCCGCTGTGGCGCTGCGCCACGGAGAACCCCGCGCCCGAGATCAGGTCTGCGAGCTGCAGCGAGGGGTGCTGTGTGGACTGTCCCCGCAGCAGGTGTCCCAGGTGCACTCCCCTGGACAGGTAGCGGAACTCGGGGTGTCCACGGTCACGTGCTTCCCTCTCGATGTCGTCCAGGTTCGTATCGGTGAGGGCTCTTTGGTCGTCTACCAGCATGTTGACCCTGCCCAGTTTCCGGGACCAGTTCGCGGTGATCGCGGCAACGGCCGGGATCAGGGGCTCCAGAGCTTGTGGGAGGGCCGCGTCCGGGCCGTGCGCGTCCTGGAGGTACTCGGTGGCTTCCTCCCGTGTGGTGCGCAGCAGTGCCAAGGTCTCGGTGACATTGCGCCGACGGGAACGCGCCCAGGCTTCCTCCACGACCTCATAGAAGTCGTCGACGGTGACCTGCTGGTCCCGGTTCTTGTGGGAGGTGAACGCGACGGTGGACGACAGCAGCCGGTCGAAGAGCGCCGGCCCCAGGGCGCGCGGCCCCTCATCGAACAGGCTGCGGGCCATCTTGCGTGCACGGCCGGCGTTGCGGATGTTGCGGCCCTGCTTGTGAGCCTGTTCCTCGACGAACAGGTCGATCAGCTTGCCCACGACGAAGTAGTGCTTGTCGATCAGATAGACCGATGCCCTCTCATGCAAGGCACCGCCCGGTGCCAGCAGCGCGGACAGAACCGAGCGCCGCTGGCCGTTCTTCGGGCCGGCAAAGACCTTGGAGAACTTCAGCTCCGGTGCCTGCAGGCGGCTGGCGGTGCGGATCGCATCGACGATGGGCTCGGCGTCGGCGTCGCTGATGGCGACTGATCCGATCGACAGGTAGCGGCTGCGCTGCTCGCCGTGCAATTGGTCACCGTCCCATCCCGATTCGTCGACGGCCACCCACCGTCCCCCTCCCTCGATGTCCGCGGTGGGGCCGGGTTGGTTGCGGCGGGCGTAGTTCGGGCCGAGCAGGCCTGTGCCCTGGTTGGGGCGGCGGGAGGGATCACTCATGGCGTGATGATGCGGCACACGACGCCAACTGGACAACGCGCGTCACCTCGGGCCGCGCGGGGCTCCCCCGGGACGAGAACTGACAGGCTGTCGGAGGGTCGCAAGACACCGGCCAGCGCCGCGAGTTCAGCAGGGAGCCTCGTACCGGGAGGCTACACGGCTGCGGCCACCTCAGACCGGATCTGGATCATCGCATGCTCCGGATCCGGTCCTCCCCATAGGCTTAGCCCAGCACCATGGCATCGCATGTCCGGGAGGAGCAGCTTCATGACCCGCTACAGCGTCGCGTCCGACCGGCACGAACTGGTAGCCAGCTGGGGAACCGGCGAAGGTGACCTGGCCGCCGGTATCGCCGCCTTGCCACCCGGCGCCGACACCACCAGGCTCCTGGGTCTGGCCGGCGACTGGGACGAGACCAAGTCGTCCATAACCCGCCAGGTCCAGGACTCGCTCAAGACGCTGGAGTGGGTCGGCCGCGGGAGAATCTCTGCATCTGCGGCCCGTCCGGGACGGGAAAGTCGCACTTCACGGAGGCGCTGGGGCAGACCGCGGTCGAAGCCGGCCTGACCGTCGCATGGTTCACCATCGAAGACCTTGGGGCTCTGGTCCGCCGTCATCGAGCCGACGACTCCCTGGCCCGGGCCACCATGCGGTTGATCCGGACCGACCTGATCATCGTCGACGACATCGGGCTCCTGCCCGTCTCGCCGGACGCCGCCGAGGGCTTCTACCGCCTGGTGGATGCCGCCTACGAACGGCGGGCACTGGCCGTGAGTTCGAACCTCCACCCGTCAGGCTTCGACGAGATCATGCCGAAGACCCTGGCCACCGCCACCGTCGACCGCCTCCTTCATCACGCTCACGTCGTGGTCACGCAGGGTGAATCGTTCCGGCTCACCGAGGCCACCACCGGGAAGGGGGTGATGCCTCTGAGGTGAACGAATCCTCAGAACGGCGGGGAGATATCTGGCCGCTGCCGGGGACGTCGAGTCGGCCATGAGTGCGAGGGACATCTGGCCGCCACCGGGGATTACAAATGGCCGTTGACACAGGTCTTCGGGTGGAGGCACGTCGAAGTCGGTGCTGCGCAACCGGATGGAGTCCCTCGCCCGGCCGGCGTCGCGGGACCGTCGTCGGCCCGGTGTCTCTGGTTCTCAAGCCAGCTGCGCCGTGTGTCTGCCGGTCACCGGCATAATCGACGCAGTCGCAGAAGCAGGACAGGAGCCCGGTTTGGTCAGCACGCCCGACGTCCCCGATGCCTCCATAGATGCTGTCCCCACCCGCTACGGCGACACCACGTTCCGCTCCCGGCTCGAAGCCGACTGGGCCGCCACCCTCGACGGCAACGGCATCCGGTGGGAGTACGAACCCGAGACCATCACCCTGTGTCGGCGTACAGGTGAACGTGCACAGCCGCGTACGGATGAACGTGCTCAGTTCTTGATGCGGTGAGGCCGGTGGGTCGGCACTCTGCTCCTGTGTCTTCGGGGTGGCAGAGAGGCGGCTGACGGTGGTCCTGGACCCGCATCGCTGGCTGGAGTTGAGGCGTTTCCGCGGTCTTTACGAGTCCGGGGCGATGAGCCTGTCAGAGATCGCCAAGGCGACCGGGCTGAACCGTCGCACGGTCAGTAAGTACCTGTCGGGGCAGGCACCGATCGCGCCGCCGAAGCGGGCGCCGAACGGGAAGCCGAAGGCTCGGGTGGTGGACGAGGTCGCGCCGCTGATCGACGCGATGCTGCGGGCCGAGATCCTCATCAAAGGGGCGGTGGTCCACGAGCGTCTGGTCAAGGAGTACGGCTTCACCGGCAACTACCAGCGTGTGAAGATCTACCTGCAGGAAGCCCGGCCCCGGATCGCGGACGAGCTGGGCATCAGCCCCGGTGAACTCGCGGGTCTGCACCGCCGGTTCGAGGTCATCCCCGGTGCTCAGGCGCAGGTCGACTGGGGCGACGAGGGCAAGATCCTCGCCCATGTCGGGATCCCGAAGGTCTACTCGTTCCACATGACCTTGTCCTACTCGCGCGATCCGTTCTGCTGCTTTACCACCGGCCAGGACCTGGCGACGTTCTTCGACTGCCATCGCCGCGCGTTCGCGCACTTCGGCGGGGTGCCGATGACGATCGTCTACGACCGGACCAAGACGGTTGTCCGTCGCCACGTCGCTCCTGGTGAGGCGGTTCCGCTGCATCCTGAAGCGGTGGCCTTCGCCGGGCACTACGACTTCGACATCGACGTCCTGGCCGCCTACCGCCCGACCGGGAAAGGACGGGTCGAGCGCCAAGTCCTCATCGTCCGCGATCATGTTCTGGCGGGCCGGGCGTTCTCCTCCGTCGAGGAGATGGATGCCGCCTTCACCGCCTGGGTGCCGATGCGGCGGGCGAAGGTCCACGGCACCCATGGCGAGGTCATCGGGCATCGCGCCGTCCGTGACCACATGGCCCTTCGGCCGCTGCCGCAGACACCGTATGTGGTCGCCCAGCGGCATCTGCGGCACGTCGGCAAGGACTGCCTGGTCGCCTTCGACGCGAACCTTTACTCGGTGCCGGCCCGCAAGGTCCGTGCCCGTCAGCTGGTCGAGATCCGGGCCACAAAGTCGCAGATCAGCCTGCACTCCACCATCGTCGACGCCAATGGCGAGACCCTCCTGGCCGTCCACCCGCGGGCTGTTGGCCGCGGCGCCCGCGTCGTCGATGACAGGCACTGGGACGGACTGCCCAGGGGCGACAACCGGCGCGTCACCACCGGCGACGTGATGCCCCGGCCCCACCGCCAAGACGCCTTGGGCGAGGAGGCCGGACCGCTCAAGGCCCTGCTGAACCGGTCCGCCGCCAGCCGCATCGAGGTCAGCCGGCGCCCGTTGTCGGTCTATGACGAGCTGACCGGCACCCGCCCCTTCACCCCCAATTCGACGACGAGGGAAGCCCGTTGAGCCAGCTGGTCACCGCCCGCATCCGCAGCACGGCCGCCAAGCTCGGCCTGCCCCACCTGGCCGAGAGCCTGAACCAGTACGCCGAGCGGGCCGAGGAGGGCAAGCTCGGCTACCTCGACTTCCTTGACCTGGTCCTGGCCGAAGAGCTTGCGGTCCGCGATGACCGACGTTTCCGACAGGGCCTGCGACTGTCGAAGCTGCCGCACCACAAGACGCTGGACGACTACGACTTCTCCTTCCAGCCCGAACTCGACCCGCGCAAGGTCAAGGACCTGGCCACCCTCTCGTTCGTCGAGGCGAAGGCCAACGCAGCTCTTCTGGGCCCGCCCGGAGTAGGCAAGACACACCTCGCCGTCGCCTTGGCCGTCGCAGCCTGCCGGGCCGGGTTCTCGATCTACTTCACGACGCTCGACGACATGGTCCGCCACCTGAAGACCGCCGAAGCCGCGGGCCGGCTGACCAGCAAGCTCCGTTCCTACCTGCGGCCCAGCGTTCTCGTCGTCGACGAGGTCGGCTACCAGCCCCTCGAGCGCGCTGAGGCCAACCTGGTCTTCCAGGTGATCTCCAAGCGTTACGAAAAGGGCTCGATCATCCTGACCTCGAACAAAACCTTCAGCGAATGGGGCCAGGTCTTCGGCGACGAAGTCCTCGCCACCGCGATCCTCGACCGCCTCCTGCACCACTGCGACGTCATCGCGATCAACGGCCCCAGCTACCGGCTGAAGAACCGCCTCGCCGCCATCGAGCGCGAGACTGAAGTGGCTTGAGAGCTGAGCACGTTTATCTGTACTTGGCTGAGCACTTCAACGAGTACGCGGACAACCCTGGACTCCGGCACCCTCTACCTCCCCGATTTCTGGCTGCCCGAACTCGGCACCTGGATCGAGGTCAAAGGCCCCGGCATACCGCGAACCGAAAAAACGGAAGAACTGGCCCGCACCCGCGCCTGCCGTTGCCAAGGCTCCTGCACCTGCCAGTGGCCCGGAGGCGAGTTCGTCCTCCTCGGCAAGCCGTCCCTGGCCTCCGACTGGAACGAGCCCGGCCACCGCCCTCGCAGCGGCTACGCGAACTGGGCCGCTGCCTTCGGGCCAGCAGCGTACTTCGTGACCTGCCCCGCATGCACACGAGCGCAGTGGATCACCCTCCGGCGCCCGTGGCGCTGCCGCGCCTGCCGCGCGCTGCTGGAGCGAGAACAAGTCCACCGGCCCGTCGACCGGATCGTCCGCTTCGTCGAGACCAGCACCACAATAGGTCTCTTCGCGATGCCCGACCTGGGAGGACCCTTCACCGACGCGGAACTCGGCCTGGCCGACGGCCCCGAGGACGACGTGCCGTGATCCACTGCGCTCCCGTGCGGCGCGGCCAGGCTGGCCTGGATGAGGGGCTTCTATGCCTCGTCCGCGACCCGGCTCCGAAGACTCTCGACGTAGTCGGGGCGGAGCGCGGCACGGTGGCGGGGACGCCTCCCCGCATTGATGCTCTGCACGTACCTGGCCAGGCTCCCGGGGTTGCTGCCTGACCAGCCGTGGGCGAGCACCCACCCCGCATGGCTTCACCGTCCATACGGATGCCCGCGGCGTGCAGGGCCAGAAGACTACTGACGACCAAGTCCCTGTCCCGGCCTGCCGTGATCGCGTTACTGAGATTGACCATCGTCGTCAGATCTTCCAGAGCCTCAACGACGACCGGATCGAGCGCGGGTGTCAGCACCCGCCACGCCGAGGCATCGCCCAGCAGATCAGGACTCACGGCCGTCACCCACGGCCTGATCCCGTCTTCGGTACCAGTGAGGACGCACAGGGCCCGGATATGCCCACTGCCGCACTGCGCGATCTGTCCAAGATCTTCCATATCCGGCCACGCCATCAGCACGGGACCGCTCGCGCGGAGGAACCCACCGCCTCTGCCGGTGACATGCTCAACGTCCGGGGAACCATCGACGAAATGCTGCAGTTGTGAGGAGTTGGCGAGGTTGGACTTGAGGCTGCTCCACACCGTGATGGTGTCGCCTTGCTCCTTGTGGGCACGGCACCAGGCAATGGCCGCGTCCACACCTTCGCGGTCGTAGCTGGCAACAGCACACGGGGGCTTCACGTGCTGGTCGGACATCGCTGCTCCCTGCTCTCGGTTCAGGCCAAGGCAACGCTAGGCGCAGGCACTGACACTCCCGTGTGCCTGGGCGGCGTGTCCGTCCGCCGACAGGTTGCAGCTCCCGCCCAGGAGGAGACGCGGCCGCGGAGGCGGCCTTGAGGTTGACGCCCTCTCCCTCGTGGAAACGGCAGGGTCGCAGGTGCTTCTGCCGCCCATGCGCGGGCTTGAAACCGTGTGTCTGGGAACCGATTCACGCCACGGAATCGGTTCCGGCCACTAGCACGCCTGCTTCATCCCACCGAGATCGTCCCCTGCGTATCGCGCCGCGCAGGCATCACGCCCCATGCCTGATTCTCCCGTTCCGTCCAGACATTGAGGCCATGGGCCGTCTCGTGGGACACGAGCGGCCCCGGGGTTGGGCTGTGTGTGTTCAGATCAGCGGCCGCGGTGTGATGACACCGTCCTCGTCCACGTTCCAGTGTGCGAGCTGGTCACGAAAGATCACGGCGCCGGGTGCCCCGAGGGCCGCGGCAAGGGATTCCGTCAGGGTCGTGGTGGCGGGCAGTTGAACTGCGTGGGCGATGAGTTCGGCGATGCGGCCGGCGGTGACGTGAAGATCGAGGTCGATGGACACGACGGGGGCGGTCCAGGTGAAGCCGGTGACCTCGACCAGTTCGTGCTCTCGCCTCAGCCAGACCGGATGCTCGAGTTGGTGGTGTCCGGTGACCGTGTCCGTGGAGCCGTCCGAGGGCGTGGCACGGGACAGTTCGGCGTGCCAGGGGGCGAGGAGCGAAGACAGCGGTCCCTGCCTTGTTCCCGACGCGTCGTAGTAGGAGACCTCGTGCACGGACACTCTGCCGGTGCTGTCTTCTGCTTCGGCAGGCGCCGGTTGGACCTGGCCGGTGGCCTGCCACCTCGTGTGCGGCTCGCCCAGGGCGTATCCGGTGGCCGTGACTTTGACGGCTCTGACCCGACCGTTCCAGTCGTGGTCGGTAAACGGCCGCAACTGCACCAAAGCGATGCCTTCGTCGCGGGCGTATGCGCATGCCCCGGCCGTGAACCGTGTGGTCGTCACCACGATGCCCTGGACCGGCTGGAGTTGGACCAGAGCACCGTTGAAGTCCCGGACGATGCCGATCCCGACGCTCTCGCTGCCGTAGTCCTTGCACTCCACCAACACCCGCTGCTGCACCTGGTGGTAACTGGCGCTGACGTCGATCTGGTGGAATGCCTCCTTGCCGTCACCGCTCAGCTTCACGTCGTGGACCACGAGGCCGCTGTCGTCGAGGATCTTGAAGACAAGGGCGGTCAGGCGTTCGTACTTGGTGCCGTCCTTCAGCTTCTCTTCGGCGATCGCCCGGTCGTAGATCTGCTCGATACGCTCCGTCACCCGGGCATCCTCTCAATCGGCGGGATCTCCGGGAAGGACGGTCAGAGGTCCACCCGGTGCGCAGAGCGTGCCGTCCCTGCTCTCCGCGAGCGCCCCCACACGTCAGGCCGGAGACGGATCCGGGCTCCCGCTTCAGGCACAGGGGTTGTGAGGCCGAAGAGCGCTCCGCGGCGGGCCGTCGCGGCATGGCCCGGGCCAGACGCACCGCGATAGCGTCATGGCCGGCGCGGGCCTTGCCGGGGTCCGGCTGCCGCCGAACGAACCGACCAGCCCAAGGAGGCCGTTGTGGATCTCACCCCCGGCGAGCGGGACGCCATCGCCGCCCACGGGTCCGCCCTGGGACTGTCCCCGGATGACTACATTCACCGGACGGCAGCCGAGCGAGCCGTGGCCTGGCAAGGCGAGCGAGCAGCCTTCCAGGCCCTGGCACGGCGGCACGGCCAGACAGCCGAGGAACTGGTACGCCGCGGAAGCCCCACCGACAGCGACCTCTGACACAGAGCCTGCTGCTGAGAGATCCGGCCGCAGGGCCGCAGTGTGGGAGATACCAAGACTGCCGCACAGCTGCTGGCCGAAGCCGCCGACGCGGCGATCCGCAAGCCCTCTTCGACCTGTCGGAGCTTCGTCGTGCCGCCGGCGATGACAAGGGTGCCGAACGCCTTCTGTTTCAGGCTGCCGCCGCAGGCGATGCCCTCGCTCAACTCCTCCTGAACGAGCGCATGCAAGATGAACCGCAGGAACTGACAAGCTCGCTCCGCCATCGCGCTGAGGCCTCGGCCGAAGCGGATGCGCCGCTTGCCGAGGCGGGGGCTCAAGACAATCGGTCGGTCGGCCTGTTCCTTGCCGAGGCTGCCGAGGCAAGCCAGCCATGGGCCACGATCGAACTCGCCCGTCGTCGGCAGCAGGCCGGGGCCCTCAAGGCGCCGAGCGGTTCCTCGCCAACGCGGCTGCGGCTGATCATCAGTGGGCCATCAATCAGCTTGCCCGTCTCCGGCACGCTGCCGGAGACCATGAGGGCGCCGAGCAGCTCCTGGCAGAGGGCGCTGAGAGGGGTGAGCCAACCGCCCTTTTCGAGACTGCCCGGATCCGCCGAGCCGTCGGTGGCCTACCCGGCGCGGAACAGGCCCTCAACCGGGCCGACCAGAGCGGTCATCCGCAAGCTCTCATCGAACTCTTCCTGTTCCTGACGGCGGCAGGAGACGATGCCCGCGCCGAAGACACCGTCAAACGCGCCCTCAACGCCGCGAAAGCCTGGGGCGGAACCGGGAGGGATGTCTTCAGCATGTGGAGCTACCGACTTGACCCTGATGGAACCCCCACCCCGCCCCGGTGACCGCTGCGCGGGCTAGTGAGCCGCGCCACGCGATCTGAGCCGAGGCCGCCAAGCCCTCCGTCGTGTCCTTTCGGGCCGGTGTGCTGTTGGAGACAACAATCCGACGCGAGAGGAACGAGCATGTCGTACGGGTACGGCGGCGGGCCCAACTGGCCGATGATCCAGGCCCGGCGGCGAGCCGAGGAAACAGCGAGATCGGTCGCTGGCGAGGCTGCGACCCACAGGGCGGCGGCCGACCGGTGGAAGGCTGCCTTCGAGGCTCTGGCCAGCCAGGTTCAGGCAGCGGTAAGCCGCAGCGCCGCCGAGCACCGCGACGGCGGCAGATGCGGCTGCCCCTCGTGCTGGGAAGCGCTCATCACCGGGCTTGGCATGATGATCTGTTCGGCGGGGCCGGCAGGCAGCAACATCCCTGAACTCCCCGGGTCGGCCGGGCCTGGCCGTACCGGATGGGCATCTGTCGCGCACCGTCTTCATCCCGTCTTCTGCCCCACCCGGTGGGGGCCCGCACGTTCTGCGATATCCGGGGCCCTTCCGCAAAATGCCTGCCGGTGCTCGGCAGGGCGGTGTCCGCGCGTGGGGCTGGTGGCCCCCTGTCGGCCTACCGGCGCCGCCACTGCAGGAGGCGACGCAGCCTGGCCGGCGCCCTTGGCCTGTCCTGTTCGGGATTCCGGGCGAGCAGGCGACGGTCACGATCCCTGTTCTGGGCGATTTCTGCCGCCGAGTAGCGGCGGCTCCATCGGACGCGGCCGTCATGGATCCAGTAGTGCGAGCGGCACGGCAGCGCCCAGTTGCCGATCGAGGGGGCGAGGGACACGTTCTCGCCGTCATAGGTGATGGACCATTGCGCCGGGGAGAGCGGCGTGATGACCTCGTGGCCGCATCCGCAGCAGCAGAGGTGGCCGCAGGTGCGGTAAGGAATCGAGACGTACAAAACCCCTGCGTCCATCGTTGGGGGGAAGGTCTCGGTGAAGACCGGGCGCAGGGTGTCGTGCGCGGTCACGGCAGGTCCTCGTTGGCGATCTGGTTGGTGATCAGTGAGTACGTGGCGTGGCTCTCGTCGGCGGCGTCGGCGTAGATGCCGATGGAGCGTTTCCAGCGGATGACGGCCAGGACGGCGTTGAGCGCGTTGAGATCCGCGGTCTGGATGTTGCGTGCGTAGGCGTCGCGTTCGGGTGCCGGCCGGGGGATGCGGCGGCGGGCTGCGTCCCGGCGGCCCGGGAGGCTGGTGGTGACGCGCAGGAGTCCGCTGAGGCGGCCGTCGATCTCTTCGATGCCCATGCCGACGTCGATGAACGGTACGTCGTGGGCTTCGAGCCAGTCGATGATCGCCGGCTTGCCGGCGGCGTCGTCCGAGGCGAGGAAGACGAACGTGGCCCCGGTGAGCAGGTCGAGGTTGTCCTCGTCGAGGTACTGCTCGCAGGCGGACACGCCGCGGTGCATGTTGGCGTAGACCGAGGCGAAGTGGGTGGCCTTGGGCGGGCGGGCGCGGAGGGTGTCGAGGGTGGGGGCGCCGGGGGCCCGGAAGGCGTTGTGGTTGTCGAAGGTGTCGCCGTCGATGAGGAGGATCGAGTCGACCTCGGTCTTGGCGACCTGGTCGAGGATGTAGCTTCCGCTGCCTCCGAGGCCGACGATCACGATGCGCTGTCCTCGGAAGCGGCGGTGGACGGCCGCGATACCGGCGCGGGAGGTGGCGGTGTCGCGGTAGACGAAGGGGCTGTCGTCCTCGGTCTCCTGCCACGCTGCGCCGGGGGTGGGGGTGGCCGAGGAGTCGAGTACCTGTGCCTGGTCGGCGATGATCCTCGCGTACGCGGTGATCTTCGTGTACTCGTCGGGGTAGCCGTCGGGGCTGGGTTTGCTGGAGAGCATGAAGGTTGCCTGCATGCCCTCGGCGATCACCCGGGTCTCCGGATGGGCGAGGGTCAGGGGGCGGCCGTGCTCGTCACAGGGGGCGGAGCCGCTGAACCAGATGCGGTGGTCGGTCGCGGAGGCCAGGCGGTCCCCGCTGATGGTCACGGGGTAGGCGAGGAAGCCGTGTTCGACGGTGCGGTTCTCGGTGACGTACGGGATGTGGCGGACGATGATGTGGCCCGCGTGGACGACGACGTCGTAGCCGTCGTCGAGGAGGCGGGACAGGTCCCGGTCACGAGCGAGAGGTGCGGTAGGCATCGAAGACCATCCCCTTCTTCACCTGGACGCTGTGGCCGGCGGTGAGGCTGCCCGTTCCGTGGCCGTCGTGGCCGCGGCTGTACTGGACGGTGTAGGTGTCCTGGTCGTTCGGCGGCTGGCCGGGGTAGGCCAGGTCGACGACCTGCTCGAAGGTGATCTCCTTCGCCGCCCAGGTGTGCAGGCGGGCGTTGACGATGATCGTGACGGGCGCGGGCCCGTGGCTGTCCTGGGACATGGGTCCTCCTGGAGTGAGGGTGTCGGGTGTTCGCCCGGGCTCCCCCGGGCGGGGCTGGGGTGTCTGCCGCACCGCCGCAGCAGCGGCGCGGCAGACAGGCGTGCTGTTGCGGTGTCAGCGCCGGGGAAGGGCGAGGAGGTTGTTGGTCCACACGCCGTCGGCGCGGGTGCGCAGGTACTTTTCGCCGCGGGCGGGCGTCACGACGGCGACCTCCGTGCGGTGTCCGGTTCGGTCGCTGGTGTAGGCCTTGCCGCCCTGGTTCTCGATCCAGTCGACGAGCTGCGCACGTGTGCTGTGGCCGGTCTCGCTGGAGGCCTGGTTGGTCCACCACAGGTGGGTGATGTGTTCGTGGGTGGTGCCGCCGGTCGACAGGCGCACCGCGGTGATCTGAATGGCCATCGTTTAGTTCCTGCCGGCGAGGTTCCGACGGCGCCCGCGGCCGGCGCCCGGGTTCCGTTCACCCCTGAGTGGGGTGCTTCGCCTGGGACGGACGACGTAACTCGCGGGTAGGGGTGAACGTGGTGCAGATGGGGGTGTCGAAGCGTCAGTCGCAGTCGAGACAGCGGTCGCTGCCCGCCCGGAACATCGACGGCGGGTGCCGGATGAAGCAGCCCGGACAGAGGTGCTCGGAGACACGGGGCGGGCAGGCGCAGCGGCCGCAGTCGGGGCACGGGGAGATGCGGCAGCGCTCGCAGGCGGGGTCGAAGGAGCGGTACTCCTCGTCGCAGTTCGCGCAGATGTAGTCGCGTGACTGGGGGCCGGTGTCGGAAGTGGGCGGGGTGAAGGCGCGCCAGGGGGCGGAGTCAGCGACGAGGACGGCGACGAGGTAGCCGTCCATGGACGCGGTGTCGGTGTGCAGCTCCCGTCCGAGGATGCCGTCGCGGTAGCGGACCTGGGTCAGCCCTCGGGCGTGGCCGGAGCCGGAAAGCGCGCGGTCGATGACGGCTATGTCGCCTTGGAAACTGCCGCGCCGCAGGGGCGGAAGGCCGTGGGAGGCGGCGAAGGCAAGATGCCCTGCGGCGTCGAGGAGCAGGATGTGGCCGGGCGCGGGGAGATGCTGGGCCGCTCGTACGCAGACCGCCATGCGGGAGGCGTTGCTCGCCTGCCACAGCTGGGTGATCGCCACAGCGGTGGGGCCCTTGGCGTCCAGGTGCCGGTGGACGAGGGGCACGGGGAGCAGGATCTCGGCGGCGAACGCGTCGCAGGCGGCATCCTCCAAAAGGACGCCGCCGTCGGGTTCCCTGGCGAAGGGCTCCATGAGGTCGTAGCTGCTTTTTTGCAGGTGGTGGCCCAGTTCGTGCAGGGCGGTGAAGTCCCGCCGCGCACGGCTGGCGGACGTGGCGACGGACAGGCGCGGCGGCGGGCCCTCGTTGTATGCGCCGGCAACGCTGCATCCTTGTTCCGTCTGGTTCTCCTCGACTTGCAGGACGGTCAGATCGGGCCAGGTTTTCAACTCGGCGAGGGCGCCGTGTGCCAGGCGTTCGAGCGCGCCGGGACGGGTCGTTTCGAGTTCCTGGATCATCGCGGCGGCCTGAGTCCGGGCGGCGCCGGCGAGCACGTAGTTGACCACGCGGCGGTCCCCTATTGGTCCAGGCACAGTTCGAAGTAGCGGTCTGTGCGTGCCGTCCAGTTCGGTCGGGTGCGGTCGTCGTCGCGTGCCGCGAGTGCGTAGATACCGTAGACGGCGCGCAGCCGGGCATCGTGTTCGCTCTCGTCGTGCTGAGCGGCGAGCGCCTTGGTTTGTTTGCGGCGCAGGGGGCGGTTGAGTTCGTGCACGATGGCGGCCGGCAGGGCGGGGTTGGCCGCGAGGAGGTGGCTGGCCGGCTGGCCGAGGCGGTCGGCGAGTGTGGCGGCCTGGTCGGCGGTCAGGGCCTGGTGTCCTCTCCAGACGGCGAGTGCCTGGGGTGGCGGCAGTTTCAGTTCGGCCCCCAGCTGCGGGACGGTGACACCGTGGTCACGAAACAGCTGGTGGAGGTCTCCTGATCCCTGGGGGGCCCACTGTGCCGAGGCCAGGCACTCAAGGTTGCCTGCCACCATGGCGCGATACTCGACGGCCGATGCGGAGAGGGCTGTGCCGCTCCCCCACTGCGTGCCGGGCACGGCGTCGGCGAGGGCTCGGGCGGTGAGGGCGGGAGGGCGGCTGGTCAGTTCGCTGACCTGGCGGTCCAGCACGCACCACGGAAGGACGGTCTCCAGGCCCCACCACAGTGCCAGTGGCTGTTCCAGGGTGGTCGCCTGGGCGGGCAGGAGCACGGTGTCGGCGTCGGCATACCGCTCGAAGGACGCGGGCACGGCGCGCAGGGTGTCGTCGTCGCCAGCCGCGGTGATCAGCAGCAGCTGGATGGTGTCCTGCCATACCGCGCGCCAGATCTGGCGCGGCTGGGGGTCCTGGGGTGGTGCGGTGGCGACCTGGCGGACGGCGTCGGGCACTTTCAGTCCCGCCGCGGCGGCCACCAGCCGTTGGTAGGCAGTGGTGTGGGCAGAGCTCATACCGTCTCCCCCGTCTCCTCGGCTGTGGTCCATCAGCGCATTCTCTTCTCACTGGGTCCAGACGACGTAACTGGGGCTGTTCACGACGGAGCGTCGCCGCAGCGCCGCAGCAGGGCGGTCATGACCGCGTGGGGGTCGCTGTCCGAGGATAGAGCGGTACGGAGCAGTGTTTTCAGGTTCTCTAGGACGGCCGCCGCATGGGCCTGCCGGATCTCCAGCAGCTGCGCCGCGTGATGGGTGTCCTCGTCGAGGTAGGGAAGCAGCAGGCGTTCGTTGGGTGACAGGCGCTGCCAGATGTCCTCGGCCACTCCGTCGACACCCGTGGGATCCGGTGCGGTGGCGGCAGCGTGCTGCTCGACGAGTTCGGCGACACTCCCTTCATCGGCGTACAGCGCGGTGAATCGGGCCGGCGCCAGGAGCTCGAACCGGGCCTCGAGGACCTTGGCGAGGTCTTCCTCCCGCACCGCTCCCTGGGCGTACTGGAGCACGCACGAGAGGATGGTCTTGAGGGCATGGACTGTCTGCTTGGGGGTGGGGCCGGAATGGTTCCAGCGGGTGATACCGACCCCTTCCACTCGTGCCGCCTCTGCGATGAGATCGCCGAGATCTCCCTGCCACACGACTCCCTCGGCATGCTCGGCCAGCGCCCAGCGCGGCGGTGAGCCGCTGTTCTTGCGGTAGGCCGCGTCCTCGCCCATCAAGCGGGCGATACGACGCCGGAGCTTGCCCCGCGGCGTCCTCTTCGCCTCATCGATGAGGAAGTTCTTGATCGACGTGAGGAACAGCCGCTCCAGGGAGGCCTCGTCGGCGGCCTGGGCGAAGCAGACAGTCACGAACCGTTGTCCCGCTCCTTCCTGAGACAACATCGCACTGATCACGTCGTAAGCCGCGTCATCGCTCCAGACCGTGTGCCCTTCAGGCGGCGGAAAGCCAGAGGCACGGCGCACCTGGTGGACCAGCCGCCGCAACAGATCAAACGTGGCCGGCCCGAACCCGCCGGTCTGCAGCTCCTCGAAAGCCCCGCTGGCCACGAGCCACCCCCGATCACATGCTCCCCGCTCGGCGCCTGCAGCCGCGGGGCTCCGGGTCTACATACACCAACCTCCACCCCTCGGGTGCGCAACGCGCCCAAAGTCCCCTCGCTTCGCGGAACAGCCCCACCAGCCGACCAACCCATCTGGGCGCCTCCGAACGATCGACCGACGCCATCAGCCCCCGCACCCCCAGACCGTTCCCGATGAGCATTCTCCGGGAATCCGCCAGCGGCCCCATCACTGGGTGAAGGCCTTCTCCGGTGGGATCGTTCTCGCCGTCGCGCCACCGCCCGGCGCCACGTAGTCCCGTACCTCAAGACGTCGATCCTGCCATCGGCCAGCAACCACTGATCATCCGCGAGCACTTGGAGCTTGTTGCCACAGCCTGCGCTGCAGGCACCACACGCCTTCAACACCGGCGCCCCCTCGACCACCACTACCGGCGGCGCCCCAACCCTGAGCAGTCAACGCTCCCACTGAGCAGGCGACACACACCTTCCGCCAAAGAGCACGTCAAACCGCCTTGCCGAGCCCTGCGCTCAACCCAGCATCACAGTTACCAATGAGTAACTTATACTGAACTCCACTCCCCAGATCTGAGCAACACCCTGTTCAGCACCCAGGGACTGCTCACTTACAGGAGAGCCGCGACACCTACGGGCCGGAAGCCCCCAGCCCGCTCCGCGGGCTAACTTCCTTGCTCCGCAAGGAAGTTGATGCGGCGTCACTCCGTGACGCCTACGGAATTCGCTCCGCGAATTCCTGAAAAACGCACCGAGAAGGGCGCCTCGCTCTCCTTCCCCGCTCTTTTCTGACGATCCGTCAAGGATTTTACTGAGTGAATTAAGCAATTCGTTTCTCTGTTTTCTTTGTGCTGATAATTTCCCGGCACTGGATTTCGTGAAACTCCATCACTATCTCACCTTTGTTTCTTTTTTTATTCCGTCCGGCCACTCCCCCAAGGAAATCTGTTCGCCGTGGCTTACCGCTGATTTTTAAGGAGAAAACTGACATTACCTGCCGCAGTCGGCCAGCCCGCGCGACTCGGGGCGGTCGGACAGCCCAATGAGCTTCAACTTGCGGGACCTCACGCCCACATCCGCCTCGACGGCCTGGCCGTTCCTGACGGCACCTGTCCAGCTGGCAGCAGACGTACAAGAGCTCATCGAGAAGAACGCCTGCTGACCCACTGCTTCCAGCTGCCGACGTACACGTATCTGTCTTCCCCTGAACCGCGGCGACCGCCATGCTCCGGCCCACCACACTCAGGCTCAGCCCCTGTGAAGCCCGGTCAGAAGAGCTCCAGCAGCGCTGCGACGGACGGGATGGGAGGAGCAGCAGTGCCGGCCAGTGTTTCGGCGGCTTCCGGGGCATCTGCGAAGGGGGACGGCGTTTCGGCCGGGAATGTCTCCGGTTGCTGTCGGCTCGCCCGTATCGCTGGTGTGGTGGCCGCACGGGCATGTCGTGGTTTCAGCAGTCCGGGCGGTAGGGGCCGGCGGGTGCCTTGGGGAAGTCGTCTTGTCCGTCGAGCCATCCGCGGAGCCGTTCGGCCAGGGTGAGGTCTTCGGGGAACAGGGCGTGCCCGTGGGTCGGGCAGTGGGTGTGGGGGTCCCAGGCCCACATGCGGCCTTCTGGTGTGCTGTGGTCGACGAGGGACCAGATTCCGCAGCCCCAGGTCAGGAGTGGTACGACGGACGGTGGGTGGCCGGGGAGTGCGCGCCAGAGGGCGTATGCGTCCAGTAGGCGGTTGCTGTCGCTGTAGTTGTAGGCCGTGTCGGTCAGGGACAGTGCCTGGCCTTGGCGGCCGAATCCGCCGTCGGCGACTTCGAGGTGGATACGTTTGAGGAGCGGTGGCATCGGGTGGCCCACTGCGGTTTCCAGTTCGGCTGCGGCCTTGGGTGGTGCGGGTGGTGGCAGTTTGCCGGCTGAGGCTTGCTGTTTGATTCTGTGGATGATCTCGTCGTCGGTCATGCCGGTATTCGTAGCAGCTGGTGCTGACAGGCTGTCCGGGTCGCGAGTGGGGGCGCCGGCTGTTCTCGGGTTGTGGGGTGTCAGGCGGCGAAGCCGACGGAGGTGACGTATTCGTATTTGCCCCATTGGGAGCCGAGGTCGGTGATCTGGTCGATCCAGGCGTCGTCGAGGGCTTGGGGGTTGTTGCGGGACCAGGCGTGGATGATGGCGTCCCAGTGGCGGATGTTGAGGCGTCGGTGTTCGAGGACGCGGCGGTGGGGGGAGGGGACGTGTGTCTGGTCGAGGGGGTGGATTTCTACGCGGGTGCCGCCGCCGGAGTTGAGGCGGTGGAGGAGGTAGCGGGCGACGTTGTGGCGGCGGAGGGTGCGGTAGGCGGTGTCGATCTTGGTGAGGTTTTTGTTGTTGGGGCGTTGTTTCCCGTCGAGCCAGGCTTTGAGGGTGCGGGGGGTGACGGTGATTCCGGCGTCTTGCATGGCGCGGTGGCCTGCGGGTGAGCGGGTGAGGTAGCGCAGGCGGGCGGCGAGGCCGCGGGGGGTGGTGACGGGGGAGGTGATGCCGCCGGCGAGGGAGTCCAGGACGCGGGCGGCGGCTTCGCTGCCGCGTTCGCCGTGGGCGCCGTAGTGGCCGAAGTCGTGTGTTCTGTCGGGCATGGCCGCCTGTCACCGCCTGCCGGTGCGGGGGGTGTAGGTGTCTTTGATTTTTACTTCGGAGACGCCGCGGCCTTCGGTGAATACTTGTCGCCAGTTTCCTGCGAGGTGGAGTTCGTCGGTGCCCATGACGCGCATGACGGTGAGTCCGGCGGTGTGTGCTTTGTGGGCTTTCAGCCATAGGTTGACGAATGCCTGGGAGCGGATGATGTGCATCCAGTCCGGGCGGTAGATTTCCCGGTTGTAGTTCGATTCACCCATGGTCGACACGAACTTAGAATACATGGACTTCACGTATTCCAGGGTGGTTTCGTCGTTGTCGGTGATGGCTTTTTCTCGTGCGTCGCGGAGGGTCTGGCGGAATTTCTCGAATAGCTGTTCCGTCGCGCCGGATGTGAATGATTCGTGGATCACGGGCGGGGCGCAGAGGGGGCCGTGGGAGTCGGTCGCCAGGCGTTGGAGGAGGCGGAGGGTGGGTTCGGTCACCCATACGGGGCCTGGTTCCTCGCGGTCGCCGAGGGGGTTGGGGAGGTGGTCGTGGTGGTCCCAGTGGGGTGGGGTGATGAGGTGGATGCCGGAGCGGCGGCGGGAGTGGACGTCGCCGGTGGAGTGTTCGAGGGCGCCGAGCGGGAGGTGTGTTTTGAGGGCGGAGAGGTAGGCGCCGTTGATGTCGAGGGCGGTGACTTCGCCGGTCGTCACGGGTGTGGTGGGGCGGGTCCAGTGCGGGCGGGCTTCCCAGACGTTGTCCGCGCCGTGTGCGGTTTTCTTCCGGAGGATGTCCGGGAGCGGGGGGTGGCCCACGACGTCGTAGCGGGCGCCTACGCGGCAGGCGTCCAGGAGTGCCATCGCGTCGGGGATCGCGCGGCGGCGCAGGTCTGCGATCGCTGCGGTCAGGTCGCCTGCGTGGGTTTCCAGGGATTCCGTGACCGCGTGGGTGATCAATGTTCCTGGATTGTCGCGGCTGGAGGCGGCACGAGGGGCGGAGCGGGAAGCGGGGCGGGGTGAGGGGGTTCCGTCGGCGGGTGCGGTGGGGACGTCTGCTGTGGGGGGCGGGGCGGCGGGAACGGGCGTAGGGGCGTGGGGGGTGAGGGTGGGGGGTTCGGCTGGTGTGGTGGGAGCGGGGCGGGTGCAGGCTGCGGGGTCGAGGTGCTGGGGGTAGCCCTCTACCTCGTCGTGGGCAGGGCCGCCGCACAGTACGCAGGGGCGGGGAACCGTCGGGGGGGCGGGGGGGATGTCGTCGTCCGGTACCGGCGGTTGGGCTGCGGAAGTCCGTGTGGCGGCTGGGGGTTCGGCGGGGGGCGTGCTGTTCTCGTCGGTGGGGGGTGTGTGCAGTCTGTGCCGGGCGGCGTCCAGGAAGTATGCGTAGCGTTCGCGGAGGTCGCCTGTCGGTTCGCGGGTCGATTCCCAGCCGCGTACGGTCGACGGGCTCACTCCCAGGGCTTCGGCCACCTGGGCGCGGGAGAGGCCCAGGGTCTCCCGTAGTGCGCGGCGTTCTTCGGCGGGGGGGAGTTCGGTGCGGGGGCGGATGCCGGAGAGGAGTGCGTCGATCGCGGAGAAGTCGGTCAACGCCCTGTACTCCTGTGCTGTGCGTCGGCGGGACGCGTACGCGTGTGGCTGGTTGTCGCTCCGTACAGCACTGTGACCGTCACCTCTTGTCCGCACCGCCGACGGCAGCCCCGTCACGTCCGACCCTACCCTCGCCCGCGACCGGGAATCGGGGCATGTCGACGGGGTGGTTCCGTGTTCTTCTCCGTGCGGATGGATGGGGCCTGCGGGCTATGCTCGCGCGGGTGCGGATCATCAAGTACACCCATTCCTGTGTCCGGTTGGAGCATGACGGTGGGGTGCTGGTCATCGATCCCGGTGTGTGGAGCGAGCCGGAGGCGCTCGACGGGGCGGATGCGGTGCTGGTGACGCACGAGCACAGTGATCATGCCGATGTGCTGCGGCTCAGGGGGGCGGGGGTGGCCGTCTACGCCCCGGGGGCGGCGGACATGCCGGGGGTGGAGTTCACCGGGGTCGGTGCGGGTGAGGAGTTCGTCGCGGCGGGGATGCGGGTGAGTGCGCACGGCGGGCGGCACGCGCATGTGTACGGGGGCATGCCGGACTGCGTCAATCTGGGGTATCTCGTGGAGGGGCGTGTCTATCATCCGGGGGATTCCTTCCACCGGCCCGGGCGGGCGGTGGAGAGTCTGCTGGTTCCTTTGCAGGGGTCGTGGATGAAGACGGACGAGGCGATCGGTTTCGTGCGGGCCGTCGGGGCGGAGCGTGCCTTCGGTATTCATGACGGGCAGCTCAACGAGCGGGGGCTCGGCAGTCTCAACGGGTGGCTGGCCCGTGGGTGCGGCGGGCGGTACCGGTGGCTGGCGCCCGGGGAAAGCGCCTGACGCCGTCTCATGTGGTGGCCGGCCGTTGCGGTCGTGGCTGTCCGTTGCGGCGGGCGGTGGAGCGGTCTCCCCCACGCCCTCGTCCATCGCCCCGGGCTGGCCGGTGCCTCGGCCTCGCCGTCAGGGTCGGCCGTCGTGTCCGCGTCGTCCGTCTCGGCTGTGGTGTGCCCGTCGGCTCTGTGCGGGAGGGGGTTGGGTGAAGAGTTCCCTGCGCAGCCCTGTACGGGCGCCTGCGCTGCGGCGCGGCACGGGTGTAGGGCAGGCTCCGGGCGCAGAGCCGGGCCGGACGGGTTGGCGGGGGCGGGCACAGATGCGGGCGCGGGTTGGTGGAGATTCGGGGGCTGGGTCGGGGCGGTGTGTGGGGGCCGGTAGCGGTGGGTGGGGGCAACCTTCGGGGCGGGCCGGTGGTCTCATCCCACAGCAGGGCAATCGACGCTTGGGGGAAGAAATGTTACGACGCAGTGCCTTCTTCGTGATCGGTGCGGTCGGGGCCGTCGTGTTCACGGCCGCCGGCGCGGTGCCCGCCGTCGCGGCGGACGTGGCGGGGCGGGGTGTCGCCGCCTGTGCCACCGGGTGGGGAAGTCTGGCGAAGAACGACTGGGCGAGTACGGCCGGGGAGTCCGTCACCGGTGTCAGGATCGGGACGCACGAGTGCTACGACCGGTTCGTGGTCGATGTGCCGGGGGCTGCGGCCGCGCGGCTCGGGTACACCGTGCGGTACGTCGACCGGCTCGTCGGGGACCCGAGCGGGGAGGTCGTGCCGGTCGCCGGCGGGGCGATCCTGGAAGTGATCGTGCGGGCGCCCGCCTACGACCCGGAGACCGGGACGCCGACGTATCCGGGGCCGGCGCCGAAGCCTGTCGGGTATCCGACGTTCCGGGACGCCGTGTACGCGGGGAGCTTCGAGGGGCAGAGCCAGTTCGGGGTGGGGGTGCGGGCGCGGCTGCCGTTCCGGGTGCTCCAGCTCGACGGGCGGCTCGTCGTGGACGTCGCCCACACCTGGTAGGGGCCCGGCCCCTTGGGGGGCGGGCAGGCGTTCCCGGCCCGCAGAGGGGGGCGCGGGGCCCCGGCCGGGCGGGCGTGCCCCGTCCGGGGAGCGGGCGGGCGTCAGCGGGCGGGCGTCGAGGGAGCTGTGCGCAGGAGCGGGTGCGGGGATGTCAGGCCGGGCGCAGGGGGTGCCTGCGGGTGGCTCGTGGCGGGCGTGGCCCGGGTCTGGCCGGGGCCGGTCCGCGGACGGCCCGTCCCGGGGGCGCCTGTCCCGGGACGGGCGTTGCGGGGGCCGTCCGTCCGGGAGCAGGTGGCCGGGAGCGGACGGCCGGAGGTGGGCGGCCGGAGGGCGGCCCGTCCGGGAGCGGGTGGGCGGAGGTGGACGGCCGGAGGGCGGGTGAGCGAAGGTGGGCGGCCCGGCGGCGGTCCGTCCCGGGGGGGGGCGGGCGGGGGTCCGTCCCAGGGGGCGGGCGGGGGTCCGTCCGGGGGCGGGGGGTCAGGGGGTGTGCAGGAGGAGGCGCAGGGTGTCGGTGAGGGGGGTGGTAGGGATCGTGGGGTCGGTGACGCGCTGGATGCCGAGGCCGATGCCGAGGCTGAGGAGGGTCATCGCGGCGTGGTCGGCGGGCAGGGGGAGTTCGGCGCCGACTTCGTGGGCGAGGGCGGTGAGGAGGTGGGTGAGGGCGGTGCGGGCGGCGGCGGCGCGGGCGGCGGTCTCTTCGCGCAGCTGGGGGTCGTGGCGGGTGCTGGTGAGGAACTCGACTTCCAGGACGGTCCAGTGTTCGTCGCCGATGTGGGTCTCGGCCCAGGCGGTGAAGGCGGCCAGGCGGTCCTCGACGGGGGCGTCGCGCAGGACGGAGGCGGTGAGGAGGGCGACCTGTTCGGCGCGGATGGTGTCCAGGACGGCGAGGCAGAGGTGGCCTTTGCTGCGGAAGTTGGAGTAGACGGCGCCTTTGGAGTAGCCGGCCGTCTCGGCGACGTCGCTGAGGGAGGTGAGGGCGTAGCCGTTGCGGAGGAAGAGGCCGCGGGCGGTGGTGACGAGGCGTTCGCGGGTGCGTTCCTGGGTCTCGGCGCGGGTGAGGCGGGTCATGCGGGGGCGGCTTCTTCCTCTCGCGCGGTGCGGTGGCTGTCGGGATCTTAGCCGCGCGGGGGCTGTCCACCCGTTTCGGATACCGCTAGTATCCCGATTCCTCTGGTATTCCGAAGGGCGGTTCCGTGATCCCGTCATCTCCTTCCCGCGGCCTGGTGCTGGGCTGCGGGGGAACGCTCGGCACGGCCTGGACCGTCGCCGCGCTGCACTCGCTGAGCCGGGCCCTGGACTGGGACCCCCGCAAGGCGGACGTCCTGGTGGGCACCTCCGGCGGGGCCGAGACCGCCGCGATGCTCGGCGCCGGCATCGCGGCGGAGGAACTCCTCGCCGCGCAGCTGGGCGCCCCTGAGGCCCGTCCGGGGCTCGTGCGGCACTTCGCCCGGCCGCCGCGCCGGGTGCCGCCGCAGCCCGCTCTCCTGCCGGGGTCGCCGGGCCTGGCCCGGCTCGCGCTGCGCGGGGCCGTGCCGGTCCTGGCGGGACTGTCGGGGGCGCTGCCCCGGGGGCGCGGCGGCGGGGGCCGGCTCACCGCGCTCGCCGGGCTCCTGGCGCCCGGCGCGCCGTGGGTGGCGCATCCGGCGACCTGGCTCGTCGCGGCGGACTTCGCCACCGGGCGCCGTACCGCGTTCGGGTCCCCGGGGGCGCCGGAGGCCACGCTCGGGCAGGCGCTGCGGGCGTCGTGGGCCGTACCCGGCTGGTTCGCGCCTGTCGCGGTCGGCGGGCGCCGGTACGCCGACGGCGGCATCGTCTCCACCGCGTCCGCGGACCTCGTCGTCCCCCTGGGGCTCGACGAGGTGTACGTGATCGCGCCGATGAGTTCGCCTCCCGTGGCGGGCAGGACCGGGCTCGGCCGGGCGGAGGCGCTGCTGCGGCGGGTGATGACGCGCACCCTCGACGCGGAGTGCGCCGTGCTGCGGGCCGCGGGGACGCGGGTGGTGCGGATCGAGCCGACCGGCGAGTGCCTGCGGGCGGCGGGCGGCAACTTCATGGACGGGCGGCGGCGCCTGGCGGTGCTGGAGACGGCGCTGCGCACGACGCGGGCGGCGGTGCGCGGTGGGCGCTGAGCACGCGGTGGAGGTCCTCGTCGTCGGGAGCGGGATGTCCGGGATCGGGGCGGCGATCGCGCTGCGGCGGGCCGGGGTGCGGGACGTCGTGGTCGTCGAGAAGGCCGGTGAGCTGGGCGGGACCTGGCGGGACAACACGTATCCGGGGTGCGCGTGCGACGTGCCGTCCGCCCTGTACTCGTACTCCTTCGCGCCCAATCCCGGGTGGACGCGGGCGTTCGCGGGGCAGGAGGAGATCCGGGCGTACCTGCGGGAGACCGCCGGGCGGTTCGGGGTGACGCCGCTGATCCGGTTCCGTGCGGAGGTCACCTCGGCGCGGTGGGACGCCGGGGCGGCACGCTGGCGGGTGGAGACCGCGCGGGGCCGGTACGCCGCACGGTTCCTGGTCCTTGCGGCCGGGCCCTGGCACGAGCCCTCGGTGCCTCGCATACCGGGGCTCGCGCGGTTCCCGGGGACCGTGTTCCACTCCTCCCGGTGGCGCCACGGCCACGACCTGGCCGGCGCGCGGGTCGCCGTCGTCGGGAGCGGGGCCTCGGCCGTGCAGCTCGTGCCCGCGATCCAGCCGGCCGTCGGGCGGCTGCACCTGTTCCAGCGGACCGCGCAGTGGGTGCTGCCCAAACCCGACCGGCGCATCACCCGCCCCGAGCGGGCCCTGCTGCGGCTGCCCGCCGCCCAGCAGGCCCTGCGCGCAGCCCAGTACGCGGCGCTCGAAGCCCTCGGCGCCGGGTTCCGCCGTCCCGCCCTGCTGCGCGCGGTGTCCGCGGCGGGACGGCTCCACCTGCGGACGGCGGTCCGCGACCCCGTCCTGCGCCGGGCCCTGACCCCCGGCTACACACCCGGCTGCAAACGGCTGCTGCTGTCCAGCAGCTACTACCCGGCACTGGCCCGGCCCAACGTCACCGTCCACCCCACCGCCGTCGCCTCCGTGGACGGCAGCCGGATCACCGGCGCCGACGGGAGCCGCGCCGACGTCGACACCATCGTCCTGGCCACCGGGTTCCGCATCCTCGACCTGCCCATCGCCGGGCGGGTGTTCGACGCCTCGGGGGCCAGCCTCGACGACCACTGGAAAGGCAGCCCCGACGCCTACCTCGGGACCACCGTCGCCGGGTTCCCCAACGCGTTCGTGCTCCTCGGCCCCCACCTCGGCACCGGGCACTCCTCCGCCTACACCGTCCTGGAGGCGCAGCTCGGGTACCTGGCGGGTGCGGTGCGGCACGCACGGGCCGCCGGGTGGGCGAGCATGGAGGTGCGGGCCGAGGTCCAGGCGGCGTTCGCCGCCGAGGTCCAGGACGCCCTCGCCCGGACCGTGTACAGCACGGGCGGGTGCAGCAGCTACTACCACGACGCCAACGGCCGCAACAGCTTCAGCTGGCCCTGGTCCACCGGGCGGATGCGGCGCCGGCTCGCCGTCTTCGACCCCGACGCGTACACCGCCACACCTGTCTGACGCTGCGGCACGGACCGCACGCGCACCCGCCGGCCGGGCACGGCGGACCTCCACCTGCCGGCCGACAACCAGACCGCGAACCAGACCGGCGGACAGGACCACCCGGGCCGGCGGCCACCGGACCGGTGCCGTGATGCGCGGACAGGCCGCAGCCCCGGAGCGGCCGGGTCCGCGCAGCCCGTCGCGGTCTTCCCATCGGGCCCGAGCACCCCCGGCGAGGCGGAGCGGGTCCGGACCCTGCGTCGTTGCTTCTCCGGGCTGCCCTGCCGGTCGACGCGGAGCCCGTCAGCCGCTTGCGGCCCCGCCCGGTGAGACCCCCGGCGGGACTGCCGGAGAGAGGGACTGCCAGAGAGGCCGCATAGGGTCCGGTGACGTCCGCAACCAGCAGGAGAGACCGTGGCTCCCGACACCGTCCAGGCGATAGACCAGCTTCAGGACCGGCGTTCCGCCAAGCGCCGCTCGGCCGCGAAACGGCTTCGGGAACTGGGCGACCCATCCGCCGGTCCTGCCCTGCTCGAAGCCCTCAAGAATGAGGTGAGGGACACGCGGACCTGGGAAACCCAGTACCAGATGACGATGGCACTCGGTACGTGCGGCTCCCCGTCCGACCTCTCCTACCTGCGAGATCTCGTCCTTCGGCACGGCACTCTCCATGCGGTCCACACGGCCGGGGGCGACGCCGTCATCCGGCTGAGCCACATGGAGCACTCCCACACCGAGGCGATCCGCTGGTGCCTGAGTACCGGCAACGAGACGCTTGCAGACGGAGCGTTGCAGGCCGTGGCCATGCTCCGGCTCGTCCCGGACCAGGAAACCGTGACCGGCATCCTCGACTTCGTCGAAGCCAGGTCCCCGCACGACGGGATCTACTTCTGGCCCGCGGTCGCCGCGGCCGGCTGGACAGGGCAACGCGTGCACGACTTCCTCACCTCGTGCGTCTCCGGCCCCCGATCCGATGTCGCCGAAGCCGCCGCCAGCTCCCTCGCCGGGAACTACGGCACCTACCGGCCTCTGTGACCGGCCCCGCACCCCGGGCCCGCCACGGACCCGTACCTCCTCACCGGAAAATCCGCTGCCGGACCCGCGGGTTCCTGCCGAGAGCCCTTCAGCTTCCACTTCCACGAACTCACGGGGCCCGGCGGGGCGGGGAACAGCGGCGGAGGGGGGACGGGCCGCAGGCGCGGGCGAGCAGGGCGGGCGAACGGGCGGAGCGGGAGGCGCGCGGGGAGGCCGGGAGGCCGGGAGAGAGAGGGGGAGGGAGGGAGGAGGGGGACGGGCAGGCAGTGGCGAGCGGGGAGGGCGGGGTGAGCGGCAGGCGGGCAGGCGGTGAAGGAGGGTGAGCGGGCAGAGAGGCGGGGCCGACAGGCAGGCGCGGCGGGAGGGTGACCCAGCCCTGGGTGCGGCAAGCGTGGGAGGCATGCCGTCCGGCCTGGGCCCGGGGCGTGCCACAGGCACGGGGCGTGCCACAGGCACGGGAGGGCGAGCGGGAGGGCAGGGCGGCGGGCGCGCGGGGAGGGAGGGTTACCCCGGGAGGGCGGGCGGGGGGGGCAAGGCAGGCGGAGAGGCCGGCAAGCAGGCGGGCTTGGCCGACAGACAGCACGGGGAGGACGGCGAGCGAGCAGGCAGGGCGACGGGAGGCGGGCGGAGCAGCAGACGGGCAGGGCGGGAGGGAGACGGGCAGGCAGTAAGGAAAGGCGAGCGGGGAAGGAGGGGCGGCGGGCGAGCGGACGGGGCGGGCAGCGGCGATGAGGGCTCCCGGCCGGAGACCAGGAGGACGGCGGGCGAGGGCGCAGCCGACGGGACCGGGGCTGACGGGGACGTCGACGCGGGAGCCGGTGCCGGGGGCGTCGCCGGCGCCGTACGCGGTCTCGCCGTACACGGTGTCGACGTGCACGACGGCGTCGTACCCGGCACGTTGCCCGTGCGGGAGCTGGAGCAGCCACGGATGGGGCCGATGCGAAGGACGGCGCGGGGGGGGGCGACGCGGGACAGGATTTTCCCGGGTGTCCGCGGACGCGGCCGGGGGCGGGTGGGGGGCGGGTGGGGGGCGGGTGGGGGGCGGGTGGGGGGCGGGTGGGGGCGTCAGCCGGTGCGCAGGCCCACCGCCAGTGTCAGTTCGAGGACGCGATGCGGGGAGGCGAGGTCCGGGAACAGGGCCCGCAGCTGTGACATCCGGTAGCGGACGGTCTGGGGGTGGACGAACAGGGCCGCCGCGACCTCCTCGCGCCGGCCCTGGTGCAGCAGCCACGCCCGCAGCGTCTCCTCCAGCCGCCGCGCCGTCGCCGCCGGCAGAGCCAGCAGCGGTGCCAGGGCCCGGGCCCGCAGGTCCGCGAGGGCGTCCGCGTCCGCGCTCAGCACCAGCTCGGGCAGGTGGTCCTCGGTGTCCCGGATGCCGGAGGAGAGAGAACGGGCGCGCGCGGCGCGTGCGTAGGAGGCGGACACGCGGGTCCACGGACGGGCCGGGCCCGCCACCGCGCCGCGGCCGGCCAGCTGCCGCAGGAGACGCGGCCGGTCCGCATCGGGGACCAGCAGGACGCCGGCCGCTTCCGGCAGGTCGTCGAGGACGAGGGTGCCCGGGTCCAGCGCCCGGTAGGCGGGGCGGGCCTGGGCGGCGGGCAGCAGGACCGCGGTCAGCGAGACCGGAAGCTGCCAGCCGGCCCGCCGGGCGGAGGCCAGCAGCACGTCCGGGCCCGCGCCCGCGAGAAGTTCACGGGCCAGGTGTTCCAGATGACGCTCGTGGGCCCGGCCCCGCGCGGCCAGCTCGTCCGCATGGCCCGCCGCGCTCGCGGCGGACAGCTCGTCGATGTACGCGAACGTCAGCTCCGCGAACTTCGCGACCTCCGCCGCAGGCAGACCCGCAGGCACGGCGCCCGCCGCCAGACACCGCCAGGCCACCCGGGCGCCGACACGGTAGGCGCTGAGCAGCGCGTCCATCGAACGCCCGTCACGGACCTCGCCCCGGCCCAGCTCGTACGCCGCGTCACCGGCACCACCCCCCTCGGCACTCCCGCTCGCGAGATCCAGGTAATGCCCCAGGGCGGTACGGACCGCCCCGCGGATCGTGCCGCCCATGCGGCCCGAAAGGGCGCCCGCATAGGGGGGAACCTCATCGATGATCGCCTGCACCACCTCGTCCGCGGTACTCCTCAGCACCGCCCGCAGCGCCGCCACCGTCGCCTCGTCCAGGGCCAGCTCACCGGCCTTGCGGACCACATCACCCATACCCTGCTCCCCACCCGGACCCCGAACCCAGACCCAGACCCAGACCCAGACCCGGTCCCCGTCCCGGTCCCGGGCCTCGTCCCGGTCCTGCTCCCGGCTCCGCGCCGTGTCCCGACCGCCTGACCCGTCCCAGGACCCGTCCCGCGCCCCGCTCCAGGCTCCGCTCCGAGCCCTGTTCCGGGCCCCGTTCCGAACCCTGCTCCGGGTTCCACTGCCTGTCCTGCTCCGGACCCCGCTCCGGGTTCCGCTCCCTGTCCCGTCCCAGGCCCTGCTCCCTGTACTGTTCCGTGCCCCGTTCCGGGCCCTGCTACGGGCTCCGTCACCTGTCCGGTTCCGGCTCTGTCCCCGGGTCCCGTCACCTGTCCCGTTCCAGGACCTGCTCCAGGCTCCGTTCCGGGCCCTGTCCCGGGCCCCTGTCCGGGCTCCGTTCCGGGTCCCTGCTCGGGCCCTGTCCCGTTTTTGTTCTCTGCGAACAAAACAGCCGCAGGAGTTCACATCCTGCGGTCAGGATTTTACGCCTCACCGCACAGCAAGCTGGAACCATGACGAGTGCAGCCCTCCGCGGCAGGGCGTGGAAACTGCTGGAGATGGTCACGACGCCCCTGCTGCCGTCGGACTACCTCGACCTGGCCGGCCCCCTGCGGGCGGGCGCCGACCTGCGCGGACGCGTCGAGGCCGTGCGCCCCGAGACGGGTGACGCCGCGACGGTCGTGATCAGGCCGGGGCGGGGCTGGCGCGGCCACACGGCCGGCCAGTACCTGCGCGTCGGGGTCGACGTCGACGGAGTACGCCTGTGGCGCGCCTACTCCATCACCTCGCCGGCCGGACGGCCCGACGGCCGCGTCACGATCACCGTCAAAGCGGTCCCGGACGGCAAGGTCAGCAGCCATCTGGTGCGCCGCACGAAACCCGGCACGCTGGTCCAGCTGGAACAGGCGGCCGGTGACTTCGTCCTGCCGCCCGCCCGGCCCGCCAAGGTGCTCTATCTGACGGCCGGCAGCGGCATCACGCCCGTGATGGGCATGCTGCGCGACACCGAGCTCGACGACGCCGTCCTCGTCCACAGCGCGCCACAGCCGCACGACGTCATCTTCCGCCGCGAACTCCACGGCCTGGCCGCCGACGGGAAGCTGCGGCTCACCGAGATCCACACCGGCACCGACGGCAGGCTCGACATCACCCGCCTCGGCGAACTCGTGCCCGACTGGGCCGAGCGCGAGACCTGGGCCTGCGGGCCCGCCGGCCTCCTCGACGCCGCCGAACAGCACTGGGCCGGGCACGGCGTCCGGGACCGCCTGCACACCGAACGGTTCCGTCCCGCCATCGCCGTCACGGGCGACGGGGGCGGGGGCGGTGAGGTCACGTTCAGCACCACCGGCAAGACCGCCCGCGCGGACGGCGCCACGCCGCTGCTGGACGCCGGCGAACAGGCCGGTGTGCTCATGCCGTCCGGGTGCCGCATGGGCATCTGCTTCGGCTGCGTCACCCCCCTCAGGGCGGGCGCCGTCCGCGACCTGCGCACCGGCGAGATCACCGAGGCCGCACCCGGCGTCCTCATCCAGACCTGCGTGTCCGCCGCGGCGGGCGACTGCGACATCGAACGGTAGGAACACCTTGACCGCCATCGACCCCACCGCCCACCTCAGCGCGCAGCAGATCGAGGAACTCGGCCGCGAACTCGACGCCATCCGCGACGAAGTCATCGCCGGCCGCGGCGAGAAGGACGCCGCCTACATCCGCAAGGTCATCTCCGCGCAGCGCAAGCTGGAACTCGCCAGCCGGGGTGTGCTGCTGTTCTCGTTCTTCCCGCCCGCCTGGCTGATCGGCACCGCCGGACTCTCCGTCGCCAAGATCATGGAGAACATGGAGATCGGCCACAACGTCCTGCACGGCCAGTGGGACTGGATGCGCGACCCCAAGATCCACTCCACCACCTGGGAATGGGACCACGTCTCGCCGGCCGACCAGTGGAAGCACTCCCACAACGAGCTGC
The DNA here is from genome assembly GCF_040610055.1 of Streptomyces sp. NPDC004539. Lineage (NCBI taxonomy): Bacteria > Bacillati > Actinomycetota > Actinomycetes > Kitasatosporales > Streptomycetaceae > Streptomyces > Streptomyces sp. NPDC004539. Next base: position 241,661 of record NZ_JBEXLS010000012.1, on the reverse strand, counting down.
ACCACACCTACACCAACGTCATCGGCAAGGACAACGACCTCGGATACGGCATCATGCGCGTCGACGAGGACCAGCGCTGGCACCCCTTCCACCTCGGCCAGCCGCTGTGGAACCTCATCAACGCCTGCTTCTTCGAGTACGGCATCGCCGCCTACGACCTCGAGCTCGGGAAGAACCTGCGCAAGAGCCGCCGCAACAACCCCGAGTTCCGTGCGCGGGCCAGGGCCGTCGGACGCAAGATCCGCAGGCAGGTCCTCAAGGACTACGTCATCCACCCGCTGCTGTCCGGCCCGTCGTTCCTCACCACCCTCGCCGCCACGTTCACCGCCAACCTCGTCCGCAACCTCTGGACCCACTCCGTCATCATGTGCGGGCACTTCCCCGAGGGCGTGCAGGTCTTCGAGCGCCGCTCCATCAAGGGCGAGACGCGCGGCCAGTGGTACCTGCGCCAGATGATGGGCTCCGCGAACATCAGCGGCGGCAAGGCCATGCACTTCATGACCGGCAACCTCTCCCACCAGATCGAGCACCACCTCTTCCCCGACCTGCCCAGCAACCGCTACGCCGAAGTCTCCGTGAAGGTGCGCGCGCTGTTCGAGAAGTACGAGCTGGAGTACGTCACCGGGCCGCTGCCCAAGCAGGTGTTCTCCGCGTGGCACAAGGTCATCCGGCTCTCGCTGCCGAACAAGAAGCCCAAGGCCAGGACGCCGGACCGCGAGAAGGAACTCGTCGCCGCCTGAGTCCCGCTACCGCCTCAGGTCTCCCGCCCGCCTGGAGCCACGGTGCGGACAGCGTCCACAGGGCTGGCAGCGTGGCCGCCAGGAAGAGGCCGAATCCGACGAGGGCCGTGAGGGTGGGGGCGCCGTCCGTGAAGAGGAACGCCGCCGGGACGCCCAGTGCGGCGCCGAGCGCGGCGAGGGCAGCCGCCCTCCCCCACCACAGTCGCAGCAGAAGCCGCGGCCACAACCGGCCCGACGAGCCCGACGAGCCCACCGGGCCCGGCGGGCGCAGCGGGCGCAGCGGGCGCAGCGGGCGCAGCGGGCGCAGCGGGAAGACGAAAGCATCACACAGGTCCAGACGCACCGCCCGACCAGCCGGACCGGGGAGCGGGACACGGCGGGGCGGACGACGACGCAGACGGCCCACCGGCACGAGGCGGGAGCCGTCCGGCAGAACCACCACCGCAGCAGCCCCCGCCCACCGGGCGGGCCCGGCAGCCCGAACAAACCTCAACGCCCGCACCGGACACGGGCATTGAGGTTTCATCAACACCACCATAGGGTTACTTAGGTAAGCCTAACCAACATTGGATGGTGGTCGAGTGACCAAGAAGAGCGTGCAGCTGGGCACCGTGCAGGAGACGCTGCTCATCCCGCTGTACGGCCGCGCGCTCGACGCGCAGGCCCGCCGGCCGGTCCTGGGGGACGCCAAGGCGCCGACGATGGTCGAGCGCATCGACTACGACTTCGCGAAGTTCCGCGGGCCCTCGCTCAGCGGCTCCGTGCTGCGCAGCGCGATCTTCGACGGGTGGGTGCGGCGTTTCCTGGCGGAACACCCCGGCGGAACGGTGGTCGAGCTCGGGGCCGGGCTCAGTACGCGTTCGCAGCGACTCGACAACGGGCGGGCCCGCTGGTTCGACCTCGACCTGCCGGACACGGTCGAGCTGCGGCGACGGTTCTTCAGCGACTCCCCGCGGACCACGACCATCGCCGCCTCGGTACTGGAGACCGGCTGGTTCGAACAGGTCGCGGAGACCGGCGGGCCGTACTTCTTCGTCAGCGAGGCCGTCCTCCTCTACCTCGGCGAGGAACAGGTCCGCTCCGCCGTGCAGGCCCTCGGCGACCGATTCCCCGGAGCCGGCCTGAGCTTCGACACCGGCGGCAGCACCATGATCCGCAACCAGGACCGCAACCCGGTGTTCAAGACCGTCGACGCACGCATGACCTGGACCTGCGACGACCCGAAAACCCTCGAAGCCTGGGGGCTGGGACTGCGGGAGAGCAGGACGTTCGCCACCCCCCAGCCGGACGTCGCCCGGACCTGGCCGTGGCGCCACCGTTACGGCGTGCCCCTGCTGGCACGCCTCACCCCGTCCACCGTCAACACCTACCGGATGAACCTCTACACCCTCCAACACGCCGCACAAAACTGAACCCACAACAGAGGCGGGCCCGGGAACGGGACGCAGGTGCGGACACCACCCATCCGGGCGAGGGCGGCGCAGGGGCCGGGGGTGCTGCGGACGAGGAGGGGGTCCCCGAAGCCGAGATGCCGGACGGCGAGAGCGTCAGCGGGTGTCCCCGCCCCGCCCCTGCCCCTGCCCCGCCCCTGCGTCCATCCCGGCGCCGTCACCCCGTGGCGTCCCCCGCGCGGTCCGCGGTGAGGGTGCCGTGCTCCGCGCGGCGGTGCCCGGACGGGACGTGCTCCGCATGCCCGTCAGCCTCAAGCCCGATGCCAGGGACGGGAGTCGCAGCGGCGGTGGCGGCATCGCGGATGCCGGCGAGGGCGTAGCGCAGCAGGGGCGCCGGTCCGGGCCGGGGACTGCCGCGACGCCGCCGATGCCCGTCATGAGCGCGATGACGTCGCGGGCCGTCAGCTCCGGCGGCAGGACCCTCGCGGCGACGCCCTGGCCGATGACCTCCTCCACCAGGGCGACGAGGCCGCCGGGGTGTTCGCCGTCCCCGGCCGTGAGGAGGTCCAGCACGCCGGCGCAGCCGAGGTCGAGGAGCCGGTGATCAGCCACGCAGGAGCGGGCGTAGGACCACAGGAGGCCGGAGAACGCCTCCCACGGATCGGACTCCGCCCTGCGCAAAGCAGCGCGGGCCTCCGCGGCCCAGCCCGCCAGGCGGTGGGCGACCACCGCGGCGACGAGGTCTTCCCGGGAGCCGAAACGGCGGTAGACCGTCCCGACGCCCACGCCCGCGGCGCGGGCCACGTCCTCGATCTGCGCGGCGGCACCGGCCTCGGAGAACACCTTCCCGGCCGCGGCCAGGACGAGTCCGTGGTTGCGCCGCGCATCCCTGCACATCGGACGCGGGACGGGCGGGAACGGCCGGCTGGTCACACCCGCCACCGCACCCATGCGGAACCGGATTCCGCTACCGCCTGACGGACCGAAGACGGGTACGCACAGTCACCACAAAGCGGAACCGGAACCGGAACCGGAATCCCATTCCGCTTCCGTTCGCCGGCTCCGCCGGACGCCCACGACAGGAGCACCATGCCCACGCTCGTCATCGACGGCCACCCCCACCCCGGTTCCCTCTGCGCCGCGATCGCCCGCAGCTACGCCGACACCCACGGCGACGCCCAAGTCCTCGCCCTGCGGGACCTCGCCTTCGACCCCAGCCCCCGTACCGGCCACAGCGAGCACCAGGACCTCGAACCCGACCCCGAGCACGCCTGGCAGCGCATCCTCGACGCCGGCCACGCCGTCCTCGTCACCCCGATCCGGCGGGACTCGGTGCCCGCTCTGCTGAAAGGCTTCCCCGACCGCGTCCTGCTCCCCGGAAGAGCCTTCACGACCCGCCCCAACGGCCTGCCCGCCGGACTGCTCAAGGGCAGGACAGGACGCCTGACCGTCACCACCGACTCGCCGTGGCGGCACCTCAGGCTCATGAGGAGACACCACCGTCACACACCAGCGGCGGGCCACCCTGCAATACACCGGGAACAGCCCGGCGCCCACCACCCGGACCGGCCCCGTGAAAGCATCGACCGACACCACACGGGCCAAATGACCGACACACGTGACCAGCCTCGCCCGACACGACACCGGCAGGAAAACCCCCGCCACAGCCCCCGGACCACCCGCCCCCCGCCTGACACCAGACCGCCCGGCACCACCGACACGAACCCCACCCCCCAGCCCACCCCGACAAGAACACACCACACACCACCCGGCACGAACAGCCGCGGTGCGCAGGGAGACCGGGACGGCACGGAAGACGGCCGCAGCACCGTCGGCGGGCGGGAGAGCGGCGACACGGGACACGAGAGGGGGGTGGTCGCCGGTGACGAGGCCGGTCTGCTGGGCCGGTCCGTCGGTGCGGTCCCGGATCCGCTGGGGTCGTCAGCGGTCCCGGGACAGCGTGCGGAGCCCGGCCGGCAGGCCCCCTTCCCGGACGACGAGTTCGTCGAAGGCGCCCTGTCCGCAGATGCGGCCCCGGTCCAGGACGATCACACGGCCGGCCATACGGACATTGCCGAGGCGGTGAGTGACGAAACGGTGATACGGCCGGGCGCGCCGGTACGGGATGCGAGAGAGGGGTGGTCGCCGCGGGCGTCCACCTCGCCGGCGGGCCCGCCGAGGACCAGGACAGCAGGTTCACGGCAGAAGGCACGGGCACAGACCAGACGCTACCCGGACCGCCAGACAGTTCACGACCGCCCCACACCGAGCGGGCCAGGAGGACGTCCAGACCGCCGGGCAGAGCCTCCAGCACCCCGGTCACGCCGACCCGGTGCACGGCGTCCGGGACCCGTTCGTCGCCGTGTTCACGGGGCCGGCCGAGAGCCACGTTCTCGCGGGCCGCCAGCGGCCGGCGGCCGTTCCTCCGGGAGACCAGCCCAACGTACCGCCACACCGACCCGGCGTCCGTGCCGGCGAGACCGGTACCGCCCCACAGGACACGGCCCCCGGCCGGAACAGTCAGCCCCCTCAGCAACCGAACCAGCACCGACCTCCCCCCACCGCTCCCACCGACCAGGACGACCACCCCGCCCCGGTCCAGGGCGAGCGTCACAGGACGCAGGACGGGGCTGGCCTGGCCCGGGCATGTGAACGAGGCGCCCTCCAGGCGAACCCGCCGGGACGGGACGGCCTGGGCCGGGCCCCGTGCCGGTGCCGGCGGCCCGGACCTCGCCGACGAAGCCATGGCAGCCGGAAAGGCAAAGACCGCAGCGGAACATCACCACGCCGCAGCGGACAACCCCGTTCAGCACCCGGCCCGCAGCCCGGGACACGACGACAACCGTACCCGCCAGCGCAGCCCCCACCACACCGGCCGGCACCAGGCCCCCCAGCGACACCCACACACCGAAGGTGAACAGGCCGCCGAGGGACACCGCCAGCACCGTCACCAACAAGCAAGGCCGGGCACCCGCGAGATCACGGCGGCGTCGGGGTTCGTGGTGCTCGCGCTGTGGCCGACGGGGAGCCGGAACGGGCGGAACACACCAGGCACGGAAGGCGAGCCGCCTGAGCTCCGCACCGCGTCATCGATCACGATGGCCACGACACTGTTCCACCGGACACTGCATCCGCAGGCCATCACAGCCGGTGCCAGCCGATCAGCACGGTCTACACCCCGCACCTCGGCAAACACCAGACGAACAGCTAGATGAGCCGTATCGGCACAGAGCCGCTGATCATGGCGATCACCGCGCACCCCACCAGATCAGCGGCTCGCCATTCGACAGACGAACTCCAAGGGGCACAACCGGACCGCGGTGTGGTCTTAACCGTCCACCCCGGATTACCACTTGCGCCGACGCAGCACATAGTCGCTGAAGAGATGCCGGCTCCGGTCGAGCAGTTCCCCCACCTCCGCATCACCGCGTCGCACACCCGCCGACGGATGCCAGCGCTGCACCGACTGGCCGGCCCAGGTGCGTAGCTTCACGTCCGGGTCCTCCAGCAGACCGACCGCCGCCCGTAGCGCCACGATGCCGCCGCGCGCGTCGAGCAGCCGGAATGCGCCGACGCGGACGTGCCGCGGGTGCCCGGAGCCGGTGCGCTCCAACAGCAAGTCGGCGGGCAGTTCCTCGGCCGAGGGCAGCAGGGCGACGACGGTCTCGCGGACGACACCGGCGGCAGGGTCGTCGAGGAGCGGCTGCAACTGCTTCGCGTCCGTGCAGTCCAGTGTCCGCAGCCCAGCCACCGCTCGCGCCCGCACTCCGGCGGCCGGGTGCAGGAGCAGCGGCCACAGCAGCCCGGCGTCCGCGCGGTTCCCGCACTCGGCCAGCCCGATGACCGCACCGGGTGGCAGCTCGGGGTCGCCCAGTACCGTGCATCGCTCCCGGTACCAGGCCGCCGGGTCACCTCCCTGCTGGCGTACGACATACCGGGCGCAAGCACGCACGAGCGCGGACCGGTCGCTGAGAAACGGCTCCGCCTGCTCCGACCGCCCCGCCCGTCTCAGCGCGGTGACGCCGGCCGAACGGGTACGTGGGTTGCGTGCGGACAGCAGGGGAGGCAGCACATCCTCGTAGGCATCCCTATCCTCCAGAACCGTGAGCGCCGCTGTGGCACACAGGTCCTGGACCACGGTGTCCTCGTCCTGGGCCGCAGCGCGGGCCAGCTCAGCGGGACGGAGGAGCCGGCCCTCGACGGCCAGCCGGTACGCGAACCGCCGGACGACGCGGTCGGGGTCGGCGAAGAGCACAGCGAGCTGCCCGGAAGATGCCTGGCGCAGGACCTGTCCGAGCACGTCGACGCCGAAGGCACCCCTGTCGCGGCGGCCGACGCGGAGGATGAGCGGCGCGAGGACGAGGGCGGAGTCTACGTCCAGGGTCTCGCGCAGCATCTGCCGCGCGTGCTCGCGCACCGGGCCGACCCAGTCGGCGCAGCGGATCACGACCAACGGCAGCAGAGCGGGGTATCGGGCAGACTGGGACAGCGCCTCCTGACGAATCCGCCCGTCGCGGTGGCAGAGGGCGAGTGCGAGCCGGGACTCATCGAGCTGGGTCAGCTCGGCGGGCAGCGGGGCGGAGTGCTCCCACTCCGGCAGGAACTGCGGGCGGTACCAGTACCGGTCCACCTCACGCACTCCTGCGTCCAGCGCGAGCCAGTCACCGGGGGCGTCGACATCAAGCGTGCTGTGAAGCGGCGCACCTGCCGCGAGCAGCGTCGCTGCCGCTGTCCCACCTTCGATGTCCTCAAGCATTACCGCCCCCTCCAGCAACCTTAGTGGGTGATCGTAGAGGGCGGGGTTCGTGTAGGGCGCAGCAGTGCACACGCGAGAGAAATTGAGCCGAGCCCCCGGCCTAGTGAGCAAAGCCATCGGTGATCAGGTTGAGAGATTCCGCAACCGGGATGACCGTGGATGTGGAGCTGTTTCCAGTCGGCCGCTCCCAGGCAGACCGTCCGGCCTCCTCCGCCAAGGAGTCCCACCATGGACAACAAGGCCCGCTCCACCCGCACAGCCGGCGTAGGCGTCACGGCCCTCGCGCTCGGGGCCATGCTCACGGTCCTCGGACCACACCCCGCAGGCGCCACCACGCAGCAGCCCGCAGTGCCTTCCGTAACCGGGCCCCGGACAGTGGCCCCGGCCCCGGCAATGGCCGGCCCGGACGACACGGCGGTCCTCGGACAGGACACCCGGTCCCTGGACGGCCTCCAGATCACACCGTCGGCCCCCAGGCCGTGGACACCCGCCGACACGTCCGCGGGCAGCGACAGATTCAACTACTTGGTGACCGTGAAGTTCACCAACAACAGCAACAAGAACATCGACCTCTCCGACGTGATGACGGAGGCCAACACCGACGGCGGGGCGACACACACCATCAACGACTCCGCCAACGACGTGGGAATGTCCCTGGACGCCGGGCGCCTGGCCCCGCAACAGACCTCCACCCTCAAGTACGGCTTCAGCACGGAGTCCAAACCGTCCTACGTCAACTTCGACTTCAAGATGTTCCTGGGAGACGACACCGCGCAGTTCACCTACACCTGGAGATAGACGCCCACCAGCACCAGGTACCGACCTCGACTGTCAGCCCCCACAACGGCCGACTGACCACACCTTCGCGCATGCCAGAGCCCTTCCGAACGACTACCGCAGCAGCCTCCACCCTCCAGCTGTCCTTCTCCCTCTCGCCTCGCGGGCGGCGTCACGGATTGCGCACCCAGCGATGGCCGTCCGGAAGCGAGGTACCGTTCGCGACGAAGGAGCGCGGCCAGGGCTTACGGTCCAGCTCGATCATGGAACGGCTGACAATCTCCGCGAACCAGTCGGCGGCGATCCTGCCCAGCTCCTCGGGCGACCCGGTCGCCTCCAGCGGCTCGATGTCCGTGTGCGGCTCGGGATGGTACGTGCTGCTGCTCCGCTCGCTGCAGAAGAGACGGTCACCGGCCACGGTCGCACCCAACGTCATGACGACCAGCTCCCGGTCCCGGTGTTCGAGGTCCACGATCAGCGTGAGCACATCCTGCCCGGCAGCGAACGCCTCGTCCCACGCCGCATCGTAGGCGTCGCGAGGGTCACTCGCGTCCTCTTCCTCGTCTCCTTCCTCATCGGCGGGAAAGACGAGCACAGCGGTCGCGTCCGGCGGACATTCCGGCCACTGGCGTGCACGCTTGCGGACGATACCCACCAGAGCAGTGTGCGCGGGGCTCAGTTCGCCCTCTTCCACCTCGAACCAGTCGTCGTTCATGGCCGAACATTACGGCGAGACCGAGAGCTCCATGGGCCAGGTTCGCACCACCGAGTCCCGCACCCGGCAGGCGCGAGGCGTGGCTCTGAGCGGCGAAGCGCACCGGCCCTGTGCCACTCCGGCAACTCCCTGGGAGGGGCCCGTCTCGGCCAACGCCGGGCCTCCGTTCCTGGCCTGGCTCACGGGCTGTCATCGCCGCCGTGCCCATGGTCCGCGCGGCGAGCAGGATCTGGACGGCGAAGGCGGTCACATCGTCGGCGGTCGCAGAGGATCTTCCACAGATACCGATGCTGATGAGGAGCTGCGATTTTCAGGAGCCCTATCAGACCGCGGCGCGGACAACGCCCACAAAACCGGGAATACGGTCGCCAGGAACAGACCGAACCCGACCGAGGCCGTAAAGGTGGGGGCACCGTCCGCGAAGAACACCGCCGCCAGAACACCCAGAACGGCACCGACCCCGGCCAAGACCACCGCCGTACACCACCACGGCCGCACCGGCAGCGGACCGGACGGGAGGACGAAAGCGTCACGCAGGTTCAGGCGGGCCACCGGGCCGGCCGGGAGTGGGGCGCGGCGGGGCGGACGGCGGCGCAGACGGCCCACCGGTACAAGACGGGAGCCGTCCGGCAGGACCACCACAACCGCCCGCGTCCAGCGGGCGCCCCCGTGGACAGCCACCACCACACCATCGGTCACATCGTCCAGCGCCGGATGCCACATCACCCGCTGCCAGCGACCCCGTCCCTCCCGTTCGTCGGACACCACGAGCCAGTACGCCTCGGTCACACCGTGAGGACCGTGCCGCACCGATGCTGTCAGTGCCGTCCCAGGACGGCGGATCAGCAGGCGGAAACGCAGGCCGCGCCAGGCCCAGACCGTGCAGACGGCCGCCGCGGCGAGGCCGGCGAGCAGGACCGGGACGAGGAGGTCGTCCTCGGCGGCGGTCTCGTCCGGGTCGGTGGGGAAGCCCAAGGGGTCGGAGCGGGCCGGGTCGTAGGCGACCGGGAAGAGGCTGCCCTTCTCGTAGCCGCCTGTCTCGTAGACGGCGAACCGCTGGACGTGGGTCCGGCCGGCGGCGTCGGTCCACCGCACACGGATGTCCTCGCCGTCGCCGATACCGTCCTCGACGACGACCCCCGCCGCCGTGGCGACAGCCCGCTCGCGGGCACTCTCGTAGCGGTCCAGGTGGAACAGGAGCCAGGCGGCGAAGAGTGCGTAGCCGGTCACCGTGACGGTGAGGCCCAGCAGAGCGACACGCAGGGCGGGGCGGGCGGCCGGGGCTGCCGGCACGTCGTTCCTCATGCAGGCTCCTGTGTCCGTGCGTCCGCCAGGAGGGCCCGCAAAGCGGTCGTGTCCGCGCCCGCGAGTGCCCCGGTGACCAGGGCGTCCAGGTCCACGACCCTGCCGTCGGGGGCGGTCAGGACCGTGCCCAGCCAGCGGACCGTGGAAGTCCATCCGGCACCGCGCAGGACCCCCTCCAGGCCGCACACCACGGCCGCGCGGAACGTGTCACGGCGCAGTTCCGGGCGGGCGAGCGGAGGTGCTGTACGTATCCGCCCGTCGCACCGGTCGGCGAGAGACGGCCAGGAACCGTCGTCGAGCGCCTCTAGAGCCGCCGCCAACGCCTCGGCGGGGGCGGCCCGGCCCGTCGCCGTCCGCAGGTCAGGGTCCTCGACCAGATCGTCTACCTGGCGGCGCAGTTCGTCGGGGTCCATGTCCAGGAGACGCACAGGGACGCAGGCGGGGACGTCGCCGGTCAGGTGAGCGCGGTGCTCCTCCCACAGGCCGTCCAGGGTCACCCCCATGTCCGAGCCCAGGCGCTCCACGCACCAGTCTTCGACATCGGCCGCGGTGCGCAGGGAGACGGGGACGGCACGGAAGACGGCCGCAGCACCGTCGGCAGGCGGGAGTGCGGCGACACGGGACGCGAGAGGGGGGTGGTCGTCGGTGGCGTACGGGTCGAACGCGTCGTCCTGCGCTACCCGGTCGGCGGCACGGCGGGCCACGTACGGATTCTTGAGAGCGATGTCGAGGGCGTCGTAGAAGTCCTCCGGACGGCGGCCCGTCTGCTCCAGGGCGCACCACCAGTCGGTAGCCGGGCCGTGGAAGAGGGCGGCCAGGGTGTGGGTGTGCCGTAGGGCATCGGCGGTCGCGGTGGTGCCGGCGACTCGGGCCGCGTCCGCGTCGGCCGCCGTTTCCGCCTGCCATGCCGACGGCTGGGAAGCACGCAGGAGGCGGGGTGCGAAGGGGATCAGACGGCGGCGGAACGGGCTGTCCAGGCAGGCGCCCAGCGTGTCGCGGGCGAAGTGCAGCACGGCCGCGCCGGGACGGCGGGTGTGGCGCTCGTGCGCGAGTTCGTGGGCGACGACCGCCGCGAGTTGCGCCTCCGTAAGGGTCCGCAGCAGCGGCAGGCCCAGGACCAGGACGCAGGTACGGACACCACCCACCCGGATGCGGGCGAGAGCGGCGCAGGGGTCGGGGGTGATGCGGACGAGGAGGGGGCCCTCGAAGCCGAGATGCCGGGCGACTGTGTCCACCAGGGCGGCCAGTTCGGGTTCGTCGTCCGGGCGGACCGCGTGTCCGGGCAGCGCCGTCGGGCGGGTGGCCGCGACGGTCACGCCCGTCGCCAGGAACATCAGCGGGGCGGCGAGCGGCCACCACTCGGTGTACGCGGCGAAGGACAGGGCCGCCGCCGCGATCGCCGCGTACGGCCACCAGGCGAGCGCCAGCATGGTGACCGCCAGTGGCCATACGCGTGCGGATGCCCGTCGCGCCATCCCCGACCCCCCGTCGCTGGAAGAGACTTCACGCATCCTCACATGCTCGGGAGGGGGTGGGGAGTGCCGGGGCCCGGAAGCGTTGTCCCGGGGGCGGTTGCCGGGAAGGGCTTCATTTGAGGCCCGAGTGGGAGAGGCCCTCCACGAAGTGGCGCTGGGCCAGGACGAAGACCAGCAGCATCGGCAGGACCGTCATGGAGGCGGCGGCGAGCTGGGTGTTCCACATCTGGCCGCCGTAGGCGTCCGCGAAGCGGGTCAGGGCCTGGGGGAGGGTGAAGAGGTCGGGTGAGGTGAGGTAGACGGTGGGTTCGAGGTAGAGGTTCCAGGAGGCGAGGAAGGTGAGGATCGCGACCGCCGAGAGGGCCGGGCGGGCCAGGGGGAGGCAGATCCGCCACCAGATCGCGGGGCGGCCGAGGCCGTCCAGGCGGGCCGCCTCCTCCAGTTCGACGGGGAGGGCGATGAAGAACTGGCGCATGATGAACGTAGCCAGGACGCAGGGGCCTGCCAGGGCCGTGACCAGGATCAGCGGCCAGTGCGTGTTGACCAGGCCGGCCTGTTTGAACAGCTGGAACAGGGGCACGATCGTGACCTCGCTGGGTACCAGCATTCCCGTCAGGACCACCAGGAACAGGGCGTTGGCTCCGGGGAAACGGATACGGGCGAAGGCGTAGCCGGCCAGGCTGGAGACCGCGAGGGTGATCAGGGTGACCAGGACGGCGATGTAGACGCTGTTGAAGTACTGGCGGGCGAACGGCTGGAAGGTGAACGCCTCCCGGTACGCGGACAGCGTGGGGTGGTCGGTCCACAGGGACGGCGGGGACTGGAAGATCTCCGCGAGGGGTTTCACCGACGCGGCCACCATCCACACCGTCGGGACCACGAAGGGGATCGCGAGGACGCCGAGGGCGGCGACCAGCAGGACGGCACGGGCGCGGCCGGACCTCAGGACGGAGGGGGTGCGGTCAGTCCTCATAGAACACCCACTTACGGCGCAGCTGCCATTGCAGCAGGGTCAGCAGCATCACGAAGGACAGCAGCATGAGAGCCAGCGTCGAGCCGTAGCCGATGTCGTTGAACTCGAAGGTCTGCTGGAACACGTAGTAGACGAGGACCGTCGTCGACAGGCCCGGCCCGCCGCCCGTCAGGACGGCGATCTGCGCGAAGGACTGGAGCGCGCCGACGATCGTGACGATCACGGTCAGCAGCACCGTCGGCGAGATCATCGGGAGCGTCACCCGGGTGAAGACCGTGCGGCTGTTCGCGCCGTCGATGCGGGCCGCCTCGTACAGTTCGCGCGGCACGCCCTGGAGCGCGGCCAGGAACAGCACCATGTTGACGCCGACGCTCCGCACGACCTGGGTGAGGATGACGGACACCATCGCGGTGTCGCCCTCCTGGAGCCAGTTCGGGCCGTCGATGCCGACCGTGCCGAGGAGGCCGTTGATGCCGCCGTTGTCCTGGAGGAGGAAGCCCCACACCAGGGTCCAGGCGACCACGGAGACGACCACCGGGGAGAAGAACAGGGTGCGGAAGACTGTGACGCCCCGGAACTTCCGGTTCAGGAGGACCGCGATCAGCAGGCCGAGGGCGATGTTGACGACCACCACTCCCCCGCAGAACAGGAGCGTCGCCAGCAGAACCTTCGGGAGCTGGGGGTCGTCCGCGAGGGCCGCGTAGTTGTCGGCGCCGACGAACGTCTGCTCCCCGGTGAAGACGTTGCGGTCGTGGAGGCTGTACCAGATCGCCATCCCGACCGGCAGGAGGACGAAGACCGCGACGCCGACGAGCTGCGGGAGGACGAACAGGTAGCCGGTGAGGACGTCGCGGCGGCGGGTCGTCCAGAACCCCGGGCCGGGCGGGGGCGCGGTCTTGGCGGCGGGCCGCGCCACGGAGGAGCGCGGCGCGGCCTGGGTGCCGGTCATTTCGCCAGGATCGGATCGATCGCCGCGCACACCGAGCGCAGCACGGCCGGGACGTCCGCGTTCGGCCGCCACATCGCGTCCAGGGCCGTCTTGCCCTTCTGGGCGATCTCCGCCGGGTTGGTGTGGTTGGGGAGGGTGACGGCGTCGGGGAGCTGGTCGACGACCGCGGTCTGGAGCTGGGAGGCGTTGAGGACCTTGTTGTTCGCGGCGAGTTTGTCGCCGGTGAGGAGGGACTTGCGGGGCGGCGGGAAGTACTGGGCGAGTTTCGCGGCGTTCTCGGGGTCGGTGAGGTAGGCGAGGAAGTCGGTGGCCTGCTCCTTGTGCTTGCTGGAGGCCAGGACGCCCATGCCGGCCTGGCCCAGGACGGAGTAGGTGCCCTTCGGGCCGGCGGGCAGGGGAAGGAGCTGGTACTTGAAGGAGCCGGTGAGGAGGGAGGCGCGGGAGACCTGGGCGACGGTGAAGGCGGCGTCGCCCGCGAAGAAGTCGGCGGTGGTGCCGGGGCCCGGCATCGCCTTCGTCTTGAACGCGGCGTCGTGCAGGAACGTGAACGCCTGCTGCATCTCGGGGCTGTCGAAGGTGCAGGTCTTGCCGTCCTTGCTCCAGGCCGAGGCGCCCCAGCCCGTCCACACGGTGGCCAGGGTGTTCCACGCCTTGTAGTCGAAGTCACGGACGACGAAACCGGCCTTGCCGGTCTTGGCGTGCACGGCGGCTCCGGCGGCGGCGACCCGGTCCCAGGTCAGGCCCGCCGCGTCGAGTTTCTGGCCCGCCTTCGCGAGGAGGTCGGTGTTGACGTACAGGGCGTACGGGGAGTTCGAGAACGGGTAGGCGTAGAGGGTGTTGTCGCGGCTGAACTCGGCGGTGACGCTGCCCAGGAGGTCGTCGTACTTCCAGCCGGGGGTGGCCTTGAACTTGTCGGTGAGGCCGACGAGGGCGCCGGCGGCGATGAGGTCGCGGGAGAGGTCGCCCATCCAGGCCAGGTCGGGTGCGTTGCCGCCCGCGATCTGGGTGGTGAGGGTCGTGTTGTAGTCCGCGAAGGGCAGGCTCTCGAAGGTGATCTTCGTGACGTCGGGGTGCTCGGCGCGGTAGGCGTCCGCGATGGTGTTGAAGAGCTTCAGCTGGGCCTCGTCGGAGGTCCAGACGGTCATGCGGAGCTCGGCGGTCTTGCTGCCGGTGTCGGAGGCGGGTCCGGCGCAGGCGGCGCTCAGGGTGAGGACCGTCGTGAGGGCTGCGGCTCCCAGCGTCTTTCTGGATCTGTTCATGATGGTTCCTTGTCGATGTGCGGGTCGACGGCTGCGGCTCAGTAGCCGACGACTTCGGGCCAGTGGAGTTCGATGCCGGCCTCGGTGAGGCGGCGCTGGAGGCGTTCGGTGAGTGCGGGGTCGGCGGCGACCTGCTGGGCGCCGAGCCCCTGGTCCAGGCAGAACGCGGCCAGTTCGCCGGCGGACTCGCCGATGTTCCACTCGACGGGGTGCAGGCGGTAGGCGCCGTTCGTGATGTGAGTGGTGCCGATGTTCTTCGCGGCGGGCAGCAGGTTCTGGGTGCGGACGGGGACCAGGGCGCCGAGGGGGATCTCGAAGGGGGCGCATTCGACGTCGATGTAGTTGTCGCCGCCGGTGGAGGGGTGCAGGTCGATGCGGTACATCCCGACACCCACCGACGCCTCGAAACGGGCCGGGCCCCCGAACCCGCGGGACTTGATGGAGATGTCCTGCTCACGGACCGTCGTCAAGGCCCTGATACGGCGCGACTCACGGATGTAGGGAGCCTGCGCGAACCCGTCGTCCGTACCGACCAGGTCACCGCGCAGCCGCAGCCCCGGCCAGCCCCGGCCGCCGTCCGGGCGGGGAGCCTCGGTCTGCAACCAGTACACGTACGCCCGCGACTGCGCCTTCGCCGCCGCCAGATGCAGCGCCCGGTCGTCGGTGTCGATGATCGAGCCGCCGACGTAGTCCAGCTGCGGCCAGTTCGCGAGGACGATGTCGCTGTCGTACAGGCCCTCGGCGAAGGTCTGGCGGGCGGCGATCCGGCGGAACTGCCACAGGTCGCGGTCACCGGCGTCGAACCGGGGATCACCCGACACGTCGCTCTCCGGGTTCACGAACATGGTCCGCTGCTCCGGGACCAGCGTGCGCGGGTCGGGGGCCGTGAACGACAGCATCGGGGCGCCCCAGTAGGGCAGTTCGAAGGCACGCCAGTCGTCGTAGTCGTCAGGCCGCTCGATCGTGTGGTCCCCGGCGACGTGGTCGAAGACGAAGCACCAGGCGATCGACTGCACGTTCGCCGGGTCGGCGGTCTCCGGAGCGCTCGGTTCACCGGTGTCGGAGCGGGCCTCCGCGCCCACGACGTACTCGGTGCCGGTCAGCGGGAGCAGGTCGCCGGTCTCGGTGCCGTCGAGGACGAACTCGGCCGCGATCTCCGTCTGCACACCGGTACGGGGGTCCTCGACGGTGACCGTGCGGACGACGCCGTCGGCGGTGTCGGCGGCGACCGGGACCGCCGGTTGCAGGACGGTGAGCCGGCCGCTGGAGCGGTAGGGGGCCAGGAGTGCCTCGATGACCGCGAGCGCGACCCTCGGTTCGTGGCACAGGCGGCTCACCCGGCCGCGTCCCGGGTTGAGTTCACGGTCCGTGCGGGCCTCGGCGGAGAGGGGGTAGTGGTCGCGGTAGTAGCGGCGGATGTTCTCCCGCAGGGTGCGGTAGCGGGCGGTCACGCCGAACTGCTCGACCCAGATGTGTTCGTCCGGGGGGACCGCCTGGGAGGTGAGCTGGCCGCCCAGCCAGGCGTACTCCTCCGTCAGCACGACCCGGTGTCCGCGTTGCAGCAGCGCGAGGGCCGCCGCGACCGAGCCGAGCCCGCCGCCGATGACGGCCACGTCCGTGGTGATCCGCTTCACGGCCGCACCGCCGCGATGGTCTCGCCCGCCTCGACCTCGGCGGTCAGCAGCCGCTGGATGTCCAGACCGGGCCACTCCTGCGGGTCGGTCGTCACGAGCTGCTGCAACAGGGCGAGCGCCTCGGCGGCGACGTGCTTGCGCGGAACCCGGAACCCGGTCAGCGCCCGCCCGTCGGTGCGATGGCCCCGGACCTCGCCGAACGCGGCCACCGACACCTCCCCGGGGACGTCGACACCGGCGGCGACGAGGGCGAGCACGACGTCCTCGGTCAGGAAGGCGTCCTCGGCGATGATCAGCGTGGCCTCGGTGGCGCGGGCGAGGCGGGGCAGGTCGGCGACGCGCTCCTCCCCCACCAGCATGAACGCCATCCGGCCCGCCGCCGACGCGGCCTCGACAGCACCGCGCCGGTCCCGGGCGGTCGCGGTGTCGCGGCCCCGGTGGACGTAGAGGGCCTGGGTGTGGCCGTGGCTCGCGGCAAGGTCGATGACGGCGTTCGCCGGAGTGACGTAGTCGACGCCGACGTACGGCACGGCGGCGGCCGTCTCGTCCCTGCGGCCGACCGCGACGAACGGGAACTGCTCGGCGACCAGGCGTTCGAGTTCGGAGCCGACCATCTGCTGGCCGAGCAGGACGCAGCCGTCGGTCAGGCGCAGCCGGGTCTTGCGGTGGAAGAGGCTGCGGGTGCCGTTCTCGACCGGGGAGGACGTGAAGAACAGCAGGTCCCAGCCGATCTCCTCGGCGGCGCGTTCGATCCCGTTGAGGAGGGGGCCGTAGAAGTCGAGGCTCTCCGGGGAGAGGGCTTCCTCGTAGGTGAAGACGCCGATGATCTGGTTGTCCAGGCCGGCCAGTCTGCGGGCCGCCGGGTCGGCGACGTAGGTGGCCTGTTCGATCGCCCGCTTGACCCGCGCCCGGGTCTCCTCCGGGATTCGCACGTTCGTGCCGTCGCGGTCGTTCAGCACCACCGAGACCGTGGTCTGACTGACCCCGGCGATCTCGGCGATCTCGCGCTGAGTGACCCGGCGCGGCTTCGTTGGCATCGATCCTCCGTTGATAATGCGTAACTTCAGCGGACGCCGACGACGTTAAACCGCCGGAAACAAGAGCGCAATACCCCTTGACCAACCGGCTCGGTCGTTGAGACCGTCCGTGTCACGACGTTGAAGATAGGCATTATCACAACGGTGTGTGGCCAGACAGGAGCAGACGATGACAACCTCCCATGCCGAAGGCGCCCACCTCAGTCGCCGCGGTCTTCTCGGCGCGGCGCTCGCGGCCGGTGTCGTACTGATCGCCGAGCCGTCCGCTGTGACGGCGTACGCGGCGGACGGCGACGTCACGCTGACGGCGGGCGGGATCAGCCTGCTGGCGAGCGTCGGCGGGCGGCTCGCGATCCGGGACGCGGCCGGGGTGACCCGCAGCGCCGGGTCGAAGTTCCAGGTCAAGGACCGCAACACCGGTATCCACCTGTCGACGGGCGGTACCCCGGTCGCGGCGACGCTGGCGGACGGGACGCCGGCGATCCGGATGGACTACGTCTTCGACGCGGCGGCCGGTCCGACGGCCGTCACCGGCTGGTTCAGCGTCTCCACCGGGCACGCCCGCCTGGAGTGGCGGGTCACCGGCGCGGACACGCTGGTGCCGGACGGCTTCCTGTTCAGCCGGGCGATCCAGGCACCGACCGCGCCGGACGACTACATCGCGGTCACCGAATGGGTGCGCGACTCCGGGGGCGGCATCCCCTACGAGGACACCGTGGGCGTCGCGCACACCTCCACCTGGGGCGGTCTGCACGGGCTGTTCCTGCTGGAGCGCTCCCGGCAGGCGTGGACGAACTCGACCTGGGTGCACGCGCCGGGGACCGTCGATCCGGCGGGCGGCTGGACCAGCCAGGCCGACTTCTTCTTCTCCGAGACCCGGCCCTCGGCGACCGCCACCATCGGCCGGGGCACCGAACTCGGCCTGGAGCTGACCACCGACCGCGACTTCAACCTCTACCAGGTCCCCGGCGAGCCGATGCAGCTGACCGCCCTGGTCGCCAACGGCGGGGCGGCGCGTACGGCGCAGCTCCGGCTGTCGGTGCGTGACTTCGACGGCGTCCAGGTCGCCGCCGCCACGGTGACCGGCAGTGTCGCGGCGGCGGGGACCTGGCAGCACACGTTCACCGTGCCCGCCCCGGCCGCCGGGGTCGTGTTCGCCGAGGTGACCGTGGAGTCGGGGAGCGACGAGGCGTTCGCCCGGACCAACCTGGCCACGCTGCCCCCGTTCACCTACCAGGCCGGTGCGGACAGCATGTTCGGCATCGCCAACTACCCCTGGTTGCAGCGGCCGAGCGCCGGCGCCGTACTCGATCTGTGGCAGCGGGCCGGCATCTCGCTGGTGCGGATCGCCTACGACGGGGGGCCGGGACTGCCGCCCTCGGCGTTCGACGCGCGCGGGATGCGGCACAACGTCGAGTTGCAGCCGCCGTCCCTGACGATGAGCGACACCGACGCGAAGCAGTGGGCGGCCGACAAGCTGGCCGTCGCCGTGGCGGCCGGGGCCGGGTACTTCGAGGTCGGCAACGAGCTGAACCGGCCGTTCAACACCGGGGTCGCCGCGCAGGCGTATCTCGACACCGTGCTGCGTCCGGTGTTCGACCGGCGGGCCGCGACCGGGGCGGCCGTGAAGCTGATGAACAACGGGCTCGCCGGGATGGACAAGCCGTGGGTGGAGAACTTCGTCGCGGCCGGCGGCTGGGATCTCATCGACGCGTTCGCCTACCACCCGGGGCGCGGCAACTTCACCCCGGACTACGTTCCGCCGGGCAGCAGCTGGGGTACCGGCGCCGAGGGCACGTACTGGAACTTCTACGGCGGGCTCAAGCAGCTCAAGGCGCTGATGGCGCAGCACGGGGAGAAGGAGATCTGGCTGACGGAGGCGTACGCGCCGACGAAGCCGAACAGCTGGTGGCACGACACCTACCGGCACGCCGCCGAGAACGTCCTGCTCACGCTGGCGCTGGCGAAGGCCGAGGGGGTGACGTGCGTGTGCTGGTACCAGTTCCACGACAGTGTGCTGGGGATGCCGCAGGTCGCCGACCCCGACGACGTCGAGTACCACTACGGGCTGATGAACCGTGACCTCAGCCCGAAGCCGTCGCTCCTCGCGTACGCGAACGCCGCCCGGGTCCTGGACCGGGCCGAGTTCCGGGGCGAGCTGTCCTTCGCCGATCCGCTGACGTTCGGCCTGTGGTTCGACACGCCCGACGGGCCGGTGGTGGTCCTGTGGAACCGGGCCGACGGGTACGTCCTCAACACGGCCGGGACGCGCACCGGTTCACACTTCCCGGCGCCGGAGGTCTGGGTCGATCCCTGGCCGACGAAGACGTCCCTGACCGTGGCGGCCGGCGGCCCCGTGCGGGAGGTCGACGCCGTCGGGCGCTGCCGTTCGCTGGCGCCGGCGCAGGGGCGGGTGACGCTCACGCTCGACGGGGCGCCGCGTGTCTTCCGCGGTCTGACGCCGGTGACCGGGGCCGGCGGCGTCCACTCCCTGGCCCTCTGACCGGCCGTCCTGGGCGGGCCGTCCGAGGCGGGCCGCCCCCTCCTGGGTATCAACCCTGGCAGGTCCGTCCTTCCGTGTGTTTCCCCTGTTTGCGAGGAGCAGTCAGCACCATGTCCGAACCCGGTACCCCGCCGTGGTGGCGCAGCGCCGTCATCTACCAGGTCTACATCCGCAGTTTCGCCGACGGGAACGGCGACGGCGTCGGAGACATCGCCGGTGTCCGCTCCCGGCTGCCGTATCTGGCGTCGCTCGGTGTCGACGCCGTCTGGATCAACCCCTGGTACGCGTCGCCGCAGGCGGACCACGGGTACGACGTCGCCGACTACCGGGCGATCGACCCGCTGTTCGGGACGGTCGCCGAGGCCGAGGAGTTCATCGCCGAGGCGCACGCGCACGGCATCCGCGTCATCCCCGACCTCGTTCCCAACCACACCTCCGACCGGCACGTCTGGTTCCGGGCGGCGCTGGCCGCGGGGCCGGGGAGCCGGGAGCGGGAGCGGTACGTGTTCCGGGCGGGGCGCGGTCCCGGCGGGCATCTGCCGCCGAACAACTGGGTGTCGGAGTTCGGCGGGCCGGCCTGGACGCGGCTGCCCGACGGCGACTGGTACCTGCACCTGTTCGCCCCGGAGCAGCCCGACCTGAACTGGGACCACCCCGACGTCCACGCCGAGTTCGAGGACATCCTGCGGTTCTGGTTCGCGCGGGGTGTGGACGGGTTCCGGATCGACGTCGCCCACGGCCTCGTCAAGCAGGCCGGGCTGCCCGACGTGCCGCCGCGCCCGGACACGCCGGCCGAGGGGCCCCGTACGCACGTCGACCACCCGCACTGGGACCGTGACGAGGTGCACGACATCTACCGGGCCTGGCGGAAGGTGGCCGACGAGTTCGAGGGCGACCGGTGCTTCGTCGCCGAAGCCTGGGCCGACACCCCCGAGCGGCTCGCCGCGTACGTCCGCGAGGACGCCCTGCACACCGCGTTCAACTTCGACTTCCTGATGGCGAGCTGGGAGGCGCAGGAGCTGCGCGGGGTGATCGACGACTCGCTCGCGATGCTCGGCGCGGTCGGGGCGCCCGCGACGTGGGTGCTGTCCAACCATGACGTCGTCCGCCACCCGAGCCGGTACGGCCGCAGCGCCGCCCGGCGCTGGGTGGCGGGCCAGCGGTACGAGCCCGGCGGTCCCGTCGACCTCGAACTGGGGACGCGGCGGGCGCGGGCCGCCGCGCTGCTGACCTTGGCGCTGCCCGGCGGCGTCTACGTCTACCAGGGCGAGGAGCTGGGCCTCCCGGAGGTCGAGGATCTGCCGGAGGAGGTGCGGCAGGACCCCATCTGGGAACGCTCCGGGCACACGGATGCCGGGCGGGACGGGTGCCGGGTGCCGATCCCCTGGTCCGGTCGGCGTCCGCCGTTCGGCTTCGGGCCCGACGGCGCGACGCCCTGGCTGCCGCAGCCCGCCGACTGGGGGCGGTTCAGCGTCGAGGCGCAGAGCGGTGAACCGGACTCGGTGCTGGAGCTGTACCGGGCCGCGCTGCGGCTGCGGCGGGCACATCCCGCGCTCGGCGACGGCACGCTGACGTGGCTGGAGACGCCGCCGGGTGTGCTGGCGTTCCGGCGGGAACCCGGGTTCGTGTGCGTCGTCAATCTCTCCGGCGTCCCGTACGAGCTGCCCGAGCACGTCCGTGTGCTGCTGGGGAGCGGTGCGGTGGAGGACGGGAGGGTGGGGGTGGACCAGGCGGTCTGGCTCGACGTGTAGGAAGAGGGCGGCGGCCGTCGGGCCGCCGCCCTCTCTACTTGGGGATTTCCCCGCCGAAGGCGTCCAGGATGCGCTGCGCCGCGACGGCCGGGGTGAGGGCGCCCGCGCGGATGTCGTTCTCCAGGCCCGGGGTGAGGGCGCGGACCGCCGGGTCGGTGCGCAGGCGGGTCAGGAGGGTGTCGTGGACCATCGCCCAGGTCCAGGCGATCTGCTGTTCCTGGCGGCGGGCGGTGAGGCGGCCCGTGGAGTCGAGGAGGGTGCGGTGCTGTTCCAGGCGCTCCCAGACCGTGTCGAGGCCGGTGGACTCGCGGGCGCTGCAACTGAGGACGGGCGGGGTCCAGGCGGCGTCGCGGCCGTGCATCAGGCGCAGGGCGCCCGCCAGTTCGCGGGCGGCGGCCTGGGCGTCGCGTTCGTGCGGGCCGTCCGCCTTGTTCACGGCGATCACGTCGGCCAGTTCCAGGACGCCCTTCTTGATGCCCTGGAGCTGGTCGCCGGTGCGGGCGAGGGTCAGCAGGAGGAAGGAGTCCGTCATGTCCGCGACGGCCGTCTCGGACTGGCCGACGCCGACGGTCTCGACGAGGACGACGTCGTACCCGGCGGCCTCCATCACGACGATCGACTCGCGGGTGGCCTTGGCGACGCCGCCGAGGGTGCCGGATGTCGGGGAGGGGCGGACGAACGCCGACGGGTCGACCGACAGGCGTTCCATCCGGGTCTTGTCGCCGAGGATGGAGCCGCCGGTGCGGGTGGAGGAGGGGTCGACGGCGAGGACGGCGACGCGGTGGCCGAGGCCGGTGAGCAGGGTGCCGAACGCGTCGATGAACGTCGACTTCCCGACCCCGGGGACCCCGCTGACGCCGATGCGGCGGGAGCGTCCGCTGTGCGGGAGGAGCGCCGTCAGGAGCTCCTGGGCCGGGGCCCGGTGACGGGGGCTCACCGACTCGACGAGGGTGATCGCGCGGGCGATCGCCGCCCGCTTCCCGTCCAGGACGCCCTTGACGTAGGCGTCGACGTCCGTCACAGCTCCAGTCCCAGGCCGGCCGCCAGTCGCTCCACCAGGTCGTACGCCGCGTCGGGGATCACCGTCCCGGGCGGGAAGACGGCCGCCGCGCCCATCTCCAGGAGCGTGGGGACGTCCTGCGGGGGGATCACTCCCCCGACGACGACCATGATGTCCTCGCGGCCCTCCCGGGCGAGTTCCTCGCGCAGGGCGGGGACGAGGGTGAGGTGCCCGGCGGCGAGGGAGGACACGCCGACGATGTGGACGTCCGCCTCGACGGCCTGCCGGGCGACCTCGCCCGGCGTCTGGAACAGGGGGCCGACGTCGACGTCGAAGCCGAGGTCGGCGAACGCGGTCGCGATGACCTTCTGGCCGCGGTCGTGGCCGTCCTGGCCCATCTTGGCGACCAGGATGCGGGGGCGGCGGCCCTCGGCCTCGGCGAAGGCGTCCACCAGGGTGCGGGTGCGTTCCACGTTCGCGGACTCCCCCGCCTCGTTGCGGTACACACCGGAGATCGTACGGATACGGCTCGCGTGGCGCCCGTACACCTTCTCCAGGGCGTCGGAGATCTCGCCGACCGTGGCCTTCGCGCGGGCCGCGTGGACGGCGAGTTCGAGGAGGTTGCCCTCGCCGGACGCGGCGCGGGTGAGGGCGTCGAGGGCGTCCTGGCAGACCTGTTCGTCGCGTTCGGCGCGCAGGCGGCGCAGCTTCTCGATCTGCTGGGCGCGCACGGAGGAGTTGTCTACGCGCAGGACCTCGATGTCCTCGTCGTTCTCGACCCGGTACTTGTTGACGCCGATGACGGGCTGGCGGCCCGAGTCGATGCGGGCCTGGGTGCGGGCGGCGGCCTCCTCGACGCGGAGTTTCGGGATGCCCGCGTCGATGGCCTGGGCCATGCCGCCCGCCTGCTCGACCTCCTGGATGTGCTGCCAGGTGCGGCGGGCGAGGTCGTAGGTGAGGCGTTCGACGTAGGCGCTACCGCCCCAGGGGTCGATGACCCTGGTGGTGCCGGACTCCTGCTGGATGAGGAGCTGGGTGTTGCGGGCGATGCGGGCGGAGAAGTCGGTGGGGAGGGCGAGGGCCTCGTCGAGGGCGTTGGTGTGCAGGGACTGGGTGTGGCCCTGGGTGGCGGCCATGGCCTCGACGCAGGTGCGGGTCACGTTGTTGAAGACGTCCTGGGCGGTCAGCGACCAGCCGGAGGTCTGCGAATGGGTGCGCAGGGACAGCGACTTGGTGTTCTGCGGGTCGAACTGCTTGACGAGTTTCGCCCACAGGAGGCGGGCCGCGCGGAGTTTCGCGACCTCCATGAAGAAGTTCATGCCGATCGCCCAGAAGAACGACAGGCGGGGTGCGAACGCGTCGACGTCGAGGCCCGCTTCGCGGCCGGCGCGGATGTACTCGACGCCGTCGGCGAGGGTGTAGGCGAGTTCGAGGTCGGCCGTCGCGCCGGCTTCCTGGATGTGGTAGCCGGAGATGGAGATCGAGTTGTAGCGGGGCATCCGCTGGGAGGTGTACGCGAAGATGTCGGAGATGATCCGCATCGAGGGTTTCGGCGGGTAGATGTAGGTGTTGCGGACCATGAACTCTTTGAGGATGTCGTTCTGGATGGTCCCCGCGAGTTTCTCCGCCGGTACGCCCTGTTCTTCCGCCGCGACGATGTAGAGGGCCAGCACGGGCAGGACGGCGCCGTTCATCGTCATCGACACGGTCATCCTGTCGAGCGGGATGCCGTCGAAGAGCTGGCGCATGTCGTAGATGGAGTCGATGGCGACGCCCGCCATGCCGACGTCGCCGGTGACGCGGGGGTGGTCGCTGTCGTAGCCGCGGTGGGTGGGCAGGTCGAAGGCGACCGACAGGCCCTTCTGGCCGGCGGCGAGGTTTCGGCGGTAGAAGGCGTTGGACTCCTCGGCGGTGGAGAAGCCCGCGTACTGGCGGATCGTCCAGGGCTGGTTGACGTACATCGTCGGGTAGGGGCCGCGCAGGAAGGGGGCCGCGCCGGGGTAGGTGGCCAGGAAGTCGAGGCCCTCCAGGTCACGGCCCGTGTACAGGGGTTTGACCGGGATGCCCTCGGGGGTCTCCCACAGCAGGTCGTCACCGCCCGCGGCGCGCTTGAGGGCGGCGTCCCAGTCGGCGGGGACGCTGTCGGGCGTCGGGACGCCCAGGTCGATCCCGGAGAAGTCGGGGATTCCCATCACGACACTCCCAGTCGGTCGAGGGCGGCGGTCAGGACGGCGACGGCGTCACAGCCCGCGAAGACGTACGTGTCGACGCCGGGGTGGGTGCCCCGGCCGGCCAGGGTCACGTGGCGGGCGCCGGCGGCCTTGAGGGCTTCGGCGGTGGACGTCGCCTGTTCCTCGTAGACGGCGTCGCTGGAGCACAGGCACGCCTCGGTGGCGCCGCTGTCCTCGAACGTGCCCTCGGTGACGGGTTCGATGCCGCCGGCCTGGAAGAGGCTCGCGGCGAACGTCAGGCGGGCGGTGTGCGCGGCGGCGGGGCCGAGGGCGGCGAGGTAGACGCGGGGGCGGGTGCCGGTGGTGGCGAGGTGGGCGTCGGAGCGGGCGCGGAGGGCTTCGTACGCCTCGTCGCGGCGGACGCGCGGGAGGCCGCCGGTGGGGGGCGGGGTGGCCGGGGTGCGGGTGACGGGTTTCTCCGCGAGGTGGGGGAACTCGCTGACGCCGGTGATGGGTTCACGGCGGGTGGCGAGCTTCTTCGTGCGTTCCGCCCAGGTCGTGGCGAGGTCGTCCCTCAGGCGGCCGGAGCGCAGGACCGCCGGCATGCCGCCGTCGCGTTCGATGCCCTGGAAGAAGTCCCAAGCGGCGTGGGCGAGTTCGTCGGTGAGGCGCTCGACGTACCAGGAGCCGCCGGCCGGGTCGATGACCCGGGCGAGGTTCGACTCCTCGATCAGGATCGTGGAGGTGTTGCGGGCGATGCGGCGGGCGAAGGCGTCGGGGAGGCCGAGGGCGTCGTCGAAGGGGAGGACGGTGACGGCGTCGGCGCCGGCCGTGCCGGCCGCGAGGGTCGCGATCGTCGTGCGGAGCATGTTCACCCAGGGGTCGCGGCGGGTCATCATCACCGGGGAGGTGACCGCGTGCTGGAGCTGGGCGGTGCCTTGAGGTCCCTGGCAGACGTCGGTGACGCGGGACCAGAGGCGGCGGGCGGCGCGGAGTTTGGCGATCGTGAGGAACTGGTCTGCGGTGGCCGCGTACCGGAATTCGAGCTGGGCGGTCGCCTGTGCGATGTCCAGACCGGCGGCGGTCAGGTCGCGGAGGTAGGTGACGGCCGTGGCGAGGGAGCAGGCGAGTTCCTGGGCGGCGGAGGCGCCGGCCTCGTGGTACGGGAGGGCGTCGACGGTGAGGGCGCGCAGGCCGGGGTACTCGTCGGCGCAAAGGCGGGCGAGGTGGAAGGCCGGGATGTCGGCGGGTTCGCCGGTGCGGGCCTCGTGGGCGAGGGGGTCGGCGCCGAGGTTGCCGCGTACGGCCGTCCGGGCGATGCCCTTCTCGTCGTACAGGCGCAGGAGTTCCCGGGCGGCGGGGGCCGTGTCGGCGCCGGCGTCCAGGATCACGGGGGCGAGGTCCAGGTAGACGCCGTCCAGGGTGTCGGCGAGGGCTTCCACCGGGACGCCGTCCAGCCACAGGGAGGTGACGCCGTTCTCCAGGTCGGTGAGGACGGCGTCCTTGCCGGGGGTGGTGTGTCGCTGCCGTACGTCCCAGCCGCCGATGGTGTTGCCCTCGGGGCGGGAGCCCCTGGTGAAGGGGGCGAATCCGGGCAGGCCGGGGGTGGGGGCGGTGTCGTGCGCGGTGTAGAGGGGGCGGGTGCGCAGCCCGTCCTCCAGCGCGGTGGACAGGGCTTCCTCGGCGGCGTCTCCCTCGACGTCCTTGCCCGCTTTGCGCAGGACACCCGCCACCAGGCGCTGCCACTGCTCATGGGACACGTCAGGGAACTCACCGGCCAGTTCGAGCCCGTCGTCAGGCAGGACCGTCATGCTCGGATGCTAGGACACCGGCGCGGAGGAGCGCAGAGGGCACGGCTGTGACCTTGCCCTCGGTGTAACTGTGATCGTGATCTCTTCAGGGGGTGGGGGGTTCTGATGAGGGGTCATATAGGGGTGGGGGTGGTCTCTGTGCGGCGTGTCGTGGTGCTCGGGCGGGGTGGGGCGGGCAAGTCGGTACTGGCTCGCCGGCTCGGGGGGCTCACCGGGCTTCCGGTGGTGGAACTGGACCGGTATTTCTGGGGTGAGGGGCTGGAGCGGATGTCTCCCGGGCGGTGGGCCGTCGTGCAGGCCGGGCTCGCCCGCGAGGACCGCTGGATCATGGACGGGGATCTCGGGCCCTACGACGTTCCCGAGGTGCGGCTGCGGCGGGCCGACACCGTCGTGGTGCTGGACTTCCCGTTCTGGCTGTGTGCGTGGCGGGCGGGGTTGCGGGGTTGGGAGCGGGCGGATTTCTGGCGGTGGGTGTGGGGGTACCGGCGGCGGAGTCTGGTGGCCCTGATGGCGGTGGTGGCAAGGGAGGCCGGGGGTGCTCGTGTGGTGGTGTTGCGGGGGAAGGGTGGGGTGCGGAGGTTTTTGGGTGAGGTGGGGGCGGGGTCAGAGCCAGGTGGTCAGTGAGGTCATGAAGGCGGTGAGGTCGTCGCGG
Organism: Streptomyces sp. NPDC004539; assembly: GCF_040610055.1. Taxonomy (NCBI): domain Bacteria; kingdom Bacillati; phylum Actinomycetota; class Actinomycetes; order Kitasatosporales; family Streptomycetaceae; genus Streptomyces; species Streptomyces sp. NPDC004539. The sequence continues at coordinate 214,762 of NZ_JBEXLS010000012.1, read as the reverse complement.
TGGATGGTGTGGCCGGTGTCGGGGACGGGGCGGACTTCGAAGCCTTGTTGTCGGAGGCGGGCTGCGTGGGAGGGGGAGATCAGGGGGCTGGGGTCGGCGGTGAGGACGAGGGAGGGGACGGTCGGGTGGGTGGGGGTGCGGTCGAGGGCGTGTTCGCCGAAGACGGCGTGGGCCGAGTCGGGGTCCCAGCGGGCGAGGGACTTGAGTTCGAGGGCTATGTCGGTCGCGTCCCAGCGGGGGTTGAGGGCGGAGAGGGTTTCGGGGGTCGCGTGTTTGAGGTCGGTGAAGACGGACGCGTCGATGCCTTTGGCTCCTTGGAGGGCCCAGGCGGGGTCGGCGTAGACGGCTCGGGCGGGGGTGAGCCGGTCGGCGGCGAGGGAGAGGGCCAGGGCGCCCAGGGAGTGGCCGATCGCCAGGTCCAGGTCACGCGGGAGGGTTTCGGTGAGGTCGTCGGCCCAGGCGGCGACGCTGTAGGGGCCGCGTGGGCTTGCGCCGTGGCCTCGGAGGTCGACGGCGGTGACGCGGTAGCCCTGGGCGGCGAGGGCCGGGCCGACGCGGTGCCAGGTGGTGTGGTCGGACATGATGCCGTGGACGAGGGCGGCGGTGCGGGGGCCGGTCCCCCAGGTGTGGGTGTGGAGGTTCATCGGTGCCTTCCGGGGTGGGAGGGGGTGAGGTGATCACACCAGAGGGCTGTGGGAGGCGGGGGAAAATCGGGGGAAGTCTTCGGGGGTTCCGGGGACCATGGCGGGTGTGGACTCTGTGTTGTGCGGACTTGCTGAGAATCCGGCGTTGCCAGGGTGGGGGGTCGATCGGTTGGTCGGGTGGGCGGATGAATGGCTCGGGTGGGTGCTCGCTCACCGGGAGGACCTCGGGCACGCGCAGGCGGTCGCGTTGGCGGGTCGGGTCGAGGGGGTCGATGTGTCGTTGGCGTATGCGGGGAAGTTGAGGGCTGGGGATGTCGATGCGGTGAGGCAGCCGGAGGCCGCGCTCGCTCTGCTCGATGAGGGGCGGGGGGACGTGGAGTGGGCGTGGGGCATCGTGGCGGGGGGTGTCGTCGGGCATCGGGAGAAGCTGGCGCGTTGTGCCGGGCTCCCGGATGGTGTCGTCCGGGCGTTGGCCGGGGATGCGGACGTGTGTGTCGTCGCGGAGCTCGCGTGGTGCGGGGCGTCGGAGGTGGTGGCGGGGCTGGCGGGGCATCCGCATGCCGGGGTGCGGAGGATGGTGGCGGAGAACCGGGGCGCACCGCCCGAGGTGCTGGCCGTGCTGGCGTCGGGTGAGGGGGTGTCGACCGTGGAGTGGTGTCGGGGGTGTGAGGGAGGGGCCGTTCCGCCGTTCCACTCGGGCGGCTGTCCCGAGGCATCGGATGGTTCTCCCGAGGATGACGGCGGCGCGTTCTTCGGGCGGGCCTGCGACGGGGCTCATGGGGCGGCGCTCGCCGCCGTCCGTCAGGCGGTCGCGGGGAATCCGGCCACGCCCGTCGATGCCGTCGTGGGGTTCGCCGACGATCCGGTGGTGTGGGTCCGGCAGGAGCTGGCCGAGCGGGAGGATCTGCCGCAGGAGGTGTACGCGCGGCTCGCCGTGGACCCGTATCACGGTGTACGGAAGGCGGTTGCCGGCAACCCCTCGATCGGGGAAACCGTGGCACGGGTCCTCGCCGGGGACGACGATGTCGAGATACGACGGGAGCTGGCGCGCAATCCGGGTGTCCCGTTCGATGTGCTCGTCCCGCTCGCCGGTCTCCCGAAGGTCGGTGCGGACCTGCTGCCGAGGGTCGCCTCCGCCAGTCCCGCCGAGGTCGCGCAGCTGGCGGCGTCGAAGGACTCGTCGGTGCGGGCGCTGGTGGCTCGGCGGCGTGATCTGCCCGACGGGGTGCGGGACGCGCTGGCCGTCGACCCGGATGCGAAGGTGGTGAAGTCGGTCGCCCCTCATCCGGGGTTGTCCGAGGGGCAGTTGCGGAGGATGGTCGAGCGGCACGGCGTCCAGGTCATGGCGCAGGTGGCGCTCAACCCTGACGCCCCGGCGGCCCTGTTGGAAGACCTGGCGCTGCGCGAGCCGCCGGTGGGCGGCGTATTGCGGGCGATCGCCGGACGCGTCGATGCGCCTGCGGCGGCGCTGGTCGCGTGTCTGGGAAATGCGCGGGCGCGGCCGGTCGCCGCCGCGCACCCCGCCCTGCCGGTGGAGGTTCTCGTCGGGTTGCTCGGCGACGACGACGAGGACGTCGTACAGAGCGCCGCCGCCAACCCTTCGCTCCCGGTCGACGTGATGCTACGGCTGCTGCCGTGAGGTGAGGATCTCCATGTAGTGGCGGTTCTGCATGATGCCGAGGACGTTCCCGAAGGGGTCGACGACCGAGCCGCCGGTGAAGCCCTCGCCGAATTCCCGGAGGGGTTCGTGGAGGGTGGCACCCAGGGTGAGGAGGCGGGTGAGGGCGGACTCGGCGTCGTCGACGTGCCAGTAGACGACGGCTCCTGCGGCGGGGACGTCGTCGTGGGAGCCGAGGGTGCCCGCGAACTTGGTGTCGAGGAGGCCGAGTTCGTGCTGGTAGTCGCCGATGCGGTACTCGGCGTAGCCGGGGCGGTCGAAGTAGGGGGCGGTGCCGAGGAGTTCGGTGTACCAGTCCTTCGCGGCGTCGAGGTCGGCGGTGTGGAAGCGGACGGTGGTGACGCCTCGCAGCATGGAGACTCCTTCGGTCGGCCGGCCCCTGTGGCCGTACGAGTGAAGGTAGGGGTCAACTGGGTCGGGTTCTGGCCTAGATGGGCCGCCATCCGTCCGGTGCCGCGGGGTCGATGCCGCTGCGCCACACCAGCCTGCCGCCGATCAGACCGGGTTGGTCGCGGGTGGCGAGGGCCGGGGCTTCGAGTGTGTCGGCGACCTCCTCCAAGTAGGTGACGAGGGTGTCGAGTTCGCCGTCGGGGTGGCCGTCGTCGTAGCGGGACCAGTGGCCCAGGAATCCGGTGTCGGTGTCGAGGTAGAGGCCGCGCATGCTGTTTCGGGGGCCGGTGGCGAAGGGAATCCAGGACGGTTTCCACCGGGTGATGCCGTCCTCCTCCGGCGTACGGGCCTGTTCCTCGGTCCGACGCCGGTACTCGGCGGTCACGGCGTCCGGGGACATCAGGGCCATGGCGCCGGGGAGGCATCCCTCGTCGTCGCCGGAGGTGAGCAGCCACAGGGCCCGCAGTTCGAGGGGGACGCGGATGCCGAGGTCGGGGGGCGGGGTGGTGCCAGGGCGCAGTGCGGCGTACGAGTCGGGGGCGTGGAGGCGGAGCCAGGTGGTGACGCGGTGCCAGGCGTCGGCGATCTGGCGTGCGGTGAGCGCGTCGGTGGCGGGATCGGTGAGGGCGGGTTCGGGTTCCGCGGTGGTGTCGGCCGGTGCCGTGGGAGTGGTCGTCGGGCGCACGTGGCGGATCTCGACGCGGTCGGGTTCGCGGATGTAGCCGATGGTGAGGGCGGGGCAGTCCTCGATCAGGTCGTCCTCGAAGTGGACGGTGAGGATGCCGGGGAGGGGTGAGGGGTGGCCCAGGTCGGGGTCGTCCGCCAGGCGGGCGGCGATGATTTTGAGGGCGTAGGGGACGCCGGAGCCGTACTGGGTGGCGGTCTCGATCAGGAACGGGGGGATCTCGACGTTCATCGGGGCGGCTCCCTGCTGGTCGGGCGGGTGGCGATGCGCCCCTACGGTACGTGCGGCGGCGTCGGTGTCCGGGGCCGACGGGGTTGCCTGGCGGGCGGTGAACTCCCCCGGTTCCGGGGGCGAGTTCAGTGGCCGGTGGTCACATCCCTCACGTATACGAGCCCGTCGATGGTCTTGAGGTGGGCCGGGTCGAGTGGGGCGTAGCCGAACCATGGGGAGACTCGGGGTGTGGTGGTGGGGAGGTGGGTGGGGGCGATGAGGTGGTGGGGGGCGGGGTTGTCGTAGAGGAGTCCTTCGAGGGTGTCGGCGGGTGGGGTGTCCACGCCCTGGTGGCGGATCGTGCCGACGGCTGTCGCGACGAAGGCGTAGTCGTCGCCGAGTCGGGCGCCGGCCAGGGCGCCCGCGCTCCACCACTCCGCGCGGCCCTGCCACAGGTCCATGCTGCTGCGCTCGCGCTGGAGGTGGGCGTTGTGGGCGTGGACGAGGGTCGGGCCTTGCGCGGCGAGGGCGAGGAGGTTGTGGGCCATGGCGGCGTCGCGCTGGGCGCACAGGCGGGTCATGCGGGCGGGGGTGGGGTCGGCCATCCAGTGGTGGTAGCGCAGGAGGGCGGTGGCGGTGCGGGCGTGGAGGCTGGCGCGGGGCGTGTGGGGGTGCTGGTCGAGGAGGGCGATCAAGTCGTCGGCGAGGGCGCGGAGTTGCCGGGCTTCCGGGGTGCGGCCGGTGGAGCGGGTGGGGTCGAACATGGCGGCTGGGTCGGTCCAGCGGTCGTCGGGGCCGAGGAGGCGGTCGAGGGTGTCGGCGTCGATGTCCGGTGGCGCGAGGTGGGTGTGGAGGGCGGTGAGGGGGGCGCGGGGGCTTTCGGCGTGGGTGATCTCCACGGGGGTGTCGAAGCCGGCGAAGTGGACGTGGTCGGCGGCCGGGCGGGTCTCGTTGTGGGCGCGCATCCACCGTACGAGGTCGCGGTTGCCTTCGAACGCGCCCCAGTCGTGGCTGAAGCCGTGGGTCATGACGTCGTCGAGGGTGCCGGCGCCGGTGGTGACGTGGTCGTCGACCAGGAGGGCTTTGAGGCAGTCGCTCTCGATCGCGATGGTGCGGTAGCCCTCCTGTTCGACGAGGTCGCGGAAGACGTCGTTGCGGAGGTCGAGGAGGGTGTCCTGGCCGTGGGTGGGTTCGCCGAGGGCGAGGAGTCGTGGGTGGTTCGGGAGGAGGTCCATGAGGGTCCGCGCGTCGACGGGGCGGGCGGCGTCCTTGATGTCCGTTGCCATGGCCTCAACGGTATCTTTGAACCTTCGGTGGAGACTTCAGCACGGAATCGGCGGTCTCGTGGGGCGTAACCTTCAAAGCGGTGAGCGGCTGCGGCCGGTGGATCTGGCGCGGGGGCACGGGTTGTCCGCGCAGGCGGTCCGCAATTACGAGGAGGACGGCATCCTTCCGGCCGCCGGGCGGACGGCGCACGGGTATCGCGTCTACACGCCGTTGCACGCGCGGGCGTTGGCCGCGTTTCTCGCGCTCGTGCCGGGGCACGGGCATCGGACCGCCGCGGCGATCATGCGGGCGGTGAACGAGGGGGCGGACGACGAGGCGTTCCGGCTGATCGACGCGAGTCACGCGCAGTTGCTGGAGGACCGGCGGACGCTTGAGGCCGTGGAGGCGGCGTTGCGTGATCTGGCGCCGGTGGCGGTGTCGGAGCCGGGCGGGGTGTTCATCGGGGTGCTCGCCCGGCGGCTCGGGGTGCGGCCGGCGACGTTGCGGAAGTGGGAGCGGGCCGGGTTGGTGCGGCCGGGGCGTGATCCGGTGACCGGGTACCGGGTGTACGACGAGGCGGCGGTGCGGGACGCCCGGCTGGTGGGTCAGCTCCGGCGCGGCGGCTATCTGTTGGAGCGGATCGCGCCGTTGATCTCGCAGGTGCGGGCGGCGGGCGGGGTGGAGCCGTTGGGGGGTGTGCTGCGGGAGTGGCGGGGGCGGCTCGCGGTGCGGGGGCGGGCGTTGCTGGCGGGGGCTGCGGAGTTGGAGGGGTATGTGCGGGCGCGTGAGAGGGCGGCGGGGGCTCAGGGGTAGTGGGCGAGGGGTACGGCAGCGGCCCTCCGGCTGAGACTGTCGTACCCCTGGTGGCCCTCGGCGGGAACCTGCCGTCCCCGTGTGTCCGTTACGGGAAGACGAGGCCGATCTCGGCGCGGGCCGTGTCGAGGGTGCGCATGATTGAGAGGGTCTCGTCGAGGGGGATGACGTCGCTCTCCAGGTGGCCGGCGGTGAGGCGGGCGTGGAGGTGGCGGACCTGGTGGTGGAGGCCGCCGCCGGCGGTCTCGGGGGCGTCTCCGTCACGGGCGGCGGGGAGGGTGAACGTCTCGGTGGTGCCCTTGGCCTGGAGGGTGAGGGAGTCGGGGCAGTGCATGAGGAAGGGGAGTTCGATGTGGCCCTCGGTGCCGGCGATGCGTGCCGTGCAGGCGAGTTGGGTGCGCAGGGAGGAGCGGGCGACGGAGAAGGCGCCGTTGGTGTAGCCGCTGAGGACGGCGATCTGGTCGTCGACTCCGGCCGTCCCGATGAGGCCGGTGGCGGTGACGCGGGCGGGTTCACCGAGGAGCATGCTGGCCAGGGAGACGGGGTAGACGCCGAGGTCGAGGAGGGAGCCGCCGCCGAGGGCCGGGTCGAAGAGGCGTCCGCCGGGCGGGAAGGGGAACCCGAAGTCGGCGTCGACGGAGAGGACCGTACCGATGGCGTTCTCGGCGATCAGTTCGCGGAGTTTGACGTAGGCGGGCAGGAAGCGGCTCCACATCGCCTCCATGAGGAACAGTCCGCGTTCGCGTGCCACGGCGATCATGTCGGCGGCCTGGGCGGCGTCGAGGGCGAACGGCTTCTCGCACAGGACGCCGTGGCCGGAGTTCAGGAAGAGCAGGGTGTGTTCGCGGTGGTGGGACTGGGGGGAGGCGACGTAGACGAGGTCGACGGTGTCGTCGGCGGCGAGGTCCTCGTAGGAGGCGTAGCGGCGGTCGGCGGGGACGGCGTACTTCTCGCCGAACTCCTCGGCCTTCTCGCGGCTGCGGGAGGCGACGGCGACGAGGTGTGCGTCGGGGAGCCGGCCGAGCGCGTCGGCGAAGCCGTGCGCGATGCTGCCGGTTCCGGCGATGCCCCAGCGAAACGACACGGGTGACCCCCCAGTCCAGGGCACCAACGGGTGCTGGTGCCGTGAACGGCCAACCTAGCAGCGTGCCGGAGGCGGCCCGAAGTGGCCGGGGACGTGTTCATGGTCATGCCGTTGTGGGAGGTGGCGGTGTGGCCTCAGAACGTGAGGAGGATCTTGCCGAGCACTCCCCCTGCCTCGAACCGCTCGTGCGCGGCGCGGACCTCGTCCAGAGGATGGCGGGCCGCGATGCGCAGGCGCAGTGCGCCCTTGTCGACCAGGGCGACGAGGTCGGCGAGGTGGTCGCTGTTCTCCTGGACGTAGCTCTTGACCGCGCCGGGGACGTCGGGGAGGGGTTCGTCGGCGATGGAGACGTAGCGTCCGCCGGGGGCGAGGAGGTGGCCGGCGTCGAGTCCGGCGGTGTCGAGGACGGCGTCGTAGGCGGTGGGCGGCAGGTCGGTGAGGGTGTGGGTGACGTGGGCGGCGCCGAGTGCGCGGGCCTCGGTGTGGTGGGCGGGGCGGGAGACCAGGGCGTCGACGGTCGCGCCGGTGCGCAGGGCCAGTTGGACGGCGATGCCGCCGACGGCTCCGGTCGCGCCGATGACGAGGAGGCGGTCGCCGTCGGTGAGGGCCGTCTTCTCCAGGGCCTGGACGGCGGTGACGCCGGCCAGCGGGAGGGCGGCGGCGTCCGTGAGGGGGATCGTGGTGGGGGCGTGGGTGAGCAGGTGGGCGGGGAGGGTGACGAGTTCGGACCAGGTGCCGCGGCCGGTGGCGATCTGCGCTGACATCGCGATGACCTGCTCTCCGGGCCGGAAGGGGGTGCCGTGCGTGGCGACGACCGTGCCGGCGAGGTCCCAGCCGAGGGTGGCGGGCAGGGCTGGGCCGATGTGCTGGGCGCGGGTCTTGTGGTCGACGGGGTTGAGGCTGCTCGCGGCCGTCCGGACGAGGACCTCGCCGGGGGCCGGGGCCGGGTCGGGGATCTCCTCGACGGTGAGGACGTCGGGGCCGCCGTGGCGGTCGATCCGTACTGCGCGCATGGTCCGTCTCCTCGGGTCCGCGTGCCGGTCCGGGCGTTCGTGCCCGGACCCGTCGCTGATCACGGACGTTAGACTCTGACATCGGTGTGAGAGTCAAGCGGAAGGCGAACGGCGGGTGCGGATCGGGGAGTTGTCGCGCAGGACCGGGGTGCACGAGCGGCTGCTGCGGTACTACGAGGAGCAGGGTCTCCTGTGTCCGCGGCGGTGTCCGAGCGGCTACCGGGAGTACGCGGACGACGATGTCGACGCGGTCCGCCGTATCCGCTCCCTGCTGGCGGCCGGGCTGAACACGGCGACGATCGGCGCGATCCTGCCGTGCCTGCGGGACTCGGCCGACGGGCTGGCGCCGACCTGCCCCGATCTGGTGGCCCAGTTGCGCCGGGAACGGGAGCGGATAGCGGGGTCGATCGACGAACTCCGGGCGTCCCTAGGGGCGTTGGACAAGGTCATCGCGGCGGCTCCGCCGATGGCGTGAGGCCCGCACGCCGCCGCTGTCTCGGCTGCTCCGTCCGAGGTCACGCGTCGTGCGCCGGCCGGGTCAGGGGGGTGAGCGGGGTCGGGATCGCGGCCAGGAGTTGGCGGGTGTAGTCATGGGTGGGGTGGGTGAAGACCTCGTCGGTGGTGCCGGTTTCGAGGATCTGGCCGGTTCGCATGACGGCTACGCGGTCGGCGATCGCCTGGACGACGCCCAGGTCGTGGGAGATGAAGAGGTAACTGAGGCCGAGTTCGGTCTGGAGGGTGGCGAGGAGGTCGAGGACCTGGGCCTGTGTGGTGACGTCCAGCGCGGAGACCGGTTCGTCGCAGACGACCAGGTCGGGGTGGAGGGCCAGGGCTCGGGCGATGGCGACGCGCTGGCGCTGGCCGCCGGAGAGTTCGCGGGCCCGGCGCGGCGCGTGGGTGGCGGACAGGCCGACCTGGTCGAGGAGTTCGGCGGCGCGGGTGCGGCGGGTGCGGCGGTCGCCGACGCGGAAGGCTCTGAGGGGTTCGGTGATGATGTCCTCGATGCTGAGGCGGGGGCTGAGGGAGCTGTAGGGGTTCTGCTGGACGAGTTGGAAGCGGCGGCGCAGCGTGCGGGCGGCGGTGTGGACGGGGGTGCCGTCGAAGGTGACCTCGCCGCCGGTGGGCCGGGTGAGGGCCATGACGAGGCGCGCGGTGGTCGACTTGCCGCTCCCGGACTCCCCCACCAGCGCGAAGGTCTCGCCGCGCCGGATGTCGAAGGAGACACCGTCGACGGCGCGGAAGCGGAAGCGGGAGCCGTCCGGTCTGCGGGAGTCGAACTCCTTGACGAGGCCGGTGACTTGGACGAGTGGTTCCTTGAGGGTCCGCGGTGCGTGTCTGCGCTGCGGCACGCTCTCCACGAGCAGCCGGGTGTAGGGGTGCTCGGGCGTCGTCAGCACCTGTACCGGCGGGCCTTGTTCGACGACTCGGCCTTGGGAGAGGACGACGATGTGGTCGGCTCTCGCCGCCGCGACGGCCAGATCATGGGTGATGAGCAGGACGGCCGTCCCGGACTCGGCGCGCAGTGTGTCCAGGTGGTCGAGGACCTGGCGCTGCACGGTGGCGTCGAGGGCGCTGGTGGGTTCGTCGGCGACGATCAGGCGCGGCCCGCAGGCCCAGGCCATGCCGATGAGGACGCGTTGCTTCATGCCGCCGGAGAGTTCGTGCGGGTACTGGCGTGCCCGGCGTGCGGGGTCGTCCAGTCCGGCGTGGCCGAGGATCTCGACGGCGCGTACGGCGGCTTCGGCGCGGGTGGCGAGGCCGTGGACGCGCAGCACCTCGGCGACCTGGGCGCCGATCCGCTGGGTGGGGTCGAGGGAGACGGCGGGGTCCTGGGGGACGTAGCCGATGTCCCGTCCGCGTAGCCTGCGCAGGGCGGCGGGGGTGAGTCCCAGGAGGTCGGTGCCGTCGAAGTCGGCGCTGCCGGAGGCGACGTCGGCGCCGGGCGGGAGGAGTCCCAGGGCGGCCAGGGCGGTGGTGGTCTTGCCGGAGCCCGACTCGCCGACGAGGGCGACGACCTGGCCGGGGAAGACGTCGAGGTCGATGCCGTGGACGGTGCGGGTGGGGCCGTGGGTGACGGTGAGGTTCCGTATCGAGAGGACGGGGCCGGTTTTGGAGGGTGCGGATTCCGGCGGCGTGGATTCCGTCGGCGCGGGCTTCGAGGTCACCCCTGCCTCCTTGAGCGTGAGATGCGGTTGACGGCGAGGACGACGGCCACGACGACCAGTCCCGGGATGGTGGTGAGCCACCAGGCGGTGCCCAGGAAGTCCCGGCCGCCGGAGATGAGGGCGCCCCACTCGGGTTGCGGTGGTGGTTCGCCGTAGCCGAGGAAGCTGAGTCCGGCGACGGCGAGCAGCGAGGTGCCGAACTCGACGGTGGCCAGGACCAGGGCGGCGCGGTAGGCGCCGGGGACGATGTGGCGGACCAGGATCGTGGGGGCGCCGACTCCCGCCGCGCGCGCCGCCTCGACGTACCCGGCCTCGCGGACGCGCAGGACCTCGCTGCGTACGGTGCGGGCGAAGCTCGCGACGCCGGCGATGCCGACCGCGACGGCGACCTTGACGGAGCCGTGGCCGAGGACGGTGATGATGGCCATGGACAGCAGGAGGCTGGGGATGGCGAGGAGGACGTCGCAGACCCGCATGACGATGTCGTCGGCGATGCCCCGGAAGTAGCCGGCGATCAGGCCGAGGAGTGAGCCGGTGACCACGGCGAGGGCCACGGCGAGCAGGACGCTGTTCAGGGAGAGCCAGGCGCCGTGGACGACGCGGGCGTAGAGGTCGCGGCCGAGGCTGTCGGTGCCGAACCAGTGGGTGCCGCTCGGGGGGAGGAGTTTGTCGGAGGGGTCGCCGAGGAGGGGGTCGGCGGAGGTGAAGAGGGCGGGGGCCAGGGCCCACAGGAGGACGAGGGTGATGACGGCCCAGGCGAGGGCGAGACCGGGAGCGGGGCGTGGGAGGCGTACCCGCAGTGCTGTGGCGCGTTGCAGGGCGTTCACGCCGTCACCTCCCGTATCCGGACCCTGGGGTCGACGACGCCGTACAGGAGGTCGACGGCCAGGTTGACGGTGACGAAGACCGCCGCTGAGAGGAGGACGATGCCTTGGACGACGGGGATGTCCCGGGAGGAGACGGCGAGTTCGGCGGTCTGGCCGAGGCCGTGGCGGGAGAAGACCGTCTCGGTGAGGACGGCGCCGCCGAGAAGCTGTGCCGTCCAGACGCCGACGGTGGTGAGGGTCGGCAGGGAGGCGTTGCGCAGTACGTGGCGCAGGTGGAGGCGCACGGGGCTCACTCCTTTCGCGCGCAGTTGCTGGACGTACGGCTCGGCGAGGGTGGTGGCGATGCCGGTCGACAGGACCTGTGCGGTGACCGAGGCGAGGGGGATCGCGAGCGTGATGGAGGGCAGGACGAGGGTGTTCGCGCCTTGGTCGCCGAAGGCGGGGAAGAGGTCCCAGCGGAAGGAGAGGAGCTGGAGGAGGATCAGGCCGGTCCAGAAGCTCGGCATGGAGACGCCGAGGACGGGGAGCGAGTCGAGGAAGGCCCGCAGCCACGGGTAGGGCGCTGCCTGGATGAGGACGGCCAGGGTGACGCCGAGGACGACTCCCAGCACGAGGGCGCAGGCGGCGAGTTGGAGGGTGGAGGGGAGGGCTCCGCCCAGCAGGTCGGCCACCGGGACGCGTTGCTGGAACGAGGTGCCGAGGTCGAGGTGGAGGAGCCGCCAGAGCTGGTCGGCGTACTGGACGGCGAGGGGCCGGTCAGTGCCGAACTCGGCTTTGAGGGCCGCGATCTGTGCGGGAGGCGTGGTGTCCAGGGCCTCCTGGCCGAGCATCATCTCGACCGGGTCGCCGGGGACGATGAACAGGAGCAGGAACGCGCCGGTGAACGCCGCCCACAGCACGAGGGCGGCGGACACCAGACGGCGTAGGAGGTAGCGGGTCATCACCGGCCCAGCGCGGTGTCGTAGAGAACGAAGCGGGAGGCGGCGTCGTAGCGCAGTCCGGTGACCCGGTCGGCGGCGCCGATCACCTGGGTGACCTGGCTGAAGGGGAAGTCGTAGTTCTGCTCGACCAGCAGCTTCTGGGCCTGTGCGGCGAGTTCGGCGCGCTTGGTGGTGTCGGTGGTCTGGCGGATGCCGGTGTAGAGCTGTTCGAGCTGCGGGACCTGGGGGTCGGTGTCCGAGAGCCAGGCGGCGTTGCCGGCCTTCGGGCTGAAGATGGAGCGCAGGATGTCGGGGTCGGGGCGGCTGGTGGAGCTGGCGCGCAGGTCGTAGTCCCCCTTCGGGGAGAGTGCCTGGAACTCGGCGGGGGTGACCTGCTTCAGCCGAAGGTCGATGCCGACCTTGCGCAGTTGCTGCTGGACGGCTTCCTGGACGTTGGCCTGGTAGAAGAAGAGGAGGCTGAGGGTGAGCTTCTTGCCGTCCTTCTCCCGGATTCCGTCCGGGCCGGCCTTCCAACCTGCCTTCTCCAGGAGGGACTTGGCCTGTTCCGGGTCCGTCTTGAGTGCGGCGGTGAGGTCGCTGTATCCGGGGGTGGTGGTGCTCAGGACGCTCCCCGCGACACCGTAGGACGGTGACAGGACCGAGTCGGCGATCTCCTTGCGGTCCACGGCGAGTTGGATCGCCTCGCGGACGGTCGCGTCGCGCAGGATCGTGGAGTGCTTGAGGTTGGGTGAGGCGCCGATGACGACACCGGGGTTGACGCGGGCCAGGATGTGGAAGCCGTTGCCGTTCAGGGTCTGCTCGTCCTCGGGGAGGAGGGTCGTCGCGACGTCCACCTGACCGGATTTGAGGCTTCCGGACCGGACACTGGCCTCGGTGACGACGTTGTAGGTGACCTTCTCCAGGTGGGCCTGGCCGGTGTGTGTCGCCAGTTTCGACGGCCAGTCGTACCCCGTGCGGCGGGTGAGGGTGATGCTGGCGCTCTTGCGGTACTCGGTGAACGTGAACGGCCCGGAGCCGATGAGTCCCTTTCCGGTGCAGCGGTCGGCCAGGGAGGTCTTGACGCTCGCCGGGGAGAGCAGGCCGAGGGTGGGGGTCGAAGCGGCCATCAGGAACTGGGCGTTGGGCTGTCCGAAGGTGACGGTGAAGTTCTGCGCGTCCTTCACCGTCGTGCCGGTGTAGCCGAGGAGGTACTGCGCGCCGAACGCGGATTTGGCTCCGGCCTTGACGACCGCGTCGAAGTTGGCCTTCACGGCGGCGGAGTCGATGGGGGTGCCGTCGGCGAAGGTGGCGCCCGCGCGGAGGTGGAAGGTGAACGTCTTCGCGTCGGGACTGGCCTGCCATTTGTCCGCGAGCCAGGGGACGAACTCGCCGGTCTCGGGGTCCTGGTCGATGAGGGAGTCGACGAGCTGGCGGCCTATGACGGAGCTGGCGATGAGGGTGGCCTGGACGGGGTCGAGGCAGACCGGGTCGGAGTCGATGGCGATCTTGAGGGTGCCGCCCGAGGCCGAGGTGTTCCCCGTGTTGGAGGTGGAGCAGGCGGTGAGGAGGGAGAGGCCGGCGGCTGCGGCGAGCGCGACGGCGCGGGCTCCGCGGGGGCGGGTGCGCGAAGGCATACGGGTGGGTCCTTTCGGGCGTGCTGAAGAGACGCGGGGGTGAAGGGGAGCCACGGGTGGGGACGAGGCGAAGAGCCGCCGGGCGGGGGGTGAGCGGCGTGGGTCGAGCGACAACTGCGGTGGTGCCTACGTGCGTTCAGTGAGCGGCGGCCACCTCCTCCCGCAGTTCCTCGACGTTGGCGTACGAGAATCCGCGCACCCCGGCTTCGATCTCTCCCAGCAGCCGGCCGAGGGCCGTGGTCACCGGTGTCGGGACGCCGTGCCGCGCGGCCAGGGCCGGGAACCTGTCCGGTGTGCTGGGGTGTTCGCGGGGCCGGTGGCGGACGGCGAGGTCCCGGAAGACTCCGCTGCGGTCCTTCGGCTGGGTCCGCAGCCACGCGACCAGGCGGTCGAGTGCGGCCCGGCGGACCTCCTCCGTCGCCGCCGCGCCGAACGCGTACGGCTCGTAGGCGTCGAACGCCTCCAGGGTGATCCCCTCGCGGATCGCGGTCTCGGTGCTCTCGCGTGCCGCTGCCGCCGCCAGCTCGCGGTGGCGGTCGACGACTTCGGCGATGGGCGCGTCGACGAGGGTGGTCACGCCGAGGATGGTGGCGAAGCCTCGTTTGGACCAGCGGAAGCCGGTCAGGTTCGCGGTGGCGGTGACGGGACCGTACGCACGCAGGTGTGCGGCGAGTTCGAGGACGCGGGTGTCGGGTGCGCCGCCGTCGGGGAGGCCCGCGGCGAGGGCGCCGGTGCCGCCGTCGCGGATCACGCCGGGTTCGAGGTGGTCGGCGAAGATGTTGACGAAGACACCCAACGTCCGCCCGGCACCGACGTGTTGAGCGAGGACGGGTTCGTTGTGGCCGTTCTGGACGGAGGCGACCCAGCCGTCGGCGGCGAGACGGGGAGCGATCCAGGCGGCGGCGGTCGCGGTGTGCTGGGACTTGGTGGCGAGCAACACCCGGCGCAGATCCGCCGGTTGGGTCTCGTCCGGCGTGAAGGCGGCGGCGACCCGGACCGTGTCGTCGGTCCCGTCGGGACGCCTGATCCGCAGTCCGTGCGCGCGGATCGCGGCGATGTGCTCGGCGTCCGTGTCGACGAGCGTGACCTCGTGACCGGCGCCGGTGAGCGCGTGGCCGAGGGTCGCGCCGATCGCTCCGGCGCCGACGACGGTGTACGCGGTCATATCAACTCTCCTTTCGTGGAACCCTGTTGCAGCGACGTCTCCTGCGGCCAGTGCTGCGGCAGCGCGGTCGTCCCGGCCGATCCGCCGCCGTCGACGGGGAGTTCGGCGCCGGTGATCCAGGCCGCGTCGTCACCGAGCAGGAACCGCACGGCCGTCGCGACATGAACGGGCTGTGCGCGGCCGGGGAGGACGGACGCGGAGACGGCCGCCGCGTACTCGGGGGTGACGGGGTTGACGGGACTGGCGACGTCCACGAATCCCGGCGAGACGGTGTTGACGCGGATGCCGTGCGGGCCGAGTTCGACGGCCGTCGCCTTGGTCGCCATCACCAGCGCCGCCTTGGAGGTGGCGTAGTGCGCGGCGCCGGGCCGGGCCCGACGCGCCGCTCCCGAGGCGATGTTGACGACGGACGGGGTGCGTCCGGCGGGGACCGCGTGGTGGGCGAGGCGTTGTGCGGTGAGGACGGCGGCACGGACGTTGACGTGCTGGACGCGGTCCCAGGTCTCGGCGGTGAGGTCGGCGAAGGGGATCGCGGGGTAGATGCCGGCGGCGTTGACCAGTGCGTCGACGGGGGCCAGCTCCCAGGCGCGGTCCACGGCTTGAGCCGGGAAGCGGGGGTCGGCGAGGTCTCCGACGACGGGTTCGGCGGGGACCGCGTACCGCTCCCGGAGGCTGTCGAGGGTCGCCGTCAGGGCGTCCGCGCGGAAGTCGACGCCGGTGACGCGCCAGCCGTGGGAGGCGAGTTCGGCGGCGACGGCCGCGCCGAGTCCGGAGGCGGCGCCGGTGACGAGAGCGTGGCGTGCGGTCATCGGACGGTCCCCTCGGCGGTGACGTGTGCGGCGATCTGTTCGTGGGTCGCGAACCACACCGGTCCCGATTCGGTGATGTGGCGCAGGAGTTGGTCGAGGAGGTGGATGCGGGAGCGGTGGCCGGTGATCGAGGGGTGCAGGGTCAGTTGGAAGAGGCCGCCTTCGGCGCGTGCGCCGTCGAACTCGTCCCGCCAGATGCGCAGGACCTCGTGCGGCGGGGTGTAGGGGCGCAGTCCGGCGAAGCGGGCCATGCCGAAGTAGGGCGCGTCGTCGCGAATCCACTCGACGGGGATCTCGACGATGCCGGTGGCCTCGCCGTTCTGGAGGAGTTCGTACGGTTCGTCGGCGGCCATCAGCGAGGAGTCGTAGGCGAAACCCAGTTCGCGGATGATGCCGAGGGTGTGCGGCGAGTAGTCCCAGGAGGGGGTGCGGATACCCACCGGCCGTGTGCCGCCGGTGAGTCGTTCGAGGGTGTCGAGGCTGCGGAGGGTCAGTTCGCGTTCGTCGGCGTACCCGAGCAGCGAGTTGCGTTCGTGTATCCAGCCGTGCACGCCGACCTCGTGTCCTGCCGCGCGGTACGCCTTGACCTCCTGCGGGTGCAGGAGTCCGGAGACGGCGGGGACGAAGAACGAGGCGGGGACGCGGTGGCGTTCGAGGAGGCCGAGGATGCGGGGGACGGCTACGCGGGCGCCGTACTCCCCGGCCGACAGGACGCCGGGTCCGGTGTGGCCGTCGCGCAGTGCCGGTGTCTCGTGGTCGCTGTCGAAGGAGATCGCGACGGCGACGGCGGCGCCGTCCGGCCAGCTCTTCGGGGTCAGGTCGCGTCCGGCGCGGACGTGTTCGACGGCGGAGCGCCACCGGGGTTCGTCCCACTGCCAGGGCTCGGTCATGCCGCTCCGTCCAGGAAGACGCGGACGACCTCGTCGAGCGCGCGGGTGGTGAGGTGGAGGCTCTCGATGTCGATGTGCTCGTCGTCGCCGTGGAAGAGCTTGCGGGTCTTGCCGACGTCCCAGCCGGGCGCGTACACGCCGAAGCCGTAGGCCACTCCCCCGGCGTCCCGGACGAAGCGGGCGTCGGTGCCGCCGGCGGTGAGGGTGGGGAGGATCTCGGCGCCGGGGAGCTGGTGGCGGATCGCGTCGCCCACCACGTCGTAGAGGCGGCCCGCGGGTGAGGCGGAGGCGGTGCGGCGCAGCAGTCGCTCGATCTCGACGCGGTCGGCCAGGTCGCCCAGTGCGGTGCGGAGTTCGGCGTCGATCTCGTCGTCGTCCTGCCCCGGCAGGGAGCGGACGTCGACGTCGACGACAGCCGTGGAGGGGATGACGTTGAGTTTGTCGCCGGATCTCAGGACGGTCGGCGCGAAGGTGAGGTGCGTGAGCGCGTGGGCGAAGCGCGCGCTGTCGCCGAGGTGGTGGAGGTGGTCGTCGAGGGTGTCGGGGTTCAGGAGTCCGGCGGTGACGTCGGCCGGGAGATCGGAGGCGTGGACGAAGTCGTGCCAGCGTTCGTCGGTGCGTGCCGGGGTGCGGTGGCGTGCCACCCTGAGCGCGGCCTCGGCGGCGAGGAGTGCAGCGTTGTCGGTTCCCCACGGCATCGAGCCGTGTCCCGCGCTCCCCCGCAGGTGCAGGCGGCGCGGGAAGGCGCCCTTCTCGCCGACGGTCACCGTGACCGCGCGGGGTCCGACGTGTGCTCCCGCGCTCTCGGTGAGGGCGTGGTCCCAAGGGAGCAGGCCGGGTGCGTGCTCGGCGATCCAGCCGACGCCGTAGCGGCTGCCGGCCTCCTCGTCGGCGACGGCCGCGAACACCAGGTCACCGGCGAGTCGGTGCGGCGCGCGGGAGACGGCCTTGGTGACGACGGCCATCGCGGAGGTCAGGTTGAGCATGTCGATCGCTCCCCTCCCCCATACGATGCCGTCGCTGACCTCGCCGGAGAACGGGTCCCGGCTCCAGGTGCGCGGGTCGGCCGGGACGACGTCGGTGTGGCCGAGCAGGGTCAGCGCGGGAGCCTTCGGGTCGTGTCCGGGGACCCGGAAGAGCGTGGTGACGCGGCCGGGGACGGGTTCGACGCGTTCGGTCTCGACCGCGGAGCCGGAGAAATAGTCGGCGAGGGTGTGCGCGGTGCGTGCCTCGCCGCCGGACTCCGGGGTCGGGGTGCCGTCGTTGACGCAGGCGTTGCGGATCAGCGCCGACAGCAGGTCGACCGTTTCCTGGGGGTCCGGGGTGGATTGCCGGTGAAGGCTCATGCACTTCATCGTGGTTGTGTATCCACACGGATACAAGCGCATCCATATGTAAACTGTGTGAACTGAGCCGGGAGCGCGCCGCTTTCAGCCGGTCGGCGCAGTAGAAATGGTTCGTGACAGGAGGGTTCCCATGAGTCCACGCAAGGCGCCGCCGCAGGCCGAGTCCGAGGCCGGCGGTCAGGACCGTGAGCCGCTCGCGGACTCGGGGAACCTCTACTACCGGCTGATCCGCAAGGACCTGGTCAGTGGCGCCATCGACCCCGAGGGACTGCTGCTGGAGACCGCGCTGAGTACCCGTTACGGGGTGTCCCGCACCCCGGTGAGGGACGCGCTGAGCCGGCTCGAACAGGACGGCCTGGTCGAGCGGGTCGCGCGCGGCTACCGGGTCCGTGCGGCGACGGCCGAGGACATCCTGGAGATCTACGAGGCGCGGATCGCCCTGGAGTCGGCCGCCGCCGCGTCCGCCGCGCTGCGCCGTACCGACCTCGATCTGGCGCGGCTCGCTCATCACCATCAACTGCTCGCCGAGGTGAGTGAACCCGGTGAGATCACCGCCGCCAACGCCTGTTTCCACGAGGCGCTGTGGCTGTCCAGTCACAACACGACCATCGCGGGTCTGCTGGAGCGGCTCGTGACCCAGATGCGGCTGTTCGACCGGGAGTCGACCTCGACGCCGGAGAACAAGGAGATCACGCACGAGGAGCACGAGCGCATCCTGCGTGCCGTGCGGGAGCACGATCCGCAGACGGCGCGGAGTGAACTCGCCGCGCATCTGGGACGCAACCGGGATGTGCGGCTCGCCGCGCTGGCTCGTACGCCGCTGTGATCGTCTCGTTCATTTGATGAAAGGCTCTGTCATGCCCGGTTTCCTCGAACTCGTCCCGGACCCGGACGGCCGCCCTCTGCTGGGCGTCCGCCGTTTCGACGAGCCGTTCCTGCTGACGGTCTCCCTGTCGCAGGGGCTCGGTTCCAGTGAGCTGTGGCTCGACCGGGGGCGGGCGGGGAAGGCGCGGCTGGTGGAGTTCCGGCGGGTGGGGCAGCGGGTGCTGTTCGTCGTGCGGAACAAGCATTTCCTCAGTACGGGGGATGCCGCGAGCGTGCGGGCCGGGGCGGAGTCGTTCGCGGTGTCGGTGGTGTGGAGCGGGCCGGTGCTGCGGGAGGAGGGCGGGCTGGTCGTCGTGGACGCGACGGGCCTCGCGCTGTACGACCACGACCAGGTCGCCGGGCATCTCGCCGAGCGGGGGCAGGGCGATTACGTCCTCGACGACGCGGCGAGCGTCCCGTTGGCTCCGTCCGCGTCGGCGGGCGGTGTCCGGCTGCCCGCGCTGCTGACGTTCCGGGGGCCGGGGCGGGGTGCCGCCGTCCGGGTGGTGGCCGCCGATCCGCGTGCCCTCAGTGTCGTCCAGCAGCTCAACCTCGTGCCGCTGCCCGACTCCGCGCTCCCTGTGCGGAGTTATCACCCCCGGTCCGGCGGGTACGGCGTCGGGTACGTCGATCACGGGCTCGGTGGGCGGCAGGTGAAGTTCCAGCCCCGCTTCCGGGTCGGCGGCGGGGCGCCGGCGGTGGTGTTCCAGGTGGACCCGGCGGTGCCGGAGCCGTTGCGGTCGGCGGTCGTCGAGGGCGGGAACTGGTGGCGGGAGGGGTTCGCGGGGATCGGGCTGCCCGAGGCGTACCGGGTGGAGGCGGGGAGTGCGGACTTCGATCCGTACGAGCCCGGGGTGAACGGGGTGGTGTGGGTGCACCGGGCCGGGCGGGGGTGGTCGCTCGGGCAGGGGCTGACCGATCCCCGCACCGGGGAGGTGCTGCACGCGCGGGTGCGGCTCGGGTCGCAGCGGGTGGAGCAGGTGCGGGCGCTCGGCGAGGCGCTCCTCGCCCCCTACGGGCATCCGCAGGAGGCCGAACGGCTGGCCGCCGTCGACGAGTTGGTGTTCGCGCGTATCCGGCAGCTCGCCGCGCACGAGATCGGGCACGCGCTCGGCTTCATGCACAACTTCGCGAGCACCCGCCACCACCACCCGTCGGTGATGGACTACCCCCACGCCCGCATCGCCGTGACCCCGGACGGCGCCCTGGACCTCTCCCAGGCGTACGCGGTCGGCCTCGGCCCCTGGGACCACTACCTCGTCCGGCACGCGTACGGCGACCTCACGGACCCGGAACTCGCCGAGCTGCGCACGGAGTTCGGGCACCTCGCGTACGTCACCGACGACGGGAACGGCTCCGAGGCGGCCCACGCCTACGGGGTGCCGTGGGTCACCTCGGGTGACGCGCTCCCCGCGCTGGAGCGGATTCTCCAGGTCCGGCGGATCGCGCTGGCCGGTTTCTCCCACGGCGTGCTGCCGCCCGACCGGCAGACCGGGGAGCTGGAGGAGCGCGCGGTCCTGCTGCATCTCCTCCACCGCCACGAACTGACCGCCGCCGCCCGGCTGGTCGGCGGGGTGCGGTACGAGTACGGCGTCGCCGGTGACGGCGGGGCGGGGGCGGTGCCTGTGGACGCGGGGGTGCAGCGGGCGGCGCTGGAGCGGCTCGCGGGGCTGCTGCGGGCGGAGGAACTCGCCCTGCCGGAGAGCGTGCTGGAGGTGCTGACGCCGCCCGCGATCCGGTACGAGCGCAGCGGTCAGTACTACGACACGTCCGCCGGGCCCGTCTTCGACCCCTTCAGTGCCGTCCGGGTCGCGGCGACGCTGGTGACAGAGGCGCTGCTGGAGCCGGCCCGGCTGCACCGGCTGGCGTGGCAGCATGCGGCGGACGCCTCGGTGCCGGGGGTGGGCGAGGTGGTGAGGGCGCTGTTGTCGGCGACCTGGCTGCGGACGGACGCGGTGCCGGCGCAGGTGCCCGCCGGGACGGTCGTCCAGCGCACGGCCGACTGGGCGGTCCTCCACCATGTGCTGCGGGTCCTCGGCGAGGGCGGGCTGCACGCCCCGGTCCGGGCCGAGGTGCGGTCCGTGGTGCGGGAGTTCGCCGTCGTGCTGGGGCACGGGGACGAGCATCGGCGTGCGGGCGGGGAGCTGGCGGTCGCCTATCTGGCCGATCCGGGGTCGGTGCGGCTGGACCCGTTGCCTCGGGTGCCGGCGGGGGCGCCCAACTAGGAGCGCCGGTCGGGTCGTCGGGCGTCCGGTCGCGCGGTGTGTGCGACCGGGATGCCTGTGCGGTGGGCCTGGGCGAGGGAGGCCGGGGAGTCGGTGCTGCGGGTGGATTCCGTGGGGATGCGCGGGGGCAGTGGGGGCCGGGCTCGCGGGGTGTGGTCGGGGAGGCGGGCTGTTCCCCAGGTGTAGGGGTCTGCCTGGGGTGAGTTGTAGGGGGACCAGGCGAGGCGGGTCTGGGTGGTGCGGTCGTCGGTGTCGGAGTCGTAGACGAGGATGTTGAGGGTGAGGCGGTCGGGGTCGGGGGGTGCGGGGAGGTCGGTGAGGGAGATCTTGGCTTCGACCGTGTAGCCCCGGTAGGGGGTGGTGACCGTGGAGGCCAGCCGGAGGGAGGCGGGCGGGGGGCCTTGGCGGTTGTCGGCGTCGCGGGCGGCGGCGGGCGCCCCGTCGGGGGTGGTGTGCGGGACGATGCCGATCTTGAAGGTGGTCGAGGTGTCGTCGGCGGTTCCTCGGGGGTCGATGGCGATCTCGACGGCGTCGGTGCGCCAGTGGCGTTTGACGTCGTCGCGGGCGAGGGCGGCGCCCGCGCGGTCGTCGCGGACGTGGACGAGGACGTACAGGTCGTCGCCGTGGCGGGCGAGTTTGGCGGTCGCGGAGCAGTCGGCGGGGGTGGCGGGGTCGCCCTGCCAGTGGGTGAGCGGGAGTTCGGGGCCGGGGTATTCGCCGACGTGCTCCGTGCCGTCGAGGGTCGGGGGGTCGGTGACGGCGGGGACGGTGGTCGTGGGGCGGCGGGGGTAGGCGGGCTGGGCGTCGTTGGCCAGCCAGGGGAGGCCGACGCGGTGGGTCCAGTCGCGGAACTCGGCGTAGAGGGGGCGGAGTTCGGGGTGGGGGCGGACCGGGGCCTCGATCGGGAGGGTGTTGTCGGCGAGCACGGTGAACCAGTCGGAGTCGAGCCGTGCCGGGTCCGTGGGGACGTGGGGCGGGAGGGTGGCCCAGCCCTGGGTGCGGTAGGCGCGGGAGGCGTGCCGTTCGGCCTGGGCCCAGGTGGTGCCGTGGGTGTGGGAGGGGGTGCCGGACCAGACGCCGAGGACCGGGAGGCCGATGTGCGGGTCGGTGCGGCGGGCGCTGGGGGCGTCCGGGCCCAGGAGGTGCGTGAAGTGGGGGTTCTGGGCGAGGAGTCGGCGGGGGCGCCAGGGGGTGAGGCCCTCTTCGGGGAACGCGGTGGGGTCGGCGGCCTTCCAGAACGCCTCGATGGCGAGCCGTGCGGAGAGCTGGTGGGCGCCGTGCTGGCCGAAGGGGCGGGGGTCCATGGTGACGACGGTGTGCGGGGTGGTCCGGCGGATCAGGTGGACGATGCGCTTCAGGGTGTCCTGTTCGTGCCAGATCCTTGCGGTGAGGGGCGCCGAGAGCGTGTACCAGAAGTCGGGCTTGTCGAGGTAGTAGACGTTCTCGATGCCTGCGTACGCGGTCGCCGCGCGCTCCTCCGTCTCCCTGATCAGGCCGAGCGCCGCGCCCTCCTCCGTGCCCGTCGCGTTTCCGCCGCCCTCTCCCCTGGTGACCGTGAGGACGGCCGTGCTGAGCCCTTGGCGTTCGCGCCACTGGCCGAAGGTGGAGAGGTTCTGGGCCTCGTCGTCGGGGTGGGCGCCGACGAACAGGACGTCGGTGTGGGCGGGGTCGGGGCGGCGGCGCGTGGTGGGGGTCTGTCCTGCGGCTACGGCGCCGGCGGCCAGGGCGGTGGCGAGGAGGGTTCGGCGTCGTACGTCGCGCATAGGGGTCCTGGGGGCGTGTGGGGGGGGTGGCGGACCCGCACACTAACGCCCCGCAAGGAGCGCCCAGATGGGCTGTAAGCCGTGTTTCACGTGAAACACCGTTAGAATCGGGCCAATGTCTCCTGCGCCTGTTCGCCCATCCTGGTGACCAGCTCCTCGGCGGACGGCAGGTCGTCGATGAGGTCGACGGCCTCTCCGGCCCACACCGGCCTCGGGGGGATCGTGCCGGCGGCCAGGTCGTCCTGGTATTCCTGGCGGGCTCGGGGTGTGTCCGCCTCGGCCTCTCTCCCCCGCCAGCGGTCCAGGTGGGGGTGGCCGAGGGTGCGGGCGGAGTAGCGGGACGGCCAGGCGGAGCCTCTCGCCCGGTCCAGGACCGTGCTGCGTTCGGTGTCCTCGGCTCGCGCTTCGAGGATCGCTTCGGTGACGGCCGGGATGACCAGCGCTTCGGTGGTGGCCTGGAGGCGGGTGCCGACGACCGCGCCCGCCGCGCCCAGCACGAGGGCCGCCGCCACGCCTCGGCCGTCCGCGATGCCGCCCGCCGCGAGGACCGGGACCGGTCCGACCAGGTCCACGACAGCGGGGACGAACGGGAGGGTGGAGCGGCCGTGCAGGGCTCCGTGCCCGCCGGCCTCGGTGCCCTGCGCCACGATCAGGTCGGCGCCGAGGTCGGCCGCCCGCCGGGCCTCCTCCAGGTCGGTGACCTGGAGGATCAGACACGCGCCGGACTCGCGGACGCGGTCCGCGTAGGGGGTGGGGTCGCCGAAGGAGAGCATCACCGCGTCGGGGGCGTACTCCAACGCCCGTTCCACTGCCGCGACATCGACGGCCCAGGTCAGAAACCCCACACCCCACGGCTTACCGGTCTCCGCGACGATCGCCACCTCCCGCGCCAGCCACTCGGCCTCGCCGTCCCCGCTCCCCACCATCCCGAGCCCACCGGCCCGGCTGACCGCCGCCGCGAGCGCACCGCCCGCCGAACCGCCCATGGGGGCCAGGGCGATGGGGTGCCGGAGGCCGAACATCCGGGTGAACGTGGTCGTCAGCATCGTCCGACTCTACGGCGGGCGGACGGCCCTCCTCAGCCGCCGTCCTCCGGCCGTTTCCGGCCGAAGGCGATGGCGACGATCATGGCCATGCTGACGGCGAAGATCGGGGCCAAGGCCCAGCTGCGCGCGGTCAGTCGGCCGTCCTCGCGGAACATGATGAGGGTGATGGGGAGAGCGAAGAGATAGCCGAGGACGAAGGGGGCCGCGTGGCGACGGAGCATGACGAAGGACTCTCTCTGCCGTGAACGGGTGTCAGGAACACCCTGCACCAAAGGTCAAGGAGAGGTAAAGGGCGTCAGAGTGCCACCATGCGTCCGCTCCGGCCCCGCAGGCGGACCGAGGCCAGGGCCGCGAAGGTCGTCGCCATGGCGAGGAGGACGGCGCAGGTCGTGAGGACTGTGGTCGGGTCGCCGGAGAAGGCGGCGCGTAGGCCCTGGGCCGCCCAGTAGCCCGGGGAGACGGGGGCGATGGACGCCACCCAGCCGGGGAGGGCGGACAGGGGGACCAGGGCGCCGCCGAGGCTGCTGAGGAGCATGCCGCCGATGTCGAAGGCGGCGGAGAGTTCGCCCATGGTGCGGGCGAGGACGCCCAGGAGGGCGCCGAGGGCGAGGAGGGTGCAGCTCCAGGCCAGGAGGACGGCGAGGAGGAGGAAGGGGTGGGGGACGGAGAGGGCGAAGAGGTGGATGCCGGTGATGATGATCAGGAGTTGCTGGGTGAGGAGGGCCGCGAGGACCGGGAGGGATTTGCCGGCCAGGATCTCCGCCGGGTGGAGGGGCGTGGCGCGGAGACGGTCCCAGGTGCGGCCGAGGCGTTCGGTGAGGATCGCGCTGCCCGAGATGCTGAGGGCGAGGAGGGAGAAGGTGACGAGGGTGCTGACGACCGCCTGTTCGGTGCCCTCGGTGCGGCCCTGGGCGGCGACGTAGAGCGGGCGCAGCAGGGTGAGGAAGACGAGCGGCAGGACGAGGCGGCTGAGGAGGGGGCCGGGTTCGCGGAACATCAGGAGGGCGTTGTGGCGGACGAGGACGCTCAGGCGGGTGGCGGACGCGCGGGCCACAGGGCCGTGGCTTCCGTTGACTCGGGTCACAGGGCTGCGGCTTCCAGTGAGTGGTAGAGGTCGTCGAGGCTCGGCCGGCGGATGTCGACGGAGGCGGGGGTGCGGCCGGCGGCGAGGAGGGCCGCGAGGTCGGCGCCGGGGTCCTTGGTGGGGAGGCGGAGTTCGGGTTCGCCGGGGTCGGCGAAGGTGACGCGGAGTTCGCCGGGGAGGTCGCGGGTGAGGTCCCGCTGGGTGCCCCTGGCGATGACGCAGCCGTCGCGGGCGAGTGCCAGCGTGGCGCCGAGGTCGACGAGTTCGGGGAGGTAGTGGGTCGTGTAGACGACGGCCGCCCCGGCGTCGGCGCGGGCCTTCACCGCGTCCAGGAGAGCGGTGCGGGTCTCGGGGTCGGCGCCCGCCGTCGGCTCGTCCAGCAGCAGGAGCGGGGGCGAGCCGACCATCGCCGTCGCCGCCTGGACGCGTCGGCGCTGGCCGCCGGAGAGGGCGCCGACGGGGCGGTCGGCGAGGTCCGTGAGGTGGAGTTCCGCCAGGACGCGGGCGACCTCCGCGTCCCGCCGCCGTCCGCGCAGGCCGGCCAGTCCGGCGAGGAGGCGGACGTTCTCGCGGGCGCTGACGGTGCCGTACAGGGCGAGTTCCTGGGGAGCGACGCCGAGGAGGTGCCGGGCGGCGCGGGGGGTGTCGTACGGGCCGATGCGCACGTGCCCTTCGTCCGGGTCGACGAGACCGGTGACCGTCTCGACGAACGTGGTCTTGCCGGCGCCGTTGTGGCCGATGAGGCCGACGATCTCGCCGGGGGCGACGGTCAGGTCGAAGCCGTCGAGCGCGCGGCGCGGGCCGTAGCGCTTCACCAGTCCTGTCACGGTCAGCATGGCCGTCTCCTTCCGCGTGCACGACTTCTCCGTGCACGACTTCCTCGTACACGACCCCTGCGTATACGGCGTATACGTCTACACTGTAGACCCATGAGTGGCAGGCGGGAAGAGATCCTGGACGCGGCGCTGGCGATCGCCGACGAGCACGGGCTGGAAGCGGTGTCGATGCGGGCGCTGGCCGACCGCGTCGGGGTCACGCCGATGGCCCTGTACCGGCACGTGAAGGACAAGGCGGCCCTCCTGGACGGCATGCTGGGCCGCCTCCTGGCGAACCTGCTGCCCCCGGACCCCGTCGAGGAGCGCCCCTGGGACGAACGGCTCACCCTCCTCGCGCACGCCACCCGCGAGGTGATCCGGCGTCACCCCTGGGCCGCTCACCTCGTCTTCTCCCGTCCCGCCGTCACCCCGGACGCCGTCCGCGCGGTCGACCTGATCTACGCGGCGCTCGTCGAGGCCGGTGTCCCGGAGTCGGAGGTCCCCCGTCTGGAGCGGCTGGTCAGCACGTTCGTGATCGGGTTCGCGGCGTCGGAGGCGTCGGGCCGCTTCTCCCCCGGCACCGTCGACCCGCGCGCGCGGCGCGGTCAGCTCCCGGAGGGCGCTCTGCCCGCGCACGACAGGCTGGCGCCGTGGCTGGATCTGCCGCTCGACCTCACCGCCGAGTTCGAGGCGGACCTCGCCGACGTCAGACGGCTGGTCGAGGCGGTCGCAGGGCGGCGAGCCTGAGCGCACTGGGGCTCCCCGGCTCCGGCTGGTAGACGATCAACTGCCGGCCGGGGGCGTCGCGCACGTCGAACGACTGGTACGTCAGGGTCAGGTGGCCGACGTCCGGGTGGCGGAGGTGTTTCTCGGCGGACGTCTTGCCGTGCACGGTGTGGGTGCTCCACAGCCGGGTGAAGTCCGCGCTGTGCGCGGAGAGGGTTCGGACGAGGGCGCGCAGGCGGGGGTTCTCCGGGTCGGGGCCGGCCGCCTCGCGGAGGTGGCCGACGACGGACTCGGCGGTGCTCTCCCAGTGGGTGTGGACGTGCCGGGCCGCCGGGTCGAGGAACGTCATGCGGGCCAGGTTGTCCAGGCGCTCGAAGGGTGCGTAGAGGGCTCGGGTCAGGGCGTTGGCGGCGAGGACGTCCAGGGCGCCGTCGACGACGAACGCCGGGAACTCCGTGTGGGCGTCGAGGAGTTGGCGCAGGGCGGGGCCGACCTCGCGGCCGTCGTCGGCGGTGGGGCGGGGTGTCGGGGTGGTGCCGGCCAGGTGGTGGAGGTGGGTGCGGGCCGACGGGGCGAGGCGCAGGGCGCGGCCGAGGGCGTCGACGACCTGGGGTGAGGGGCGGCGTTCGCGGCCCTGTTCCAGGCGCGTGTAGTAGTCCGCGTTCATCCCGGCGAGGACGGCGACCTCCTCCCGGCGCAGCCCCGCGACGCGGCGGACGCCGTGGCTCGCCATGCCGACGTCCTCGGGCCCCACGGCCGCTCTGCGCGCGCGGAGGAACTCCCCCAGGTGATTGCCGGTCATGCCTCCAGGCTAGGGGGTCTCCGGGTGCCGTGCCTGGGTGTGCCGTACCCAGGCAACGGCCGTCCTGGTGGCGTGCGTTCGGGCTGCCGAGACTCGGGGCCGTACCTCAACGACACGGCAGGAGAAGCGCATGAAGGTCGTACTGGTCACCGGAGCGAGCAGCGGTATCGGGGAGGCGACCGCGCGGCGGCTCGCCGCCGACGGGCACAGTCTGTTCCTGGGGGCCCGGCGGGTGGACCGGCTCGCGAAGCTGGCCGAGGAGATCGGCGGCGGGTACCGGAGGGTGGACGTGACGGACGCGGGTGAGGTGCGGGCGTTCGTGGATGCCGCCCGGGAGGCGTACGGGCGGGTCGACGTCGTCGTCAACAACGCGGGGGTGATGCCGCTGTCGCCGCTGGAGGCGCTGCGGGTCGAGGAGTGGGACCGGATGATCGACGTCAACGTCCGGGGAGTGCTGCACGGGATCGCCGCCGCGCTGCCGGTGATGCGGGAGCAGGGCGGCGGGCACTTTGTGAACATCGCGTCCGTGGGGGCGTATGAGGTCTCCCCCACGGCGGCCGTGTACTGCGCGACGAAGTTCGCGGTGCGGGCGATCTCGGAGGGGCTGCGGCAGGAGGCCGCCGGGGGTGTGCGGGTGACGCTGGTGTCCCCGGGGGTGACCGAGTCCGAGCTCGCGGACGGGATCTCGGACCCGGTCGCCCGGGAGGCCATGCGGACGTACCGGGCGCTGGCGCTGCCCGCCGACGCCATTGCGGCGGCCGTGGCGTACGCGGTGGGGCAGCCGGAGGGGGTGGACGTCAACGAACTCGTCGTACGGCCACGGGCCTTGGCCTGAGGTCGGCCGGCACCGCCCGCCTGCCTGCCTGCCTGCCCCAGGCTCACCTCACCTCGCGAGGCTCACCCCGAAAGGCTCAGCTCACCGAGCGCACCGCCTCCACGATGACGTCCGCGACCTCCTTCACCCGGGACACCGCGACCGCGTGCGAGGCGCCCGCGAGTTCGGTGACCTTGGCGCCCGCGCGCTCGGCGCCGAAGCGCTGGACGTCGGGGTTGATGGCCTGGTCGGCGTCGGCGACGACGGCCCACGACGGCGTCGTACGCCATCCCGCGCCCGCGGCCTGCTCCGCGAACGCGGCGGCGGCCAGGGGGCGTTGGGCCAGGGCGAGGATCTCGGTGGTCGCGGCGGGCACGTCGGCGGCGAAGATCTCCGGGAACTTGTCTGCCTTGATGGTCACCTCGGTCGCGGTGCCGGACCCGGTGGGGTACGACCACTCGCGCAGGTTACTGACCAGCGGCGACAGCGGGAAGCGGCCCTGGAGTTCACCGAGGCTCTCGCCCTCGTCGAGGATGTACGCGGCGACGTAGACGAGCCCGACGACGTTCTCGGCGGTGCCCGCGACGGTGATGAGCGCGCCGCCGTAGGAGTGGCCGACGAGGACGACCGGGCCCCCGATCTGGGCGACGACGGAGGCGATGTAGGCCGCGTCCGAGGCGAGTCCGCGCAGCGGGTTCGGCGGGGCGATCACCGGGATGTCCTGGCCGCGCAGTTCGGCGATGACGCCGCTCCAGCTGGCCGCGTCGGCGAAGGCGCCGTGGACGAGGACGACGGTGGGGGTGGACATGGTGGAGTTCTCCTCAGGAGTGGAGGGCGGTGCGCAGGGTGTCCGTCGCCAGTGTGATGGCGGCCTCGGCGGCCTGGGTGCCGCGCAGGGCGTTCAGCATCACGAAGTCGTGGATGATGCCCTGAAAACGCACCGCGGTGACCGGAACGCCCGCCTCGCGGAGCTTCGCGGCGTACGCCTCGCCCTCGTCGCGCAGTACGTCCGCCTCGGCCGTGATGACGAGGGCGGGCGGCAGCCCGGTGAGCTGCTCGGTGGTGGCGCGCAGCGGGGACGCGGTGATCTGGGCGCGGTCGGCGGCGTCGACCGTGTACTGGTCCCAGAACCACTGCATGCCGTCGCGGCGCAGGAAGTAGCCGGTGGCGAACTGGTGGTACGAGGGGGTGTCGAAGCCGGCGTCGGTCACCGGGTAGAACAGCACCTGCTGGACCAGCGGGATCTCCCCGCGCTCCTTGGCGAGCAGCGTCAGCGCGGCCGTCATGTTGCCGCCGACGGAGTCACCGGCGACGGCGATCCGCCCGGTGTCCAGGCCGTGCCCGGCGCCCTGTTCGACGACCCACTTCGCGACGGTGTAGTTCTGCTCGACGGCGACCGGGTAGCGGGCCTCGGGCGAGAGGTCGTACTCGGGGAAGACGACCGCCGCGCCCGCGCCGACGGCGAGTTCGCGCACGAGCCGGTCGTGGGTGTGGGCGTTGCCGAACACCCAGCCGGCGCCGTGGATGTACACGATCACCGGCAGGACGCCTTCGCTGCCTGCGGGCTTGACGATCCGGGCGCGGACGCTGCCGGTGGGGCCGCCGGAGACGGTCACCCACTCCTCGTCCACGTCGGGCTTGTCGGTCTCGCCGGACTGGACGTCGTCGACGGCCTTGCGGCCCTCGGCCGGGGGCAGGTCGAAGAGGAAGGGCGGGTTCGCGGTGGCCTCCGCGAAGGCGCGGGCGGCGGGTTCCAGTACCGGGTCCACGGCATCGGACATGGGGTTCTCCCTTGAGTGAGGTGACTGCACCGTAGGCCGACGGAGGCCCGCGGAGTTGTCCCGGCGCGCACTGGTGCCGGTCTCAGCGCGCACGGATCTGCCATTCGCGCGGGGACATGCCGTAGGCGTCGCGGAAGGTGCGGCTGAAGTGGGACGGGCTGGTGAAGCCCCAGCGGTGGGCGACGGCGGCGACGGTGACGCGCCGGTTGTCGAGTTCGTGGCGGCAGGTGTCGAGGCGGCGGCGTCTGATCCAGCGGCCGACGGTGGTGCCGTCGTTCTGGAACAGCTTGTGCAGGTAGCGCACGGAGATGTGGTGGGCGCGGGCGATCGCCTCCGGGGAGAGGGCGGGGTCGTCGAGGTGGTCCTCGATGAAGGTCCGGATGCGGGGCAGCATCGCGTCGCGATGGTCGCCGTGCGGCTGGAGGAGTTCGAGGACGAGGACGCCGAGGAGGTCGACGGCGCTGCGGGCGAGGTGTCCGGCGACGGCCGATCCGGGGCGCCGGGTCTCGGCGGCGAGGACGGTGAGGCAGTCGGCGACGAGGCCGGCGAGGTCGCCGTCGGCGGTGGTGCCGGCGAGGGTGTCGAGGCCGGCCGCCGGGACCGCGAGATGGCGGCGGGGCACGCGGAAGCAGGTCGTGTCCTCGGGGAGCGGGGTCCCGTCCCAGAAGGCGAGGCACCGGCCGGCCAGGGTCAGATGGAGGAAGTCACCGTCCTTGGTGCGCGGGGGAACGGGGACGATCTCGATGTGCCTGGGCGGCAGGGTCATGAATGCTTCTCCGGCGACGTGTCAGGTGTTCCCCGTCAGCCTCGCAAGCACCGGTGTCCCGAGGCATCAGTAAGTTGACGGTGTCAGTGCCGACGCCAGGAAGCGGGCCCCCTGCCGGATCGCGGCCCGGGTCGGCGGGCTGTCGCGCAGGGAGTTCAGGGAGACGAAGTCATGGACCGTGCCCAGGTAGCGCACGGCGGTCACCCGTACGCCGGCCCGCCGCAGGAGGCGCGCGTACTGCTCGCCCTCGTCGCGGACGACGTCGGCCTCGGCGGAGACGACCAGGGCGGGCGGGAGGCCGGCGAGGTCGGTGCCGGTGGCGCGCAGCGGGGCGGCGGTGGGTTCGGTGAGGTCGTGGGGGTCGTCGGCGTACTCCCGCCAGTACCAGGCGACGGCGTCGCGGGTGAGGAAGTAGCCGGACGCGAACCGGGCGGCGGAGGCGGTGTCGCCGTCGGGGTCGGTCATCGGGCAGTACAGGACCTGGGCGCGAACACGGGGGCCGGCGCGCCGCTTGGCCATCATCGTGAGGGCGGTCGCCATGGTCGCCCCGGCGCAGTCCCCGGCGACCGCGATCCGCCGCCCGTCGAGGCCGAGGGTGCCGGCCTGTTCGGTGATCCAGGTGAGGGTGGCGTAGCACTCCTCCAGGGCGACGGGGTAGCGGGCCTCCGGGGTGCGGGTGTACTCGGGGACGACCAGGGCGGCACCGCTCAGGTCGGCGAGTTCGCCGATCAGGCGGGCGTGGGTGCGGGCGTCGCCGAGCATCCACCGGCCGCCGTGCAGGTAGACGACGACGGGAACGGGAGAGGACTCGGAGGAGGCGGACGAGTCGGCGGCGGGGGCGCTTCGGGGGCGGAAGAGCCAGAAGCCGACGAGTCCGGAGGGGCCGACGGGGGCGACGCGGAACTCGGCGTCCAGGTCGTCGAAGGGGTGGCCCTGCATCTCCAGCAGGACCTGGCGGCCGTCGACGGGGCCGATCTGGTGGAGGTAGGGCGGCCCGGCCGAGGCGTCGACGAGGCGCTGGACGAGGGGGTCGAGGACTACACGGTCCGGGTGCACGCGCCTCCTTGCGACGTGACGGGGGTCACAGGTCCTCGACGAGGTCCCGGAGCTGGTTGCGGCTGCTCACCCCCAGTTTCGGATACACCTGGTACAGGTGGGAACTGACGGTACGCGGCGAGACCATCAGATGTTCCGCTATCTCCCGGTTGCGCAGCCCTTTCGCGGCGAGCCGGACGATCTCGCGCTGCTGGGCGGTGAGTTCCGCGAGCGGGTCGGTGCGCGCCGGGGCCGTCGCGACGCCGCTGGCGCGCAGTTCGACGCGGGTCTCCTCGGCGAGCGCGCCCGCGCCGAGGCGGGTGAACGTCTCCAGGGCGGTGGCCAGCAGGGGGCGGGCGTCGAGGGGGCGGCGCCGGCGGCGCAGCCACTGCGCGTAGTGGAGCCTCGCCTGGGCGCGGGCCAGGGGCCACTGGTCGGCGGCCGGGTTGACGATCGCGAGCCGGAAGTGGTGCTCGGCGTCGGCGGGGGCGCCGGTGAGGGCGGCGGCGTGGTGCAGGAGGAGGGTCGTGCGGGTGGTGGGCCGGGGGCCGAGGGCGGCGCGGACGGCCTCGACGAGGGGGGCCGTCTCCTTCTGGCGGCCGGTGCGGTGGGCCGCCGCGGCGAGGTCGGCGATCGAGCGGGGCGACAGGAAGTAGTGCAGCGGGGTGCCGTCGTCGTGGAACAGGCGGCGGAAGTGCCGGTGGGCGGCCTCGTGGTCGCCGCTCGCCGTCGCGGCGGTGCCGGCGGCGCGCAGGAGGCGGGCGTGGGTGGCCCGGTTCTCGTCGAGGCCGACGGCCGTCCACGCCGGTTCGGGGCCTGCGGGTTCGCCGCGCAGGGCGCGCAGGGTGGCGCTCAGCGCCTCGACGTCGGCGGCGACGAACCGCAGGGCGTGGACGGCGGCGAGGGCGGCGGTGCGTTCCAGGTGGGCGTCGGCCTCCGCCCAGCGGCCGGTGTCGATGAGGGCGCCCGCCATCGCGGTGAGCGTGGGGGCGGCGGGGCCCATCGCGCCGTACGTGCTGACGCCCGCGTAGACCTGGCGGAACGTCTCGACGCACAGGTCGGACTCGTCGGCGTACCAGGCGGTGCCGCCGACGCCGAGGGTCCAGGTCATGTCGGCGACCTGGTCGGCGGGCGCGGGGGTCGCGGGGCGGCGGCGGAGGGCGCGCAGGAGGTCGGGGGCGGTGGTGGGGTCGGCGGCGGCGAGGGTGGTGGCGCGGACGGCGGCCCAGCTTCCGTCGCTGGAGAGTTCGGCGTACGGGGTGTCGGCGTGGCGGGCTCCGGCGTCCGCGAGGGCGGGGGCGATCGGGCGGCGGGCCTCGGGCAGTCCCGACTGGTAGGCGACGGCGCCGAGGACGCTGGTGAGGGCGAACGTCGTCATGCCCGAGGCGGGCGGGGTCTGTTCGAGGGCGGCGGTGAGGACCTGGGACGCCTGGCGCTGGTGGCCGCCGAGGGAGAGGGCCATGCCGACGCCGCAGGCGGCCATGGCGAGGACGTCGCGGTCGTCGGTGAGGGCGGTGATCCGGTCGTACAGTTCGCGGACCCAGGAGGGGTCGGCGGCGTTGGTCGCGGCGTGCAGGGCCTTGGCGTAGCGGCGGGCCCGGTCGGCGGGGGCGGGGCTGCACTCGGCGGCGCGCTGGAGGGCGCGGGCCGCCGCGTGGCAGCCGCCGCGGCGTTCGGCGAGGAGGGCGGTGTCCTCCAGGGCGGCGGCGACGCTCTCGTCGCGGCCGGGGCAGGCGGCGGCGAGGTGCCAGGCCCGGCGGGAGGGGTCGTCGGTGAGGGCGGCGGCGAGGTCGCGGTGGGCGCGCTGGCGTTCGTGCGCGGGGGCGGCGTGGTAGCAGCCGGCGCGGGCCAGGGGGTGGCGGAAGAGGACGCGGCCGGCGGCGACCGTGACGAGGCCGGCCTCCTCGGCGGGGGCCCAGGCCGTGAGGTCCGTGCCGGCGCCGGCGGCCTCCATGACGATCACGAGGTCCTCGGCCTGGGAGGCCGCCGCGTACAGCAGGAGGCGGCGCGTGGCGGCGGGGAGGGCGGGCAGGCGGGCCGCGTAGAGGCGCTGGATGCGTTCCGGCTGCGGGAGGCCGCCGCCGGGCAGGACGCCCGCCTCGGCGGCGCGGGAGAGTTCGATGACGGCGAGGGGGTTGCCGTGGGCCTGGCGCAGGAGTTCGCTGCGGGCCCGGCCAGTGGGGGCGTGCGGCTGGGCGTCGAGGAGTTCGGCGGCGGCGCGGGCGTCGAGGGGGCCGAGCAGCAGGGTCGGCAGGTCGGTGGGGAGGCCGTCGGGGGGTGTCTGGCCGCGGGCGGCGAGGAGGGTGGGGATGCCGTGGGTGCGGCGGAGCACGAAGCCGAGGACGTCGAGGGAGTCGCCGTCGACGTGCTGGACGTCGTCGGCGGTGAGGAGGAGGCGGCCGTGGCGGGCGGCCTCGGTGAGGAGGGCGAGGACGGCCATCCGCAGGAGCATCGGGGCGGGCGGGGTGTCGGCGGGGGTGATGCCGAACGCGGTGTCGAGGGCGGCGCGTTGATGCTCGGGGAGGGCGTCGGCGCGGGTGAGGACGGGCAGCAGGAGCTGGTGGAGCGAGGCGAAGGAGTGGTGTGCCTCCGCCTCGCTGCCCCGGGCGGTCAGGACCGTGGCGCCGGCGCGGCGCGCGTCGTCGGCGGCGACCGCGAGGAGCCGGGTCTTGCCGGTGCCCGCTTCGCCGAGCAGGAGCAGGGTCCTGCCGCCCGATACGGCGTCCTGGAGTCGGGCGAGTTCGGCGCTACGGCCGCTCAGCTGCCCTTCGGTGTTCTCAGCCACCCCTCCATCATCGCCTGTCGTCCCACGTCAGCCGAATTTCTTCCCGACGATCGCGTTGTTCGGGTAGAGGGTGCTGCGGGCGCCGTTCCAGCGGATCGTCAGGGTGAACTCGCTGAACGTGGAGTTGACGGCCGGGGTGGCGGTGGTGGGGGCCGCCGAGCCGCTCGCGTGCCGCCAGCCGTGCCAGTTCTGGCCGCCGTCGTAGGAGCT
Source organism: Streptomyces sp. NPDC004539 (assembly GCF_040610055.1). NCBI lineage: Bacteria > Bacillati > Actinomycetota > Actinomycetes > Kitasatosporales > Streptomycetaceae > Streptomyces > Streptomyces sp. NPDC004539. Next base: position 180,507 of record NZ_JBEXLS010000012.1, on the reverse strand, counting down.
GTTGATCCAGACGAGGCCGTCGGTGCCGACGCAGGTGATGAGGACGGTCTGCTGTTCGGTGTAGCCGCCCTGTCCGGGCTGGACGACACGGTTCGGGTTGCCGAGGCGGCCCGAGCCGACGCCGCTGTTGCAGACCGCGCCGCCGGGGACCTCGGCGACCCGGGTGACCTGGCCGCTGCGCATGTCGGTGCGGGCCTGGAAGACATGGCCGTTGCCGCCGGTGAAGTGGCCCACCCATTCCGGGTACTCGTAGCCCCACAGGGCGATCTGGCTCTCGCCCTCGATGTCGCGGGAGGTGCCGGCGAGCTGGAAGCCCTGGCTGTAGGTCCACTCGCGGCCCTGTGTCGGGGCGATGTCCCCGTTGCCGGGGAGGTTGAAGTCGTAGATGTAGCGGTAGTTGAGGCGGCCGTCGTAGCGCGGGACGTCTATGCGCAGTCCGGTGCTGCCCGCGATCACGCTGAGCGACAGCCAGGGGCTGCCCATGGCCCAGGCGGTGCCGGAGAGCTGGCGCCAGTTGGTCCAGAAGTTCGCGGAGCCGCTGTTGACCTGGCTGTACCAGATCTCCGAGTCCATGCCCCGGATCACGACGAGCGCGCGGCCCGCCGGGAACTCGATGATGCGCGGCGGGGACGCGGTGCGCGCCGCCTCGAAGTTGCCGAGGGGGCGCCAGGCGCCGTTGTTGTAGCGGACCCAGATGTTGTTGTCGCTGCCCCGGACGACCTCGTACTGGTTGCCGCCGATGACGACGGAGTAGGACGCGGACTGGGCCCGCGCGTCACCGCCCAGGTTGAACCAGCTCCCCTCCCCCGCCGAGGCCGGGCTGGAGACGCCGAACAGCAGTAACAGGGCGGCGACGAACGCGGTGAGCGTCCCTCGTCGGCGGATGGTGCGCATGGGTTCCTCGATCTCTCGGTTGCCTTCTTCCGTCGGAATGATCGAGGAGGAGCGCTGCGGGCGGTTGCCTCACAGCGCACGGACAGATGGCGCACAGCGCATGGTGCGGGGGCGTCAGATCCGGGGCCGTACGCGGCGTCCGCGCAGGACGACCGCTGTCGGGCGGTCCATGACGCTCAGGTCGGTGCGGGGGTCGCGGTCGTAGAGGACGGCGTCGGCGGGGGCGCCGGGGACGAGGCCGGGCAGGCCCAGCCAGGCGCGCGCGGTCCAGGAGGCGGCGGCGAGGGCGTCGTGGGGGCGCAGGCCGGCGTCGACGAGGGCGCGGATCTCGCCGGCGACCCCGCCATGGGGGCGGGTGTCGGTGCCGGCGAGGACGGTGACGCCCGCTTCGACGGCCTGGGCGACGAGTTTGGGGTGCGCGTCGGCGCCGCGCAGGTACCACTCGCGCGGGGCGCCCTCGGGGGCGTGGGCGCGGATGCCCTCGGCGGGGGCGACGACCATGGCCAGCGTGGGGACGAGGGCGGTGCCCTGGGCGGCCATCCGGTCCAGGAGGCCGGGGTCCAGGCCCATGCCGTGCTCGATGGAGTCGACGCCCGCCAGGACTGCGGCCTCTCCCCCGGCCTCGTGCATGGAGTGCACGGCGACCCGGCCGCCGGCCGCGTGGACGGCGTCCACCGCTCCGGTGAGGACGTCCACGGGGATCGGGTTGCCCTCGTGGACCCAGTCGACGACGAACTTCACCCACCCGGTGCGCCGGGCCTGCGCGGCGGCCTCCTCGGCCATCTCGGCGTGGTCGAGGCGGCGGGCCCAGCCCTCGAAGTACTGCCCGTGCTGGGTGATCCAGCGTCCGGCCTGCCAGGCGCGCGGGACGTCGGGCGCGGTGCCGAACCAGTCGGGCGGGTCGCCGGGCAGGCCGGGGACGCGGATCGCGGTGACTCCGGCGTCGACGTGGCGGTGGAGGTCCTCGCGCAGCAGGTCGGCGTCCAGGGCGCTGCCGTACTCCTCGGCGAGGCCGGGGTGGGTGTGTGCGTCGACGAGTCCGGGGAGCAGCCAGCCCTCGCCGACGAGTTCGGCGTTCGGGACGGGGTCGGTCGTCCAGCGGTCGCCGTCCGCGTAGAGGTCGACGTACTCGCCGTCGGGGAGGGCTCGGCCGCGGATGCGCAGCACGGTCATGGGTGGCTCCGGTCCTGAGGGGTGGGGTTGGGGCGGTTCGGGCACGTGGTCGCGGTGTCCGGCGGGAGAGGCGGGCCGTGCGGCGCGGGCCGGGGAGGCGGGGCGCACCTCACGGGACGGGGAGGCGGGCCGGGTCTCGCGGGCCCGGGGCAGCTGCCCGGCGGTGTCACGCCACGTTCTCCGTGCCCGCCCCGGAGAGGTGGACGCGTGTCGTCCCCGGCGACATCGCCGCGAGGGCCGCGAGTCCCTCGTCGACGACGGCCGGCGCGACCCGCTCGCGTCCCCCGCCGATCGTCCGGTCCGGCATGAGCAGCGCGGTGACGGTCGTCCGGCGTTCCGCGCCGAGCGTCTCGCGGACGGCGTCGGCGGCGGCCCGCGCCCGCTCCAGTCCGGGCAGTACGGCGGACGGCTCCTCGGGGAAGACGGCGACCCGCAGGGACCCGAACTCGGTGCAGACGGCGCCCTGCCGGCGGTCGATCTGGGCGCGGATCTCCTGGGCGAGACGCATCTCGTGCCCGAAGGCGGCACCGGCGTCGGCGGCGGCGCGGCGGGTCTCGGTGGAGAGCAGGAGCACTGTCCCGGCGCCGGCGGCGAGGTGGCGTACGACCTGTTCGCGCAGGAGTTCCAGGGCGCGGCGTTCGGGCCAGCGGGCGGCGGGTCCGGGGGCCGGGGCGGGGTGGGGCCACAGGGCGAGGGCGGCCCGCAGGAGGTCGAGGGCCTCGGGTTCGGCGCCCGCTTCGAGGAGGACGAGTCCTTCGCGGGCGCGGCGGGTGAAGGCGAGGGCGTCGACCTCGGCGGGGTCGACGCGCAGGACGTAGCCGGGGCCGTGGGTGAGCAGGACGGCTTGGGGGAACCGGCGGGTGCGGGTGCCGCCGGTTCCCTCAGTTCCTCCGGCGCCTCCGGCGTGACCTGTGCCTCCGATACGTCCGGCGCCTCCGGTAAGGGAGTTGGCGTCCGTGGCGTACCACTCCTGCGCGGCGATCCCGGAGCGCAGTTCGGAGACCACGTTCTGGACCATCTTGCGGGCGGTACGGGGCGGGGGGCCGTCCCAGAGGGCGGCGAGGAGTTCGTCGACGGCGACGACCGTGTTGGCCCGCAGGGCGAGGTAGTGCAGCAGGGCCCGGTGTTTCGGGCCGCCCAGGGGCAGCGAGGCGCCGGCCACGGTGAGGTCGACGGTCTCCAGTGTGCGCACGAGCATCGGTGGGGGTCCTCTCGTGATCTCTGTCCTCCGCATGAGAACGCGAACTCACCTGCGAAAGCCAGGAACTCCGGGCAGAACTAGGGGTTTTCGCAGCGTGGCGGCCAGCGGATTACCTGCGGATGAGCGGTCGATGGCGCTGCTCCCTGGCCCGCGCGGGGGCCCGGCGGCGAGCCTGCACACAGGCTGCGGGGCGTTCGAAGGGAAGTGCGATGCGGGTGATGACTGCCGGTGGCGACGGGCTGTGCCGTGGCGTCCGCTGAGGAGGCGGTCCGGACCCGGGACCTCGTCAAGTGGTACCCGAAGCGCGACCGTCCGGCGATCGACGGGCTGACGTTCTCCGTCGCCCGGGGCGAGATCTTCGGGCTGCTGGGGCCGAACGGCGCGGGGAAGACGACCACGATCGGCGTGCTGACGACCCGGGTGGTGCCCACGGAGGGCGAGGTGTCGGTGGGCGGGGTGGACCTGCTGCGCGACGGCGCCGAGGCCCGCCGCCGGCTGGCCGTCGTCAGCCAGTACAACAACCTCGACCGCGGCCTGACGATCCACCAGAACCTGCTGATGCACGGCCTGTACCACGGGCTGTCGAGGGCGGTGCGGCGGCGGCGCGCGGACGGTCTGCTCGACGAGATGGGCCTCGCGGACCGGGCCGGCGCGAAGGTCGGCCAGCTCTCGGGCGGCCAGCAGCAGCGGGTGAAGATCGCCCGCGCGCTGATGCACGAGCCGTCGGTCCTGTTCGTCGACGAACCGTCCACCGGCCTCGACCCGCAGTCCCGCCTGTTCGTGTACGACAAGCTGACCGCGCTGCACGCCCGGGGCGTGACCGTCGTGATCACCACGCACGACATGGAGGAGGCGGCCCGCCTCTGCGACCGCGTCGGCATCATGGACCACGGCAGGCTCATCGCCCTGGACACGCCGAAGGCCCTCACCGCGTCCCTGCCCGGCGGCACCGCCGTCGACCTGGCGGTGGACGGCGACGTCCGCGAACTGGCCTCGGCGCTGGCGAGGGAGCCCGGAGTCTCCTCCGTCGAAACCGTCGGGTCGGCCGCATCCGCCGGGTCGGTCGGTTCGGCCGGCGAGGACACGACGGGCCGGCTGCGGCTGCACACCACCGCCGATCCCACCCCCCTCCTGGCACGTGTGCTGCGGGTGATCGGCGAGCACGGCTGCGAGGTGCGCGACGTCGGCGTGCGCCGGCCGAGCCTGGAGGACGTCTTCATCCGGCTGACCGGCAGGGGGTTGCGTTGAGCGCGACGACATCGGTGACGCGGGCCTGGAACGGGTTCCGCACGACGCTGTGGCGGGACCTGTTCATCATGGTCCGCGAACTGCCGAGGGTGCTCGCGCAGACCGTCGTCCAGCCGTTCTTCATGCTGCTCGTGATGGGCAAGGTGCTCACCGAGATCGGGTACGTCCGTGAGGACTACGGGGCGGTGCTGCTGCCCGGGATCATCGCCCTGACCGCGTTCCTCGGGGCGCTCCAGAACACCGCGCTGGGGCTCGTCTTCGACTTCGACCTGACGCGGGAGCTGGAGGACCGGCTGCTGCTGCCGGCGCCGCTGTACGTGGTGGCGCTCGCGAAGATGGCGTTCGGCGCGCTGCGCGGGGTGCTGTCGGCGGTCGTCATCCTGCCGGTCGGGTTCCTGCTCCTGGACACGGTGTGGTCGGCGGGCGACCTGCTGGCGGTGGCGCCGCTGATCGTCCTCGGCTCGCTGTCGGGGGCCGCCGCCGGGCTGCTGCTCGGGACGAGCGTGGAGTCCCGCAACATCGCGGTCTGGTTCGCGATCGCGGTCACCCCGCTCACCTTCACCGGCGCCACGCAGTACCCGTGGCCCGCGCTCGGCCACACCCTCTGGTTCCAGGTGCTGTGCGCCGTCAACCCGCTCACCTACCTCAGCGAAGCCCTGCGGGCCGTCACCGCCCCCCAGGTCCCGCACATCGCCCTGTCCGTCGACGTCGCCGTCCTCGCGCTCTCCGTCCTGCTGTTCGGGGCGCTGGCCGTGCGGGGCTTCTACCGGCGCGCGCTGGACTGACCCCCTCGCCCCACACCGGAACGTTAAGGAGTTGGCCATGAGCGACGTTGCTCGACCGACGGGCGCCTCGCCCGGGCCCGAACGGGTCGTGGTGACCGGCGGCGCCGGTTTCCTCGGCTCCCACCTGTGCCGTGCCCTGCTCGCCGCGGGCAGCGAGGTGATCTGCGTCGACAACCTGTGCACGGGCCGCCTGGCGAACGTCGCCGACCTCAGCGGGCACCCCCGGTTCCGGTTCCTGGAGGCGGACGTCACCGAGCCGTTCACCGTCGCGGGTCCGGTCGACGCCGTCGCCCATCTCGCCTGCGCCGCCTCCCCCGTCGACTACTTCAACCTCCCCGTGGCGACGCTGCGCGCCGGCGGCCACGGCACGTACAACATGCTGACCCTGGCTCGCGACAAGGACGCCCGCTTCCTGCTCGCGTCCACGTCCGAGGTGTACGGCGATCCGCTGGTCCACCCGCAGACCGAGGAGTACTGGGGGAACGTCAACCCGGTGGGGCCGCGCGCGGTGTACGACGAGTCGAAGCGGTTCTCGGAGGCCATGACGGTCGCGTTCCGGAAGGAGTTCGGGCTGGACGCGGGGATCGCCCGCATCTTCAACTCCTACGGCCCGTCGATGCGCGCCGACGACGGCCGGGTCGTCCCGACGTTCATCACGCAGGCGCTGCGCGGTGAGCCGCTGTCGGTGATGAGCGACGGCCGTCAGACACGGTCCCTGTGCTACGTGGACGACACGGTCGAGGGCCTGCTCGCGCTGCTGGACAGCGCGGAGGCGGGTCCGGTGAACCTGGGCAACCCGAACGAGATCAGCGTCCTCGAACTCGCCGAGCTGATCGTGGAGATCACCGGCAGCCACTCCCCGCTGACGTACATCGCGCCCCACCCGGACGACCCCCGGCGCCGTAAGCCGGACATCGGGCGGGCCCGGACCCGACTCGGCTGGGAGCCGCGCGTCGCCCTGTCCGACGGGCTGAAGCGGACCGTCGAGTGGTTCGCCCAGAACGAAGCCGTCACCGAAACCGTTTCCGGAGGCACGTCCCGATGACCACCACCCCCAGCATCGCGATCATCGGCGGCGGCTGGAGCGGCTGTACGGCCGCCCGGCTCCTCCTCGACCGGGGCTACCGCGTCCACCTGTACGAGCGCGACCAGCAGCTCGGCGGCCACTCCCGGTCCGAGGTCCTCGGCGGGGTCGTGTTCGAGCCGAACGGGCCGCACATCTTCCACACGTCGAACACGGCCGTCGGTGAGTTCGTGCAGCGGTACGGCATGCGGCGGGCGTTCGAGCACCGGGTGCTCACCGAGATCTTCCTCGACGACGAGGAGGAGCCCCGCTACCTGTCGTGGCCGCCGCAGGTCGAGGAGATGCGTGAACTCCCCCTGTGGGGGCGGATCGAGAAGGAGCTGGCGAACCTCCCCGAGACCCCGTCGACCGCCAACTTCCAGGCGTACTCCGAATCCGTCATGGGCTCGACGCTGTACGACCTGTTCGTGCGGGACTACACGATCAAGCAGTGGGGGCGTGAACCCGCCGAGCTGTCCGCGGACTTCGCGCCGAAGCGGCTCGACCTGCGCACCGACGGCAACCGGCGGCTGTTCCGCGACACCTGGGAGTTCTACCCGGAGCGCGGCTTCCAGGAGATCATCGAGCGGATCGCCGAGCCGGTCCCGGTGACGGTCGGCGCGACCCTCGACCACACCGACCTCGACGACCTGGCGCGCGAGCACGCGGCGGTCGTCGTCACGGCCGCGCTGGACGACTTCGCCGGGCAGCCGGACGCCCTGGAGTGGCGGGGCATCCGGACCGTCTCCCGCTATGTCCCGCTCGACGACCCGGCGGCCACCCTCACCCCCGGCTACCAGGTCAACCGGCCCTCGCTGCGCCGCCCTTACACGCGGACCATCGAGACCAAGCACGCCACCGGCCAGCGGATCGGGGCGACGGTGGTGAGCGAGGAGTACCCGGGGGCGCCGTACCGGCACTATCCGGTGCCGACGGTCGACTCGCGGTACGAGAAGCTCAACGTCTCGCTCCAGGAGTCGATCCGGGAGAACGCCCCGCTGCCGGTGTTCTACTGCGGGCGGCTCGCGAACTACGTGTACATCAACCAGGACGAGGCGATCGCCCAGGCGATGGCGTGCGCGGACGAGGTGCACGGCTTCTTCTCCGCGAAGGGGGCGTCGTGAACGTTCTCGTCACGGGCGGGGCGGGTTTCATCGGCTCGCATCTCGTGGACGCGCTGCTGCGGGCGGGCCACGCGGTGGACGTGATCGACGACCTGTCGACGGGTCTCGTCGAGAACCTGGACACCGCGCGGGAGCTGGGGTTCACGGAGGCCGGTCTGCACGTCCTGGACATCGCGTCCGCCGAGGCGGCGGAGGTGATCCGCCGGGTGCGTCCCGAGGCGGTGCTGCATCTCGCCGCGCAGCCCTCGGTGTCGGTGTCGATGCGCGACCCCCGCCTCGACGCGCACAGCAACCTCACCGGCCTGCTGAACGTCCTGGTCGCCGCCCAGGAGGCGGGTACCCGGAAGGTGGTGTTCGCGTCCAGCGGCGGCACGATCTACGGCGAGCCGGACTCGCTGCCGATCGCGGAGGACGCCCCGCTGTCCCCCCGGTCGTTCTACGGCCTGTCCAAGAAGGCGGGCAGCGAGTACGTCCGCCTGTTCGCCGAGGAGCACGGCATGGCGTACGCCGCCCTCGCCCTCGGCAACGTCTACGGGCCGCGCCAGAACCCGCAGGGCGAGGCCGGGGTGATCGCGATCTTCGCCCAGCGGCTCCTGGACCGCCGCCCGTGCCTGGTCTTCGGCGACGGGCACAACACGCGGGACTACGTGTACGTCGACGACGTCGCCGACGCGTTCGTGCGCGCCCTGGAGCGGGGCACCGGGCTGATCAACGTCGGTACCGGTGTGGAGACTTCGGTGCTGGACATCCACGCGGCGCTGGCGAAGTCGCTGGACCGCGACGCCGCCCCCGTCCACGAGCCGGCGCTGCCCGGTGAGGTGCGGCGGATCTGCCTCGCCGTGGGGCGGGCGGAGCGGGAGCTCGGGTGGCGGCCCCGGATGTCCCTGGAGGACGGGATTCCGGGAGTGCTCGACTCCCTGCGCTGACCATGGGGAAGGGGGCCCGGACTTCGGTCCGGGCCCCCTTCCCCATGTGTTCAGACGGTGGCGCGGCCCACCGCCATGCACCGGAAGCCGAGCGCGCTGAGCCGCTCGCGGTCGAGGGCGTTGCGGCCGTCGTACAGGAGCCGGCCGCGCATCCGCTCGGCGACCTCCGCCCAGTCGGTGTCCTGGAGGTCGGACCACTCGGTGACGACGATGAGGGCGTCGCAGTCCTCGGCGGCCTCCGCGACGGTCTTGGCGCGGCGGACGCGGGTCCAGGGGTCAGTGGTGGGGAGGCGGGCCATCGGGTCCCAGCCGGTGACCTCGCAGCCCTCGGCGAGGAGACGGGAGGCGATCACGGCGGAGGGGGCCTCGCGCATGTCGTCGGTGTCGGGTTTGAAGGTGAGGCCGAGGAGCGCGACACGGCGGCCTTCGAGTCCGCCGAGCTCCTGTTTGACGCGCTGGACGGCGCGGCGGGGCTGGAGGTCGTTGACCTCGATGACGGCCGACAGCATCTGGAAGGGGTAGCCGCTGTTGGACGCCATGGCGCGCAGGGCGCGGGAGTCCTTGGGGAAGCAGGAGCCGCCGTAGCCGAGGCCGGCCTTGAGGAAGTGCGGGCCGAGGCGGTGGTCCATGCCCACGGCGCGGGCGACCTCGACGACGTCGGCGCCGGTCTTCTCGCAGACGGCGGCGATCTCGTTGATGAACGTGATCTTCGTGGCGAGGAGGGCGTTCGCGGCGAGTTTGACCATCTCCGCGGAGGGGACGGTCATGATCTCGACGGGCCCGTCGACGCCGTCGTGCAGGCCGGCGACGAGCTGTGCGGTGGCCTCGTCGTAGGAGCCGACGACGACGCGGTCGGGGCGCAGGAAGTCCTCGACGGCGCGGCCCTCGGCGGTGAACTCGGGGTTGGCGGCGTAGCCGACGTGGGCGAGTCCGGCGGCGTCGAGGGCGCGGCGGACCTTCTCGCCGGTGCCGACGGGGACGGTCGACTTGAGGACGACGGCCTTGAGGTGGCCGGCGCCGGTGAGGTCGGCGACGACGGACCAGACCCGGGAGAGGTCGGCGTCCCCGGAGGCGGTGGGCGGGGTGTCGACGCAGATGTACGCGACGTCCGTCCCGTCGAGGGCGCAGGCGGCGTCCAGGGTGAACGTCAGCCGGTCGCGGTGGTCCCGGATCAGGTCTTCGAGTCCGGGTTCGTAGATGGGGATCTGTCCGGCGTTGAGCATGTCGACCCGTTCGGGGACGATGTCGCGCACGACGACCCGGTGTCCCAGCGCGGCGAGGCAGGCACCGGTCACCAGACCGATGTAGCCCGCGCCGAATACGCCCACCCGCATGGCCCGTCCTACCTCTCCGCCGATTCGGCCGGGCCCGCTGCCCGTGGCCTGCTCATGCCCTGTTCCTCCAGCATGGCCAGCAGTCCGTCCACGGAAACCTGGCCGTCGTCGTCCGGGGCGAGGGACGATCCCCAGCGTCCGGCGTCGGCCTCCAGTGTCCCCGACACCTCGCCGATCAGGGTGTCGGGGTCGTCGCCCGGGCCGGCGAGGAAGTGTGCGCGGCGGACGGCGGAGGTGCGTTCCAGGCGGGCGACCCGCTCTCCGTCGGTGAGTTCGACGAGGCCGAGGCCCTCGGCGTCGGCTTCGCGGACGAGGCCGGCGAGGCCCTCGGGGGCGAGCCGCCAGCCGGGGGCGCAGTGCAGCCGGAAGGGGGCCGGGAAGGAGGTGTCGCCGGCGTCGGTGACGAAGCGGACACGGCCTTCGTGCGCGTACTCGGCGCGGATCAGGCGGAGGTCGGCGAGAGGGTCGGCGAGGACCTTGCGGCGGCCGTCGGTGAGGGTGTCCCAGGCGCCGACGAGGGTGACGCGGGTGTCGGGGAGGCTGCCTTCGAGGACGGCGTCGACGCTGGCGCGGACGGCGTCGTGGGAGGCGCCGGTGGTGTCGACGACGACGTCGACGTAGGGGACGAGCCACTGGCGGCGGGCCGTGCGGCCGAGGCGCATGGTGGGGATGCGGTCGGTGAGGTGGGGGCGGATGTGGCCGAGGAGGCGCCGCTGGTCGCGTTCGATGGTGGGGGCGCCGAGGTGCCAGGAGCGGGCGTCGTGCTCGGGCACGAAGACGCCGCCGGCCTGGGAGAGGCGGTAGCCGAGTTCGCTGTCCTCGCCGAGGATCAGGCGCGGGTCGGAGTCGCCGGCGGCGCGCAGCAGGTCGCGGTGGGCGGAGGCGGTGGAGCCGACGAGGGTGGTGCCGACGCTGGCGCCGGCCCGGCGCAGGTCGTCGGTGGCCTTGTACACCGTCTCGATCCAGTGGTTGGGGCGGCTGGCCTCGGTGGTGTACAGGCGGTCCTCGGCGCCTTCGGTGACGGCGGCGTGGACCTCGGCGGCGGTGAGGTCGCCGGGCACGAAGTCGACGACGCGGCGGCTGCCGAGGACGACGAGGTAGCGGGCGAGGTGGTGCCAGCGCAGCTGTGCTTCGAGGTGCTCGCGGAAGGCGAGGGTGTCGGCGTCGATCCACACGATCACGTCGCCGTCGGCGGCCTCGGAGCCGCTGCGCACGGCGTGGCTGCGGCCCCAGCCGCCGGGGGCGGAGCTGATCAGCCGGGTGTGGTCAGGGGCGAGTTCGGGGAGCCGGATCGGCGGGCTGCTGCCGTCGTCCACGACGACGACCTCGGTGAGGTGCGCCGGGTAGGACTGGGCGGCGAGGGCGGCGAGGGTCAGGTCGAGGGCGTCCTGGCCGCCGTGCGCGGGCACGACGACGCTGGCGGTGAGCCGGGGCTGCCAGCCGCCCAGCGGGGGCGGGGTGAGAGTTCCGTGGTCGTTGCCCCGGACGCGGGGCTCGGGCGGCGCGGTCATCCTACGAGTCCTTCCAGATGGTCCACCGCGGCCTCGACGGGCGGCAGGGTCAGCATGTGGCGCTGTGCGGTGCGGGCGCGCACGGCGGTGTCGGTGTCTTCGAGGACGCGGGCGCAGGTCTTGGCGACCTCGTCGGCCTCCGCCTCCTCGACGCGCAGGCCGAGCCCGAGTCCGGTGACGCGTTCGGCGTTGTGCATCTGGTCGCCGAAGAGCGGCAGGACGGCCATGGGGACGCCGGAGCGCAGGGCCTCCCGGACGCTGTTGTAGCCGCCGTGGGTGGCGAACAGGTCGGCGCACTGGAGCAGCAGGGGCTGCGGGAAGTGGTCGACGACGTGGACGTGGCCGGCGGCGAGGCCGGGGTCGACGGGGATGCCGCCGGTGGCGACGACCGCCGTGCAGTCGAGCTGGGAGAGGCCCGCGATGTACGCCTCGGGGACGATGGAGAGCGGGTTCTCGGTGGCCGCGTCGGGGAGGGTGCCCTCCTCGGGGGTGAAGCCGGTGAGGAGGGTGCCGCTGGCGGCGAGCACCAGGGGCTTGTCCGCGGGGAGTTCGGCGATCCACGCGGGGAGGGTCTCGCCCCGGGTGACGGTCGGCGGCTGCTGGTAGGCGAACGCGTCGGGGGCGCCGGGGCGGGCGAAGGAGAGGCTCGCGGGGACGCAGTCGAGGCGGCCGTGCCGGTACAGGGCGCCCGGGTCGTCGTCCGGCGCGAGGCCGAGTGTCACGCGGTGTGCGGCGAGGGCTTCGGTGACGGCGTCGGCGTCGAGGAACTGGCCGGTGCCGGAGGGTGCGGGGACGTGGACGGCGCCGAGGGTCTCGGCGACGAGGAACCCGGCCATGTCGGTGCCGTCGCGCAGGACCAGGTCGGGCGCGAACTCCTCGGCGATCGGCAGGACGGTCCGGTAGTTGTCGACGACGTGGGGTCCGCAGCCGGTGAGGACCCACAGCCGCTGGTCGAACAGGTCGAGGTCGGCGGGCAGGGCGACCGTGCCGTCCCGCAGCGCGCCCATGACCTGGTCGGCGAGTTCGGGCAGGACGGGCGCGGTGCGGACGTCCTCTCCGGCGAAGACCTTCGCGGGCCGGGGCGGGGCGACGACGAGCAGGTCGTGCCCGGCGTCGGCCAGCGCCCTCACCAGCGGCAGCATGGCGCGGGCGTGGGAGGGCGTGCCCGTCAGGGTGCACAGGACGCGCATGGGGTGCCTTTCAGGTGCGCAGGGCGCCGGTCATCTCGGTGACGAGGGCCTGCGCGTGGGGGGTGATGAAGAAGTGGCCGCCGTCGAAGGTCCGCAGCCTGAACTCGGCCTCGGTGAGCCCGGACCAGGCGTGCAGTTCGCGTTCGTCGGCGCGCGGGTCGCGGGTGCCGCCGAAGACGGTGAGCGGGGTGGTGAGGGCTGCCTCGGGGACGTACCGGTAGGTCTCGTTGACCTCGAAGTCGGCGCGCAGGGTGGGCAGGAAGACGTCCAGGAGGTCGGGTTCGCCGAGGACGGACTCGGGGGTGCCGCCGATCTCCCGCAGGTGCGGGACGAGTTCGGGGGTGGGCAGCCCGTAGAGCTGGGGGCGGACGTCGGGCAGGTGCGGGGCTGCCCGGCCGGACACGAAGAGGTGGACGGGTTCGGGGGCGCCCTCGGCGCGCAGGCGGCGGGCGAGTTCGTGGACGACGAGGGCGCCGAGGCTGTGCCCGTAGAGGGCGTAGGTGCCGTCGAACTGGCCGGCGAGGCTGTCCATGAGGTCGTCGACGAGGGTGTCGAGCCGCCGGTGGGGTTTCTCCTGGTAGCGCTCGGCGCGGCCGGGCGGCTGGAGGGGGCAGATGTCGACGCCGGGGAGGGCGAGGTCGCGCCAGGGGGCGAACACGGCCGCTCCGGCGCCCGCGTTGGGGTAGCAGAACAGGCGGGGCCGCTCGGGTGCGGCGGTGCCCAGCGGGAGCCAGGCGCGCAGGGTGGACGCGGTGGTCACAGGACCTCCACCGTGAGGTAGTCGGGCGGGGACTGGACCCGTGCGAGGTCGGCTTCGAGGACGACGTGGTCGCCGTCGCGGTCGGCCTCGGTGAACCCGGCGAACGCGTAGGTGACGTACATCATCCGGTTGCGGCCGGTCTCGACGAACTCGGCGCGCAGGCCCGTGCCGGCTTCGGCGGCGAGGCCCATGATGTGGTTGAGGAGGACGGTTCCGACGCCCCGGGACATGACCCGGCAGGACATCAGCATCATCCGCAGGTGCCAGTGCTCGGCGCCGAGTTCGACGAGGGCGAGGCCGATCTTGCCGTAGCCGCCGTAGCGGTCGGTGAGGGAGGCGACGAGCAGGAGGTGGTCGTCGGAGCGGCGCAGTTCGTCGAGTTCCTCGTAGGAATAGGTGCGGCCGGTGGAGTTGAGCTGGTTGGTGCGGACGGTGAGTTCCTCGGCGCGCTGGAGGTCCTCGGTCCGGGCGGGCGCGATGGTGAAGCGCATGCCGAGGGTGGCGAGGAACTCCTCGCTGGTGCCGGTGTGTTCCTGTTCCGCCTGGTCGCGGACGACGGTGCCGGCGTACATCTCGCGGCGGACCCGGGACTCGTCGGTGACGAAGCGGGGGGTGAACCCTTCGCCGTCGAGGGCGGAGAGGTCGGCGGCGTCGACGGCGGTGACGGCCGGGTGGGCGTGGGTGACCTCCTCGCGTTCGAAGGGCTGGTCGTCGACGAAGGCGATCGCGTCGAGGCCGATGTTGAGGGAGGCGGCGACCTGTTTCACGGAGGCCGACTTGGGGTTCCAGCCGATCTGCGGGTACAGGAAGTAGTGGTCGAGGCCCTCCGCCCGGAGGCGGGCCAGGGCCGCTTCGGGGTCGTTGCGGCTGGCGACGGAGTGCAGGACGCCGAGTTCGTCGAGGCGCCGGATGTGGGCGACGGCCTCGGGGCGGACGGTGACGTCGGCGTCCTCCAGGAGGATGCCGTCCCACAGGGTGTGGTCGAGGTCCCAGACGACGCACTTGATCTGGCCCCGCTTGAGCCCGGTCACCGGGTCACCTCCTGGTGTGCCTGTTCGGCGATGGTGATCTGCTGGAGTTCGGTGGAGCCCTCGATGATCTCCATGACCTTGGCGTCCCGGTAGAGCCGGGCGACGGGGTGCTCCGGGGAGCAGCCGGCGGCGCCGTGGAGCTGGACGGCGGCGGAGGCGCAGGCGGCGGCGGTCGTCGAGGCGTGGTACTTGGCGATCCAGTTGGCCATGATGGCGGCCGGGTCGTCGGCGTCCTTGAGGCGTCCGGCCTCCCGGCACAGGAGGCGGGCGGTGCGCAGGCCGGTGACCATGTCGGTGATCTTCTGCCGGACCAGCTGGCGTTCGAACAGCGGCCCTTCACCGGTCGTACGGGTGGTGGTGTGGGCGACGGTGGCGTCCAGGCACGCCTGGATGATGCCGACGCTGCCGCTGGCGACGCTGAACCGGCCGAAGTCGAGGGCGGAGGTCATGACGGTGCCGGTGGCCCAGCCGAGGGGGCCGAGGACGGCGTCGTCGCCGAGCCGGACGTCGTCGAGGATCACCTCGGCGAGCATGCTGGCACGCGTGCCGAGGATGCCGGTGAGGGGTTCGACGGTGACGCCCTCGGTGTCCCGGGGGACGAGGAAGGCGGTCATGCCGCCGTCGGTGCGGGCGAAGAGGAGGTAGAGCCCGGCGATCTGGCCGCCGGTGATCCACTTCTTGCGGCCGTTCAGGACCCAGCCCTCGCCGTCGCGTACGGCGGTGGTCTCCGAGACGCCGGGGTCGCTGCCGCCCTCGGGGCCGGTCAGGGCGAACGCGCCGAGGAGGGAGCCGTCGGTGAGGGTGGGGAGCCAGCGGGCGCGCTGGGCGTCGTCGCCCCAGTGCCGCACCGACCAGGACGCCATGCCGTGGACGGTGAGGAGGCTGCGCAGGGAGGAGCAGCCGCGGCCGATCTCCTCGTGGATCTCGCCGACGGTGACCATGGGTGTGCCGGTCAGGAAGGGCGCCCACAGGCCGAGTTCCGCGACCCGCTTCAGGAGGTCGTCGGGGAGGCGTTCGTCCTGGTCGAACTCCTCTGCGCGCGGCCGGAGTTCGCCGTCGACGAAGGCGCGGACGGCGGCGAGGAGCTGTGGGCTGTCGGTGGCGGTCATCCGGCGGTGGCGGTGGCCGCGGTGATGCGCTCGACGACGCCGGTGATCGCCGTCACCGAGCGGAAGTTCTCGCGGCGCAGTTCGGTGTTGGGGACGCGGACGCCGAACGCGCGCTCCACGAACATCACCAGTTCCATGGCGAACAGGGAGTTCACGAAGCCCAGCTCGAAGATGTCCTGGTCGTCGTCGAAGGTGATCTGCGGGAACCGGCCGCTGATGAACTCACGGATCTGGGCACGGGCGTCGGTGCTGCTCATGGTCTGTTCTCTCCTTGCCGGGAAACGGGGGTCAGTTGGGGAGGAGGGCGCCGCTGTCGCCGTACCGGTAGAAGCCCTCTCCGGTCTTGCGCCCGTGCAGGCCGGCGTCGGTCATCTTCTTCAGCAGCGGGCAGGGCCGGTACTTGCTGTCGGCGAAGTGCTCGTGCAGCACCTCGACGCTGTAGAGGATGGTGTCGACGCCGATGAGGTCGGCGGTCTCCAGCGGGCCCATGGGGTGGCCGAAGCAGCTGCGGAACACCTCGTCGACGGTCTCGGCGGTCGCGACGCCCTCGTACACCAGGTAGGCGGCCTCGTTGACGGTGAGCATGAGGACCCGGTTGGAGACGAAGCCGCTCGCGTCATTGACGTCGATGGCCTTCTTGCCCATGGAGTCGAGGAGTTCGCGGACCTTCTTCAGGGACTCCTCGGACGTGTGGTGGCCGGGGATCAGCTCGACGGCCTTCTTCATCGGGACCGGGTTCATGAAGTGCACGCCGACGACCTGCGCGGGCCGCTTCGTGAGGGAGGCGATGCGGGTGATGGGGATCGCGGAGGTGTTGGCGACGAACACCGCGTCCGGCGGGGCGGCGGCGTCCAGGCGCGGGTACAGCTCGCTCTTCAGGTCCCAGTTCTCGGTGATGTTCTCGATGACCACCTCGGCGTCGGCGAGGAGGGCCAGTCCGGTGCCGCCGGTGATGCGGGCGAGGACCGCGTCCGAGTCGATCTCGGGGCCGCCGAGCATCGCGCTCATGCGGCAGTTGAGGCCGATGCGGGCGATCGCCCGGTCGACGGTCTCCTGGTCCCGGTCGACGAGCGTGACCGTGTGGCCGCTCTGCGCCAGGTTCTGTGCGACGCCGATGCCCATGACACCCGCGCCGACCACTGCGACGTTCGTCACCGCTGTGCTCCTTCCGCCGCCTTCGCGGCGATCAGTTCCTTGCCGAAGGCACGGACCGTGGGGTTGCCGAGGAGGACGTCCACCGGCAGTCCGCCGAACTTCGCCCTGATGCGGGCCATCAGCCGCACCGCGGCCAGGGAGTGGCCGCCCAGGTCGAAGAAGCTGTCGTGTGCGCCGACCCCGTCGATGCCGAGGATCTCGCCCCACATCCCGGCCAGCGCCGTCTCCACGTCGCCGGCGGGCTCTTCGTAGGGCACGGTCAGCGCGGGCCGGGGGTGGCGAGGGCCCTGTCCGGAACTACTGTCAGCCGGGGAGGTCGTCCACTGCGCGAGGCGGTGGTCCAGGGGGCCGACGGAGACGACGAGCTGGCGGGTGCGGCCGTACAGGGACAGGGTGCGTTCGAAGGCGTCGGTGCCTTCGGCGGCGTCCATGCCGTAGCCCTTGACGGTGGCGCCGAGGGAGTCCTCGGTGCGGTCGCCGACGAGCCAGGAGTCCCAGTTGACGGCGAGCCAGCCCGCGAGGGTGTGGACGTAGGCGTCCAGCGCGGCGTTCGCGGCGGCGTAGGGAGCGTGCGCGAGGCCGCCGAGGAGGGAGGAGACGGAGGAGACCGCGAGCCGGACGGGGGCCTCGCCGGGGCGCAGCAGGTCCTCCAGGACGAGGAGACCGCCGGTCTTGGCGCGGAAGTGCGGTTCGCAGGCTTCCCGGGCGAGGTTCACAGCGGCGCCGAAGCAGTCCTCGGACTGCACGCCGGCCGCGTGGATCACGGCGTCGATCCCGCCGAACCGGTCGCGTGCGGCGTCGAGGACGGCGTCCATGGCGTCCCGGTCGGCGACGTCGGCGCCGAGCGCGAGGACTTCGGCGCCGGCTTCTCGCAGCCGGTGGACGGTACGGATGTGGCGGGCCGCGCGTCCGTCGGGTTCCTTCACGAGGTGGGCGGGCCACTCCTCCTCCGGCGGGAGGGGGGTGCGGCCGGTGAGGACCAGGTTCGCGCCCCTGGTCGCGGCGAGGTGGGCGGCGAGGACCGCGCCGACGTCGCCGAGGCCGCCGGTGATGAGGACGGTGCCGCCGACGGCGATGACGTCCTCGCCGGTGGTCTCCAGGCGCAGGGGGGCGAAGGAGCGGACCCAGCGGCCGGTGCGGCGCAGGGCGACCGGTTCGGTGGGGGCGTCGAGGGTGGCGGCTTCGTCGAGGAGGGGTCCGGCGCCGGTGTCCGCGAGATCCACGAGGCGGCAGCCGATGTCGCCGATCTCCTGCGAGACCACCCGCAACAGCCCCTGGAGCGTGGCCTGTTCGGGCCGCGTCAGATCGTCCCCGACCGCGCTCACCGCCCCCGAGGTGGCCGCCACGAGCTGGACGGCCCCGGGCGTGCGGTCCTCCGCGAGGGCGCCCGCGAGGGCCTGCACGGCGTAGTAGCCGTACCGCTGGGCGGCGTCGAAGTCGCCCTCGGGCGCGGCGGGGCTCCACAGGTGCAGGACGGTGCCCGGCCGCCCCCGCTCGCCGAGCAGTGCGGCGTACCCGTCCCGGGAGACGGGGTCGACGCGCACGACGGCCGGCCCGTCCGGGTCAGGGGTGTCCTCGGCGTCGTCCGGGCTCACGACGACGACCTCGGCGCCCCGCTCGTGCAAGGTGCGGGCGGCGGCGTACCCGGTCTCGTCGGCGGCGAACACCCACCAGGGGCCCAGTTCCCGCAGCCGCTCGGGGCCGGCCGGGGCGGCGGTGGGGAGGCGGTGCCAGACGGGGTGGGCGAACCAGTCGGCGGGGTCCGGGATACGGCCGGGGGCCTCCTGCACGGCCGCGGCGGCGCCCGCGCCGGGGTAGGGCACCCGGTCGAGGAAGTACCGCTGCCGTTCGAAGGGGTACGCCGGGAGCGGCACCCTGCCGCGCTCCCCCGGCCGGTACAGGGCGGCCCAGTCGACGTCGGCGCCCTCCAGCCAGGGTCCGATGGCGGCGACGGCGTCGGCGGGGGCCTCGGCGGGCGGCGCCCCGGTGACCGGGCCGGCGGTCCGCGCCCGCTGCGGGTCGGCCAGCGCCGCGACGGCGTCCCGGGCGTCCTCGGCGACGACGACCATGCGGTACGGGAACGTCGTACGGCTGACCTGGAGGGTGTAGGCGACGTCCGCGAGATCGGCGGTGTCGGCGGCCAGGTGGTCGCGCAGGCGCTCGGCGGAGGCGGCGAGGGCGGTCGGGGTGCGGGCGGAGAGCGTGAGGACGTACGGCCCGTCGGCGGGGCGGGTCTCGCGCTGCGGTGCCTCTTCGAGGACGACGTGCGCGTTGGTGCCGCCCGCGCCGAAGGAGCTGACGCCCGCGCGGCGGGGGTGCGGTCGCCGGGGCCAGGGACGGTTCGCGGTGAGGACCTCGAAGCGGTCGGCGGCGAGCGCCGGGTTGGGAGTGCGGAAGTGGCGCGTGCCCGGCAGCTCCTGGTGTTCCAGGGCTTGGACCGCGCGGATCAGGCCGGTGACCCCGGAGGCTCGGTCTAGGTGGCCGAGGGACGGTTTCAGGGAGGACAGGACGAGTTTCTCGGCGCGCGGGCCGGGGAACGCCCGGTCGACGGCGGCGAGTTCGATGGCGTCGCCGAGGCGGGTGCCGGTGGCGTGGCACTCGACGTAGTCGACGGTCCCCGGGTCGACGCCGGCCACCGACAGGGCCGTCCCGATGACCGTGCGCTCGCCGGCCGCCGAGGGGGCGGTGTAGGCGCCCCGGTCGGCGCCGTCGTTGTTGACGGCGGAGCCGAGGATCACGGCGTGGACGTGGTCGCCGTCGCGCAGGGCGTCGGCGAGGCGTTTGAGGGCGACGACACCGACGCCCTTGCCCCAGACGCTGCCCTCCGCGTCGGCGTCGAAGCTGCGGACGACGCCGTCGGGCGAGACGATCGAGCCCTCTTCGTAGGTGTAGCCGGCGGGCAGCGGGTCCTCGATGGAGACGCCCCCGGCGAGCGCGGTGTCGCACTCGTAGGTGAGGAGGCTCTGGACGGCCGTGTGGACGGCGACCAGCGAGGTCGAGCAGGCGGTCTGGACGCTCAGCACCGGTCCGGTGAGGCCGAGTTTGTAGGCGACCATCGTGCACAGCGAGTCGGACATGGTGCCGATGCCGTACTGGCCGCTGGTGATGGTGGCCATGACGTCGGGGCGGGGCAGGACGTGCCGCAGGCCGTAGTGGCTGAAGCCGACGCCGCCGACGACGCCGACCGTGCCGGGCATCCGGTTGGGCGGGTAGCCGGCGCTTTCCAGGGCCTCCCAGCAGCACTCCAGGAACAGCCGGTGCTGGGGGTCGGTGACCTCGGCCTCGCGGGGGTTGAAGCCGAAGAACGCGGCGTCGAAGTCCTCGACCCCGTCGAGGGGGGCGCCCCGGCGGACGTAGCGCGGGTCGGCGAGGACGGCGGCGGGCACCTGGGCGGCGGCCAGTTCCTCGTCGGTGATCTCGCGCAGCCCGTCGGCGCCGTCGCCGAGGGCCCGCCACAGCTCCTCGGGGCTCGCGGCGCCGGGGAAGCGGCCGGCCATGCCGATGACCGCCACCCGGGACTCCAGGTCGTCGCCGGCGTCGCTGTCGTCGCTGTCGTAGGCGTCGTAGGTGTCGTCGCTCATTCGCCCGCCGTCTTCCTGTTCTGCCGGGCCCGCTTCAGGCCGGAGCGGCGCTGCCTGCCGCGTTCCGACTCGTCGGCGGAGGGGTCCTGTTCGGTGGAGCCGGTGACGTGCCGGGCGAGGGCGCTCACGGTGGGCGCCTCGTAGAGCACGTGCGGCGGTAGGTCGTCGATGTCGAGGCGGCGGCGGATGCGGGCCATGACCTCCATGCCGGTCAGCGAGTTGCCGCCGAGGGCGAAGAAGCTGTCGCCGGCGCCGACCTGTTCGAGGCCGAGCATCTGGGCCCACACCTCGGCGATCGCCGACTCGGTCTCGCCGCTGGGCGCGACGTAGGGGGTGAGGAGGTCGGGGCGGGGGTGGCGGGCGCCTTCGAGCCAGGTGTCGCGGGCCTTGCCTATGGCGTCCACGTTGAACCGCGTGGCGTCCTTGGCCATCGCCGCGAAGTCCTGGGTGTTGACGACGAGATGGGGTTCGTCCAGGGACAGGACGCGCTTGAGCGCGTTCCAGCCCTCGTCGAAGCCGATGCCGTACTTCCTGCGGGTCTCGCGGAAGTACTCGCGGACCTCGGGGTCGTATCCGGCGAGTCCGGCCTCCCAGGCGTTCCACCGCCACTCGCCCCAGCCGACCGCGATCGTCCGCGGGGTGCCGGGCTGTTGGGCGGCGGCGTGCGCGGTGGCGTCGAGGTAGGCGTTGGCTGCGCAGTAGTCGAGCTGGCCGGGGCCGCCGCCGGTGGCGGAGGTGATGGAGGAGAACAGCACCAGGAAGTCGAGGTCCGTGCCCTCAAGTGCCGTGCGCAGGGCGTCCGTTCCGGCGGTCTTGGGGGCCAGGACCTTGTGGATCTCGGTCTCGGTCTTGAACTGCATGAGGCCGATGCCGGGGAGGCCGGCCGCGTGCAGGACGCCGTGCAGGGCGCCGAAGCGGTCGTGTGCTTCGGCGACCGCGCGGGCGGCGGTGTCCGGGTCGGCCAAGTCGCCGGTGACGACAGCGACTCGGCCGCCGTACTGCTCGATCTTCCGGACGCCGGTGAGGCGTCGGCGGACCTCGTCGGTGGCGGCCGGGTCGGCGAGGACGGTGTCCCAGGTGTCGCGGGGCGGGAGTCCGGTGCGGCCGACGAGGACCAGGCGGGCCCGTACGTCGCGGGCGAGGCGTTCGGCCATGGCGAGGCCGATGCCGCCGAGTCCGCCGGTGACGAGGTAGACGCCTTCCTCGCGCAGGACGTCGGCGCTCTCGCCCGCCGGTACGGGCTCGTAGTCGGGGAGCCAGCGGCGGCCCCGGCGCAGGGCGACGAGGGGGGTGTGGCCGCCGTCGCCGAGTTCCCTGGCGAGGGTGCGGGCCGTGACCGGGTCGGCCGCGTCGAGGTCGATCAGCCGGCAGGTGACGTCCGGGTATTCGAGCGGGATCACCCGCACCGGGCCCAGCAGGGTGGCGAGTTCGGGGTGGATGGTCTCGGCGCCGGTCACCGAGGCGGTGCCCGAGGTGACCACGTCCAGGGCCCATTTGGCGGCTCCCGCGTCGGCCATCGCGCGGGTGAGGGCGACGAGGGTGTGCAGGCCGCGGGTCAGGGAGTCGCCGGGTTCGCGGGACCAGAGGTGGACGACGCGTTCGGGGAGGCCGGGGCCTTCGTCCTTGAGGCGCTTGAGGAGGGCGCGGAAGGCGGCGGGGTCGCCGGGGCGGACGCAGAGACCGTCCTGTGCGCCGGACTCCTGGGGCCGGACCACGGCGGCGGTGCCGCCCGCCGCCTCCAGCAGTGCCTTGAGGTCGGCGGTGAGGGTGTCCTCGTCGGCCAGCAGCAGCCAGCGCGCCGCCGGCAGACTGCCGGTGCGGGGCGCGGTCCGCCGCCACACCTGGGCCTGCACCCACTCCTCCTCCGGCAGGAGCGGAAGCGCCTCGGGCACCGGCGAGGCCGGCTTCTTCGCCGCTCCGTCGGGGACGATCCAGTAGTCGGTGCGTTCGAACGGGTACGACGGCAGCGGCACCCGGCGCGGGTCGCGCCCCGCGTGGTGCGCGGCCCAGTCGACGTGTACGCCGGCCAGCCAGAGCGCGGCGAGCGCGTCGGTCAGGGTGCGGTCGTCCGGGGTCGGGTCGGCCGCGTTGGGGAGGGTGGCGGCGATGAGGGGGCCGCGTGCGGGCGGGCAGTCGGGGTGGCTGCGGGCCATCGCGCCGAGGGACTGTCCGGCGCCGATCTCCAGGAGCGCGAGGTCGGGGTCGGCGAGGAGGTGGGCGAGGCCGTCGGCGAAGCGCACCGGGGAGACCATGTGGCGTCCCCAGTACTCGGGGTCCGCGACGAGTTCGGCGGTGACCGGCTGCCCGGTGAGGCAGGAGACGTACGGCCGACTCGGGGCGGCGGGACGGAGGTTGGCGCGGGCCCAGCCGGTGAGTTCGGCGCGGGCTGGTTCCAGCATGCTGGTGTGGAAGGCGTGGGTGGTGGCCAGCTTGCGGTGGGCGATCCCGGCGCGCTCCAGCTCGGCCGCGTAGGCGTCGACGGCCGCGTTCTCGCCGCCGACCACGGTGACGTCGGGCCCGTTGAGAGCGGCGATTTCGAGGCCGGCCTCGGTGAGACCGGTGAGCTGGGCGGGGGTGCGGGCGACGGCCAGCATGCCGCCCTCGGGCAGCCGGGAGATCAACTGGGCGCGGAAGGCGACGAGTCGGAGCGCGTCGGGGAGGGTGAGGACGCCGGACAGGCAGGCGGCGACGTACTCGCCGAGGCTGTAGCCGAGCATCTGGGCGGGTTCGACGCCCCAGGAGACGAGGAGTCTCGCGAGCGCGTACTCGGCGACGAACACGGCGGGCTGGGCGATCTCGGTGCGGGCGAGCGGCGAGTCGTCGGCGGGTTCGCCCTCGCGGGCCCGGAGCATCGCGGCGAACGGGTCTTCCCGTGTCTCGCGCGGTCCGGTGAGAAGGGCGACCACGTCCGTGTCGAGGAGGTAGCGCAGGACGTCCCCGCACTCGTCGACGGCGGCCCTGAACTCCGGTTCGCGTGCGTAGAGTTCGCGGACCATGCCGGGGTACTGCTCGCCGACGCCCGCGACGAGGAAGGCGGCGGGCCGGTCGACCAGCGGTTCGGCGCGGCCGAGGACCGGGCCGTCGAGGTCGCCGTCGGTGACCAGGGTCCGGCGGTGCTCGAAGGTCGCGCGGCCGGTCTGCGTGGTGAACGCGACGTCGGTGAGGGCGAGTTCGGGGCGGGCGGCGAGGTGGTCGCGCAGGCGCCGGACGGCGGAGTCGGCGGCTTCGGGGGTGCGGCCGGAGAGGGGGACGACCTCGTAACGGCGGCCCGTGCGCGGAGCGTTGGTCGTCTCCGGGGCTTCTTCCACGACGACGTGGACGTTGGTGCCGCCCATGCCGAGGGAGTTGACGCCGGCGATGCGGCGTTTGCCGGGGGGCGGGGTCCAGTCGGTGAGGCGGGTGTTGACGTGGAAGGGGGTCGACGCGAAGTCGATCTCGGGGTTGGGGCGTTCGAAGTTGAGGCTGGGCGGGAGCTGGCCGTGGCTGACGGAGAGGACCGTCTTGATGAGGCCGCTCGCGCCGGCCGCCGCCGCGAGGTGGCCGATGTTGGTCTTCACCGAGCCGATGGGCGTGCCCTGCCGGCGCGGTCCCGGTCCGAACGCCTTGGTGAGGGCGGCGACTTCGATGGGGTCGCCGAGTTCGGTGGCCGTGCCGTGCGCCTCGACGTAGCCGACGTCGGCCGGGTCGACGCCGGCGGCGGCGAGGGCGTCGGAGACGACGCGGGCCTGGCCGACGACGCTGGGCGCGGTGTAACCGACCTTGAGGGAGCCGTCGTTGTTGACCGCCGAGCCCCGGATCACGGCGTACACGTGGTCGCCGTCGGCGAGCGCGTCGCTCAGCCGCTTGAGGAGGACGACGCCGGCGCCGTCGCCGAACAGGGTGCCGGAGGCGTCGGCGTCGAAGGTCCGGACGTGTCCCTCGCGGGCCTCCATGCCGCCGGGCTGGTGGAGGTGGCCGACCCGGTCGGGGACGTGGATCGCGACGCCCCCGGCGAGGGCGAGTTCGCACTCTCCGGAGCGCAGGCTCTGGCAGGCGAGGTGGGTGGCGACCAGCGCGGTCGAGCAGAACGTCTGGACGCTGAGGCTGGGTCCGGTGAGGCCGAGTTTGTAGGAGACGCCGGTGGCGAGGGAGTCCTTGTCGTTGCCGATGACCGAGGCGTAGATGTCCGCCTCGCCCTCGATGGCGCCGCTCATGAGGTAACTGCTCAGGTACGAGCTGATGTTGGAGCCCGCGAAGACCCCGACCCGGCCGCGTGTGTCGGCGGCGCCGTAGCCGCCGTCGTCGAGGGCCTCCCAGCAGATCTCCAGCATCAGGCGGTGCTGGGGGTCGGTGATGACGGCGTCGCGGGCGCTGTAGCCGAAGAAGTTCGCGTCGAAGCCCCTGATGTCGTCCAGGACGGGTTTCGCGGGGACGTAGTCGGGGTGGGCGATCAGTTCGGCGGGGACGCCGGAGGCGCGGAGTTCGGCCTCGGTGAAGTGGCTGACGGACTCGACGCCGTCGCGGAGGTTGGCCCAGAACTCCTGGGGGCCCTTGGCGCCGGGGAAGCGGCAGGCGAGGCCGACGACGGCGATGGGTTCGTGGCCGTCGTGGGTGCGGGCGGGGGCCGGCTTCGGGGCGGGTCGCGGGGTCTGCGCGGGTTCGGCCGGGCCGGCGATGCGGTCGAGGAGCGCGGCCATGGTGTGGACGGTCGGTGCCTCGAACAGGGCGACCGGGGAGACGGCGACGGAGAACGCCTTCTGGATGCGTTTGACGAGTTGCAGCGCCATCAGGGATGTGCCGCCGAGGTCGGCGAAGTTGTCGCGGGAGCCGACGCCGTCGATGCCGAGGACGTCCTCCCAGACCTCCGCGAGCCTGCGTTCGCGCGGGCCGCTCGGCGGGACGAAGGACTGGGCGAGCGCGGGGCGCGGGAAGCGGTCCCCGGCCGGACGCGCCGGCTCCTCCTCGTCGTCGCCGTCCTGGTCGAGCCACTGTTCGACGCGGGCCTGGAGGTCGCCCGCGCTGACGATCGTGCGGGGTGCGGGCCGGGCCATGATCCGGTCGAGCACGGCGAGGGCCTGGGCCTCGGTGAGGGAGTGCTCGACCTGGGTCGCACCGATCTCCTGGCCGTCGAGGGCTGCGGCGGTGGGGGCCCAGGTGTCCCAGTTCACCGCGTACCAGCGCTCGTTGCGGTGCGGGAAGGCGTCCAGGGCGGAGTTGGCCGCCGCGTACCCGGCGAAGCCGATGCCGCCGAGGACCGTGGAGACGGAGGAGAACAGGAGGCAGAACCCTGCGGGGAGGTCGGCCAGCACCCGTTCCAGGACGGCCGTTCCGTGCAGTTTGGGCGCGAAGTGGGCGTCCCTCGCGTCCGGTTCGAGGACGGCGAGGGGGCCGAAGAGGTCGGCGCCGGTGACGGCGGCGAGGTGGACGACGCCGTCGACGTGGCCGAAGCGGTCGGTGAGGTCGGCCAGGACGCGGCGCAGGGCGGTCTCGTCGGTGACGTCCATGACGGCGTACTCGGCGGTGACGCCGTGTTCCGCGAGCCGTTCCAGGGTCGCGTCCGCCTCGGCGGCGGGGCGTCGGCCGGTGAGGACGACGGTCGCGCCGTCCGCGCCGAGATGCCGGGCGACGATCCGTCCGACCTCGCCGAGGCCGCCGGTGACGAGGACGACTCCGTCCTGACGGATCGTCAAGCTCTCGGTGTCGGTGGGTTCTTCGGGCCGGAACTCCAGCGCCGTGCGTTTCCCGCCGCGCCAGGCGACGGCACGCCCCTGCGCCGCCGGGTCCGTCTCGCGCAGTACCGCCTCCGCGACGGCCTGCACGCCGTCGGCGACGAGCGCGACGTCCACGGAACGGACCTTCAGCGAGGGGTACTCCTGCGGTACGACGAGGCAGGCGCCCAGCGCCGCCGCGCGCGCCGGTACCGGGACGTCGCCGGGGAGGACGGCCCGCGCCGAGTCGGTGACGGTCACGACGCGTGCGCCGGTGTCGCCGAGGACCGGGGCCAGTGCGCACAGGCTCGCGAAGCCGAGTTCGAGGGCGCGCTCGGCGTCGTCGGCCGTGCCGGGGTCGGCGCCCCAGAGGTGCAGGACCAGCGAGGGCGCTCCGGCCTCCGTCAACAGGGCTTCCCAGTCGGCCGGTTCGGTGGGGCGCAGCGTGAACTCGCCGCCGCCGAGGGCCTCGTACGTCTCGCCCGGCCGGATCAGGACCGGCGGGGCGGCGAGGTGTTCCGTGACGGCCGCCGCCACTCCCCCGGTGTCGGCGAGCAGCCACACCGGGCCGGACGGGGCCGGGGTGGTGGCGGGGAGCGGGGTGGGTGCCCAGTGCGGGACGAGGATCTCCTCGCGCGGCCGGGTCCGGGGGCGAACGGGCTTGGCGGGTGCGGCTGTTGATGTCGGCGGGTCGATCCAGTACCGCTCGCGTTGGAACGGGTAGTCCGGTACGGAGACCTTCCGGGGTCGGCGGTCCTCGTGGTACGCCTCCCAGTCCAGTTCCGCGCCGGTGAGCCAGAGTTGGGCGACGGCGTGGGCGAGGGTCTCCTCGTCGGACGTCGGGTCGGCCTCGGCGGGGAGGGTGGGGACGAGGAGGGGCCAGCGGTCGGGCGGGCAGTCGGGGTGGTTGCGGGCGAGGGCGCCCAGGGACTGGCCGGGGCCGATCTCCAGGAGGACGTCCTGACTGTCGGTGAGGACGTGCTTGAGCATGTCGGAGAAGCGGACGGCGGAGCACATGTGCCGGGCCCAGTAGCCGGGGTCGGTGAGCTGCTGCTCGGTGATCGGCGCGCCGGAGACGTTCGACAGGTAGGGGACGCGGGGCGCCCTGGGACGCAGGTTCTCGCGGGCCCACTCGGTGAGGGGTTCGGCGGCGGGCCGCAGCATCGAGGAGTGGAAGGCGTGCGTCGTGCGCAGCGGCCGGCAGGGCAGTCCGTCGGCGAGGAGCTGCTCGGAGAGGGCGCGGACGTGGTCGGCGGGCCCGGAGACGACGCTGACCGTGGGTCCGTTGTGGGCGGCGATGTCGACGCCGAAGCGGGTGCGCGGCGAGTAGCGGGCCGTGAGGGCGGTCGCGGAGAGCGGGACGGCGGCCATCGTGCCGGTGGGCAGGGCGGCGATCAGCTTGGCGCGGACGGCGACGAGTCCGGCGGCCTCGGGGAGGGTGAGCGCTCCCGCGAGGGCGGCGGCGGCGAACTCGCCGACGCTGTAGCCGAGGAGGAGTCGCGGGCGTACGCCCCAGGCTTCGAGGAGGGTGCCGAGCGCGTAGTCGACGGCGAAGACGGCGGGCTGGGCGATCTCGGTGCGGCCGAGCCGTGCGGGGCCGTCGTCGGGCCCGGTGCGGCCGAGGAGGCGGGCGAGGTTGTCGGCGCCCCGGTCGCGGGTGGCGACGAGGTCGGCGAGGGGGTCTTCGCCGAGGTGCGGGGTGAGGTGGGCGACGGCCTCGTCGAGGGCTTCGGCGAAGACGGGTTCGGAGCCGTAGAGTCCGGCCACCATGCCCTGGTAGTGCTCGCCGACCCCGGCGAGGAGCAGGGAGACGGGGCGTCGGGTCGTGCCGTCGCGGCGGGCGAGGACGCGGTGGGTCTCGTCGCCGGTGAGGGCGCGTACGGCGGACTCGGCGGTGCCGGCGATCAGGGCGCGGCGGTGTTCGAAGACGGCGCGGCCGGTCTGGAGGGTGTAGGCGGTGTCGGCGAGGTCGGTGTCCGTCCGGTCCCAGTCGCCGGGGGTGGTGAGGTGGGCGCCGAGGCGGGCGGTGGCTTCGCGGGCGGCGTCCTCGGTGCGGGCCGACCACAGCAGGGCCTGGTGGCGGCGGGGCGCGGTGCGGCCGTCGCGGGCGGGGGGTGCGGCTTCCTCGGCGACGACGTGGGCGTTGGTGCCGCCCATGCCGAAGGCGCTGATCCCGGCGCGGCGGACGCGTTCGCCGCGCTGCCAGGGCGTGAGGTCGGTGACGGGGGTGAGGCGGTCGCCGGAGCGGGCGAGCTGGGGGTTGGGGCGGTCGAGGTGGAGGGTGGGCGGGATCTCCTCGTGGTGGAGGCTGAGGGCGGCCTTGATGAGGCCGGTGACGCCCGCCGCGCGGTCGAGGTGGCCCAGGTTGCTCTTGGCGGAGCCGATGAGGGTGCGGTCGACGCCGTCGACGTCGAAGACCTGCTGGAGGGAGGAGATCTCGGCGGCGTCACCGAGGGGGGTGCCGGTGCCGTGGGCCTCGACGTAGTCGATGTCGGCGGGTCCGAGTCCGGCGCTGGCTAGGGCCTCGGCGACGACGGCGGCCTGTCCGCGCACGCCGGGCGCGGTGAAGCCGACCTTGTCGGAGCCGTCGTTGCCCACGGCCCAGCCGCGCAGCACGGCGTAGATCCGGTCGCCGTCCGCCTCGGCGTCCTCCAGCCGCTTGAGGGCGACGACGCCGACGCCGCTGCCGACGGGCGTGCCCTGCGCGCCGGCGTCGAAGGCGCGGCACCTGCCGTCGGGCGAGGACATGCCGGCCTCTTGGTAGAGGTAGCCGACGCGCTGGGGGACGGCGACGGTGACGCCGCCCGCGAGCATGACGTCGGCCTCGCCGCTGACGAGGGCGGAGCAGGCGGCGGCGACCGCCACGAGCGAGGTCGAGCAGTAGCTCTGGACGCTGTAGCAGGGCCCGGTCAGGTCGAGGGCGTGGGCGACGCGGGTGGCAAGGGAGTCCTTGTCGTTGGCGATGCCGATCTGGACCTCGCCGGCGGTCTCCAGGACGGCGGGGTGCGCGGCGAGGTTGTGCAGCAGGTAGGAGCTCATCGCGGAGCCGGCGACGACGCCCACGGCTCCGTCGTAGCGGGCCGGGTCGACGGCGGCGTCCTCCAGGGCGTGCCAGCAGGTCTCCAGGAACAGCCGCTGCTGCGGGTCGAGGAGTTGGGCCTCGCGGGGGGTGTAGCCGAAGAAGCCGGCGTCGAACAGGTCGATGCCGTCGATCACCGATCCGGCGCGGACGTAGGCGGGGTCGGCGAGGAGGCTGTCGGGGACGCCGTTCGCGCGGAGTTCGGCCTCGTCGAAGTCGGTGACGGTGCACCGGCCGGCCCGCAGGGCGGCCCACAGGGCGCGCACGTCGTCGGCGCCCGGGAAACGGCCGGCCATGCCGACCAGGGCGACGGCCGGTCCGAGGTCCTCGGGCGGCTGCTGGCTGTCCGTCATGTGTGACTCACCTTGCCTGTCCTTCTGCGTGCGGGGGCGCGTCGTTGGAGGCGGGTGGGAAAGCGGCGTTCCGGCGGCGGGCACCGACCCGCGGTTCACATTAGGGCGGTGGCCAGGGGCCCCCAATGACGGTCGTCCACTGGCCGCCCATCTCGAAGTAATCGCGTTGACCAGGCACGATGTGCGGCCGGAGGGGTCCGGTTCCGGGCCGTGCGCCGGGGGCACCGGGGCCGTGGCGATCATGACGACGCCGCCCGCCGGGCACGAGCGTCCCGGCGGGCGGCGTCACGGATTCAGCGTCCCCGGCGACGCGGCATCGTCCCCCTCCCCCGTGCCGCCCGGCGCTTCTCACCCCGCGCCGAGGCCGCCTCCGTGGGCGCGGGCGCCGTCCCGCCGTCCGGACCGTTCCCGGACAGCAGCTCCGCGAGCTGTGCCACCGTGGGCCGCTCGAACAACCCTGCGGCGGCCAGCTCCACGCCGGACTCCGCCGCCAGGCGGGCGACGACGGCGAGGCCGGTCAGGGAGGTGCCGCCGAGTTCGAAGAACGCGTCGTGGACGCCGACCGCGTCGATGCCGAGGAGGTCCTGCCAGACCTCGGCGACCTGGCGTTCGGCCTCGTTGCGCGGGGCGACGAAGGGGGTGCGCAGCTCCGGACGGGGGTGTCGGGGGGCGTTGGAGGGGGGCGGGGTCACGTCCGGTGCGGACGTCTCGGCGGCGAGGTCGGCGAGGGGCCTGCCGAGGGCGTACACCTGCGCCGGGCCGGCGGTGATCAGCCGGGCGAGGGCGCCCGTGCCGAGGTCGTCGGGGATACCGTGCGCCTCGCGCCGTCCCAGCATGTGCGCGAGGAGTTCGGGCTGGTCTGCGAAGACGGCCGTCTGCCAGCGGTCGCGCCGCCAGGGCCCCCAGCCGACGGAGACGACCCGCCGGGCGACGCGCCCCCTGCCGTCCTCGGCCGCCGCGAACGCGTCGAGGAAGGCGTTGGCGGCGGCGTAGTCGGACTCCCCGAGCCCGCCGATCGCGCTGGACACGGACGAGTACAGCACCAGCAGATCCACCGGCTCCGCCCGCAGCGCCTCGGCGAGCGCCAGCGTCCCGCCCACCTTGGGCGCGAGCACCTTCCCCGCCCGCTCCCGCGTCTTGCTCTGCACGAGCCCGTTCCCGGGCACGCCCGCCGCGTGGACGACCCCGTCGAGCGCCCCGAAGCGGCGGCGTACGGCGGTGAGGGCGGCGGCGATCGCGGTGGCGTCGGTGACGTCGGCGGTGAGGGTCAGCACGTCGGCGCCGAGGGCGCGCAGGCGCCGTATCTCGGTGACGACGTGCGCCGCGCGCCCCTCGGTCACCGTGTCCCACTCCGTCTCGGGCGGCAGCGGGGCGCGTCCGATCAGGGCGAGCCGGGTGCCGAGGGTGGCGAGGCGGGCGGCGAGGGCGAGGCCGAGTTCGCCGGTGCCTCCGGTGATCGCGTACACGCCGCCGGGTTTCCAGGCGGCCGTGTCGTCGACGTCGGGGAGGGTGACCGGCTCCAGGGTGCGCAGCCAGCGGTGCCCGCGCCGCCAGGCGGTGACGAGACCGGGGTCGGCCGGGTCGGCGGCACCGCGCGCGGTGAGCAACTCGGCGAGTTCGCGGGCGAGTTCGGCGGCGCCCGCCCGTTCGTCGAGGTCGGCGATCCGGACCCGGGCGGTCGGGTACTCGCTCAGCAGCGCCCGGCTCGCACCGGCGGGCATCGCGGCGTACGGGTCGATCTCCTCGCCGCCCAGCACGTCGACGGTCGCGCGCACCGCGACGAGCAGCCGGAGCGGGCGTCCGGGGAACGCCTTGGCGGCGGCCTGCGCGAGCGCGAGCAGCGTGAAGAATCCCTCCGTCCCCTCGGAGGCCAGGGCGTGCACGACGGGGACCGGCCCGCTCCCGTCGAGCCCCGCGTCCCCGAGGAGCCGCGCGAACTGCCCGGACTCCCCCACGTCGACCGTCCCCGGCACCCCGCCTTCGGGCGCCCGGTACACCTCACCCGGATGCGCGAGCACCGCCCGATGCCCGCCCGCCTCGACGGCTTCGCGTACGGCGTCGGCGAGCGGCCCGGGGTCGGCGAGGACCAGGACGGTGCCGGCCGGGGCGGGCGGGGTCACCGGAGCGGACAGTTCGCGGCGCCAGTTGGGGGCGAGGAAGTGCAGGTCGGCGCCGGTCTCCGGGGCGTTCTCCGGTGTGCGGGGCCAGTAGCGCGTGTGCTGGAAGGCGTACGTCGGCAGCCGTAGCGTCCGTGCCCCTTCGTGGGCCGGTGCCAGGTCGACGGCGAGTCCGCGCTCCCACAGGCCGCCGACGACCCGCAGCCAGGCTTCCGACGCGTCGCCGCCCTCGGGCACGGCGAGCAGCGGCACCTCGTCGGGGCGGTCGGTGACGGGGCGGTCGGAGAAGGTGAGGAGCGGTCCTTCGGGGGCGTCGCCCAAGTCCCGGATCTCCGCGCGGCCTTGGCCGAGCGCCGTGAGCGCCGTGAGTGCCGTTTTCGCCGAGTCGGCTCCGGCCGTGAGCACGGTCCCGGGAACAGTGATGCCCCAGGCGTTCAGCAACGCGAACGTGGCGTGTTCGAGCGCGGACACCGGTCCCTCTGCCTGCTCGTGCTCCTCCAATGCCGCCCGGAACACCGGGTGCGCGGCTGCGAGCGCGGCCACCGTCTCCGGGTCCGCGCCTGTTCCGGGCAGCACGAAGGTGTGGCGCGGCGACTCCGGTGCAGCCGGCATCGCGGTGTCAGCGCGGAGTCCGGCGACGGCCGACGCCGTGTCCCCGCACACCACCGCACGCCGGTGGGGCAGGTCCGCGCGCCCGGTGTACAACGTGTGGGCGACGTCGGCGAGTTGCAGACCGGGGTGGGCTTCGAGATGGTCGGCGAGGGCCCGGGCGGTGGCGCGGGCGCCGGACTCGGAGGCGCCACAGACCGTGAGCAACTGGCTGCCAGGGGAGGCCGGTTCGGCGGGCGGCTCCTCCTCCGGGACCGTCTCCAGGATCAGGTGCGCGTTGGTCCCGGACCAGCCGAACGAGCTGACGCCCGCCCGGAGCCGCCCTTCGCCGAGCCTTTCACGGCCGTCGACCGGTCGCACCGGTCCGTCGAGCGTGACGGTGTCGTTGGGCTCGGACAGGTGCAGGTTGGGCGGGAGTTCACGGCCGCTGAGGGCCAGGGTGCTCTTGATCAGCCCGGCCATGCCGGCGGCGACGAGGAGGTGGCCGATGTTGCTCTTCACCGCCCCGACGCGCAGCGGCTGTTCGGCCTCGCGCTTGCCGAACACCTCCTTCAGCACGCCGAATTCGATGGCGTCGCCGAGGGCGGTGCCCGAGCCGTGCGCCTCGACGAAGGCGATGTCGTCGGGCGTGACCCCGGCGTCGGCGTGGGCGGCGCGGATGACGGCGAGCTGGGAGTGCCGGTTGGGGGCGGTGAGCCCGTTGCTGCGGCCGTCGGAGTTGGTGGCGGTGCCCTTGATGAGGACGTGCGGGCGCTGGCCGGCCGCCTCGGCGTCGGTGGCGCGGCGCAGGAGGACGACGCCGCCGCCCTCGCCGATGACGTATCCGTCGGCGGAGGCGTCGAAGGTCTTGGTGCGGCCGTCGGGGGCGAGCATGCTCATCTTGCACGCCTGAACGAAGAACTCGGGTCCGACGACCTCGCTCGCCGCGCCGACGACGGCGTAGTCGCACTCCCCGGCGCGCAGGGCGCGCACGGCGAGGTGGGTGGCGACGAGGGCGGAGGAGCAGGCGGTGTCGATGGTCATCGTCGGCCCCCGCCAGTCCATCTGGTAGGCGATGCGGCCGGCGGCGGCGCTGGCGGAGGTGCCGAGGCCGAAGTTGGGGTCGTCCAGGCAGCCGGGGCCCTCGATGGCGATCTGGCGGACGTCGTACTGGGAGTCGGTGAGGCCGAGGAAGACCCCGGTGCGGCTGCCGCGCAACGCGTCGGGTGAGATCCCGGCGTTCTCGACGGCCTCCCACACCATCTCCATGAGCAGCCGGTGCTGCGGGTCGAGGCGCAGGGCCTCGCGGGGGGTGTAGCCGAAGAAGCCGGCGTCCCAGCCGGAGATGGTGTCGAGGAAGGCGCCCTGCTGGGTGTACGCCTTGCCGGGGGTGCCGGGGACGGGGTCGTAGAAGTCTGCGGCGTCCCAGCGGTCGGCGGGGACCTCGGCGACCGGGTCGGTGGCGGACAGGAGGTGGTCCCAGAACCGGTCGGGGGTGGTGGAGCCGCCGGGGAAGCGGCAGCTCATGCCGAGGATCGCGACGGGTTCGTCGGCGCGGCCCGCGAGCACCGGAACGGGTGTGAACTCCTGGCCGGTGCCGAGGAGTTCGTCGAGGAGGTGGCGGGCGAGGGCCTGCGGGGTGGGCTGGTCGAAGACGACCGTCACGGGCAGGTCGACACCGGTCGCCTCGCAGAGCGCGCCCCGGATCTCGACGGCGTTCATCGAGGTGATGCCGAGGTCGGTGAAGGAGCGGCGGGCGGAGACCGCGCTGCCGTCGGCGTGCCCAAGGACCGTGGCGACCTGGTCGGCGACGAGCCGCAGGAGGAAGCCCTCGCGGTCCGACTCGGGCAGTTCCGCGACGGTGCGGGCGAGCCGGGACTGCGCCTGCGGGGACGCCGTCGGCACCGGGGGCGCGCTCGTCGTGGGGCGGGGGATCAGGTCGAGGTACGGGCTGGGCCGGGCGGCCGTGTACAGGGGGAGGAAGCGGTCCCATTCGATGGAGGCGACGGTGAGCGCGGGGAGCCCCGAGCCGACGGCGCGGCCGAGGACGCCGAGGGCGGTGCGGGGGCGCATGAGGTTGAGCCCCGGGCGCTGGTCCCACTGGTCGGCGACGCCGTCGGTAGCGGCCATTCCGGCGCCGGCCCAGGGGCCCCAGGCGAGGGAGGTCGCGGGCAGTCCCAGGGTGTGCCGGTGGCGGGCGAGGGCGTCGAGGACGGCGTTGGCGGCGGCGTAGTTGCCCTGGCCGGGCGAGCCGAGGGTGGCGGCCGAGGAGGAGAACAGGACGAACGCGTCGAGGTCGCGGTCCCGGGTCAGTTCGTGCAGGTGCAGTGCGGCGTCCGCCTTCGGCGCGAGGACCGTCGCGAACCGCTCCGGGGTCAGGCCGGCCAGCATCCCGTCGTCCAGGACGCCCGCCGCGTGCACGATCGCCGTCGGCGGGTGCGCGGCCAGCACGGCGGCGAGCTGCTCCCGGGCGGAGACGTCGCAGGCCAGCACGGTCACACCGTCGAGTCCGGCGGCGCCCGGGGCGTCGGGGCCGCGCCGGGAGAGCAGGACGACGTCGTCGGCGCCGTTCGCGGTCAGCCACTGGGCGAGGTGGGTGCCGAGTCCGCCGGTGCCGCCGGTGACGACGACCGTGCCGCGCGGCTGCCAGGGTTCGCGGTCGGGTGCGGCGGCGGTGGAGGGGGCGAGGCGGCGGCCGTACGCGGTGGCGCCGCGTACGGCGATCTGGTCCTCGGTGCCGTGTGCGGCGAGGACGGCGGTGACGGCTTCCGGGGTGGGGTCGGCGGGGAGGTCGATCACGCCGCCCCAGACCGTGGGGAGTTCGAGGGCGGCGACGCGGCCGAGGGCCCAGACGGGGGCTTGGAGCAGGGCGGGGGCGGGTTCGTCGGCGGTGACGGCGACCGCGCCGAGGGTCGCGCACCACAGGCGGGTGCCGGTGGTGGCCTGGAGGAGGGCGAGGGTGCCGGTCAGGCCGGGGGTGAGGGCGGGGCGGCCGGGGTCGGCGGGGGTGTCGGCGAGGGCGAGGAGGGAGAGGACGCCGCCGCTGGTGTCGTGGCCGGTGAGGTCGGGGTGTTCTGGGTCGACGGTGACCGTGGGGAGGGTGTCCGCGAGGGCGCGGGCCCACGGGTGGTCGTCGTACCCGGCCGGGATCACCAGCAGCGGGCGGTTCGGTTCGCCGCCGGGGGCGAGCGGCTCCCAGCGTTCCTCGTGGCACCATGCCGAGCCGCCCGGCGGGACGGGGTCGGCGAGCCAGTACTCCTCGCGCTGGAATGCGTAGGTCGGCAGGCCGAGGGCGGCGGGCGCCGGATCGGCGGCGCGCTCCCAGGCGAGGGGCACGCCGTGGCCGTAGAGGAGGGCGACGGCTGTGAGGAGGGCGGTCGGCTCGTCCTGGGCGGGGCGGCCCTGGCGGACCGGGCCGAGGGCGGAGGTGACGAGGGCGTGCGTGTCGGTGACGGTGAGGCTCGCGTGGGTGGCGAGGGAGGCGTCGGCGCCGAGTTCGACGTACGCGGTCGTGCCCTGTTCCTCCAGGGCGCGGACGGCGTCGGCGAACAGGACGGGGCGGCGGACCTGCTCGGTCCAGTAGGCGGGGTCGGTCCAGTGGCCGGGTTCGACGGGGCGGCCGGTGAGCGTGGAGACGGCCGTGAGGCGGGGCTCGCTGTAGGCGACCGTGTCCAGGACCGTGCGGTAGGCGTCGAGCATGCCGTCCATGCGGGCGCTGTGGAAGGCGTGCGAGACGCGCAGCGCGGTCGCCCTGAGACCGGCGTCCACGGCGCGCTGCCGGACCGTCTCGACCTGGTCGGCGTCGCCGGAAACCACTGTCGCCCGCGGGCTGTTGACGGCGGCGATCTCCACGTCCGGCTGGTCCCGGGCGAGTTTCTCCGCGCCCGCCCGGTCGGTGCCGAGGGCGGCCATCGCGCCGCCGCGCGGGAGGTCGCTCATCAGGCGGGCGCGGGCGGCGACGACCTTGCAGGCGTCCGGCAGCGACCAGACGCCCGCGACGTACGCGGCGGTCAGCTCGCCGATGGAGTGTCCGGCGACCGCGTCCACGGCCACACCGAGGTCGGTGACCAGGACGTACAGGGCGGTCTCCAGCGCGAACAGGGCGGGCTGCGCGAACCCGGTGTCGGCGAGGCGTTCTGCGTCGTCGCCGAGGACGACGTCCCGTACGGAGTGGCCGAGTTCGGCCTCCAGGGCGTCGCAGACCTCGTCGAAGGTCTCGGCGAACACCGGGAAGCGGTCGTACAACTCGGCGCCCATGCGCGGGCGTTGGCTGCCCTGGCCACCGAAGAGGACGGCCGTCAGGGGGCCGGAGATGAGTTCGGTGCCGGCGACGACCGTGGGGGCGCTCTCGTCCTCGGCGAGGGTTTTGAGCGCGGTGAGGAGGGTGTCGTGGTCGGGGCCGATGACGACGGCACGGGTGTCGAGGTGGGCACGGGTGGTGGCGAGCGCCTTGGCGACGGAGGCCGGGGAGGGGGCGGGGGCGGCGGCCAGGTGGTCGTGGATGCGGAGGGCTTGGGCGCGGAGGGCGTCGGGGGTGGTGGCGGAGAGGGGCCAGGCGGTGACGCGGGGGGCGGGTCGCGGGGCGGTGGCGTCCTGTCGCGGTGCCTCCGCCGGTTTCGGCGCCTCCTCCAGGATGACGTGCGCGTTGGTCCCGCTGAGGCCGAACGCCGAGACGCCCGCGCGGCGGGGCCGGTCGGCCTCGGGCCAGTCGACGGCGTCGGTGAGGACCTCGACGGCCCCGGTGGACCAGTCGACGTGGGTGGTCGGGGCGCTGACGTGCAGGGTGCGGGGGAGGCGGCCGTTGCGCAGGGCCATCATCATCTTGATGACCCCGGCCGCGCCCGCCGCGCCCTGCGTGTGCCCGATGTTGGACTTGACCGAGCCGACGTACAGCGGCTCCTGACGGTCCCTGCCGTACGCGGCGAGCAGGGCCTCCGCCTCGATGGGGTCGCCGAGGGGGGTGCCGGTGCCGTGGGCCTCGACGGCGTCGACGTCGGCGGGGCCGAGGCGGGCGTTGCGCAGGGCGGCGCGGATGACGCGCTGCTGGGAGGGGCCGTTGGGGGCGGTGAGCCCGTTGGAGGCGCCGTCGGCGTTGACGGCCGTGCCCCGGATGACGGCCAGCACCGGGTGCCCGGCGGCGAGCGCGTCCGAGAGCCGCTCGACCAGCAGGAGTCCGGCGCCCTCGGACCAGCCGACGCCGTCCGCGTCGTCCGAGAAGGCCCGGCAGCGTCCGTCGGGCGACAGGCCCCGGACGGCGGAGAACTCGACGAACAGCTCGGGCTTGCTGAGCACGGTCACCCCGCCCGCCAGTGCCAGCGAGCACTCCCCCGCCCGCAGCGCCTGCACGGCGAGGTGGAGGGCGACGAGGGAGGAGGAGCAGGCGGTGTCGAGGCTGACGGTCGGTCCTTCGAGGCCGAAGGTGTAGGCGATCCGGCCGGACAGGACGCTGTTGGTCGTCCCGGTCATCAGGCTGCCGACGAGGGTGGTGGCCTTGCGGCTGTGGGCGTAGTTCTGGCTGATGGCGCCGATCCAGACGCCGGTGTCGCTGCCGCGCAGCGAGGTCGGGTCGATGCCGGCGCGTTCGAACGCCTCCCAGGCCACCTCCAGGGCGATGCGCTGCTGGGGTTCC
Organism: Streptomyces sp. NPDC004539; assembly: GCF_040610055.1. NCBI lineage: Bacteria > Bacillati > Actinomycetota > Actinomycetes > Kitasatosporales > Streptomycetaceae > Streptomyces > Streptomyces sp. NPDC004539. The sequence goes on along the minus strand of NZ_JBEXLS010000012.1, from coordinate 142,969 downwards.
ATCGCGAGGGCCTCGCGCGGGGAGATCCCGAACAGTCCGGCGTCGAACGCGGGCGCGTCGTACAGGAAGTTGGCCTGTTCGGTGGCGCACTTGATGGGGTTGTCGGGGCTGGTGTCGAAGAGCTGTTCCAAGTCCCAGCCGCGGTTCTCGGGGAAGGGGCCGAGGGTCTCGCCGCCGGTGTCGAGGAGCTGCCAGAGGTCCTCGGGAGAGCCCACCCCGCCGGGGAAGCGGCAGCCGACGCCGACGATCGCGACGGGCTCGTGGCCCCGGTCCTGGAGCCGGCGCAGCTCCTTGCGGGTCTCGCGGAGGTCGACGGTGGCCCGCTTGAGGTAGTCGAGGTACTGCTCTTCGGTGGTCATGGTGGGGGCTCTCCTAGGGCTCCGAGCGGGTGCGGCTCAGGCGGTGCCGAGTTCGTTGTCCAGCAGGGCGAACAGGTCCTCCGCGCTGGCCTCGCTGACGTCCGCGTGGGTGTCGTCGGCGGTGCGGGCGGCCGTCCACGCGGCGAGGAGCTGCCGCAGCGCCGGTTCGACGTCGGCGTACGCCGTGTCGGCGGGGTCCGCCTGGGCGAGCTGTTCGTGGAGCCGTGCGATGCCGTCGCGCAGGGGTGCGGCCGGGTCGCGAGCCTCGGCGGGTGCGGCGGTGAGTGCGTCCGCCCCGAACAGGTCGGTGAGGAGCTGGTCGGCGATGGCCTGCGGGGTGGGGTGGTCGAAGACGAGGGTCGCGGGCAGCCGCAGCCGGGTGGCGGCGGCGAGCTGGTTGCGCAGCTCGACACCGGTGAGGGAGTCCAACCCCAGCTCTGTAAAAGGCTGCCCGGGTCGGATGCGGCGGGCGTCCGCGTGTCCGAGGACCCGGGCGAGGAGCGAGACGACCATGTCGAGGACCTTCCGCTGCCGCTCGGCGGGCGTCACCGACCTGATCTCCTCCAGCCACGCGCCGCCGGCCGCCTCCTTCGCACCCCCGGCCTGCCTGCGCACGGTGCGCCGCACGAGCCCCCTCAGCAGCGGCGCGAGCGCGTCGCCGACGGCTTCGAGGCGCCCGGCGTCGAGGGCGAGCGGCGCGACGGCGGGCACGGCGGACCGCAGGGCGGTGTCGAAGAGGGCGAGCCCCCGTTCGGGGGTGAGGGGGACGACGCCCCCTCGGGCGAGCCGCAGCAGGTCCTGCTCCGACAGTTCGGCCCCCATCCCGGTGCCGGCCCACAGCCCCCACGCCATCGCGGTCGCCGGCAGCCCGGCCCGCCCGCGTTCGGCGGCGAGGGTGTCCAACACGGCGTTCGCGGCGGCGTAGTTGGCCTGACCGGGCGCCCCGAGGACACCGGCAGCGGAGGAGAACAGCACGAACGCGGCCAGGTCATGACGGAGTGTCAGTTCATGGAGGAGCCGGGCCGCGTCCGCCTTGGGGGCGAGGACCGCGTCGAGGCGCTCGGGGGTGAGGTCGGTGACGAGTCCGTCGTCGACGACACCCGCCGCGTGGATCACCGCCGTCAGGTCGGGCACGGCGGCGATCAACTCCCGTACCTGGTCCGGGTCTCCGGCGTCGCAGGCGACGACGGTGACGTCCGCGTCCAGCGCGCGCAGTTCGTCGGCGCCGGGGGCGTCGGGGCCTCGGCGGGAGGTCAGCAGCAGGCGTCGTACGCCGTGGGCGGCGACGAGATGTTCGGCGACGGCACGGCCCACGCCGCCCGTGCCGCCGGTGATGAGGACCGTGCCCTCGGGGTCGAGGGGGCGGGGGACGGTGAGGACGACCTTGCCGATGTGGCGGGCCTGGCTCATGTGCCGCATGGCCTCGGCGGCGCGGCGGACGTCCCAGCAGGTGACGGGGAGCGGCTGGAGGGCGTCCGTCTCGAACAGTTCCGACAGTTCGGCGAACATCTCCCGCATCCGCTCGGGCCCGGCCTCCACGAGGTCGAACGCCCGGTACGTGATGTCCTCGGGCTCGCGCAGGTCCGTCTTCCCCATCTCGACGAACCGGCCGCCGGGCGCGAGGAGCCTGAGGGACGCGTCGGTGAACTCCCCGGCGAGGGAGTTGAGGACGACGTCGACCTGGGGGAAGCGGTCCTCGAACGCCGTGTCGCGGGACGAGCCGACGTGTTCGGCGTCCAGTGGCAGGACGTGCTGTTTGGCGGGGCTCGCGGTGGCGTACACCTCGGCTCCGAGGTGCCGGGCGAGCTGGACGGCCGCCATGCCGACGCCGCCCGCCGCCGAGTGGATGAGCACCTTGTCGCCGGGCTTCAGCTCGCCGAGGTCGAAGAGGCCGTACCAGGCGGTGAGGAAGGTGACGGGGACGGACGCGGCCTGCGCGAACGTCCAGTGGTCGGGGAAGCGGGTCCAGGTGCGGTGGTCGGCGACGGTCTCGGGGGCGAAGGTGCCGGTCGACAGGCCGGTCACCCGGTCGCCTACGGCGAACCCCGTGACGTCCGGCCCCAGTTCGGTCACCACCCCGGCCGCCTCCATGCCGAGCGGCAGGGGTTCGCCGGGGTACATGCCGAGGACGGTGAGGACGTCCCGGAAGTTCACGCCGGCCGCGCGCACGGACACCCGGATCTCGCCGGGGGCGAGCGTCGTCCCCTCCTCGACCGGGCGGGGTGACACCGAGTCGACACGGCCCCGGCCGTCGTCCACCAGCCGCCAGGGCCCCTCGGGCAGCGGGGCGAGCGCGGGCGCGGGGACGGCCGCGAGGCGGGGGGCCCAGACGGTCCCTTCACGTACGGCGGTCTGCGGCTCGCCGGTCGCGAGGGCGCGGGCCACGTCGTCGCCGTCCACCAGGAGCAGCCGGCCGGGGTGTTCGGACTGGGCCGAGCGGACCAGGCCCCATACGGCGGCTGCCGCGGGAGCGACGGGGTGGTCGGCGGCGCCGATGGCCACGGCTCGGCGGGTGGCGATGGCCAGGCGGGTGTCGGTGAGGCGGTCGTCGGTGAGGAACGCCTGGAGGAGGGCGAGGGTGGTGTGGGTGGCGTTGTGGACGGCGAGGGTGGCGTCCTGGGCGGCGGGGTCGGTCGGTGCGGGGTCGCCGTCGGCAGGATCGGTCCGTGCGGGGTCGCCGTCGGTGGGCAGCCGCCACACCACCGTCCGCGCCCCGTCCGGCACCCCGGCGAGCCCCGCCACGCCTTCCAGCGCGACCCACTCGGCCTCGTCCGCCGTACCCGTGACGGTCGTCCACTCGACGGCGTACAGCGGGTCGTCCCGCGTCGCGGCCTCGGCTCGGCGCGCGGCGGAGGCGTCCCCGAACCGGTTGATGACCGCGTCGAAGACGGGGGCTCCCGACGTGTCGGCGAGGTGCAGCCGTAGCCCGGTGTCGTCCTTGCGGACGGTCAGCCGGGCCTCGCCGGCTCCTGCGGCGTGCAGGCGTACGTCGCTCCAGCCGACGGCGATGCTGTCGGCGGGGGCGAGTCCGGCGAGGCGGGCCGCCGTGAGGGCGGCGTCGAGGAGGGCGGGGTGGAGGCCGTAGCGGGTGGCGTCGCGGACGTGGGCCGGGGGCAGGGCGAGGTGGGCGTGGGCGGTGTCGCCGTCGAGCCGCAGGGAGCGCAGGGTGCCGTCGGCGGGGACCTCCAACTCCTCCCCCGCTTCGGGGAGTCGGGGTGCGGCGGGCGGGGTGTCGTGGCGGGTGGCGAGGACGGCGGTGGCGTGACACGTCCAGTCGGCTCCGCCACGGGGGCCGCTGTCGGTTCCGCCGTGGGTTCCGCCGTCGGGGCGGGCGTGCACGGTGACGCGGCCGGTGCCGTCCTCGCCTGGTGCGGTGAGGACGACGCGGAGGTGGACGTCCGTGCCGGGCGGGACGACGAGGGGGGTGGTGGCGTCGAGGCTGACGAGGGTGTCGTACCCGGCCTCGTCGCCGGCCCGGACGATCAGGTCGGCGAGGGCGGCGGCCGGTACGGCGGGGTGGTCGGCCAGCCAGGGCTGGGCGCCGCGCGAGAGGCGGCCGGTGAGGACGGTGCCGGCGCCCTCGGGCAGGTCGACGGAGGCGCCGAGCACGGCGTGGTCGGTCGCGCCGAGGCCGAGCCCGCGCACGTCCACGGTGCCGCCGCTGCCGCTCATCCAGTACCGCTCCCGCTGGAACGGGTACGTCGGCAGCTCCACCCGGCGGGCCCCCTCGAACAGGGGTGTCCAGTCGACCGGGACGCCGTGGCAGTACAGCTCGGCGAGCGCGGCCAGCAGGCTCACCGGCTCCTCACGGTCCTTGCGCAGGGCGGGGGCCGCGCACACGGGGTCGGTGAGGGTCAGGCCGAGCTGAGTGGTGAGCGTGGAGTCGGCGCCGAGTTCGAGGACGGCGGTGATGCCCTGGTCGGCGAGGGTGGTGACGTTGTCGGCGAACAGGACGGCATTGCGGAGGTGCTCGACCCAGTAGCCGGGGTCGGTCCAGCGGTCCGCGATACCGCCTGTGACGTTGGAGAGGCCCGTCAACTTGGGTGCGTGGAAGGCGGCTTGGTCGAGGACGGCACGGAAGTCTTCGAGGACCGGCTCCATGCGGGCGCTGTGGAAGGCGTGGGAGACGCGGAGGCGGGTGGCCTTCCAGCCACGCTGCTTGGCCTTGTCGATGACCGTGAGGACGGCCGCATCGTCGCCGGAGACGACCACCGAGGTGGGCGAGTTGACCACGCCGATCGTGACGCCGTCGGTCAACAGGTCCTCGACCTGGGCGCGTTGGGCCGCGATGGACGCCATGGCTCCACCCTCAGGAAGGCTGTCCATCAGCCGAGCGCGGGCCGCGACGATCCGGCACGCGTCCTCCAGCGACCACACCCCGGCCGCATAGGCGGCGGCGAACTCACCGAGCGAATGCCCTCCCACCACATCGGCTTTGATGCCGAACGACGACACCAGCTCGTACAGCGCCACCTCCAACGCGAACAACGCCGGCTGAGCAACACCCGTACGGTCCAGGTCCTTTGGCTCGCGAGGCAGTCCCAGGAGTTCCGTCACCCGGTCGTACGCCTCGGCGAACGCAGGGAAGCGGTCGTACAACTCCGCGCCCATCCCCGGCCGTTGGGAGCCCTGGCCGCCGAACAGGATCGCGAGGCGGGCGGGGCCGGCGGTGTCGGTGACGGTTTTGGTGTCGGGGAGTCCGGAGGCGAGGGCGTCGAGGGAGTGGCGTGCGCTCTCGTGGTCGTCGGCGAGGACGACGGCACGGAAGTCGAGGTGGGCGCGGGTAGTGACGAGGGAGTGGGCCAGGTCGGGGAGGGGTGCGTCGAGCCGGTCGCGCAGGGCGGCGGCGCGGGCGTGCAGGGCGGCCTCGGACTTGGCGGTGAGGACGAGCGGGACCGGTCCGCCGATTACCGCCTCCGCCTGCGGTGTGTCTTCTTCTGGCGCCGACTCCAGGACGATGTGCACGTTCGTCCCGCTGATCCCGAACGACGACACCCCGATCCGCCGGGCCCGTTCGACACGCGGCCAGGGTGTGGCCTCGGAGACCAGCTCCACGGCTCCCGCGTCCCAGTCGACGTGGCTGGAGGGCTCGGTGATGTTGAGGGACGCGGGCACGAGTCCGTGCCGCAGCGACATGACGGCCTTGACGACGCTGGCCCCGCCCGCCGCGCCCTGTGAGTGCCCGATGTTGGACTTGATCGAGCCGAGCAGCAGCGGCCGTTCGGCGGTGTGCCCCTGCCCGTAGGTCGCGATGACGGCCTGCGCCTCGATGGGGTCGCCGAGGGCGGTGCCGGTGCCGTGGGCCTCGACGACGTCCACGTCTGCCGTCGACAGCCCGGCGTCCGCCAACGCGGCCCGGATGACCCGCTGTTGGGAGGGCCCGTTGGGTGCGGTGAGCCCGTTGGAGGCGCCGTCGGAGTTGACGGCCGACCCTCGGATCACGGCGAGGACGCGGTGACCGTTGCGACGGGCGTCGGAGAGCCGTTCGATCAGGAACAGGCCGGCGCCCTCGGACCAGCCGGTGCCGTCGGCGTCGTCCGAGAACGACTTGCAGCGCCCGTCCTTGGCGAGGCCGCGCTGGCGGGAGAACTCCAGGAAGATCCCGGGGCCGGTCATGACGGTGACGCCGCCCGCGAGGGCCATCGCGCACTCCCCCGCCCGCAGGGCGCGCACGGCTTGGTGGAGGGCGACGAGGGCGGAGGAGCAGGCGGTGTCGACGGAGGCGACGGGGCCTTCGAGGCCGAAGAAGTAGGCGAGTCGGCCGGAGGCGACGCTGCACGTGTTGCCGGTGAGGAGGAAGCCCTCCACGTCGTCCTGTTCACCCCGGCGGTGGCCGTAGTCGGAGGAGGGGATGCCGACGAACAGCCCGGTGCGGCTGCCGCGCAGGGTGGCCGGGTCGATGCCGGCGTGCTCGAAGGTCTCCCAGGCGGTCTCCAGGAGGATGCGCTGCTGGGGGTCCATCGCGAGGGCCTCGCGCGGGGAGATCCCGAAGAAGGCGGGGTCGAAGTCGGTGGCTCCCTCGATGAACCCCCCTGTCCTGGCATAGCACTTGCCGTTGGCGCCGGGGTCGTCGTCGAAGAGGTTCTCCAGGTCCCAGCCCCGGTCGTCGGGGAACTCCCCCACGGCGTCGCGGCCTTCGGCGACGAGGTCCCAGAGGGTGTCCGGGGAGACGATCCCTCCGGGGTAGCGGCAGCCCATGCCGACGATCGCGATGGGCTCGGCGTCGCGGGCCTCCCGCTGTTCGAGGCGCTGGCGGGTCTCGTGCAGTTCGGTCGTGACCTGCTTGAGAAGCCGGAGCATCTTGTCTTGTTCCACCATCGGGACCTCACAGATTCACAGGCTGGTCGATAAGTGCCGGGGTCAGGAGATCCCGAATTCCTTGCTGAGGAGGGCGACGAGTTCCTCGGCGGAGGCGTCGGCGAGCTGCTCGCCCAGCCCCTCCTCCGTCGACGGTTCGGCTTTCGCCTCCAGCCGTGCGGCGAGCGCCCGCAGCCGGGCGACGGTCGCCGTGCGGTCGTCCTCGTCGAGCCGTGCGTCCCCCAACGCGCTGTCCAGCCGGTCGAGTTGGCCGAGGAGCGCGGCGGCCGAGCCGGGTCCGTCCGAGCCGAGGGCGTCGAGCAGGTGCCGGCCGACGGCCCGGGGGGTGGGGTGGTCGAAGGTGACGGTCGCGGGGAGGGTGAGCCCGGTCGCCGCACCGAGCCGGTTGCGCAGCTCGACTGCGGTGAGCGAGTCGAACCCGAGGTCGGTGAAGGGCTGTTCGGCGTGTACGCGGCCCGGATCGGTGTGCCCGAGCACCGCGCAGGCGCTGCGGACGACCAGGTCGGTGAGGTGCTCCCACCGCTCCTCCGGGCTCATCGCGTCCAGCGTCCCGCGCAGGGTGGCGGTGTCCGTACGGGGTGCCGCCGCGCTCACCGACCGGCGGGCGGCGGGGCGTTCGAGCCCGGCGAGGAGGGGCGGCAGGGGGCGGGGGAGCTTGCCGGTGTCGATGGTGAGGGGGATGAGGTGGGCGGCGGGGTGGTTCAGGGAGGCGTCGAACAGGGCGAGCGCCTTGTCCACGGGCAGGGGCGGGAACCCGGAGTCGGCCAGGCGGCGGACCTCGGCGTCGGTGAGACCGGCTGCCATACCGGTACCGGACCACAGCCCCCACGACAGCGCCTGTCCGGGGAGACCGAGCCTCCTCCGTTCGGCGACCACCGCGTCCGCAGCGGCGTTCGCGGCGGCGTAAGCACCCTGCCCCGGAGCACCGAACACCCCGGCGGCCGAGGAGAAGACGGTGAAGAACGCGAGGTCGCGATCCCGGGTCGCCTCGTCCAGTACGGCAGCCCCGTGCGCCTTGGCCGCCCACACCCCGGCGATCCGCTCAGGCGTCAACTCCGTGACGACACCGTCGTCCAGCACACCCGCCGCATGCACGACACCCACGAGGTCGGGGAGGCTGTCGACCAGCGCCTTCACCTGCTCCACGTCCGCAACGTCGACACCCTCACGCCTGGAGGCGACAACCACCCTGTGACCGGCGTCGCTCAGGTGTCGTACGACCTCCGCGCCCACCCCGCCATGACCGCCGGTGACCAGGACGGTGCCTCGGGCGAGGCGGGGAACCGTCAGCACGACCTTGCCCACATGCCGTGCCTGGCTCATGTACCGGAACGCGGGGACGGCCTCACGCACGTCCCAGCAGGTCACCGGCAGCGGGGTCAACGCACCCTCGTCGAACAGCTTCTTCAGCTCACCGAACATCTCCTGGATGCGCCGGGGCCCCGCCTCGATCAGATCGAACGCGCGATACGTCACCCCTTCGGGCTCACGGAGGTCGGTCTTGCCCATCTCGATGAACCGCCCGCCCGGGGCGAGCAGCTTGAACGAGGCGTCGATGAACTCCCCGGCCAGCGAGTTCAGTACGACATCGACCTGGGGGAAGCTGGCCCCGAAGGACGTGTCCCGAGACGACCTGATGTGCTCGGCGTCCAGCGGCACCGCATGCTGCTTCGCCGGACTCGCCGTCGCGAACACCTCCGCACCCGCATGCCGGGCGAGTTGGACGGCGGCCGTCCCCACCCCGCCGGCGGCGGAGTGCACCAACACCCGCTCCCCCGTCCGGAGCCCGCCCAGGTCGAACAGCCCGTACCAGGCCGTCAGGAACGCCAACGGCACCGAAGCGGCCTGCGCGAACGTCCACCCCTCCGGAATCCGGCTCCACGTCCGGAAATCCGAGACGACCTCGGGCCCGAACGACCCGGTGGCCAGCCCCATGACCCGGTCCCCGACCGCGATCCCGGTGACCCCTCGCCCGATCTCGGCCACGACACCGGCCGCTTCGAGTCCAGGCAACCCGGGATCACCCGGATACATCCCCAACACGTTCAGCACATCACGGAAGTTGACGCCAGCCGCCCGCACGGACACCCGGATCTCACCGGGCCCGAGCGCCACCCTCTCCAAGGGGGAGACGGCCAGCCCGGTGACAGCCCCCCGCTCCCCGATCCCGACCCGCCAGGCACCCTCGCCGGGCACCTCCAGGACCTCGTCACCGACGATCGGCACAACCCGAGGTGCGAACAACTCACCTCCCCGGAGCCGGAGTTGCGGCTCCCCGAGCCCGGCGACCCCGGCGACCGCACCCCCGTCGGAGTCCACGAGCACGATCCGCCCGGGATGCTCCGACTGGGCCGACCGCAGCAGCCCCCACACCCCGGCGACCGCCGGATCGGTGTCCGAGCCCTGCCCGACCACCACGAGGACCTTCCCGGGCCCGCTCAGGAACTCCTGCACGACAGCGAGCGCGTCAGTGGCCTGGACCCCGTCGGGCACCTGCCACTCGGCATACTCGACCTCCTCGGCGGCGGCCGTGACCGGCACCCACTCCACCCGGTACAGCGAGGACGCCGCCTGTTCGGCGGACGCCTCCGCGACGGCCGTCGGCGCGACCTCGCGCAAGGTGAGCCGGTCGACGGAGAGCACGGGTCCGCCGTCGCGGTCGACGGCCATGACGGAGACGGTGCTGTCGCTGTGCTTGGTGATACGGGCGCGGACGGCGGTCGCCCCGGCCGCGTGCAGGACGACTCTGTTCCACGAGTACGGCAGGAGGGGCGCCTCTCCCTCGGGAAGGAGCTTGCCGAGGGCGTGCAGGACGCCGTCCAGGAGGGCGGGGTGGATGCCGAAGCCGGTGGCGCGTTCGTGTTCTGCGGCGGGGAGTTCGATGTCGGTGACGACGTGGTCCCGCTTGCGGCGGATCGCCTTCAGGCTCTGGAAGGCGGGTCCGTAGTGCATGCCCTTACGGGCGAAGTGGGCGTACTCGCCACTGATGTCGAGGGTCTCCCCGCCGACGCGGGCGAGGCCGGTGGCCAGGGCGAGGGTCTCCTCCGTCTGGTCGCTGCCGGAGAGAGCGCCGGTGACGTGGGCGGTCCAGGTGCCGTCGCCGCCGGACTCGCGGCGCGAGTAGAACGCGAACGGCCGGTCCCCGGTACCCTCTTGGGCGGCCCCGACCGTCAACCGGAGCTGGGTCGCGCCGTGTTCGGCGAGGACGAGGGGCGCGTACGAGATCAGCTCCTCCAGGGTTCCGCAGCCGACCTCGTCGCCGGCCCGGATCGCCATCTCGACGAGGGCCGCTCCGGGGACGACGACCTGGTCGAGGACTCGGTGGTCGGTGAGCCAGGGGTGGGTGTCGAGGGAGAGGCGGCCGGTGAGGACGACGCCGTCGGTGTCGGGGAGTTCGACGGCGGCGCCCAGGATGGGGTGGGCGGCTGCGGTGACGCCGAGGGCGCGGGCGTCGGCGGTGGTGTGGGGGACGTCGAGCCAGTAGTGGTCGCGCTGGAAGGCGTAGGTGGGGAGGTCGACGAGTTCGGCGCCGGGGAAGAGGGGGGACCAGTCCACCGTGACGCCGTGGCAGTGGAGTTCACCGAGCGCGGTGAGGAGGCTGAGCGGTTCGTCGCGGTCCTTGCGGAGGGCGGCGACCGCGCAGGCCGGGGGTTCGGGGGCCAGGCCGACCTGGGTGGTGAGTGTGGAGTCGGCGCCGAGTTCGAAGACGGCGGTGATGCCCTGGTCGGCGAGGGTGGTGACGTTGTCGGCGAACAGGACGGCGTGGCGGAGGTGCTCGACCCAGTAGGCGGGGTCGGTCCAGCGGTCCGCTATGCCACCCGTGACGTTGGAGAGGCCGAGCAGTTCGGGGTCCTTGAAGGTGACGTCGTCCAGGACGGCACGGAATTCCGCGAGTACCGGCTCCATGCGGGCGCTGTGGAAGGCGTGGGAGACCTTGAGGCGGGTCGTCTTCCAGTCCCGTTCCCGCGCCTTCTCGACCACTGCGGCGACGGCTGCTTCGTCGCCGGAGATCACCACGGAGGACTCGGCGTTGACCGCGCCGATCTCCACGCCGTCGGTCAACAGGTCCTCGACCTGGGCGCGTTGGGCCGCGATGGACGCCATGGCTCCGCCCTCAGGGAGGGCGTCCATCAGGCGGGCGCGGGCCGCGACGATCCGGCACGCGTCCTCCAACGACCACACCCCAGCCGCATAAGCAGCCGCGAACTCACCGAGCGAATGCCCGCCCACCACGTCAGCCTTGACGCCGAACGACGACACCAACTCGTACAGCGCCACCTCCAACGCGAACAAAGCCGGTTGAGCAACACCCGTACGGTCCAGGTCCGTTACATCGCGCGAGATCCCCAGCTGTTCCGCAGCCCGGTCGTACGCCTCAGCGAAGACGGGGAAGCGGTCGTACAACTCCGCGCCCATCCCGTGCCGTTGGGAGCCCTGGCCGCCGAACAGCAGGGCAAGGCGGCGTCCGCCTGTGGCGGGGGTCGTGTCCTTCTCGGCAAGCGTGAACTCGTCGTGCTCGCGTCCCAGATACACGGCCCGGTAGTCGAGGTGGGTGCGGCCGACGGCGAGGGTGTGGCCAATGTCCGCGACCGGCACCTCGGGGTGCTCGGCGGCGAACTCCCGGAGGCGGTCAGCCTGTTGGCGCAGGGCTTGCGGTGTCCTGCCGGACAGCATCCACGGTACGAGTCCGGGCTCGCCCTTGGCGGCGGGTTCGGCGTCCGGTGCCTGTTCCAGCACGATGTGGGCGTTGGTCCCGCTGACCCCGAACGACGAGACCGCGCCCCGGCGTTCCCGGCCCGTCTCGGGCCAGGGGGTGTCCTCGGTGAGCAGGGACACCGCGCCGCTGCTCCAGTCGACGTGGCTGGAGGGCCGGGACACGTGCAGGGTCCGGGGCAGGAGGCCCGCGCGCAGCGCCATGACCATCTTGATGACGCCGGCGACCCCGGAGGCGGTCTGCGCGTGTCCGATGTTCGACTTCACCGACCCGAGCCACACGGGCTCCTCGGCGGAGCGTCCGGCCCCGTACGTCGCGAGCATCGCCTGCGCCTCGATGGGGTCGCCGAGGGAGGTCCCGGTGCCGTGGGCCTCGACGGCGTCGACGTCGGCCGTGGTGAGGCGGGCGTCGGCGAGGGCGGCGTGGATGACGCGTTCCTGTGCGGGCCCGTTGGGCGCGGTGAGGCCGTTGGAGGCGCCGTCCTGGTTGACGGCCGTTCCCCGGATCACGGCGAGAATGCGGCGGCCGTTGCGCCGGGCGTCGCTGAGGCGTTCCAGGACGACGACGCCGGCGCCCTCGGCCCAGACGGTGCCGTCGGCGTCGTCCGAGAAGGACTTGCAGCGCCCGTCGGGGGCGAGGCCCCGCTGGCGGGAGAACTCCAGGAAGATCGCCGGGCTGGCGATGACGGAGACGCCGCCGGACAGGGCCATCGAGCACTCCCCGGCGCGCAGGGAGCGGACGGCCAGGTGGAGGGCGACGAGGGCGGAGGAGCAGGCGGTGTCGACGGTGAGGGCCGGGCCTTCGAGGCCGAGGGAGTAGGAGATGCGGCCGGAGGCGACGCTCGGGGTGTTGCCGGTGAGGAGGTAGCCCTCGACGTCCTTGTGTCCGGAGCGGGCGTCGCGGTCGTAGTCCTGGGCGGAGGCCCCGATGAACACGCCGGTCGCGGAGCCGCGCAGGCGGGCGCCGTCGATGCCCGCGTGTTCGACGGCCTCCCAGGCGGTCTCCAGGAGGACGCGCTGCTGGGGGTCCATCGCAAGGGCCTCGCGCGGGGAGATCCCGAAGAGTCCGGCGTCGAAGTCGCCGGCGCCGTCGATGAATCCGCCCTGGCACAGGTACGTCTTGCCGGAGGCCGTCGGGTCGGGGTCGTAGAGGGCGTCGGCGTCCCAGCCCCGGTCGGTCGGGAAGGGGCCGAGGGCGTGGCCGTGGCGGGTGACGAAGTCCCAGAGTTCCTGGGGGGAGTTGGTGCTTCCGGGGAAGCGGCAGCCCATGCCGACGATCGCGATCGGCTCGTGGTCGCGTTCCGTCAGGTCGCGCACGAGGCCACGGGTGCGGTGGAGTTCACCGGTCACCCGCTTGAGGTAGTCACGGAGCTTCGTGGTCTCGTCCATGGTTCCGCCATTTCCTTGTGCAGGCCCTGCGGCGCGGCTCAGACGCCGAGCTGCCGGTCGATGAAGTCGAAGAGGTCGTCGTCGGAGCCCGAGGAGAGGCGTTCGGAGACCGACCGGTCGTCGTCGGAGACGGTGGTGTCGAGTTCGGTGAGCAGCCCGAGGAGGCGGGCGACGGCGGCCCGGCGCACGTCGTCCTCCGGTGCCAGCGCGCCGAGTTCGGCGCCGACCCGCTCGATGTCCGCGAGGAGGTCCTGCGCCGGGGTCTCGGGAGCAAGCAGCCCGACGAGGTACTCGGCGGCGTCCCGGCACGTCGGCCGATCAAAGGTCAGAGTCGCCGGCAGGGTCAGTCCCGTCACGGCACCGAGCCGGTTGCGCAGCTCCACGCCGGTCAGCGAGTCGAGCCCCAGTTCCGTGAACGACGCCCCCGGATCGACCCCAGCCGACCCGCCGTACCCGAGCACGGCCGCCGTGTGCGCGGCCACCAACTCGGTGACCCGGTGCAGCCGTTGGGCCGGGGGCAGCTCCGCGAGCCCGGTCGGCGCCTGCGCCACGACGGCGACGGCACGCCGGGGTGCCACCGCGCCCTGCACCTCCCGCAGCAGCGGCGGTACGACGCCGTCGACGCGGCGGGGGGTGATGGTGAGGGGGATGAGGTGGGCGGCGGGGTGTCGCATGGCGGTGTCGAGGAGGGCGAGCGCCTTGTCCACGGGCAGGGGCGGGAACCCGGAGTCGGCGAGGCGGCGGACCTCGGCGTCGGTGAGGCCGGCGGCCATACCCGTGCCGGACCACAGCCCCCAGGACAACGCCTGCCCGGGGAGGCCCAGCCTTCGCCGTTCGGCGACCACCGCGTCCGCAGCGGCGTTCGCGGCGGCGTAAGCGCCCTGTCCTGGAGCGCCGAACACCCCTGCGGCCGAGGAGAACACCACGAAGAATGCGAGATCGCGGTCGCGTGTCGCCTCGTCCAGTACGGCAGCCCCGCGCGCCTTCGCCGCCCACACCCCGGCGATCCGCTCAGGCGTCAACTCCGTGACGACACCGTCGTCCAGCACACCCGCCGCATGCACGACACCCACCAGATCCGGAATCGACCCGACGAGCCCCCGCACCTGCTCCGCGTCCGCGACGTCGACACCCTCACGCCTGGAGGCGACGACCACTTCGTACCCGGCCTCGGCGAGATGCCGGACGACCTCCGCGCCCACGCCCCCGTACCCACCGGTCACCAACACCGTGCCGAGGGCGGCGGTCCGGGGAACGGTCAGCACCACCTTTCCGATGTGCCGGGCGCGGCTCATGTACCGGAACGCGGGGACGGCCTCACGCACGTCCCAGCAGGTCACCGGCAGCGGGGTCAACGCACCCTCGTCGAACAGCTTCTTCAACTCACCGAACATCTTCCGAACCCGCTCGGCCCCCGCCTCCTCGAGGTCAAAGGACCGGTATGTCACCCAGTCCGGCTCACGAAGATCGGTCTTGCCCATTTCGATGAACCGCCCGCCCGGGGCGAGCAGCTTCAGCGAGGCGTCGATGAACTCCCCGGCCAGCGAGTTCAGTACTACATCGACTTGCGGAAACTCCGAGCCGAACGACGTGTCCCGAGACGACCCGATGTGCTCGGCGTCCAGCGGCACAGCATGCTGCTTCGCCGGACTCGCCGTCCCGAACACCTCCGCGCCGACATGCCGAGCGAGCTGCACAGCAGCCATCCCCACCCCGCCGGCGGCGGAGTGCACCAACACCCGCTCCCCCGCCTTGAGTCCACCCAGGTCGAACAGCCCGTACCAAGCGGTCAGGAACGCCAACGGCACCGAGGCGGCCTGCGCGAACGTCCAGCCATCCGGAATCAGGCTCCACGTCCGGAAATCCGAGACGACCTCGGGCCCGAACGACCCACCGCACAGCCCCATGACCCGGTCCCCGACGGCGATACCGGCCACGTCCGCGCCGACCTCCGTCACCACCCCGGCCGCTTCAAGACCGGGCAACCCGGGATCACCCGGGTACATCCCCAACACGTTCAGCACGTCACGGAAGTTGACCCCGGCCGCCCGCACGGACACCCGGATCTCGCCAGGCGCCAACTCCACACGCCGAGCACTCTCGACGACCAACCCGGACACAGCACCCCGCTCCCCCACCCCGACCCGCCAACCACCCTCCAGCGGCACCAACACCCCGTCACCCGCAGTCGACACGACCCGAGGAGCGAACAACTCACCACCGCGCAGGGCGAGTTGCGGCTCCCCAAGCCCCACCACCCCCACCGGCACACCCCCGTCGGAGTCCACCAGGACGATCCGCCCCGGATGCTCCGACTGCGCCGACCGCACCAGCCCCCACACCCCCGCCATCACCGCATCGACGGCCTCCCCCTCCACCGACACCGCACCCCGCCCCACGATCACCAGCACGGAGTCCACCCGCGACACGTCCGTCACGAACTCCCGCACCACCGGCAGCACTTCACCCGACCCCCACCCCTCAGGCACCTCCCACTCGCTGAACTCCCCCTCGCCCACCGCCGCCTCGACCCGCACCCACTCGGTCCGGTACAGCGGCAACTCGGCGTCGGTCAAAGCGAGTTCACCAGCCGAAGCAGCCCGCAGAGTCAGCCGCTCCACGGAGAGAACGGCATGCCCCTCGGTGTCCGTCAGTTCGAGAGACACCGCGTCGGAGCCGACCGCCCTGATCCGGGCGCGCACCGACACCGCCCCCGTGGCCCACAGCCGCACGCCGGACCAGGCGAAGGGCAGCATCGTCCGGTCCGTGTCGGCGCCGTCGAAGCAGTACTTGGTCGCGTGCAGCACGGCGTCGAAGAGCGCGGGATGCACCCCGTACCCGGCGACCGAGCCGGGATCACCGCCCGGCAGCGCCACCTCCGCGAACACCTCGCCGTCCCGTCGCCAAGCAGCCCTCAGCCCACGGAACGTCGGCCCGTACCCGAGCCCCTGCGCGGCGAGCGTCTCGTAGGCGCCCTCCAGCTCGACCGGTTCGGCACCCTCGGGCGGCCAGACTCCGGAGGACTCCGGCCGGGCCTCCCCGGTGTCCCCCAGCGTTCCGGAGGCATGGACGGTCCAGGAAGCGTCCTCGTCGGCACGGGAGTGCACGGCGACCGCCCCGTCCTCCCCGACGACGACCCGCAACTCCGCCTTGCCCGCGCCGGGTTCGGGAAGTGTCAGCGGGGCGTGCAGCACAAGTTCGTCGAGCCCCTGGCCGGCGTGCAGTGCGAGGTCGACCAGTGCCGTGCCGGGGAGGACGATCCCGCCGAAGACGCGGTGATCGGCCAGCCAGGGCCGCTCGGCGGCGGAGAGCACTCCGGTCAGGACCGTGTCGCCGCCCGGGATCTCGACGCTCGCGCCGAGGAGCGGGTGGGTGGTGGCCGGGAGGCCGTGGGGGGTTCCCGTGAGCCAGTAGTGGGTGTGCTGGAAGGCGTAGGTGGGCAGCTCGGCGCGGCCGACGCCGGTGAACAGGGGGGTCCAGTCGACGGGGATGCCGTGGGTGAACAGTTCTCCGAGTGCGGTGAGGAAGGTCAGGGGTTCGTCGCGGTCCTTGCGGAGGGCGGAGACCGCGCAGGCCGGGGGGCGGGTGGCGAGGCCCGCCTGCGTGGTCAAGGTGGAGTCGGCACCGAGTTCGAGGACGGCGGTAATGCCCTGGTCGGCGAGGGTGGACACGTTGTCAGCGAACAGGACCGTGTGGCGGAGGTGGTCGACCCAGTAGGCGGGGTCGGTCCAGCGGTCCGCGATGCCGCCGGTGACGTTGGAGAGGCCGGTCAACTGGGGGGTGTGGAAAGCGACTTGGTCGAGGACGTTACGGAACTCCCCGAGCACTGGTTCCATGCGGGCGCTGTGGAAGGCGTGGGAGACACGCAGAGGGGTGGCCTTCCAGCCGCGCGACCTCGCCTGCTCGACCGCACCGGACACGGCGGCCTCGTCGCCCGATATCACCACGGACGACGGCGAGTTGAGGGCGCCGACCTCGACGCCGTCCGTGAGGAGCAATGACACGTCCGAGGTCGTCACCGAGGCCATCGCACCGCCCTCGGGAAGGCCGTCCATCAGGCGGGCGCGGGCCGCGACGATCCGGCACGCGTCCTCCAACGACCACACCCCGGCCGCATAGGCGGCGGCGAACTCACCGAGTGAATGCCCGCCCACCACGTCAGCCTTGACGCCGAACGACTTCACCAGCTCGTACAGCGCCACCTCCAGCGCGAACAAGGCCGGTTGAGCAACGCCCGTGCGGTCCAGGTCCGTTACGTCACGGGAGATCGCCAGTTGTTCCGCAGCCCGGTCGTACATCTCGGCGAACACAGGGAACCGGTCGTACAACTCCGCGCCCATGCCCAGCCGTTGGGAGCCCTGCCCGCCGAACAGCAGCGCGAGGCGGCGGCCGGAGAGTGCGGGAGTCGTGTCCTTCTCGGCGAGGGTGAACTCCTCGTGCTCTCGTCCCAGGTACACGGCGCGGTGTTCGAGGTGGGTGCGGCCGACGGCGAGGGTGTGGGCGATCTCGGCGACGGGGATGTCCGGGTGGGCGGTGGTGTAGGCGCGGAGCCGGTCGGTCTGGGCGCGGAGGGCCTGGGCGGTCTTGCCGGTCACGATCCATGGGACGAACCCAAAATCGGTGGGCTCGCGTTCCTCGGGCGGCTCGGGTACCTCTTCCAGGATCACGTGGGCGTTGGTGCCGCTGACGCCGAACGAGGAGACGGCTCCCCGTCGCGGGCGGCCGGTCTCGGGCCAGGGCCGCTTCCGCGTGGCGAGTTCGACGGCTCCCGCGTCCCAGTCGACCCGTCCGGAGGGGCGGGCGATGTTGAGGGAGGCGGGGAGGAGGCCGTGGCGCATCGACTGGACGGTCTTGATGATGCCGGCGATCCCGGCGGCGGCCTGCGTGTGGCCGAGGTTGGACTTGATCGAGCCGAGGAACAGGGGGATTTCGCGGTTCTGGCCGTAGGTCGCGAGGACGGCCTGTGCCTCGATGGGGTCGCCGAGGGCGGTGCCGGTGCCGTGGGCCTCGACGACGTCGACGTCGGTCGTCGACAGCCCGGCGTCCGCCAACGCGGCCCGGATGACGCGCTGTTGGGAGGGTCCGTTGGGTGCGGTGAGGCCGTTGGAGGCGCCGTCCTGGTTGACGGCCGAGCCCCGGATGACGGCGAGGATTCGGTGGCCGAGGCGGCGGGCGTCGGAGAGGCGTTCGACGAGGAGGAGGCCGGCGCCCTCGGACCAGCCGGTGCCGTCGGCGTCGTCCGAGAAGGACTTGCAGCGGCCGTCGGGGGCGAGGCCCCGCTGGCGGGAGAACTCCACGAAGAGGTGGGGGGAGGTGAGGATGGTGACGCCTCCCACCAGGGCCGTCGTGCACTCCCCCGCGCGCAGGGCGCGGATCGCGTGGTGGAGGGCGACGAGGGAGGAGGAGCAGGCGGTGTCGACGGAGACGGCGGGGCCTTCGAGGCCGAAGACGTAGGCGAGGCGGCCGGAGGCGACGCTCGGGGTGTTGCCGGTGAGGAGGAGGCCCTCGACGCGGGGGTCGCCGTGTCGGGCGTCGCGGTCGTAGTCCTGGCCGGAGATGCCGAGGTAGACGCCGGTGCGGCTGCCGCGCAGGGTGGCCGGGTCGATGCCGGCGTGTTCGAAGGTCTCCCAGGCGGTCTCCAGGAGGACGCGCTGCTGGGGGTCCATGGCGAGGGCCTCGCGCGGGGAGATCCCGAAGAGGCCCGCGTCGAAGGAGGCGGCCTCCTGGAGGAAGCTGCCTCGGTCGACGGTGGAGGTGCCGGGGGTGTCCGGGTCGGGGTCGAAGAGGGTGTCGAGGGGCCAGCCCCGGTCCGTGGGGAAGCCGCCGACGGTGTCGCGGCCCTCCTCGACGAGCCGCCACAGGGCGTCCGGCGAGTCGACTCCGCCGGGGAACCGGCATCCCATGCCCACGATGGCGACGGGTTCGGTCGCCGTGCGCACGCGCCGCGCGAGCCGCTCGTTCTCCTTGAGCGAGGCGCGCAGCGCGGTCACCAGTTCCTCGTGGGAATCAGCCATTCGGGTCTCCTCCGGGCGGCGGTCCGGACATCTGAGCCGCAGGTTAGGCAGGGTGCGGGGGCGTTTTTTATGGGGCGGGTCCACGGTGTGGGCACTGGCCGCGAATTGGGCTGACGGAGCGTCAGTCCAGGGGGTCGGGCGAGGTGGCGAGCGCCCGGCGGATCAGTTCGCTCGTGTCCATGTCGTCGATGGCGCTGCCCGGCTCGCCGGCCGGGGTCTCGTCGGCCGTCTGGGGTTCTCCGACGAGTTCCGTCACGAGGTGGCGGGCGAGGGCTTCCGGGGTCGGGTGGTCGAAGACGACAGTCGCGGAGAGCCGCAGTCCGGCGGTCTGGGCGAGCCGGTTGCGGAGTTCCACGGCGGTGAGGGAGTCGAAGCCGAGTTCGCTGAACGGCCGTTCCGGCGGGACTCCGTCGATCCCTTCGGCGCGGTCGCGGCCGAGGACGGCGGCAGTGTGCCTGCGCACGAGGTCGGTGGTCTCCCGCAGCGCGGCGGCCGGCGCGAGCCCGGCGAGCCGTGCGGGCAGCGCGCCGTCGGTGGGGGCGGCTGCGGTGGGGCGTGGGGTACGGCGCACCAGGTCCGCCATGGCGGGTGGTGCCGCGTCCAGTCCGGCGAGGTCGAGTTTGACCGGCAGGTAGAGGGCCTCGTCCGTGAGGGTGGCGTGGTCGAACAGCGCCATCCCCTCGGCCCGCTCCAGCGGGCGCATCCCGGCCCGCGCCATCCTCGCGAGGTCGGCCTCCCCGAGGTGCCCGGTGATCCCGCCGTCCTGCCGCCACAGTCCCCAGGCCAGCGAGGTCGCCGCGAGCCCCTGCGCCCGGCGTTTGGCGGCGAGGGCGTCGAGGACGGCGTTGGCGGCGGCGTAGTTGCCCTGCCCGGGTCCGCCGAGGACGGCGGCGGCCGAGGAGAAGAGGGCGAACAGGGCGAGGTCGTCGGTGAGTTCGTGCAGGTGCAGGGCCGCGTCCGCCTTGGGTGCGAGGACGCGCTGAAGTTGTCCGGGGGTGAGGGAGGGGACGACGCCGTCCTCGACGACGCCTGCGGTGTGGACGACGCCGGTGAGGTCCGGGATGGATGCGATCAGCGCGCGTACCTGTTCGCGGTCGCTCACGTCGCAGGCGACGATCCGTGTCTCGGCGCCCAAGTCACGGAGTTCTGCGGCGAGTTCGGCGGCTCCGGGGGTGTCGGCGCCTCGGCGTGAGGTCAGGACGAGGTGTCGTACTCCTCGTTCGGCGGCGAGGTGGCGGGCGGTGAGCGCGCCGAGGTCTCCGGTGCCGCCCGTGATGAGGACGGTGCCGTCGAGGGGGCGTGGGAGGGTGAGGACGACCTTGCCGGTGTGGCGGGCCTCGCGCAGGTGCCGGAACGCCTCGGGGGCGCGGTGGACGTCCCAGGTGGTGACGCGGGGCAGGGTGAGGGCGCCCGTGCCGAACAGGTTCATCAGCTCGACCAGCATGCGCTGGATGTGGTCCTCGCCCGCTTCGAGGACGTCGAACGCCCGGTACCGCACCCCCTTGGGCGCGTTGTCGCGGATGTCGACCTTGCCCATCTCCAGGAACCGTCCACCCTCACGGAGCAGGCGCAGCGAGGTGTCGACGAACTCGCCGGTCAGCGAGTTCAGGACGACGTCCATCTGTCCGAAGCGGTTCCCGAACTCGGTGTCGCGCGAGGAGGCGATCCGCTCGTCGGGGATGCCTGCGGCACGCAGGGTGTCCCATTTCGCGGGGTGCGCGGTGCCGTGGACCTCGGCGCCGAGGTGGTGGGCGAGCTGGGTCGCGGCGGTGCCGACTCCTCCGGCCGCCGCGTGCACGAGGACGCGCTCGCCGGGGCGTACGGCGGCGAGGTCGATGAGGGCGTGGTAGGCGGTCAGGTAGACGAGGGGGACGGCGGCGGCCTGGGCGAACGTCCAGTCGTCGGGGAAGGGGACGACCATGCGCCGGTCGGCTACGGCGACGGGTCCGAATCCGCCGAAGACGAGCCCGGTGACCCGGTCGCCGGGCTTCAGGTCGGTGACGTCGGCGCCGACCTCGGTGACGACGCCGGCCGCCTCGCCGCCGAGCATGCCGGTGATGCTGGGGAACATACCGAGGACGGTGAACACGTCCCGGAAGTTCAGCCCGGCCGCCCGCACGCCGATCCGCACCTGTCCGGCGCCGAGCGGCTCCAGTACCTCCGGGCACGGCACGATCCGCAGGTTCTCGACGGTCCCGGTCCCGGTCATGCCGAGCCGCCAGGCGGGTTCGGCGGGCAGCGGGTCGAGGCCGTCGTACCGGGCGAGCCGGGGGGCGAGGATCTGGCCGTCGCGCAGCGCGGTGCGGGGTTCGCCGGTCGCGACGGCGGCCCGCACCAGCTCCAGCGGCGTGTCGTCCGCGAGGTCCACGAGGGCGATCCGGCCGGGGTTCTCCGACTGCGCCGACCCGACGAGCCCGTGCACGGCGGCGGCCCCGAGATCCTCCCCGAGCGCCCCGCGCGTGAGTACCACCAGCCGCCCGGCCTGCCGCTGGAGCACTTCGAGGGCGGCTGCCGTCGCCTCGTACGGGGTCCCTTCGGGCGGTGACCATACGACGGTGTCGCCGCCGGTCCCTCGCGGCAGCCCGGTGCCGAAGCGGTCCTCCCCTAGGAGCGTCCACGGCTCGTCCGGTACGTCCGTCGGCGCGGTCAGCGGCGTCCAGTCGAGCCGGTACAGCGCGTCCAGCGCGGGGTCACGGGCGATGAGGCGGTCCCCGGTGACCTTGCGGACGGTCAGGGCGTCGACGTCCGCGACGGGGGTGCCCTCGGGGTCGGTGAGGCGCAGGCGTACGGCGGAGCCGCCGAGGTGGGTGAGGGTGACGCGCAGGGCGCGGGCGCCGGAGGCGTGCAGGCGGACCCCGGCGAAGGAGAACGGGACGAACGCGGCGTCCGCGTCGAGGAATCCGCTGAACCGCAGGGCGTGCAGGCAGGCGTCGAGGAGGGCGGGGTGGATGCCGTAGCCCTGGCCGGCGGGGCCGGCCTCGGCGGGGAGTTCGACTTCGGCGTAGACCTCGTCCTCCTTGCGCCAGACGGCGCGCAGGGCGCGGAAGGCGGGGCCGTAGTCGACGCCCACGGCTCGGAGGGCCTGGTAGACGTCCTGGGCGGCGAGGGCGTCGGAGCCGGCGGGGGGCCAGGGGGCGGCCGGTGCGGCGGCCGGCGCGGAGGTTCGTGCGAGGGTCCCGGTCGCGTGGGTGGTCCACGGCGCCCCCGGCAGCTCGGGGCGGGCTTGTATCCGCAGGTCGCCGCCGTTGACGATCGCCCTGAGCCGTACGCCCCCCTCGTCCGGCAGGACCAGCGGCGCGTGCAGGACGAGTTCCTCGATGTCCCCGGCGTCCGCCTCGTCCGCCGCGCGCACCGCGAGTTCGGCGAGGGCGGCGCCCGGGAGGAGGACGCGGTCGAGGACCCGGTGTCCGGCGAGCCAGGGGTGGTCCGTGAGGGAGACGCGGCCCGCGAGCATGACGTCCCCGGCGTCCGGCAGCGGCACGCTCACGCCGAGCAGGGGGTGTCCGGTCGTGTCGAGGCCGAGGCGGTCCGCGCGGGCGGCGCCGGGCGGGTCGCCGAGCCAGTAGGGGCGGCGCTGGAAGGCGTAGGTCGGGAGGTCGGCGTGGCCGACACCGGCGAACAGGGCGTCGAGGCGTACGTCGTGGCCCCGGGCGACGAGCCGTCCGACGCCCGCGACCGTGGTGGCCGCCTCCGGCCTCCCCTTGCGCAGGAGGGGTACGGCGGCCGGGGTGGGGCGGGTGAGCGAGTCGGGGATCAGGGAGGCGAGGCCGCCGCCGGGGCCGACTTCGACGTAGGTGGTGACGCCCTGGCGCTCCAGTTCCGCGATGCCGTCGGCGAAGCGGACCGTTCCGCGGAGCTGGCCGGTCCAGTAGGCGGGGTCGGCGGCTTCGGCGGGGGTGAGGGGGCGGGCGGTGCGGTTCGAGACGACCGGGATGCGCGGGGGGTGGGCGGTGACCGTCTCCAGGACCGCGTGGAAGGGGGCGAGGGCGGCGTCCATGTGGGGTGAGTGGAAGGCGTGGGAGACGCGCAGGCGTTTCACCCGGACGCCCTCGGCGGCCCAGTGGGCGGTGACGGTCTCGACGTCTGCCTCGTCGCCGGAGATCACCACGGAGCGGGGGGAGTTGACGGCGGCGATCACGACACCGCCGGTGAGGCTCGCGGCCACCTCCGCCTCGGGCGCGCCGATCGCGCTCATCGCCCCGCCCCGGGGCAGTGCCTGCATCGCGCGGGCGCGGGCGGCGACGACGGCGCAGGCGTCGGTGAGGGACCAGACTCCGGCGAGGTGGGCGGCGGTGAGTTCGCCGATGGAGTGGCCGATCAGGAGGTCGGGGCGGATGTTCCACGATTCGAGGAGCCGGTACAGGGCGGTCTCCACGGCGAACAGACCGGCCTGCGCGAACGCGGTGTCGTCGAGGCGGGCCGGCGTCTCGCCGAAGATCGCGGCGGCGATGCCGAGGCCGAGGTGGGTGTCGAGTTCGGCGCAGACCTTGTCGAAGGTCTCGGCGAAGACCGGATAGGCGCGGTACAACTCCGCGCCCATGCCGGGGTGTTGGGCGCCCTGGCCGGTGAACACGAACGCGATGCCGCCGCCGTTGCCGTGCTCGATGCGGTCGTCGCTGTCGCCCGCCGCGAGGGCGTCGAGTTCGTCGGGGTGGGTGAGGACGGCCCGGTGGGAGAGGAGGGCGCGGCGGGTGGCGAGGGTGTGGGCCGCTTCGGGGTGGTGGGGGTGGGTGGCCAAGTGGTCGCGGAGGGCGGCGGCCTGGGCGCGTACGGCGGCGGGGCCCTGGCCGGAGACGATCCAGGGGATCACCGGCGGGGTCGCTCCGGTGGCCTGTGGTCCGTCGTCGGGCGCCGACTCCAGGATCACGTGCGCGTTGGTGCCGCTCATGCCGAACCCTGAGACGGCCGCGCGGCGCACCTCGCCCGTCCAGGGGCGTTCCTCGGTGAGGAGTTCGACCGCGCCCGCCGTCCAGTCGACGTCGGGGGTGGGCGCGTCGACGTGGAGGGTGCGGGGCAGGACGCCGTGCCGCATCGCCATCAGCGTCTTGATGACCCCGGCCATGCCCGCCGCGCCCTGGGAGTGCCCGATGTTGGACTTGACCGAGCCCAGCCACAGCGGCCGTTCCCGGTCCTGCCCGTACGTCGCGAGGAGCGCCTGCGCCTCGATGGGGTCGCCGAGCCGGGTGCCGGTGCCGTGGGCCTCGACGGCGTCGACGTCCGCCGGACCGAGCCCGGCGTCCTTCAACGCGGCCCGGATGACGCGTTGTTGGGAGGGTCCGTTGGGTGTGGTGAGCCCGCTGGAGGCGCCGTCCTGGTTGACGGCCGTCCCCCGGACCACTCCGAGGACCCGGTGTCCGAGGCGCCGGGCGTCGCTGAGGCGTTCCAGGACGAGGAGCCCTGCGCCCTCGCTGAAGCCGGTGCCGTCGGCCGCCGCCGCGAACGCCTTGCAGCGGCCGTCGGCGGCCAGGCCGCGCTGGCGGGAGAACTCGACGAACACGGCCGGTTCGGTGATGACGGCGACCCCGGCGGCCAGCGCCGTCCGGCACTCCCCGGCACGCAGGGCGCGCACGGCGAGGTGCAGGGCCACGAGGGAGGAGGAGCAGGCGGTGTCGACGGTGAGCGCCGGGCCCTCGAAGCCGAAGACGTAGGAGAGGCGGCCGGAGACGACGCTGCCCGCCTTGCCGGTGCCGAGGTAGCCCTCCAGGTCGTGCGGGGTGCCGGCGTAGCGGGCGCCGTACTCGGTGGCGCTGATGCCGGTGAAGACGCCGACGTCCTTGCCGCGCAGGGTGTCCGGGTCGATGCCGGCGCGTTCGAAGCCCTCCCAGGCGAGTTCGAGGAGGAGGCGCTGCTGCGGGTCCATGGCCTGGGCCTCGCGCGGGGAGATACCGAAGAAGTCGGCGTCGAATCCGGCGACGTCGTCGAGGAAGCCGCCCCGGCAGGAGGTGATGCCGCCGCGCGTGTCCGGGTCGGGGTCGTAGAGGTCGCGGCCGTCCCAGTGGCGGTCGGTGGGGAAGTCACCGATGACGTCGGCGCCGTCGGCCACCAACTGCCAGAGCTGTTCCGGTGAGTTGGCGCGTCCTGGGTAGCGGCAGGTCATCGCGACGACCGCGATCGGCTCGCGCTGCGCTTCCAACGCGGCACGGGCCTCACGGAGTTGGACGGTCACCTTGTTCAGCATCTGCCGTATGCGGTCGTCCGCCACGTCGTGTTCCTTTCAGTGGTGAGGAGCCGCTCGGGCTCGTGCTCGAGGCGCGGGCTCAGGCTCAGGAGATGCCGAACTCGGTGGCGAGGAGTTCGAGCAGTTCGTCGTCGGTCGCAGCTTCCACGTCGTTCACGTCGTCCGGTGCCGACTCCGGCTCGTGCGGGGCGAGTTCGGCGAGCAGGAGGTCGGCGAGGGCGCGGGGCGAGGGGTGGTCGAAGGCGGTCGTGACGGGCAGGGTCAGTCCGGTGACGGCGCACAGGCGGTTGCGGAACTGGACGGCGGCCAGCGAGTCGAAGCCCTGTTCGCGGAAGCCGCGCCGGGGGTCGACGGCCGTGCTGTCGCCGTGCCGCAGGACCTCGGCGGTGAGGTCCAGGACGAGTTGGGTGAGCAGCCTGCGCCGCCCCGGCCCGTCGGCCTCGCCGAGCCGCGCCATCAGCGCCTCGGGCCCCTCCCCCTCGGCCTCCTTCGTCTCCACCAACTCCGTGAGCAGCGGCGGCGGTACGGGCCCGGCGAGCACCGCCCAGTCGACGTCGCACACGGCGACCGCCGTGTCGTCCTGCTCCAACGCCCGGCGCAGCGCGGCCAGTCCAGCCTTGGGCTCCAGGTCCCGCACCCCCGGCCGCGTCACCCCGCCCGCCTCCTCGGCCACGGCCCAGTGCCCCCACGCCACGGCCGTCGCCGGCAGCCCCTGCGCACGCCGGGCGGCGGCGAGGGCGTCCAGCACGGCGTGGCCGGGCGCGTAGGTGGCGTGTCCGGCGGCCCCGAGGGTCCCGCCGAGCGAGGAGAACAGTACGAACGTGTCCAGTTCCGGGGCGAGTTCACGCGTGACCCGGTCGAGGGCGAGCGCCGCACCGGCCCGCGAGCGGAGCACCCGGCGCGCACGGTCCTCGTCGGCGGTGTCGATCGTCGCGTCGTCGAGGATGCCCGCCGCATGAACGACGGTCCGGAGCGGCAACTCCGGCGGCAGACCCGCGAGTACGGCACGCAGGGCACTGTCGTCGGCAGGGTCGCAGAAGACCCCCGTGACGTCCGGATCGGTCGTGAGGAGAACGACGTTCTGGGCCCCGTTCTCGGTGAGCCAGTCGGCGACCAGCCGTCCGACGGGGGTCTCCCCGCCGGTGACCAGGGCCGTGCCCGTCGGCTTCCACGTGCGGCGGGCCGGAGACGCCGGGGCGGGGCGCAGGCGACGCGTCCAGGCATGGTCGGCACGCAGGGCGATCTCGTCCTCGTCGGTGGCACCGGCGAGGGCGGACAGCAGGCGTCGGCTGCTGGTGTCGTCAAGTCGGAGTGGGGGTCGAGCGGCGAGGGAGTCGCCATCGACCGGAGAGCCGTTGCCGGAAAGCCCTCCGCTCAGGCCGTTCACCGGCAGATCGATCAACCCGCCCCAGGATTCAGGCCGTTCCGCCGCGACGACCCGTCCGAGCCCCCACAGGGCAGCCTGCGCGGGCGACGAAACCACCTCCCCGGCCCGCACGGCGACCGCGCCGCGCGTCACAAGCCACACCGGGGCGTGCACCCCGGCGTCGCCGAGGGCTTGGAGGAACCGGAGCGTGACGCCGAGCCCCCCGTCTTCGGTGTCGCCAAGTGCGAGCAGCGACACCACCCCGTCGGCCGGGCCGAGTCGAGCCGCGAGTTCCTGCCGGGTCGTCGTCTCGGAGACCACCAGCACCTCAGTGCCGTCGATCAGCCCATCAGGGTCCAGCCCTTCCGGTATGACCGTCAGCCACCGCCCGTCGAGCCGCGCTCCTCGGTCGAGGCCGCTCACAGGCTGCCAGTTCACCTTGTACCGCAGCGCGTCCCCCGCGTCGGTCTGGTGCCAGGACGCCAGCGCGGGCAGCACCGCCCGCAGCGCGTCCAAGGAGGCCCCTTCGAGGCCGAGTTGGGCCGCGAGGGCGTCCGTGTCACCGGCTTGGACCCGGTCCCAGAACTCCCGCTGCCGGTCGTCCCCGGCCGGTGCGGTGGGCTGTTCGGCCCAGTACCGCTGCCGCTGGAAGGGGTAGGACGGCAGCTCGACCCGGTTGCCCGAAGGGCCGATCAGGGCAGCCCAGTTGACGTCGATCCCTCGGACGTACGCCTCGGCGGCGGCCGTGAGGAATCGGTCCGTGCCCCCGTCCTCGCGGCGCAGGGTCGCCACCAACGCGGTGTCGGCGCCGACGAGTTCGGCGGTCTCTCCGATCGCCGGAAGCAGTACGGGGTGGGGGCTCACCTCGATGAACGCGGTGTACCCGGCGGCAAGGAGCGCTTCGGTGGCCCGCTGGAAGGAGACCGTGCCCCGGAGGTTGGAGTACCAGTATCCGCCGTCGAGTTCGCCGTCCTGGACCCACTCCCCGGTGAACGCGGAGAGCATCGGCACG
Source organism: Streptomyces sp. NPDC004539 (assembly GCF_040610055.1). NCBI lineage: Bacteria > Bacillati > Actinomycetota > Actinomycetes > Kitasatosporales > Streptomycetaceae > Streptomyces > Streptomyces sp. NPDC004539. The sequence continues at coordinate 115,620 of NZ_JBEXLS010000012.1, read as the reverse complement.
GCGGGTGCGCCCGCGCGGACGGGCGCCAACTGCCGGTCCAGTTCGTCTCGCAGGGTCTCGACGGCACGGGTGTGGGAGGCGTAGTCGACCGGGATGCGTTTGGCGCGGGCTCCGGCGGCGGTGAAGTCGGCGGCGAGTTCGTCGAGGGCGGGTCCCTCACCGGCGAGGACCACGGAGTGGGGCCCGTTGACGGCGGCGACGGCGACCCGTTCGCCGTATGCCTCCAGCCGTGCGGTCACGGCCTCGGCGGGCAGGCCGACGGAGAGCATGCCGCCGGTTCCGGCGAGGGCGGTGATGGCGCGGCTGCGCAGGGCGACGACGCGGGCGGCGTCCGCCAGGGAGAGGGCGCCGCTCACGCAGGCGGCGGCGATCTCGCCCTGGGAGTGCCCGAGGACCGCGTCGGGACGGACGCCGTGCTCCTCCCAGAGGGCGGCCAGCGACACCATGACGGCGAACAGCACCGGCTGCACGACGTCGACTCGGTCCAGGCCGGTTCCGTCGCGGACGACGTCGTCGAGCCGCCAGTCGGTGTGCGGGGCGAGGGCCTGTCCACACTCGGCCATGCGGCGGGCGAACACCGGGCTCTGGTCCAGGAGTTCACGTGCCATGCCGACCCATTGGGCGCCCTGTCCGGGGAAGACGAACACGGTCTTGGCGTCCGGGAGGGCGGTTCCGGTGACGGTGCCGGGGGTCGTGCGGCCGGTGGCGAGAGCGGTCAACGCCTGGTGGTGGTCGGCGAGGACGACCGCTCGGTGGTCCAACCGGGCGCGGTGGTGAAGGAGTTCACGGGCCGTGTCGGTGAGCGGGGGCGCTTCGTCGGAGTCGAGAAGTGCGGCGAGGCGTCCGGCTGTGGCGCGCAGGGCGTCGGCGTCTCGTGCGGACAGCAGCAGCGGGGGCGTGCCGTCGGCTTCGGCAGGTTCGGGGATGTCGGTGGCGGGTGCTTCCTCCAGGACGACGTGGGCGTTGGTGCCGCTCACTCCGAAGGAGGAGATCCCGCAGCGCCGGGTTCCCGGGTCCCAGTCGCGGGCCTCGGTGAGCAGGCGGACCCCGCCCGAGGACCAGTCGACGTGCCGGCTGGGCCGGTCCACGTGGAGGGTGCGGGGCATGCGTCCGTTGCGCATCGCCATGACGAGTTTGACGAGTCCGGCGACGCCTGCGGCGGCCTGTGAGTGGCCCAGGTTGGACTTGACGGAGCCGAGCCACAGCGGGGCGTCTGTGGGGTGGTCCGCGCCGTAGGTGGCGAGGAGGGCCTGGGCCTCGATCGGGTCGCCGAGGCGGGTGCCGGTGCCGTGGGCCTCGACGAGCTGGACGTCGGAGCCGTCGAGTCCGGCGTCCGCGAGCGCGGCTCGGATGACGCGCTGCTGGGCGGGGCCGCTGGGCGCGGTGAGGCCGTTGGAGGCGCCGTCCTGGTTGACGGCCGTACCCCGGACGAGCGCGAGGACCCGGTGGCCGAGCCGTCGGGCGTCGGAGAGCCGCTCGACGAGGAGCAGGCCGACGCCCTCGGACCAGCCGGTGCCGTCGGCGGCGTCCGCGAACGGCTTGCAGCGCCCGTCGGGGGCGAGCCCGCGCTGCCGGGAGAACTCGACGAACGGTGTCGGCGCGGCCATCACGCTGACCCCGCCCGCGAGCGCCATCGTGCACTCCCCGGCGCGCAGGGAGCGTACGGCGAGGTGGAGGGCGACGAGGGAGGAGGAGCAGGCGGTGTCGACGGTGACGGCCGGGCCCTCCAGTCCGAAGGTGTAGGCGATCCGTCCGGAGGCGACGCTGCCCGCCGTGCCGTGTCCGAGGTAGCCCTCCAACTCGCCGGGTACGTCGGAAAGTCGGCCGATGTAGTCGTGGTGGATCTGTCCGGCGTAGACGGCGACCGGGGTGCCCTTGAGTCCGGCGGGGTCGATGCCGGCGTCCTCGAAGGTCTCCCACGCGGTCTCCAGGAGGAGGCGCTGCTGGGGGTCCATGGCGAGGGCCTCGCGCGGGGAGATCCCGAAGAAGGCGGCGTCGAAGTCGCCCGCGCCGTGCAGGAAGGCGCCTTCGCGGACGTAGCTGGTGCCGGTGCGGTCCGGGTCGGGGTCGAAGAGGCGTTCGGGGTCCCAGCCTCGGTCGGTGGGGAAGGGGCCGACGACATCCCGCTCCTGGTCGACGAGGCGCCACAGCTCCTCGGGGCTGTCTGCGCCGCCGGGGAAGCGGCAGGCCATGCCCACGATCGCGATCGGGTCGCCGTCGACGGCCGTACTGGGCACGGGGGTTGGGGTGGCGGGGCGTTCGGCGGCGCCGATCAGGTGGGCGGCGAGGGCGGCCGGGGTGGGGTGTTCGAAGACGACGGTGGTGGGGAGCCTGAGTCCGGTGGCCGCGCGCAGCCGGTTGCGGAGTTCGACGGCGGTCAGCGAGTCGAATCCCTGGTCGGAGAAGGCCCGTTCGGCGGGGACGGCGTTCACGGAGGCATGCCCGAGGACGGCTGCGGCGGCCGTGCGGACCAGGTGGACCGCCTCGTCCAGGGAGGTCGGCGCCTGTCCCGCGGTGGCGTCGGCTCGTCGGGGGCGGGGCCTGGTGGTGGCGAGGGCGCGCAGGAGCGGCGGCAGTGGTTCCATGGCGCGGACGTCCAACAGGGCGCCGGTGAGGGCGGGTTCGGCTCCTGCCATGGCTTCGTCGAGGAGTCCGAGGGCGAACTCCGGTTCCATGGGGAGGACTCCGCTGCGGGCGAGGCGTTCGCGGTCGGCCTGCGTGAGGTGGCCGGTCATGCCGCTGTCCGGTGCCCACATGCCCCACGCGACGGACACGGCGGGCAGTCCGAGGGCGCGGCGGTGGGCGGCGAGCGCGTCGAGGGAGACGTTCGCGGCGGCGTACCCGGCCTGTCCGGCGCCGCCGAGGACTCCGGCGATGGAGGAGAACAGGACGAACGCGGCCAGGTCGTGACGGAGTGTCAGTTCGTGGAGGTGCCAGGCCGCCCGGGTCTTCGGCGCGAACACGAGGGGCAGCCGGTCGGGGTCTGCGGCCTCCACGGTCGCGTCGTCGAGGACACCGGCCGCGTGGATGACGGCGGTCAGCGGCCGGTCGGCGGGGATCGTGTCGAGCAGTGCGGCGAGCGCGTCGCGGTCGGCGGTGTCGCAGGCGGCCACGGTCACCTCGGCGTCCAGGTCGCCGAGTTCGGGGTCGCCGCCGCTGCGGCTGACGAGCAGGAGGTTGCGGACGCCGTGCTCGGTGACCAGATGCCGGGCGACGAGGCGTCCGAGGGTGCCGGTGCCTCCGGTGACCAGGACCGTGCCGTCCGGGTCGAGCCGCCGGGGCAGTGTGAGGACGACCTTCCCGGTGTGCCGGGCGGCGGCCATGTGCCGGAACGCGTCGTGCGCGTGCCGGATGTCCCAGGCCCGGTGCGGGGTCTTGGGTACGTCCGTGGCGAGCAGTGCGGCGAGCATCTCCCCGATCCGCTCGGGCCCGGCGTCGAGCAGGTCGAACGCGCGGTAGCGGACCCCCGGATGCCGCTGGGCGACGGTCTCGGCGTCCCGGATGTCGGTCTTCCCCATCTCCACGAACCGCCCACCGGGCCCGAGCAGCCGCAGGGAGGCGTCGGTGAACTCCCCGGCCAGGGAGTTGAGTACGACGTCCACGCGCCCGAACCTGCCCTCGAACTCCAGGTCCCGGCTGCCGGCAATGTGGTCGTCGGGGATGCCGAGGGCGCGCAGTCGTTCGTGCTTGCTGGGGGCGGCGGTCGCGAAGACCTCGGCGCCGATGTGCCGGGCGAGCGCGACGGCAGCCGAGCCGACGCCGCCGGCCGCCGAGTGGATCAGGACCTTGTCGCCCGCTTTCAGGCCGGCGATGTCGAACAGGCCGTGCCAGGCGGTCAGCCAGGCGATCGGCACCCCGGCCGCCTCGGCGAACGTCCAGCCGTCGGGGACCGGCGCGAGCATGCGCGCGTCGGCTACGGCGACCGGGCCGAAGGCGCCGTGGATCACGCCGAACACCCGCTGTCCGACGGCGAGTTCGGTCACCCCGGGGCCGGTCTCCAGGATCACGCCCGCGCCTTCGCCGCCGAGTACGTCGTCGGCGACCTCGACCATGCCGAGTGCGAGCAGCACGTCACGGAAGTTGACCCCGGCCGCGCGGACCGCGACGCGTACCTCGCCGGGGGCCAGGTCGCGCAGGGTGTGCGGAGCGGGGCGGGGGGCGAGGTCGTCGAGGGCGCCGGAGCCGGTGACTTCGAGGAGCCAGGGTTCGTGGTCGAAGGGGAGGGTGGGGGCGGCCTGGAGGCGGGCGGCGTACAACGAACCGTCACGGACGGCGAGTTGGGGCTCGCCCGCGTACAGGGCCGAAGTGACCTGGTCCCAGGGGGTGTCGGTGCCGTCGAGGTCCAGCAGGGCGAACCTGCCGGGGTGTTCGGTCGTCGCCGTGCGCAGGATGCCCCAGGCGGGTGCGGCGGCGGGGTCGTCGAGGGCCTGCCGGGTGACGAGGACGAGAGTGCCGTCCTCCTCCTGGGTCAGCCAGTCCTGGGCGAGCAGGAGGGCTGCGCGGGCGGTGGTCTCCGGGTCCTGTGCCGGGGGGAGCGTGGTGAGGACGAGGTCGTGGCCGGTGGCGTCGGCGAGTGTGGCGTACTCCGGGGAGCCGGGGACGTCGAGGGGGCCGACGGTCGCCGTGCGGACGGCGGCCGGTTCGGCGTGGTCCACGGGCAGCCAGTCGACGCGGTAGGGCGGCCTGTTGCCCGAACTCGGTGTCTGGGCGCGGAGGGTGAGGGTGTCGATGTGGGCGACGAGACGGCCGTCCGGGTTCCAGGCGGTCAGTTGGACGGTGTCCTTCGTGCGGGCCCGGACGCGGACCCGCAGTTCGCGGGAGGCGGTGGCGTGGAGGTGTACGCCTTCGAAGGAGAACGGCAGCGGGGTGGTGCCGGGGGCGCCGGTGACGATGCCGGCGGCGGCGATGGCCTGGAACGTGGCGTCGAGGAGGGCGGGGTGGCAGAGGAAGTCGCCGGGGGTGGTGTCCTCGGGGAGTACGGCCTCCGCGTACACGTCGGTGCCGCGCCACAGGCGGCGCAGGCCCTGGAAGGCGGGGCCGTATTCGTAGCCCTGGTCGGCGAGTCGGTCGTAGACGCCGTCGAGGGGAAGCTCCTCGCCGGTCGGCGGCCAGGCCGGGGGTGCCGTGGCGGGGCTGGGGGTAGGGGCTGCGAGGGTGCCGGTGGCGTGGGTGGTCCAGTCGGTGTCCGCGTCGGCGCGGGTGTGGACCGTGAAGGGGCGGGTGCCGGTGTCGTCGGCGGGGCCGGCGACCGCGCGCAGGGTCAGGGGCTGCTCGCCGAGGACGACGGGGGCGGTGAGCGTCAGGTCGGTGATCCGGCCCTGGTGCGCGGCGAGTTCGAGGAGGGCGGCGCCGGGGAGGAGGACGGTGCCGGAGACGGCGTGCTCGGCCAGCCAGGCGGGGTGCGTGCCGTCGAGACGGGCCGTGCACACCGTGCCGCCGTCGGGGAGGTCGGCCACGGCGCCGAGCAGCGGGTGGGCGGCGGCGCGCAGGCCGACGGCGGCGAGGTCACCGGCGCCGCCGCGCTGGGCAAGCCAGTAGGGGCGGCGCTGGAACGGGTAGGTCGGCAGCGGCACCCTACGGGCAGTGCTGCCCGCGAAGTGGGCGCTCCAGTCGACCGGGACGCCCCGCACCCACAACCGGGCCGCCGCCGCGAGGAGTTCGGCCGCACTGTCCTCGCCGCGCCGCAGCGATCCGGTCACCAGGCCGTCGGTGTCGGCCTGTTCGAGGATCTCGGCGAGGCCGACGGCGAGGACGGGGTGCGGGCTGGACTCGACGAACACCCGGTGTCCGTCGGCGAGCATCGCCTCCAACGCGTCCTGGAACCGCACCGGTCGGCGCAGGTTGTCGAACCAGTAGGCGGGGGTGAGGGTCGCCGTGTCGGTGAGGGTTCCGGTGACCGTGGAGTAGAAGCGGACGGTGCCGGAGGAGCGGGGAGTGGTCTGGGCGGCGATCTCCAGGACGGCGTCCCGGAGTCGGTCCATGTGGGCGCAGTGCGAGGCGTAGTCGACGGGGATGCGACGGGCCCGTACGCCCTCGGCCTGATAGGCGTCGACGAGGGCTTCGAGGGCGTCCGCGTCGCCCGAGATCACCGTGCTGCGGGGCCCGTTGACGGCGGCGACGGCGAGACCGTCCCCAAGGCGTGTCTCCACCTCGGCGGCGGGCAGCGGTACCGACGCCATGCCGCCGAGTCCGGCCGCCGCCCTGAGGGCCTTGCTGCGCAGGGCGACGATCCGGGCGGCGTCGGCGAGGTCGAGGCCGCCCGCGATGTGCACGGCCGCCAACTCGCCCTGGGAGTGGCCGATCACGGCGCTGGGCCGCACCCCGAGGGACTCCCAGGTGCGGGCGAGCGCGACCATCACCGCGAACAGCACGGGCTGCACGACCTCGGCCCGCTCCAGCGGGGGCGCACCCTCGGCCTCGGTGAGGACGTCGAGGACGGCGAAGTCGAGGTGTGCGTCGAGGACTTGGGCGCAGGCCGTGACCGCGTCGCGGAAGACCGGCGAGGTCTCCAGGAGTCGCGTCGCCATTCCGGGCCACTGGGAGCCCTGACCGGGGAACACGAAGGCCACGGCGCCGGGTTCGCCCGCGACACCGGTCACGAGAGCGGGGTGGGTGCCCCCTTCGGCGAGGGCCTTGAGGGCGTCGGCCGGGTCGCCGACGACGACGGCCCGCTGGTCCAGCGCCGCCCGCGTGGTCGCCAGCGACAGCCCCAAGTCGCCGTTGTCCAGGGCGAGTCCGGCGAGCTGCCGGGCCTGCGCCCGCAGCGCGTCCCCGGTCCGCGCGGAGAGCGGGAGCGGTACGACGTCCAGCGGCCGGTGTCCGCTCTCGGCGGCGTCGTACGCGGGAGCCTGTTCCAGGATCACGTGCGCGTTGGTGCCGCTGATGCCGAACGCCGAGACGGCGGCCCTGCGGGGACGGTCGCCGGTCTGCGGCCAGGGGAGGGCCTCGGTGAGGAGGGCGAGGCCGGAGGTGTCCCAGTCGACGTGGGTCGAGGGGTGCTCGGCGTGCAGGGTGGGCGGGAGTTCGCCGGCGGCGAGCGCGAGCACCGTCTTGATGACGCCGCCGACTCCTGCGGCGGCCTGGGTGTGGCCGATGTTGGACTTCAACGAGCCCAGCCACAGGGGACTTCGGCGGCCCGTCCCGTAGGTCGCGGCGAGCGCGTGCGCCTCGATGGGATCGCCGAGGCGGGTCGCCGTGCCGTGCGCCTCGACGGCGTCGACCTCGTCCGGGGTGAGCCCCGCGTCGGCGAGGGCGAGGCGGATGACCGCCTGCTGGGCCTGGCCGTTGGGCGCGGTGAGGCCGTTGGAGGCGCCGTCCGAGTTGAGGGCGCTGCCCCGGACGACGGCGAGGACGGGGTGGCCGTTGCGGCGGGCGTCACTCAGGCGTTCCAGGAGCAGCAGGCCCGCGCCCTCGGCCCAGCCGGTGCCGTCGGCGTCCGCCGAGAACGCGCGGCAGCGGCCGTCCGGGGACAGGGCGCGCTGGCGGGAGAACTCGACGAAGAGCTGCGGCGTCGCCATCACGGTCGCCGCCCCGGCGAGGGCCATCGTGCACTCTCCCGCGCGCAGCGCGCGCACCGCGAGGTGGAGGGCGACGAGGGAGGAGGAGCAGGCGGTGTCGACGGTGAGCACGGGGCCATGCAGGCCGAGGGCGTAGGCGATGCGGCCCGAGGCGACGCTGCCGAGTTTCCCGAGGTCGAGATAGCCCTCCAGCTCGGGCGGGAGGGGGTCGAGGGCCGCGCCGTACTCGTGGCGCATGACGCCCGTGAAGACGCCGACGCTCTCGCCGTGCAGGGCGTCGGGGGCGATGCCCGCGCGCTCCAGGGTCTCCCAGGCGAGTTCGAGGAGGAGGCGCTGCTGGGGGTCCATCGCGAGGGCCTCGCGCGGGGAGATCCCGAAGAGTTCGTTGTCGAACTCGCCCGCACCGCGCAGGAATCCGCCGCGTCGGGTGGTGGTGTGGCCGGTGCGTTCCGGGTCGGGGTCGTAGAGGGCGTCGGTGTCCCAGCCTCGATCGTCGGGGAAGTCTCCGCTGGCGTCGACGCCTTCGCGGACGAGGTGCCAGAGGGCTTCGGGGGTGGTGACGTCGCCGGGGTAGCGGCAGCTCATGGAGACGATGACGATGGGGTCGTCTTCGGTGGGGGTGGGGGGAGCGGAGGTGGTGGTGGCGGTGTCAATCGCGGGCGTGGTGGCGGTGGCGGTGGCGGTGGCGGTGGCGGTGGCGAGCATATTGTCGTACCGCGCTTTCTCCTCCCCCAGCGTCTCCCCCAACACCTCCCCCAGCAGCCGCGCCAGCGCCCCCGGCGTCGGATGGTCGAAGACGACCGTCGCCCGCAGCGCGCACCCGGTGCGCCCGATCAGCGCGTCCCGCAGCCCGATCGCGTTGACCGAGGTCAGCCCCATCTCCCGGAACGGCCGCCGGGAGCCGACCTCCCCGAAGGGGGCGTCGAGGACACGGGCGGTCTCCTCACGGACGAGCTCGACGAGGGCGGCGTGCCGGTCGTCGCCGGAGAGGGAGCTGAGACGTTCACGCAAGACGGCGGCTCGGACGGGGTCGGGGGCGGGGCCGACGGCAGGGGCGGGGACAAGTTGGGCCGTACGGCCGTCCCGCCCCGAACCTTCGCGGCCGTCCGGCCCCGAATCCGCGCGGCCGTCCCGCTCCCGCGCCCCCCGCTCTCCGGACCCGGCAACCCCAGCAGCCCCGGACCCGGACCCGGCCCCAGCCCCAGCAGCCCCGGTAGCCCCCGCAAGCACCCTGGAAGCCACCCCCGCCAGCAAATGCCGCGCCGCCTTCCCGGACGCCGTGCGCGGCACCGCCTCCACCGCCCGGATCTCGACCGGCACCTTGTACGCCGCGAGCTGTGCCCGGCAGTGCCGCAGGACGGTGTCCGCGTCGAGGCCGGCCTCCCGGGGGACGACGTACGCGACCGGTACCTCGCCGAGGATCTCGTCGGGGCGGCCGGCCACCGCCGCGTCGGCCAGCTCCGGTATGCCGCGCAGGACCTCGTCGAGTTCGGCGGGGTAGATGTTCTCGCCGCCGCGCACGATGAGTTCGGAGAGCCGCCCGGCGATGGTCAGGTGCCCGGTGGTGGCGCGGGTCGCGAGGTCGCCGGTGCGGTACCAGCCGTCGACGAGGACCTCGGCGGTCGCGTCGGGCCGTCCGTGGTAGCCGGCCATCACGTTGGGGCCGCGTACCCACACCTCGCCCGCGTCCCCCGCCGCACCGCTGCGGGGGTCGACGAGGCGGACGTCGAGGCCGGGGACGGGGCGTCCGCAGGAGCCGGGGACGCGGTCGCCGTCGGGGGTGTTGGCGGTGATGGGGCCGCAGGTCTCGGTGGTGCCGTAGCTGTCGAGGAGGGGGACGCCGAAGTGGTCCTCGAACTCGGTGCGCAGGGCGGCGCTGCCGACCGCGCCGGCCGTCAGGCACATGCGCAGTCCGCCGCCGAGGCCGGGTTCGTCGCGGGCGGCGGTCAGGAGCTGCTGGTACACGGCGGGGACGCCGGCGAGGAACGTGTAGTCGCCGTCGCGCAGTTCGCCGAGGATCTCCTCGGGGGCGAATCCGCTGGTGACGTGGGTACTGGCGCCGACGGCGAGGGTGCCGAGGGTGCCCAGGTGGTGGCCGAGGCAGTGGTGCAGGGGCAGCGGCCACAGGACGCGGTCCTCGCCGCTGAGGCCGAGGAGGGGGGCGTAGCAGGCCGCGATGGTCCACAGGGAGTTGCGGACGGAGGAGACGACGCCTTTGGGGCGGCCGGTGGTGCCGGAGGTGTAGAGCATGAACGCGGGTTCGTCGAGGCCGAGTTCGTCGCGGGGGGCGTTCGTGCCCGCCGCGAGTTCCTCGAACGACCAGGCGCCGGACCCTTCTTCGGCCCCCTCCTCGGTCACCACGAGCTGGACCGACGGGTGTGCGACGCGGCGGAGCTGGTCGACGTGGGAGGGGTCGGTGACGACGGCGCGGGCTCCGCTGTCGGTGAGGAAGTGGGCGAGTTCGGGGTCCGCGGACAGGGGGTTGACCGGGACGCCGACCGCCGAGGCGCGGGCGACGGAGAGGTACGCCTCGACCATGGTGACGCCGTTGCCGAGGCAGATCAGTACCCGGTCGCCGGGTTCGACGCCGACGGCCCCGGCGAGTCCGGTGGCGATCCGCGCGGTCCGTTCGTCGAGCCGCCGGTAGTCGACGGACCTGCGCGCGTCGCGGAACGCCGTGCGCCCGGGGGCGGTCTCGGCGTGCGCGCGCAGGAGTTCGTGGACGGGGCGGATCAGCTCTGACTGGGGCACGGGCCACACCTCGTTCGCTCGGGCCGGTCATCCGAGGCGGCCCGCGCGGGTGCGGCGGGCCGTCGCCCACCGTACGAACAGGGTCACGCGCGGATGCAGGGGAAGAGGGCCACTGACCGGCCATCGGCGGGGAATCCGGGGTGGGGGGTTACCGGCAGATGGGCCGGCGCTGGAACGGCCGCACTGTGCGGCGCAGGCCGGGTTCCTAGCCTCGGGTAGCGGCATCGTCCACTCTGCCCTGGGGGCTCCCCATGACCTCGTCGGTACAGCCGTCGCCCACGCTGACCTCGCGTTTCCTCGCCCCAGGCGTCGGCGGCCCACGCCTCGGCGCCCTCACCTACCTGAACGGCCCGGTGCCCGAGGGCCCTGAGGGCACCGAGCTGTCGGTGCGCATGGGGGTGGCCGGCGAGGCTCTGACGGAGACGTGGGTGGCCGGGGAGCCGGTGTGCGGGGGCGCGTACGCGGGCCTGAGGTACACGGGCTGCCGGGACTTCGTGTTCTGCGTCGGCCGGATCGATGAGGCGGGCGCGTACGCGGCGGCCACGCACCGGACGTACGAGGACCTGTTCACGCTGCTCGCGCGGCTGGGGTACAGGCGGCTGGTGCGGGTGTGGAACTACATCGGTGACATCAACGGCCGCAACGCGCACGGCCAGGAGGTGTACCGGGACTTCTGTGTGGGCCGCAGTCACGCGCTGGAGCAGCTCGGCATGTTGTACGGGATGCCGGCGACGACGGTGATCGGCGCGCAGGGCGACGGTATCGGGATCGCGCTGCTCGCGGCGCGGGAGGCGGAGCCGGTGAACGTCGAGAACCCGCGCCAGACGCCCGCCTACCACTACCCGCCCCGGTACGGTCCGCGCTCCCCGAACTTCGCGCGGGCGACGTACGTCCCGCCGGCGGACGATCCGCTGGGCCGTGGCACGGTGTTCGTGTCGGGCACGGCGAGCATCATCGGCCACGAGACGGTCCACGTGGGTGACGTGCGCGCGCAGACGCACACGGCGCTGGAGAACGTGTCGCTGCTGATCGGCCCGGAGAACCTGTCGGGTTACGGGGTGTCGCACTCGTACGGGCTGTCGGACCTGCGGCGCGCGAAGGTGTACGTCCGGCACGCCGAGGACGTTCCGGTGGTGCGGGAGATCTGTTCGAAGGTGCTTCCCGAGGACGGGGCCGTGGTGTATCTGCACGCGGACGTGTGCCGGGAGGATCTGCTGATGGAGATCGAGGGCGTCGCGGACTGAGGTCGCGCGGCGGTACGTGTCGAAGCCCCGCTCCGGTCGTGGTGACCTGGGCGGGGCTGTTGTGCGGGTGGGGGGACGGGTCAGGCGGAGGTGGGCCTGCGCCAGAGGCCGTGGGCGGTCTCCGGTGCGGCGTCGAGGCGGGCGGCGAATTCCTCGGCGCGCCGGGGGTTGCCCTGGAGGTGGCCGAGGAGGGCGTGCCAGTTCTCGTCGCCGGGGTGGTGCTCGGTGCGGCGGGTGGCGGAGAGGAGTCTCTTGAGCAGGCGGGTGAGCGCCTGGTCGCCGAGCGGGGGGAGTTCGAGGCGCATCGCGTTGGTGTGGACGGTCTCCCAGCGCGGGAGGCGGTGGGCGAAGTCGTGTTCGGCGGCGGCCACGACGAGGACCGGTCCGGTGAGGCCGGCGAGGAGGTCCGCGAGGTCGTCGTCGGCGCGGTGCACGTCGTCGAGGAGGAGCAGGACGGGGGTGTCCGCGGTGAGGTCGCGGAGCAGGGTGAGGCAGGCGTCGGCGAGGTCGCGGCGGCCGGTGGTGGCCGGGGTGATGCCGAGTGCCTGGCGGAGGCGGGGCAGGAGGTCGTGGCGGGTGGGGTGGTGGCGGGTGACGTGGTCGGTGAGCCGGCTGTCGGCGTCGGCCGGGGTGGTGACGCCGGTCCGGGAGCGGACGAGTTCGGCGAGGACGGTGGTCGCGTCGGTGTGTCCGCCGGCCGGTGGGGCGGCGGTGAGCACGGCCGGGGCGCGGGTGGGTTCGTCGGCGACGCGGTGGGCGAGTTCGGCGAGCAGCCGGGTCTTGCCGATGCCGGGGGCGCCGAGGAGGGTGGCGAGCGCGGGGCGTCCGCTGTGGGCGACCCAGGCCATGAGGCCCTGGAGGACGTCGAGTTCGGCGGTGCGGCCGACGAAGGGGGTGGGCGGTGGGGGTGAGGGGGGCGCGAGGGTGAGGCGCGGCGGGTTCGGGTCGGGGGCGGTGTCGTCGACGACGACGGGGCGGGGGACGGTGGCGGCGGCGAGGCGGCGGCAGTCGTCCAGGACGCCGGCCTCGATGAAGGGGACGCTGCGGCCGTCGGCGTTGTGCGAGACGACGGCCTCCCCGGAGTGCATGGCGACCCGGATCGCGGCCTCGGGGCAGGTGTCGGCGGCCCAGCGGGTGATGGCGCCGACGGCGGTGAGGGCCCGTTCGGCGTGGTCGGTCAGGCGCCGGGTGGCTCCGAAGTAGCCGCACCAGGTGGAGCCGGGGCCGGGGGCGGGGACTCCGCCGCAGCGCCGGATCTCGTCGTGGACGAAGGTGCGTACGGCGTCGGTGGCGGCGTCGGCGGTGATCATGACGACCGTGATGTCGCGGCGTTCGGCGCGGCCGGGGGTGTGCTCGGCGGCGGGCTGCGGCCGGGCGGGGGCGGGCTGCGGGGCGGGTTCGGGGGCGGGGGTGCGGACGAGGTCCAGGGGGGCGCGGGGCTCGGGGGCCGGGGGGTTCAGGCGGGCCTGGGCGGGGGGCGCGAGCTGGAGGGAGGGGTCCTGGTTGAGGATGGCGTACTCCAGCGTCCGTACCGTCTCGGCGGGTTCGACGCCGAGTTCGGTGACGAGGCGGGCGCGGAGTCCGCGGTAGGCGGCGAGGGCGTCGCCCTGCCGTCCGGAGCGGTAGGCGGCGAGCATGAGGAGGCCGCAGAGCCGTTCCCGGAGGGGTTCGGCGGCGACGGCGAGGGTGAGTTCGCCCATGACCTCGTGGTGCCGGCCGCAGGAGAGGTCGGCTTCGAAGCGGTCCTCCTCGGCCGATCTGCGGCTCTCGGCGAGGAGTTCGGTCTCGGGCCAGCGGTAGCCGAGTTCGACGAGGTCGGCGAGCGGGTCGCCGCGCCACAGGGCGAGGGCCTCGCGCAGGACGCCGGACGCTTCTTCGGGGCGGCCGGCGCGCAGGAGGCCGCGGCCCCGCTCGGCGAGTTCCTCGAAGCGGCGGCGGTCGATGCGGGCGGGGTCGGTGTGCAGGAGGTAGCCCGGGGGGTGCGTCAGCAGCAGCGGGGCGTCGGGGCCGGTGTCGGCGGCGAGGAGCTGCCGGAGTCCCGAGGCGGCGTTCTGGAGCATTTTCCGGGCGGTGCGTGGAGCGTCGTCGCCCCATATCGCCTTCAAGAGCCGGCTGACCGCCACGGCTTCGTTGTCGTGCAACAGGAGACAGCTGAGCACGGCGCGTTGGCAGCTTCCGGCGACGGGAAGATCTACACCGTCTATCTGGACCTGGAGCGGTCCTAGCAGTAAGAAATTCATGCACTTTCCATGAGTTCCTGCTGAAATAATCAGCGTGCCGTCGTTCAGATATTCTTCATATCTCCGGCCGTGACCGCCACCACTCCTTTTTCCATGAAATTCGCGGGAAATAATTGTTCACCGGCGAAGCGGTCCGTCCGGCGATTTGACCTTACAAGGTTCAAGCAACAACGGTCGACTAGGGGAACCAGTAGTCCGCCGCAACAAATCGCCCAAATACTGTCAAACACCCCTTGCTGAAGCGTGTCCGTTATTCCACTCAGTGAAAAAGCGCCCAAGAGATTCGTCGTCCGACTTTTTGGACGCGCGCCAGCCGTGCGACCATACCTGTCACACACTCGCCGCACGCAAGAGTGAACACGTGTGAACCTCCGAGCGACTGAGACCAATTCCTCCCCAAGAACCCCGGCGTGACTCTCCGTGATCTTGACCAACCACCCGTACGACAAGGCACACTGACCTGGGCGGCGCCGCTCGCGGCGCACCGTTTCGGCCGCATGCCGCCTGTTTCGGCCAGACCCTCAAAGGAACCTCAAAGGAAAGGAACCGCGGAATCCCGGAGCCATCGCCCCGCTCGACCGAGAATGTGGAAACTGGCCCCCAGGACTCCGGAGGAACCGGCCGCACCCCCCACCTTCCCCCCACCACCGCGAAAGAGGTACCGCCTTGCCCACCGCTCCCAAAGGCAGGTACACCACCGCTCGTCCGAGCCGCGGAGCCGCAGCGTCCCCGATGCCCCCCGAGCACGCCGACGTCCCGGTCGGCGTCGTCCACGTCGACTCCCGGCTCCGTGTCGTGGCCGCGAACGAGCCGTTCTGCGACTTGTTCCTGCACGGTTCCCCCGAGACCGTCGGCAGACCGTTCCCCCTCTACTTCCACGAGGCGGCCCAGCCCTACCTCCGCGAGCACTTCGCCCAACTGCTCGCGGGCAGCCAGCCTCAGTTCAGCGCCCCGCTGCCGATGGTGGACGCCAAGGGCGAGGTCGTCGACTGCCTCGTCTCCTGCGTGGCGATGTCCATGACCGTCCACCTCTCCTGCACCGAGTGCATCGCGCTCGCCACGATCCGCCCCGACACCCCCTACGGCTCGACGATGCCCCTGCTCCCGGCACCACCCGCGCTCGCCGAGGTCCCCTCGCACGTCCTCGAAGGACTCGCCGCCGGCCTCTCCACCCAGCAGCTCGCCTCCCGCCTCGGCCTGAGCAGCCACGGCGTCGAGTACCACGTCAGCAGCATGCTCCGGAAGCTCAAGGCACCCAACCGCTCGGCCCTCGTGGCCCGCGCCTACGCCCTCGGCATCCTCGTCCCCAACTGCTGGCCGCCTCGGGTTCGCCCGCAGTACTCCACGCGTACCTCCCCCGTTCCCGACCTCCCCGGCCCGGCCCTCCTCGCCGCCGCCCCGACGGACCCGGCCTGAAGTCGTCCCGGCCCATCGCCTCCGCGAGCCCCTGTCGCGGCCCGCTCGCCCGGCGATGCGCCGTGGCGGCCCCATGAACCGCCGCCCGGAGAAGTCGGCGGAATTGCCGAGTGATATATCAATCGAGGCTCCGGGCGAAAATTCTTTCGAGGCTTCCGCGAGATCCTCACCGGCCCTCCTCGATACCACTCACCTTTTGCCGAAAACCGGCGCTCCGACGGGACGATCGACAACTCGGCGAACGCCCGCCGCACCGGAAAAGGGCACCAGCCTCGCCGCCCACCGCGCCCACGTCCCCCTCCTGAACCAGACCAGCAGCACCATCGGATAGACCAGGTACCCGAACCGCGTCGCCGGCATCAGGCACATCGCGAGCCCGAGCCCCAGCGCCAGCCGGTCCGCCGCCGCGACGACCGTCACCGGCCTGCGCACCACCAGCGACACCCCTACGGCCACGGCGCTCACCGCCAGCGCGACCACGGCGATCACCCGCCCGCCCGGCACGTACGTCGCCAGCAGGTACCCCGGCAGCGGGCTGTCCGCGGGCGATCCCGCATGCCCCGCGCCCAGCGGGAACATCACCACCTGCTCCACGAACGCCCTCGGATCGACCAGCGCCGACGGCACCACGACCGCGCCCGCCACCACCAGCGACACCCACCCGGCCCGGATCGCGGCCCGCCGCCCCGACACCGCCGCGACCAGGACCAGCCCCACCGGCAGCAGCGGCCACGCCGTCCACTTCAACGCCGCCGCGAGCCCCATCGCCACCCCCGCCCCGACGCCCGAACCCCTTCGGCCCGCCCACGTCAACGCCAGGCACATGAGCCCGATCACCGGCAGGTCAACCCCGCCGACGGCGAGCGGCAGCGCCACGGCGGGGAACGCGGCCAGCAGCGGCACGATCGCCGTACCGTCCCCGGCGATCCCCCACCTCGTCCTCAAGCGGCCCCCGGCCCCGAGCCCCCACCCCACCGACCCCGACCCGGATCTCGACCCCGGCCCCGCCCCCGATCCCGCACGGACCGCCAGCCCCAACGACGCGAGGAACACCACCGCGAACCACAACCGGGCGTCGGCGAGCGGGACATCGCCCAACAGCGCGTGCGGCAGGCCGAAGAGCGCCATCCCCGGCAGATACGGGTTGTAGTCACCGACCTCGACCGGATGCGCCAGGTACGGGCTTCCGCCGCTCAGCAGCAGACGCCCCGACTGCTCGACCACCCGCACCTCGGACTGGGCGATCCCGGCCACCAGCAGCACGGCGAGGGGCACCAGCACCGCCCCGATCAGCGCCGGCCCCGCACCGGCCCACCCCCACGGACGCCCCGTCCTGCGCGCGGCCAGCGCCGCCCACCCGTACCCGACGGCCGCGCACAGCCCCCAGATGCGGTGCGACTCCAGCGTCGTCACCGACGCCAGCCCCAGCGCGAACCCCGCGCACACCCACCAGTACAGGGCTACGGGTATCCGCCGGGCGCCCGCCCGCACCGGCGGGGCTTCGAGCGACGGGATCGACATGGCCGTACTCCTCGGACGAGACACGTGGGCTGTTCCGCTCCCACTGTCCCGTCACAGCACGTCACCGCGGATCGGCCGAACGGCCACTCTCCGCAGCCGTTTCCCGTCTCCCCCTCGGCCGAATGACCGACCTCCCAGGAGTGACCCCGCGTGCTGTCAGAGCGCGTACTCGGTGAACCTGCCGCACACCTCGAACCCGAGCCGCCGGTAAACCGGTTCGCCCTCCGCGGACGCCTGGAGGACCGCGACCCGGTACCCCCGGGCGAGGGCCGTGCGCAGCGCCGCCAGGGTGACGGCCGTGCCGTACCCGCGTCGGCGGTGCGTCGCGAGGGTGCTGATGTTGTAGATCCCGGCGACCCCGGCGTGCAGGAAGACCTCGGCGGTGCAGACGGGAACGCCGTCCGCGTGTCCGACCAGGTAGTGGGCCGGGGAGTCCGGGGCGAGGGCGTTCGCGCGGGCGTAGAAGCGGGGGACCGTGGCCGAGGGAGGGGTCCAGTTCGCGGCGAGGACCTGGGCGTAGTCGGAGAGGAGGGCGGGGGTGGTCACCGAACGGATGTCGAGCCCCCCGCTCGGCACCAAGCCGTCGTCCGGCGACCCCCCGTCCACTGCCCTCTCCTCCAGCAGCGCCTCGTCCAACTCCGCCCACATGGCGCTCTCGTGCTCCGACGCCGACACCCCCGCGGCCACCAGCCGCTCCCCCAGATCGGCCGGTGTCGACGTGGGCCCCACCCACCACGAGAACGGCCGCTCCGGCAGCGCCTTCAGCGTCTCGGTGATGCGCTGCGAGGCGTTCGTGTCGGTGAAGCGTGCCGAGGTGACGACGTTGAACGTGTCGTCGTCCAGACCGCTGTCGGCGACGAGGAGATCGGCGGTCTCCAGGACGCGCGCGCCGGGCAGTGTGCGGTGCAGGTGGCAGGCGTGTTCGGCGAGGTTGCGGGCCATCCGGTCCAGAAGGTCGGGGTCGGCGGCGGCGCGGGCGGGGAGAGGGGCGTCCATGACGGACGATCACAGCACGGCCGGTCGGTAAAGCGCACGTCAATTGATGTGCCGTGGCACTTCCGCAACGCGCGTCCGTCAGGAAACCTCCGCTTCACAGACCTCAGCCCCGTTCGTCATCCGATCTTGTCGCCCCGTTCTGACATGCCCTCGACACTGTCGCAGTCGATCACCCCCAGGAGGCCCCTTCCCATGCGCAGACTCCTCGCCTGTCTCGCGACCGCAGCCGCGGCCGTGGGCGCGCTCACCGCGACCACCACCCCCGCCTCGGCGGCGGCTTCGGGCAGTTTCAGCGTGCTCACGTACAACGTCGCCGGTCTGCCGGAGTCGCTGTCCAGCGCCTCGACGCCGCGTGACACGAGCACCACCGAGATCGGCCGTCGTATCGCGCCGTACGACATCGTGAACGTGCAGGAGGACTTCAACTACCACGCCTACCTGTACTCGACCGACACGCACGCCTACCGCACGGCGACCAGCGGTGGCGCGGGGATCGGGAGCGGGCTGAACACCGTCTCGAACTACGCGTGGGACGGCGACGACTTCGAGCGGGTCCGGTGGAACTCCTGCCAGATCGACTCGGGCGACTGCCTGACCCCCAAGGGCTTCAGCTTCATGCGGGAGCGGCTCGCCGAGGGCGTGTACGTCGACTTCTACAACCTGCACACCAACGCGGGCACCAACGACGGCGACGAGGCGTCCCGCGCGGACAACCTCAGCCAACTGACGTCCTTCATCAACACGCACTCCGCGGGCAACGCGGTCGTCGTGATGGGTGACACGAACACCCGGTACACGCGCGCCGCCGACACGATCGGCGAGTTCGCCGCCGCCAACGGCCTCACGGACGCCTGGGTCAAGCTCGTACGCGGCGGCACCCCGCCCGCCAAGGGCAGTGACGCCCTGGTCTGCGACCAGACCGGCGCGACCGTCCCGAACACCTGCGAGGTCGTCGACAAGGTCCTGTACCGCGGCAGCAAGCTGGTGACGCTGAACGCGACCTCGTACAACAACGAGCACGCGAAGTTCCTGACCTCCGACGGCAAGATGCTCTCCGACCACGACCCGATCACGGTCGGGTTCACCTGGTCGCAGAGCGCCGACTTCCAGCTGAGCGAGCAGTTCGGCGGCCCGCACGGCGACTACTACCAGGACCTCCCGAAGGTGGCGGCGGGCGCCCGCGCCACGACGCTCTCCCTGCGCGCCGGTTCCCGCGTCGACCAGGTCGGTCTCACCCTCTCGGACGGCACGACCCTGACCCACGGCGGTACGGGCGGCACCGCCTCCTCCCTCACGCTGGCGTCCGGCGAGTACGTGACGTCGGCGAACCTCTGCCAGGGCGTGAAGGACGACCACACCCGGATCTTCTACGCGAAGTTCACCACCAACCTCGGTCGCACCCTCGCGGGCGGCACCACCACCTCCGACTGCGTGACCCGCACCGCGCCCAGCGGCTGGCAGATCGCCGGCTTCCACGGGCGTTCGGCGGACGAGCTGGACAAGGTCGGCCTCATCTACACCAAGCGCTGACACACCGGGCACCACTACGCAGGACGGGCAGGGCCACCAAGGCCCTGCCCGTTCTTGCCCGTCCGACCGATCAGCGTCGGATCAGCACCTTCCGCAGCAGCGGCCACGCCAGCACCAGCACCACGACCGCGTACACCGTCACCGAGAACGGCGTGTTCACCAGCCCGGACACGCTCCCGTCGCTGATCTGGAGCGCCCGGCGCAGCTGTTGCTCGGCGTTGGGCCCGAGGATGACGCCGATCACGGCGGGCAGCACCGGCAGCCCGTAGCGCCGCATCCCGAAGCCGATCAGCCCGATGATCAGCAGGATCACGAGGTCGATGACCTCCCCGCCGACCGCGTAGGCGCCGACGGCCGCGAAGAAGAGGATGCCGGCGTAGAGGTAGGGGCGGGGGATCTGGAGGAGTTTCGCCCACACCGGGGCGAGCGGCAGGTTCAGCGCGAGCAGCAGGACCATGCCGACGAACAGGGACGCGATGAGGCCCCAGACCAGGTCGGGTTCGTTCTCGAAGAGCAGGGGCCCGGGCTGGATGCCGTACTGCTGGAACGCGGCGAGCATGACGGCGGCGACGGCGGTGGTGGGCAGGCCCAGCGTCAGCATGGACACGAGGGTTCCGGCGGCGGAGGCGGACGCGGCGGACTCGGGTCCGGCGACGCCTTCGATGGCGCCCTTGCCCCACTCGTCCTTGTGCTTGGAGAGGCGCTTCTCGGTGACGTACGAGAGGAAGGTGGGGATCTCGGCGCCGCCCGCGGGGATCGCCCCGAAGGGGAAGCCGATGAAGGGCCCGCGCAGCCAGGACTTCCAGGTCCGCTTGACGTCGGCGCGGCCGAGCCAGGGCCGTCCGACGGGGATCGCCTTGCCCGTCGTCCGTCTCAGGTGCGCGGCCACCCACAGCGCCTCGCCGATCGCGAAGAGCCCGACGGCGACGATCACCACGTCGATGCCGTCGGCGAGCTGGAGGGAGCCGAAGGTGAGGCGCTGCTGGCCGGTCATCTGGTCGAGGCCGACGAGTCCGAGGGTGAGGCCGATCAGGAGCGAGGCGAGGCCGCGCAGCCGGGAGGCGCCGAGGACGGAGGTCACGGCGATGAACGCGAGGACCATGATGGCGAAGTAGTCGGGGGCGCCGATGTCGACGGCGAGTTCGGCGACGGTCGGCGCGAGGACGACGAGGAGGATCGTGCCGATCATGCCGCCCGCGAAGTGGCCGATGGCCGCGGCGGCGAGCGCCTGGGCGCCGCGGCCGGACTTGGCCATGGGGTTGCCCTCCATGGCGGCGACGACGGCGGCGCTCTCGCCGGGCGTGTTGAGCAGGATCGACGTCGTCGAGCCGCCGAACATGGCGCCGTAGTAGATCCCGGCGAACATGATGAACGCGCCGGTCGGCTCCAGGCCGTAGGTGACCGGCAGGAGCAGGGCGACCGCCATCGCGGGGCCGATGCCGGGCAGGACGCCGATCGCGGTGCCGAGGAGCACGCCGAGCGCGGCCCACAGCAGGTTGACCGGGGTCAGTGCGGTCCCGAAGCCGTCCATGAGGGAGGTGAGGGAATCCATGTCACAGCACTCCCATGAGGGGGCCGCCGGGCAGCGGCACGCCGAGCAGGTGGTCGAAGAGGATGTAGGTGCCGAAGGAGAGTCCGGCGGCGATCAGCGGGTCGCGGTCGAAGCGCCTGCTGCCGAGGACGAACGCGGCGCCCCAGAACAGCAGGGCTCCGGCGACGGGGAAGCCGGCGGGTTCGATGAGGACGGCGGCGGCGAGGAACACCCCGGCGAGACCGAGGACCGTACGCCAGTCGGCGGGTTCGGACAGGTCGATGTCCTCCCCGGACTCCGCCTCGCCGCGTCCGCCGCGCAGGACGTCCACGGCGAGCAGGACGGCGATCAGCAGGAGGGCGGCGCCGACGACGACGGGTACGGTCCTCGGGCCGACGGGTCCGCGCTGGGCGATGTCGACGTGCATGGTGAGCGCGTCGGTGAGGACGAGTCCGCCGAGGGCCAACAGCAATGCGCAGACGCCGAGTTCGGAGTGCTCGCGCAGCCAGGTGCGGTTCACAGGCCCAGCTCCTTCAGTACGGACACGACGCGCGCGTCCTGCTCGTCGAGGAACGTGCCGAACGGGTCACCGGTGAGGAAGGCGTCGTCCCAGCCGTTGCGTTCCAGGGACTCCTTCCATTCGGCGGAGGCGTGCAGTTCCTCGAAGAGGGCGACGAGTTTGCCGCGCTCCTCGTCGGAGATGCCCGGCGGGGCCACGACACCGCGCCAGTTGGTGAACTCCACGTCGTATCCGGATTCCTTGAGGGTGGGCGCGTCCAGTCCGGCCACGCGTTTCGGGCCGGTGACGGCGAGGAGACGCAGTTCGCCGGACCTGATCTGGTCGAGGTACTCGCCGACGCCGGAGACCCCGAAGGCGACCTTGCTGCCGAGGATGGAGGCGAGGAGTTCGCCGCCGCCGTCGAAGGGGATGTAGTTGACGTCCTTCGGGGTGATCCCGGCGGCGCGCGCCATCAGCATCGGGGCGAGGTGGTCGGGCCCGCCGGGCGAGGAGCCGCCGCCGACCGGCAGCTTGCCGGGGTTCTTCCGCCAGGCGTCGACGAGGTCGCCGATGGTCTTGTACGGGGAGTCCGCGGCGACCACGACGACGTCCTGTTCCTCGGTGAGGCGGGCGATCGGGGTGGTGTCGGCGAGGGTCTTGGGGGCGTCGTTGGAGCGGGCGGCGCCGACGACGCCGAGGCCCATGGTCATCGCGAGCCTGCCGTTGCCGTGTTCGCTGACGAGGCGGGCGAGGCCGACGGTGCCGCCGGCGCCGGGGAGGTTGAACACCTCGATGTTGCGGGTGAGTCCGGCGTCCTCGGCGTTGCGGGCGGCCGTGCGGGCGGTGATGTCGTAGCCGCCGCCGGGCGTGTTGGGGACCATGAAGCGCAGGCCCGGGATCTGGGTGCCGCTGTCGTCGCCGCTGCCGGTGGCCAGCAGCGGCGGGCCGAGGAGCAGCAGGATCGCGGCCCCGAGCAGGGCGAGCGGGGTGCGCAGGCGCACGTGTGCCACCACCTGTTCGATGTACGGGAGGGGTGCGGGAGTTGGGGTGCCCACAGGGTGCCCGCGCAGCGGGGGTGTGTCGCGCTTGCGGAAGCAGTGGAGGTTTAGGTCTTTGTGGTCAGTCCAGGCCCAGCTGTGTGACCAGCGTCGCGACGAACGCGTCCTGCTCCTCCAGGAACACCCGGAACGCGTCCCCCGTCAAGAACGCGTCGGTCCACCCGCGCCGCGCCAACTCGGCCCGCCACTGCGGGGTCTCGTGCAGTGCGGTGAGCGCCTCGACCCACCGTTTCCGGTCACCGGAGCTGATCCCCGGGGGTGCGACGATGCCGCGCCAGTTGATGAACTCCAGGTCGATCCCGGCGGACTTGAGCGTCGGCACCCCGGGCAGCGCCTCGACCGGCCTGGCCCCGGTCACCGCGAGGACCCTGAGCTGTCCGGCCTCGATCTGCGGGAGGAACTCCCCGAACCCGCTGGTCCCGAAGGACACCGTCCCGTCGAGGAGCGCGGGCAGCAGTTCGCCCCCGCCCCCGTCGTACGACACGTACCGCACCCGTTTCGGCACGATCCCGACCGTCTTCGCGAGCCGCATCGGCAGCAGGTGGTCCGGCCCGCCGGGCGACGACCCGCCGCCGACGGTGACCCGCGCGGGATCGGCGCGCCAGGCGTCGACGAGTTCCCCGACGCTCCGGTAGGGGGAGGCGTCGGGTACGACGACGGCGCTGGCCTCCTCGATGAGGCGGGCGAGCGGGGTCGTGTCGGCGACGGTCGCCTCGGGCCGGGTGAGGTGGGAGGCGCCGACGACGCCGAGGCCCATCTGGAGGGCGAGCCGTCCGTTGCCGCGTTCGTTGACGGTGCGGCGCAGTCCGACGGTGCCGCCGGCGCCGGGCAGGTTGAACACCTGGACGTCGGGGGCGATGCCGGTCCTGTCCATGACGCGGGCCATGACGCGGGCGGTGGTGTCGTAGCCGCCGCCGGGCGTGTTGGGGACCATGATGCGCAGTCCGTCGCGCGATCCGTCGCCGCACGCGGCGGCCAGCAGCAGCGCCGGCAGCGTGAGCCGCAGCCGATTCCTCATGGCACCTCTCTTCCGCGACATGCCCGGTGGGCGCCATGATTGTGCGCCACGCCAACCGGTGAAAACGAGCAGCCGGTGCGATCGAGTGGACGGTGGGTACCACGTTTCGTCGCCACACCCTCGCGGGCGAGATGCTGGTGCTCCAGATGGCGATCGTCGTGGTCGTCCTGCTGGCGGTGGCGGCGATCTCGCTCTCCCAGTCGGAGGCGACGTTCCACCGGGTGGAGGGTCGCCGGGTCGGCGCGCTCGCGGAGCAGCTCGCCGCGAACCCGCTGGTGCGCTCCCGGCTCGCGCGTCCCGCGCCGGAGGAGGCGCTCGCTCCGCTGGTCCACTCGACGCAGGCGCAGTCCGGGGTGACGTCGGTGACGGTCGCGGACGCGGGCGGCCGGGTCGTCGCGGCCACGAACCCGACGCTGGTGGGGCGGATGCTGCCGCTGGGCGCGGCGGCGGGCCGGGGCTGGTCGGGTTCGCTGACGCTGGACGGGAGCCGTGAGCTGGTGGCGCAGGTGCCGGTGCTGGCGGAGACGCGCAGCGATGTCGGCGCGCATCTGGGGACGGTGATGATCGGTGAGGCGTCCCCTACCGTGTGGCAGCGGCTCAGCGGTGCGTCGTCGTACCTGCTGGCCTATCTCGGGGTGGCGGGAGTGCTCGGGATCGCCGGGTCGTGGCTGCTGGCGCGGCGGGTGAAGCGGCAGTCGCTGGGGCTGGAGCCGAGGGAGATCGCGGGGCTCGCGGAGCATCGGGAGGCCATGCTGTACGGGATCGCGGAGGGCGTCGTGGCGCTCGATCCGCAGGCCCGCCTGACGCTGGTGAACGAGGTGGGGCGGCGGCTGCTCGATCTGCCGGAGGACTGTGTGGGGCAGAGTCTGGCCGAGCTGGGGGTGGAGGGGCGGCTGCGGGACGTGCTGGCGGAGGGCGCGGAGCGGCGGGACGAGGTCGTCGTACGGCGTGGGCGGGTGCTGGTGCTGAACCGGATGGCGGTGGCGAAGGACGGGCGGCTGCTGGGGTCGGTGACGACGTTGCGGGACCGGACGGAACTGGCGCGTCTGGAGCGGGAGATCGGGGCGTTCCGCAGTACGTCGGAGCTGTTGCGGGCGCAGGCCCACGAGTTCGCGAACCAGTTGCACACGATCTCGGGGCTGATCCAGATCGGGGAGCAGGAGGAGGTCGTGCGCTACATCCGGGCGTTGAACCAGCGCCGGCAGTCCCTGGACGTGACGTTGAGCCGCCGGGTGCGGGACACGGCGGTCGCGGCGCTGCTGACGGCGAAGGCGTCGCTGGCGGCGGAGCGGAGGGTGACGCTGCGGGTGTCGGAGCGGACGTCGCTGGAGCGGCTGGCGCCGGAGGACGCGGCCGATGTGGCGACCGTGGTGGGGAATCTGGTGGACAACGCGGTGGACGCGGCGGCTTCGGAGGGCGACGATCCGTGGGTGGAGGTCGAGGTGCGGCAGGACGCGACGGGGGTCGAGATCGTGGTGCGTGACTCGGGGCCCGGGGTGGCGCCGGAGCTGGCGCGCGAGGTGTTCACGCACGGGTTCACGACGAAGGCCGCCGAGGGTGGCGAGCGCGGGATCGGGCTGGCGCTGACGCGGCTCGTGTGCGAGCGGCACGGCGGTGAGATCCAGGTCGACGGGGCGGTGTTCACGGCCCGTATGACGGTCAGGGCGGCGGAGGGAGCGGGCCTGTGAGCCGAGTCATCGATGTCCTCGTGGTGGACGACGACTTCATGGTGGCCAAGGTCCACCGCACGTTCGTCGAGCGGGTCGAGCCGTTCCGGGTGGTCGCGGCGGTCGGCACCGGCGAGGAGGCGGTCCGGGCGGTCGAGGCGCTGCGTCCCGATCTGGTCCTGCTCGACCTGTACCTCCCGGACGTGTTCGGCCTGGACGTGATCTCCCGGCTGCGGACCGCCGGTCACGACTGCGACGTGATGGTCATCAGCGCGGCCCGCGAGGCGGACACGGTGCGCGGCGCGGTGCGCCAGGGCGTCGTGGACTATCTGCTGAAGCCGTTCGAGTACGAGGACCTGCGTCCGCGTCTGGAGCGGTACGCGGCGCGCCGGACGCGTCTCCTGGCGGCCGTGGTCCGTGGTCAGGCGGACGTGGACCGGGTGCTCGCGGGGTCGTCGGCGACCGGCGGGGCGCTGCCCAAGGGGATGAGCGTGGAGACCGCGGAGCTGGTGGAGCGGACGCTGCGGGAGGCCGAGGGGGTGCTGTCGGCCACCGAGTGCGCGGCGCTGACCGGGATCTCGCGGGTCAGCGCGCGGCGGTATCTGGAGTACTTCCACACGGCGGGCAGCGCGGAGGTGTCGTTGCGGTACGGGGTGACGGGGCGGCCGGAGCGGCGGTACGGCTGGCGGGTGTGAGCTACTCGCGCAGTCTGGGGGAGGCGGCGAACAGTTCTCGCAGGGTGTCGGTGGCCTTGTCGACGAGTTCCGTCGGGGCGCCGTCGAAGAGGTCGCTCTGGGTGGCCTGTCCGACGGTGACGACGGCGCGTTCGGCGGTGTCGACGCCTTCGGGGGTGAGGCGCAGCCAGGTGCTGCGGGCGTCCTCGGGGTCGGCCTCGCGCTCGACGAGGCCGCGGGCGACGAGGCGGTGGGTGACGTTGGTGGTACCACCGGTGGAGAGCATGAGGACACGGGCGAGGCGGTTGGGTTTCATGCGGTACGGCTCGCCGGAGCGGCGCAGCGCGGTGAGGACGTCGAACTCGGCGGGGGTGAGCTGGAAGTCGCCGAGCCGGCGGCGCATCACGGCCTCCAGTTCGGCGGAGAGGAACAGAATCCGCTTGGTCAGCTCCGTCGAGGCGAACACGGACTCGGGCAGTTCCGTGCGCCAGGCGTCGATCCAGGTGTCCACGGGGTCGGGTGTCGTCGTCACCTTCGCACTGTAGACCATTGCTGTCCGGATAGCTTTCCCGGCAGCGTTCGGTCAGGGCCGTCGGCGGTGACGGCTCAGTGTTCGTCGACGAGGCCCGCGTCGTGCGCGAGGACCGCCGCCTGGACGCGGTTCGCGCAGCCGGTGCGGGTGAGGATGCGGCTGATGTGGGCCTTGACCGTGCCGGCGCTGAGGTAGAGCCGGTCGGCGATCTCGGCGTTGGAGAGCCCTTCGGCGAGCAGGCGCAGGACGTCCAGCTCGGCGGGGGTCAGGTCGGCGAGGCGGCGGTGGGCGGTCTCGGTGTCGCGGCCGGAGCGGACGTGCCGGTCGAGGAGCTGCCGGGTGATGCGCGGGGCGAGGACCGGTTCGCCGCGGGCCGCGAGCTGGACGGCGCGGATGAGGTCGGCCGGGCCGGTGTCCTTGAGGAGGAAGCCGCTCGCGCCGGCCCGCAGGGCACGGGTGACGCTCGCCTCCTCGCCGAACGCGGTCAGCATGACGACGCAGGTGCGGGGCGCGAGGCGGGCGATGTCCTCGGCGGCGGCGATGCCGTCGCGGCCCGGCATCTGGATGTCGAGGAGGGCGACGTCGATCTCCTGGGTGCGGCACGCCTCGGCGGCCTCGCGGCCGTCACCCGCCTCGGCGACGACCTTGATGTCGTCGGCGTTCTCCAGGATCAGCCGGATTCCGGCCCGCATCAGCGCTTCGTCGTCGGCGACCAGGACTCGGATCATCGGCTCAGTCTATGAGATGCGCGCCATGAGCCGTCCGCGCGTGGTCATTTCAGGACCTCCACGATCAGCAGGATCACGAGGAGCGCCATCGTCGGCAGGACGACGGTCGCCGCGAGGCACCCCGACCCCAGCACGCGGGGCCAGGTGAGGATCTGGTCCGGCACCGGCGTCCACGTCTCGCGGCCACCGGGCTCGGCGAGGACCGCCGTCCCCTCCCCGGGCAGCCGGGCGGCGACCCGGAAGCCGCCGCCGGGCAGGGGGCCCGCCTCGAACGTGCCGCCCAGCAGCGAGACCCGCTCCTGGCACCCCACCAGCCCGCTGCTGCTCCCGCCCTGCGAGCGCGCCCCCGTGCGCGGGGCGGCGTTCGTGACCGACACCTCGACCGCGCCGCCCACCTCCCTGACGGCCACCCACGTGTCCGCGCCGGCCGCGTGCTTCAGGACGTTGGTGAGCCCTTCCCGGACCACCCGGTGGATCGCCTGCCGGGTCCGGAACCCGACCTCGGCCGTGCCGGGCACGGACCAGTCCAGCTCGACGGCGCTCCCCGCGTCCCGGGAGCCGGTGACGAGGGCGGTGATGTCCTCGCGGGTGCCGCGCTCCTCCCCGGCGAGGTCCGTGTGGCGCAGGACGCCGAGGATCTCGCGGAGTTCCTGCATGGCCGTCCCCGCGGTGGTGCGCAGGAGTTCGGCCTGTCCGGTGAGGCCGGGGGCCTGGCGGCCGGCGGCGAGTTCGAGGGCTCCCGCGTGCACGGAGATGAGGCTGAGCCGGTGGCCGAGGAGGTCGTGCATCTCGCCGGCGATCCGGTGGCGCTCCTGCATGCGGGCCGACTCGTCGCTGAGGGCGCGGGCCTGTTCGAGGTAGGCGTTGCGCTCCTTGAGCAGTCTGACGAGGGGCCGGCGCCGGCCGAGCATGCGGCCCGCGAGGGCGGGCAGCACCAGCAGGATCACCGCGGAGCCCGCGCCGCCGCCGAGTTGCAGCAGCCAGTCCTCGGGCCGGAACGCCGTCTTCACCAGGGAGAGGGCAACGACGAGGCCGCAGGAGATCCCGACCACCCGCCACAGCCGCTCCACCCGGCGGGCGGCGGCGAGCACGACGAGCGGCGCGACCGCCATAGTCCACACGTTCTCCCCGACGACCAGGACCGACGCCCCCATGATCGCGATACCGGGCCGCAGCCGGCGGGCGGGCACGAGGAGCACGGCCCAGAGCGCTTCGAGGACCGCCCAGACCAGCTGGACCGGGGGTGCGAGGAACAGCGGCATCAGGCAGAGGAGCGCGGCGAGCGCGCTGAGGAGCTTCTCGCGGACGGCCGTACGGCGGTCGGCGCCGCGTACGGCTGCCCTGATCGCGGTGGCCTCGTCGCGCATTCTCGACACCCGTGCGTCCGTGAGCAGGTGACGCATGTTCTCCCTTCCGGCGGGGTTCTCCCAGGGGGAACGGTAGCCGTCGGGTGTCACGCGCCGAGCAGGGGAGTCAGGTCGGCCCGCAGCGCGACGACGTCGACGTCGAGGAGGCCGACGACCGTCTCGTCGTCGAGGAGGGCGGCCAGGAGGTGGACCGTGCCGGTGGTGGGGGCGCCGTGTTCGGCGGCGGAGAGGCGGGCGACGTCGGTGGCGCGCTGGGCGGCGGGGGTCAGCGCCAAGGGCTCCTCCTCGGTGGTGCCGGTGTCCTCGGGGGCGGGCGGGGCGGCGGCGACGGCGGCCTGGAGCGTGGCCTGCCGGACGCCAAGCCCGCGCAGCAGGTCTCCCGCGGAGTTGGCGGCCGTCAGCTCGGCGGGGAGGGTGCGGCCGTGGACGTGGAGGGTCCGGTCGAGGGCGAGGATGCCCGCGAGGAGGTCCACGGGGCCGGAGACACCCCGGCCGTGCCGGGCCGCCTGGCGCATGGCCTCGGAGTTGACGGCGGCCATGACCGGCGAGCCGTTGACACCGCTGCCCGACATCCACGAACCGAGCACGCGCATCACGGGGTTGCTCCTGCGGCCGAACGCCCCGCCCATCCGCAGCACGCGCATGCTGAAGGGTTCCGGCGCCTCGTCCGGCACGAGGGCCGCGAGCCGCTCCAGGGCGGCGGCGGTGTCGATCCGCTCCAGCGTCATCGCCTCCCGCGCACGCGTGCCGGGGACCTCCAGCAGGGCGCGGGCCACATGCGTCCGGCGCACGGAGAGCGTGCCCTCGGCGCGGGCCGCTTCGAGGGCGTGGTGCAGTACGGCGCGCAACGCCCCGGTCATCCCGGGGAGTTCGGCGGCCCGGGGTTTGCCGGAGCGGTACTGCCACACCGCCTCGTTCCACGCGGCGTCCACCTCTGCGTCCACGACCTCCTCGGCCTCGTCCGTGCTCACCCACCTCCCGCCGGTGGAGAGCGCGCAGATCACTCCGCCGAGCGAGCCGTTCTTCCGCATGCCCTGGGCGATCGCCTCACCGGAGTCCGCCTCGCCCAGCAGGCCCTCCAGCACCGTGTCGGTGCCGACCTCCTTCAGTTCGACCCTGACCGTCACCTTCAGCGCCCGTGCCAACGACTCCACGACGTCCCCGCCGAACTCCGTCGTCATCCCGTCGGTCTGCTGCCCCATCTGCGGCTCCCCTTTCACGCGTCCCTCGTTCACCCACAACGCTAGGGCGGGCGGAACGGGCGCCGCATCGGCCGATCGGCCATCGTGGTGTGCCGATCGGCTCGGGCGAAGGGGGTTCTCACGCGGTCGGGCTCATCCGATCGGCCAGAGCCGTGTCTCGGGGTGGACGTCCGGGAGTTCCGTCCGCCGGTCGCGCAGCCACCGGTCGAAGAAGGCGGCGAGGCATTCCCGCTGGACCATGACCGCCCGCCACGGGGCGATCGTCCCGATGTTCTTGACGACCGTCTCGCGCGGCAGCCCGAGCCGGCGCGCGATCTGCGGTACGAGGGTCTCGGCGTCGGTGAACGTCGCGTGCCGGGCGCCCGTCAGGGTGAGGCCCCGGCGCGGGCCGGTGCTGCGGTGCCACAGGGAGTTCCAGGACGGGACCGTCGTGAGGTCGTTGCCGTCCTCGCCCATCAGGAGGAACGGGCGGTCGAGTCCTTCGGCGGCGACGGTGGAGAGGTTGCCGGGGGTGCTGTCGTCCTGGACGTACGCGGTGACTCCGTCGAGGTTCGCCGCCGCCGTGATCCGGGGGTCGTCGTGCATCGTCTGCAACGCGGTGAAGCCGCCCGCGGAGTGGCCGAACATGCCGATGCGGTCCGGGTCGATCGTGCCCCGCAGTCTCCGGGGCAGTGCGTCGAGGACGCACCGGGTGTCGGCGACCCGTACGGCCACGGTCTTCTTCAGCAGCGCGGTGATGCGGGCCTCGTCGGGGTACGCCTCGCCGTACTCCTGCGGCAGCACCGACTTCTCGACCCTGCCGTCGGGGAACTGGACCGCCGGGCCGTCGTAGGTGTGGTCGATCATGACGACGACGTATCCCCGGGAGGCGAGGTCGTCGCAGAGGGTGGTGCCCAGGGAGCGGGGGTCGCCGGCGCCGGGTGAGTAGCAGATCACCGGGTGCGGGCCGGGGGCCGCCGGGGCGTCCTCGTGGGCGTGGGTGCGGGTCGCCGACCAGTCGATCCGGTCGGCGGGGATGTCCGCGAGGCTGTTCAGCGCGGCGTAGCCCGCCGCCTCGCCGGGGAGCATCTGGGGTGCGGCCGGATGTCCTGCCGTCGTCCTCGCCGGGTAGCGGACGGCGACCATCAGCTCCCGGTACGGGCGGTCCGGCTGCCACGGGTCCCGGCGGGAGCGGTCGATCAGGCGCAGCGACGTCGTCCCCACGGGGTGGGGGCCGCTGGGCGCGGGCAGCGTGAGCCGGAGGCCGGCCGCCGCGCTCGCGGGGCGCGCGGCGGCGAGGAGGGTGGCGGCGGCTGCGGAGAGGACGACGGTGCGGCGGGTGAGCATGGTGGGGGGCTCCTTGTCCGAGGTGTCCCCCCAACCTGCTGGATCAAGGCCGCCGCGACCATCCGACAGGCCGGTCAGCGGTCACGGGGGCTATCCCTACTGTCGGCTCTCAGGGCGTGCAGGTTTCGGCAGCCGTCCACCATCAGGGTCGTACCGACCATGATGGCGAAGACCGAGTACGGCACCTCTGTGATCTCTCCCAAGAGCAACAGCGCCGTGAGCGTCGACCCGACGGCCACCTGTGCGCCGGCGATCAGAGCCTTCCTCACCCCCGCACCAGCCTCGCCGTCACCGTCTTCGGCCGCTGGTACTCGTGCAGCGCCAGCACGCTGAGGTCCGTCCCGTGTCCCGACGCCCCCCGGCCTCCGTGCGGGAGTTCGGCCGTCTGGACGAGGTGGCAGTTCAGCCAGGTCTCGCCCGCGTCGAGGCGGCCCGCCAGTTCAAGGCCGGTGGTCAGGTCCCGGGTCCAGACGCTTGCCGCGAGGGCCTGTGGCACTCCGTTCGCGAGGTGGACGGCGGCGTCCAGGTCGTCCGCCTGCTGGACGGTCAGGAGGGGTCCGAACACCTCCTCCACGACCGCCGGATCGTCGTCGGGGAGGTCGGCGAGGATGCGGACGGGACGCCAGAAGCCGTCCTCCTCGCCCGCCCCGGCGGAGATCTCGCCCGTCAGACTCCGGCGCGCGGCCGAGGACTTGACGATCCGGTCGTAACGGGCCGCCTGGTCCACGTTGTTGAGGGGGCCGAAGTCACGGCCTGCGAGGCGTTGCCGGGCCGCTTCGGCGAGTTCGGCGACCGCCCGTTCGTAGTTCTCGCGCAGGGTGATGACCCGTGCGGGGGCGGCGCAGCTCTGTCCCGCGTTGTAGGCGCAGGCGTCGACGAGCTGGGTCCAGGTGTCGGCGGGGGCGTCGGGGAGGACCAACGCGGGTGCGTTGCCGCCGAGTTCGAGGCTCACCCGGCGTCCGCCCGCGCGGGCGGCGACATCGGCGCCGGCGCGGGCGCTGCCGGTGAAGGCGACCATGTCGACGTCGGCCGCGACGAGGAGCCGCCCCGTCTCACGGTCCCCCGCAACGGCCGTCAGGACACCCGGACCCAGCGCCTCGGCGGCGTGCCGGGCGAGCAGTTCCAGGGAGTCGGGGGTCGTCTCGGCGGGCTTGGCCACGACGACGTTCCCGGCGGCGAGCGCGGCAGCGCAGCGCCAAGCGGCCATCATCAGCGGGTAGTTCCAGGGCACGACGACGCCGACGACACCGAGCGGCTCCCAACGCACCCAGCTCTCGTGCCCGTCGACCAACCGCCCGGCGGCGGGCGCCGATTGGGCGCGCACGGCGGACGCGTAGAACCGGAAGAGATCCGCGACCTGCTCCACCTCCCCCGCCGTCTCGCTCGCCGGCTTGCCCGTCCCGGCGTTCTCCCGGGCGACGTACTCCGCCGCGTTCTCCTCGACCAGCGAGGCCAGCCGCTCCAGCTTCCGTGAGCGTTCCTTGGGCGTGAGCGCCCGCCAACTCGCCAGCGTTGTACGGGCATTGCCGACGGCTTCGGCGACCTCGGGCTCCCGTCCGATCGGCGAGGTGCCTCGGGAGCGGCCGGTGCGGGGGTCGATGAGGGTGGTGTTCACGTGCGCTGTTCTCCCTTACAGGTCATAGGCCCGGAGCCACAGCTCCAGGGTGAGGACGAGCCACAACTTGCCGCCCTGCCGGGGCAGGAGCGTGCCCTCGCCGCGCAGCCAGGTCCGTACGGTGTCGGCCCGGAACAGGCCCCGCTCCCGGGCTTCCCTGCCGAGCAGCAGGTCGGTGCCGAGTTCGCGCAGCGGCCCGCTCAGCCACTGCTGAACGGGGACCCGCATGCCGCTCTTGGGCCGGTCCACGACCGTCTCGGGCAGCAGGTCCCGCACGGCTTCCTTGAGCACCCATTTCTCGGCCGTGCCACGGAGTTTGAGCGTGGGCGGCACGGCGAAGGCGTGGTCGATGACGCGCCGGTCGAAGAGGGGTGCGCGGCCCTGGAGCCCTTGGGAGGCGGTGAGGCGTTCGACCTTGGTGAGGATGTGGTGGGCGCCTTTGGTGCGGAGGTTGCAGTGGAGGAGCTGGTTGAGGAGGTGGGGCATGCGGTCGGGGCCGGTGAGGTAGGGCTCGACGAAGCGCTGCGGCGGCGGTGCCGTCTCCAGCGCGGTGAGCGCGTCGGCGGTGAGCAGGTCGGGGAGGTCGGTCCAGCATTTGCGGTACGAGCGGAGGTAGGCGGTGGCCCGGTCCTCGGACCAGGGGGCGCGAGCGTGCATCTCCTGGACCAGCATCGGGAGGTTCTTCGGCCCGCCGAACACCGGGTCGCCGCCCTCGCCGTTGAGGACGACGCTCAGCCCGTCCCCGGCGACCGCCTCGGCGAGCAGCAGGTTCGGGACGGTGAGCGGGTCGCCGACCGGGCTGTCGAGGAGGCCGGCGGTCTCGGCGAGCCGGGCGGCGACGGCCGTACCGGAGACGGTGAGCACCCGGTGGCGGGTCTGGCAGTGGGCGGCGACGAGCCCGGAGTAGCCGAGTTCGTTGGGGAGTTCGTCGCCGAAGCTGATCGAGTAGGTGTGCACGGGGTGGCCGTGCAGTTTCGCGGCGAGCGCGGTGACCAGGGAGCTGTCGACGCCGCCGGAGAGCAGGACGGCGACGGCCTCGGCCTCGGGGAGCCGCCGCGCGGTGGCCTCCTCCAGGAGCGTGCGCAGCGTCAGGACGGGGGCGGAGTCGGCGGCGGCGTCGATCCGCTCGCGCGGCTCCCAGAACACCGTCTCCGTCGTGCTCCCGTCGGCCGCGAGCCGCAGCACCCGCCCCGGCAGCACCTCCCGCACGCCCTCCAGGAGCGTCTCGTCGCCCGGCAGGTAGGCGAAGGTGAGGAAGGAGCGGACGGCGGAGAGGTTCACGCGTGTGCCGAGCGCGGGCCAGCGGCGCAGCGCGCGCAGCGAGGTCGCGGCGGCCCAGGTCCCGGCGGCGCGGGCGTAGAAGAGGGTGCGGGCGCCGACGTGGTCACGGATCAGGACGACGTCGTCCCCGTCGAGCACCGCCAGCGCGAACATGCCCTCGGCGAGCGCGACACCCCGGGCGCCCAGGCGGCTCCAGCAGCGCAGGAGGAGTTCGCCGTCGGGGACGTCCGGCGCGGTGGGGGCGCCGTCGGCGGCCAGGGCGGCGCGGAGTTCGGGGCGGTTGTGGAGGGTGACCTCACCGACGGCCCGCAGCCCGCCGGCCTCGAACGGGCCGTCCGCGTGACCGGGTTCGCCCGGTACGAGGCCGAGTCCCGGGGCGAGAGGGGTGACGCCCATCGCGGTGAGGTGCGCGGCGCCGGGTGCCGCGCAGACGCAGAAACGCGCCATCGGGAGTGGGTCCTTTCCAGGGGTCCAGGGGGTACGGCTTCGCCGTGTACGAGGCGTGCGGTGGACGGCCGCTGCCGGGGCGTGTCACCCGAAGTCGTCGTCGCTCCACCCGCCGTCGTCGTCCCCCCAGTCACCGCCGTCCCACCCGGCGTCCCCGCCACCGCCGTCACCGCCGGAGCTCGAACTCTGCGCCTGCTGCCGGAGCTGCTCTTCCTCCTCCGGCGTCAGCGACAGCGGCGGGAGGTGCGCGGCCGTCACGGCGAGGCTCGCGATGCCGATCCCGGCGAGCACCGCGCCCATCCGCCCGCCGAACGACGTCCGGTTGACGGTGAGCCGCTCGCCCCTCCCCCACAGCGTGCGGCCGTAGCCGATCTCCCGCCCGTAGGTGACCGTCCCGTCGGCGAGGACCCGCTTGACGATCCCCCCGCCGAGCAGTTCGTCGGTGCCGGTGCCGCCCCGCTCGTCGCGCCACCGCACCACGCCGTCCGGCCATCGGCGGCGCCACTCCTGGCCGCCGTCCTCGTAGGTGCGGTGGACGGTGCCGTCGGCGAGCAACTCGTCGGTGTAGCCGGTTTCGTGTGGCCGGATCATGCGTGTCGGTCCTCGGTCCTCGGTTCGGGGTCGGGTCAGGCATCGGGCCAGGTCATGAACCCGGCGGTGCGCAGGTCGCGCAGCTCGCTCCAGACGGAGGCGCGGGCGGGGCGGGGGCCCCGGGTCAGCCGCAGCACCGCCCGCACGAGCCGGGCCGGTGGGACGGCGGCGACCTCCGCGAACCGGCCGCGCGCCAGCCAGTCCACCTCGGCCGCCTTGAGGCCGTGCGGCAGCGGGCCGATCGGCGGTACGCGGCCGGGCCTGCGGCCGGAGACGAGGTGCAGGGTCTGTGCGTGCCGGGGCACGATCCCCAGCGACACCACCCTGACGCCGGGTACCGGGCCGAGTGCGTCGCGGACCTTCGCGGGGAGGGTGATGCCGGTGGGGCTCGCGTCGTGCAGGACGTGCACGGTGGCGCCCTCGGCGCGTGCCAGGGCTCCGATGAGGCGGGGGTCCAGGGGGAGGTCGTCCTGTGCGGTGAGGATGGGGCAGGCCGCTTCCAGGTGGACGTGGTTGGCGAGCAGCATGCCGGCGATCTCGCGGTCCTGGCAGACGAGGAGGCGGGGTACGCCGTAGTCGTACAGGTCGGGTTCGCTCGTCGGGCCGCCGGTCGTGGGGGCGGGGGTGGCGGCGGGGAGGAGTCCGGGGAGGTCCAGGCCGTGGAGGGCCTCGGTGAAGCGGGGCAGGCGCAGGGGTGGGGGCGGGCTGTACGGGACGCGGCGCAGGGCGGCCGGGCGGGGGCGCAGGACGCGGCACGTCTCGTAGTACAACTGCCGTTCGGTGAAGCGCAGGTTCCCGGGGGTGGCGGCCCGGCGCGCGGCCTCGGTGATCGCCCGGCGCAGGAGGGGCCTCGGCATGTCAGTTCCCGTCTTTCTCGGAGGTCGGCCAGCTCATGAACCCGAGCGGTACGAGTCGGGCTCGCCGCACGGCGCGTTCGACGGCCGACTCCACGAGGGCCGGCGGCGCGGCGGCGACGGGGCTGTACCAGCCTTGGCCGAGCCAGCGGACCTGTTCGGTGGTCAAGTGGCTGAGCCAGTCGGGGAGGGCGGTGGCGGAGTGGTCCGGCCTCTCGGCCACTTCGGCGGGTGGGCCGGCGGTGGTCGAGTGGCTGAGCCTCTGGGCCTCCTCGGCGTGTGGTCCGATGGATGAGTGGCTGAGCCTCTCGGCCTGTTCCGTGAGTGGACCGGTGGTCGAGTGGCTCAGCCTCTCATCCACTCCCGCCTTCGCCCCCACTCCCGCTCCCGCCCCATCTCTAGCCCCCACGCCCGCGTCCGCACCCGCCCCAAGCCCGTCGGCCAACTGGCTGAACCACTCGTCCACCGGACCATGCAGCACCACCGCCCGCCGATTCCCCACCACAGCCCCCACCGGCACCCCCGCGTCCACCACCATCTGCCCGGGCCACCGCTCCCGTACCTCGGCGACCAGCCGCAGCCCCTTCGCCCCCGCGTCGTGCAGCACCACCACCGGCACCCGCCCGGACAACGCGCCCGCCTCGGCGACGAGGCGGAAGCCGAGGCGGCCCGGCATGCCGTTGACCGTGAGGAAGACGCGAACGGCCTGGTCGGGGCAGAGGAGTTCGACCCGCCCGGACTGCCGGCGCAGCCGTTCCCGGTACGTCGTGTCGTCGACGATCCCGGGCGGCAGTCCACCGTAGGTCCGTACCCAGTCGCCGCTCATCAGCGACCGGAAGTGCGCGGGCGAGGGCGCCAGCAGGGAGCCCGCCGGATACGCGGGCCGGTACGGCTTGCCGCGCGCGACGACGTACCCGAGGACCACGAGCCCCACCCCGGCCCACCAGACCAGCCCCCCGGCGGACAGGCGCGAGGCGACGACGCCGAGGGGGACGAGTCCGAAGGACAGGAGGAGCCCGACGGAGCAGCCGATCCAGCGTCGCCGTCCGCTCGCGGGCCCGCCGGGCCAGGTCCGGTTGGCGGTGCGGGCGAGGTACCCGAGCTGGGTGACGGTGACCTTGCGGCGGCCGGAGCCGGTGGCGCGTTCGGCGATGCGCCGTATCCGGGTGTCGTGCATGCCCCGGCCGTGCAGCTTGGGGTCGAGGGCGAAGGAGTGCGAGCATCTGGCGCACACGTTCCCCGTGCGTTCCTTGCGCAGGAGGGACGCCTGGCAGTGGGGGCAGATCACGCGGACCGCCCTCCCCTCTCCTCGGGCCAGGTGAGGAACCCGACGGCAGCGGCCCCTCGCCGCGCCTCGGCGTCCTCAACGGCTCCCCTCACGACGGCGAGCAGCTTGGCGGGCGGCACCCCGACGAGCGGGAACCCCCACCCCTTCCCGAGCCACTTGAGCTGCTCCGGGGTCAACTCCCCGCCCGCGGCGAGCGACTCGATCACATGACGCCCCGGCCGGTCCCCCCGTACAGGTACGGCTTTCGTCACCCCGAACACGGCGTCCACCGGCACTCCGATGTCGACGACGGCCCGCCCGGGGACGGCGGCGCGGACCCGGTCGACGAACAGCAGCCCGTCCGGGTCGGCGTCGTGGAGGACCAGTACGGGTCCGCGGCCGGGCAGCCCCGACCAGTCGGCGAAGACGTCGACGCCCGCCTTGTGGAGGAAGACGCCGATGGACCGGTCGGGGCAGATCACGACGGGTGCGTCGGCCGACGCCTCCCCCGGCTGCGGGTAGCGGCTGTCGTCGAGGACACCGGGCGGCAGCTGGTGGTAGACGTCCCGCCAGACGGCCATCGTGTCGGTACGGAACGCCTGCCGTCCGACCTTGGGCCGCCCCCGGCGCACTCCCATGAGGTGCGCCGCGACGAATCCGGCGCCGACCAGGAGCACGAGGAGTCCGATGAACTGGGCGAAACCCACCCCGGCGGCGAGCCCGATCCCTCCGGCGGCTGCTCCGGCGAGGAGCAGGATGAACGCCCAGTCCAGATCGACCCCCGGTTGCCGCAGCGTCCGGCGTGACAGGGCGTACCACAACTGGCCGGTGGTGCAGGGGAGTTGACCGTTCTGCGTGAGGCGGTCGGCGATCCGGCGGACCCTGAGGTCGTTGAGGCGCAGGGGGTTCGTCTTGGGGTCGAAGGCGAACCGGCGTCCGCAGATGCTGCACCTTCGGTCGGGGCGCTCCTTCTGCAGGAGGCTCTGTGCGCAGTGCGGGCAGATCATGGCCGGCTCTCCGCTCCACGCCCGGGACGGCTCTCCGGTCCCCGCCCCGGCCGGCTCTCCAGCCCCCGCGCGATCCGCCGCAGCCGTGCGGCGAGGCGTTCGCGGGCGGTGGTGGCGCCGACGCCGTGGAGGCCCTGGTGGCGTTCGATGTCCCGCAGGGCGGCGGCGAGTCGGCCGAACCCCTCGCTGCCCCGGCGTTCGGCCTCGTCGGCGGTGATCGCGTAGTCCTCGTGGTCGATGCCGTAGCCGGTGTTCGCGGCGAGGATGGTCAGCGGGTCGGCGCTCCGGTTGGCGAAGGAGTGCGGCATCATCTCCGGGATGCGGATCAACTCGCCTGGTGCGAGGGGGACTTCGGTGACCCGGCCGCGTTGTTCGTCGTACAGGCCGCAGGAGGCGTAGCCGAGGCTGAGTACGTAGTGCTCGCCGCCGTGGGCGTGCGGGGTGAAGGCGCTGCGCGGGCCGACGATGCCGAGTTTGACGGTGGCGTTGGAGGGGCGTTCGGGTGACGTCTTCGCGTCGCCGACGAGGTAGTGGGCGAACTGTCCGTCGTCGATGAACCTCAACAGGTCCTTGTCCGGGCCGAGTTCACGGACGCCGTCGCGGTCGGCGAGCACCACCCCGCCGTCCGCGCCGAGCCGGTACAGCCGCACCCCGGACGGCAGTTCCCCGGACGGCGGTCCCCCCGCCCCCGCAAGACTTTCACGCATACCACCGGACAAGCGCGCCTCCCCCATGTGCCGCTCAGGTAAGCGCATGGTAAGCCGCTGATCCACAACGCGACGAGGTCGCGGACGGACCAACTTCCTACGCCGGGGCGAACTCTGGGTGAACGGCCGGGACGGACCGCTGTCCGCCACCGAAGCCTCCGTGAGCACGATGCAGGCCCCCTCGGATCTCGTGTCCCGACGACGCCCCGCACCTCGAGAGGTGTGTGGGGCGCACTTCGGTGCACCGGAACGCTCCCGTCCGCTCTGTCGCCGGTGGTTCGCCTGTGACGAGAGTGGACCCGTCGAGGTGACCGGCCGTCTCAGGAGTGCGCATGCCGCAGGACGTCGAGTTCGAGGTGCCCGTGCAGGGCCGGGTCAGCCCCGGACTGGAGCGGGCCCGGCTGCGGAACCTGGAGTGGGTGCGGGACTCGGGGCTGGTGCGCGGCGAGGAGGCGCTGCGCCGTTACGCGTTCTCGCGCGTCGCCGACAGTGCCGCGTACGGGTTCCCGGAGGCGGCCGGGGAGGATCTCGACCTCTGTTTCGACCTGCTGGGCTGGTTCTTCCTCTTCGACGACCAGTTCGACGCGCAAGACGGCCGTATGGACGACGCGCTGGCCGTGTGCGGGGAGCTGGTGGACCTGTTGAGGTCGGGGGCGTCCGGGGCAAAGGGGTCGGCGCCGGTCGTGGCCGCGTTCATGGACTGCTGGGGGCGGATGAGCGCGGGGATGTCGCCGCAGTGGCGCCGCCGGACGGTCCACGACTGGGTGGACTATCTCGCCGGCTGGCCCGTGAAGGTGGCCGACCGGGTGCACGGTCTGATGCCTCAGCCGCACGTCCACCTGCGGGCGCGGCGCCGGACGATCGGGGTCCGTCCGCTGCTGGCGGCGGCGGAGCGGGTGGGGCGGTTCGAGGTCCCGCCGCTGGCCTGGTGCTCCAGTCAGGTCGAGGGGATGCGGGTGGCGGCCTGCGACGCGATCGTCGCGATGAACGAGGTGCACTCCTTCGAGAAGGACCGGGCGGGCGGTCACCCCAACCTGGTGCTGGGCCTGATGCGCCACCAGGGCCGGTCCGAGGAGGAGGCGCTGCGTCAGGTCCGGGAGACGGTACGGCTCGCCGCCGCGTCGTTCCTGGAGCTGCGCTCGGAACTGCCCCGGCTCGCGCGGACGGTGGGCGGCGGCCCCGAACTCGCGCGTTACGCCGACGCGATCGCCGCATGGATCGCGGGCTACCGCGACTGGGGCGCGGCGGCCCCCCGCTACACGGTCCACGGCCACCCCGGCGACCTGGGCCTGGAGAACCTGGTCACCCCGCCCGCCCGCTAGAGCCGGCCCCTACCTGATTCTCCTCGCCCCAGGCCCAGCCCCCGACCTCGCCCCGCTCCCTCCCCTCAGAACCCCTCTCCGACCTCGTACCAAGTCCCCGCCTGCCACTCCCGCCCCTCCCACACCCGCCGGCGCCCCGCGTCAGGATCGTTCTCCGAACGCGGCCCGTCAGCGGTGAACAGCATCGTGGACCGTTCGGGCACTGTGTACGGCGTCCATCCGGGCGTCCCGGTGGTGACGAACGCACCCCAGGCGGCATGGAGATCGCCGGCCGCCCCCTCCCCACCGCTCCAGACACCCGGCGCGTCGGAGCCGTGGATCGCGGGCAGGCCCCCGTACACCGCGAGGGGCCCGTCGTACCGGGAGCGCCAGACGGGTGCGTGGGCGCTCTGGGCGTCGGCGAGGCGGGTGGTGGGGACGGCGTAGCGCTCGTCGGTCATGAGGTCGGCCTGTGGATCGCCGGGGGGATAGGCGGCGAGGATCTCGTCCCGGGCCGCGGGGCCGAAGGCGTCCTCCAGGACCTGGACCGCGCGGGCGGCGGAGCCGGGTGCGCCCAGTTCGAAGAGGAGGCACTCGCTGACGCAGTGCTGGGCGAGGAGCCGGATGCCCGCGGCGGCCCCGGCGGCGATCGCGTCGGTGGGGCGGCGCGGGATGGCGAGCCCGTCGATCGCCGGGCGCCACACCCAGGTGGCCTCGATGCCCTGGGCGACGGCGTTCTGGGCGGCGAGGACGGCGTCGGCGGGCGCGTCCCGGGGATCGCGCGCGCCGAGTTCCTTCAGGAAGCGCGCGGCGAGGGCCCGGCTCTGCTCCGGGCTCGCGACGTGGTCGCCGCCGCTGCTGGTCGCGGCGGCGTGCACGAGGCCCCGGGTGAGCGGGGAGGCGATCAGGTTGGAGACGGACTTGGCGCCGGCCGACACCCCGTAGACGGTGACCCGGCCGGGGTCGCCGCCGAACGCCTCGATGTTGGCGTGCACCCAGCGCAGGGCGGCGATCTGGTCGTGCGTGCCGTGCGCGCCGGTGTGGTCCTCGTCCGGCAGGGAGAGGAAACCGAGCGCGCCGAGCCGGTAGTTGAGGCTGACGACGACGGTCCCGAAGTCCCGGGCGAAGCCGGCGCCGTCGCCGGCCATGTCCTGCCCGTGCCCCACGTGATAGCCGCCGCCGTGCAGCCAGACGAGGACGGGGGCGCGCTCGGCGTCGGCGGGGGCCGTGACGTTGAGGTACAGGCAGTCCTCCGCGTTCGGGAGGGGCGCGGTGTCGCCCGGTATCAGGGGCGGCGGCTGGATCGCGGAGCTGCCGGGCCGCGCTCCGTCGCGTACGCCGCTCCAGGCGTCGGCGGGCCGGGGCGGGCGCCAGCGGGCGGGGCCGACCGGCGGGGCGGCGTAGGGGATGCCGCGCCAGGACAGGACGCCGTCGCCGGTCTCGACGCCGCGCACCTTCCCGCCGGCGGTGTCGATGATCCTCGTCATGGGGCCCTCCGGACGTGATCGCCTGTCGTGCCGGTCGAGAGTACCGTCCGGAATCCCGCTGAACGGGACGGCGATGGTCAAGTTCCGGCACCGAAAGGGCAGGTCAGCCGGGGCGGCGGGGTCGGGTGTGCGCGAATCATTGATTGTACCGAACGGCAGGTCTATTTTACCGGGCAGCCTCACGGACCGCCCTCCTCACGGGCTTCCCCGTACCGGCCTCTTTCCCCGCTCCCCTCCGGAAGGCCGTCATGTCCGACACGCAGACCGCACCGCCCCCCGTCCCCGAGAGATCCGCCTCGACCGCGCGCAACGTCCTCGCGGTGGTCGCGCTCGTGTGGACCGTCCAGCTCGTCTCGCTCGTCGCCGCGCTGTCCGGCGTCGCGCAGGCCGAGGTGGCGATCCACTTCCGCACCACCGAGATCGCCTGGTTCACCCTGATGACGCTGCTCACCGGGACGTTCTTCCTGCCGTTCGCGGTGAAGGCCGCGGCACTGTTCGGCAAGAAGAAGGTCCTGCTCGTGGCGACCGGCCTCGGTTTCGTGGGCGACCTCGTCGCCGCGCTCGCCACCGACTACCGCACGCTGCTGATCGGACGCGGCATCGCGGGGGTGTACGCGGCCACCGCGCCGCTCGCCTACGCCATCACCCGCGACATCTTCCCGCGCCGCTGGGTCGGCCTCGCGAGCGCGATCCTGGCCGGCGGCATCGGGCTGGTCGCCTTCGGCGGGCCGTTCCTGTCCGGCTGGCTCCTGGACGACCACGGTTTCCGCGGTGTCCTGTGGTTCATGGCGATCAGCACCGCGGTGAGCTTCGTCCTGGTCACCCTGTTCGTGCCGGAGAGCGCGGTGCGCACGCCCGGCGGCCGGATGGACTGGCTCGGCGGGCTCCTGCTCGGCGGCGGCATCACCGCGCTCGTCTACGCCGTCGGCCAGGGTTCCCACTGGGGCTGGTCCAGCGGGAAGTTCCTCACCTACGTCGCCGGGGCCGCCGTCGTGCTCCTCGTCTTCGTGTTCGTCGAACGGCGTGTCGCGGAGCCGCTGTTCCCGCCGTCGATGACGAAGCGGCGTCCGGTGTGGACGGTGCTGCTCGCGACGTCGGTGGCGGCCGGGTCGCTGAGCGCGGTCGGGATCGTCGTCCAGCTCCTGGTGCTCATGCCGGCCATCCCGCACGTCTCGGACGGGCTCGGCTGGTCCGGTACGCACAACGCGATCGTGACGAGCCCGATCAGCGCCGCGATCCTGCTGGCCGCCGTCGGCACGGGCTGGCTGGCGCGCCGCGTCGACACCCGGGTGCTGCTCGGCACCGGGTCCGCGCTGACCGTGCTCGGGTACGGCATCGGGACGCAACTGCACCACAGCGCCGCGCAGATCATCGAGATGGGGCTCATCGCGGGCGTCGGCACCGGGATGGTCGCCGCGATCGTCCCCATCATGATCATCGAGGCGGTCTCCCCCGAGGAGCAGGCCCTCGCGAACGGCGCCCAGACCCTCGGCCAGGGGGTCGCGCAGATCGTCGTCTCCCAGCTGGCGTTCGTGGTGATGGCCCAGCACGGGACGGTCCTCAAGGGGACGCAGTTCTACCTGGACAAGGGGTTCACGAACGGCCTGTGGCTGGTCGTCGGCTGCTGCGCGCTCGGCGCGGTCCTCGTCTCGCTGATCCCCAAGGCGGTGCGGCACACCGAGCCCGCGTAGGGCGCGACGCGACGGAGCCGGCGGCCGGGAGATCCCGGCCGCCGGCTCCGTCGTACCCCCGTCGCCCCCCCGCTACTGCCCCGCGCCCGGCCCGAGCCGGTGCTTGAGGAAGTTCCCCGACCACGCCATCAGGTCGGCCGGCACGTAGTAGCCCTTCTCGTCGCCGACGGCGTCCCAGTTGGCCGCGACGTCCTCGACCGTGGGTGCGTCCCCCTCGTGCAGGTAGCCCTCGGTCGACCCGATGAACAGCCGCGCGAACCGCCCCGCCCCGGCCGTGTAGATCTCCCCGCTGACCGGACAGTTCTCGTGCGCGAGGAAGGCCACCATCGGGGCCACGGCCGCCGACGGCATCGCCGGGTCCTCCTCGCCGGAACCGCCGCCCATCCGGGTCATCGCGGCCGGCGCGATCAGGTTGACCTTGATGTCGTGCGGCTCCCCGGCGAGCTTCGCGCTGCGGGCCATGCCGACCGTGCCCGCCTTGGCGGCGGCGTAGGCGAGGTTGTTGTCGAGGCCGAGCATCCCGCTGGAGGTGGTGAGGACGACGCGCCCGTACCCCTGCTCCACGAAGTGCGGCCAGGCCGCGCGCAGCGTGTGGAAGGAGCCCATGAGGTGGACGGAGAGATGCCGTTCCAGGTTCTCCGCGTCGATGCCGGGCAGCCCGGCGTACCGGATGATGCCCGCGTTGTTGACGAGGACGTCGATGCGCCCGAAGTGCTCCAGCGCGGCGGCGACGATGGCCTCGCCGCCCTCCGGGGTCGACACGTCGTGGGTGTCGGCGACGGCGGTGCCGCCCGCCCCGGTGATCTCGTCGACGACCTGCTGCGCGGGCCCGGTGTCGGAGCCGTCGCCCTCCATCGAGCCGCCGAGGTCGTTGACGACGACCTTCGCCCCGCGCTCCGCGAGGAGCAGGGCGTGTGCCCGGCCGATCCCCCGGCCCGCGCCGGTGACGACCGCGACGCGTCCCTCGAAGCTGAACTGACTCATGCCTGACTCCTGTTGCACTGCGGATGCGGATGCGGAAGAGGGGCGCCCGCTGCGGTGGGCGCCCCTTCGGCGGGCTACCAGGTGACCGGCAGCTCACCGATGCCGAAGGCGAGCGCGTCGGCCGGCCGGAACGCGAGTTCGTCGCGGCCGACGGCGAGGCGCAGCGTGGGGACACGCCGGTAGAGGGTGCTGTAGACAACCTGGAGCTCGATGCGCGCGAGCTGCTGGCCGAGGCACTGGTGGATGCCCCAGCCGAAGGCGTGGTGGTGGTTCGCCTTGCGGGTGAGGTCGAGCTTCTCGGGCTCGGGGAACGCGTCGGGGTCCCAGTTCCCGGCGGGCAGCGGGACGACGATGCCGTCCCCGGCCTTGATCTGGACGCCCTCGAACTCGAAGTCCTCGGCGGCGATGCGGCGCTGCCCGAAGGTGGCGACGGTGAGGTAGCGCAGGATCTCCTCGACCGCGCCGGCCGCGTCCCGGCTGTCCTCCATGCCGCGCAGCCGCTCCATCTCCTCGGGGTTGTCGAGGAGCAGACCGGTGGCGAGGGTGATCATGTTGGCGCTGGTCTCGTGGCCGGCGATCAGCAGGATCATGGAGAGGAGCGTCGCCTCGGGGAGCGTGAGGTCGCCGTCGTTGATGCGCACGGCGAAGTCGGAGAGGACGTCCTCGGCGGGTTCCTCCATCTTCTTCTGGAGCAGTCCCGCGAGGTAGCCGCCGAGCGCCTGGTTGGCGTTCTGCTGTTCCTCGGCGGTCTTGTCGCTGCGGGTCGCGAAGGAGGCGTGCTCCTGGAAGAAGGCGTGGTCGTCGTAGGGGA
This sequence comes from Streptomyces sp. NPDC004539, assembly GCF_040610055.1. Lineage (NCBI taxonomy): Bacteria > Bacillati > Actinomycetota > Actinomycetes > Kitasatosporales > Streptomycetaceae > Streptomyces > Streptomyces sp. NPDC004539. The sequence continues at coordinate 70,760 of NZ_JBEXLS010000012.1, read as the reverse complement.
CGCCGAGCAGGGCGCAGATCATCAGCGACGGCAGCGGCAGGGAGAGCGCGGTGACGAGGTCGACGGGCTTGGGGCCGGCCAGCATCTCGTCGATGAGTTCGTCCGTGAACCGCTGGATCTGGGGGCGCAGCGCCTCCATCCGGGGCCGGGTGAAGGGGCGGGTCATCATGCGGCGGATACGGGTGTGGTCGGCGCCGTCCGCGTTGAAGATGGTGAGCGGGTGGTGGTGCGCGCTCTCGGCCATCGCCCGGTTCGGGTAGGGGAATCCGGGCTGTTTGTCGTCGGAGCTGACGCGCGGGTCGGAGAGGATGGCGCGCTGCGCGGCGTGGCCGGTGACGAGCCAGGGGGTGCTGCCGTCCCAGATGCGGGCCTTGGTGACGGGGGCCTTGTCGTTGAGGGCGCGCAGTCCGGGCGGTGGCGCGAAGGGACACTTCGCGTCGCGGTCGTCCTGGTAGTGGTACAGCTGCTCTGCCTGGGTCATGGGGGTTTCCTCCAGCGGCGGGGAGAGGGGGGAGGGAGACGGGCGGGGGCTATTCCTCGATGCGGATCGCGAGGGCGGGGCAGACGGCGGCGGCGTTGCGCACGTCGTCGGCCAGCTCCGGGCCCGGGTTCGCGTCGAGCAGGACGACGATGCCGTCGTCCTCCCGCTGGTCGAACACGTCCATGGCGGCGGCCACGCACTGTCCGGCGGCGACACACTTGTCCTCGTCGACGACAACCTTCATGACGGTCTCTCCTGGTGGTTCAGTGGACGGGGGCGGGAGAGCCGAGGCCGTCCACGATCTCCTGGCGGCGCAGGCGGGCCTGCTTGGGCATGTTCCAGCCGAGGACTCCGGTGGTCCGGCCCTCGCTGCGGTAGCGGACGACGAACCGGCCCGCCGCCCGGTCGCCCTCGACGACCTCGGTCTCGGCGTCGGGCGGCACGAAGCCGTGGACCTGGAGCTTGGCGTCGTACTGGTCGGTCCAGAAGTACGGGACCGGTGTGTACGGCCTGTCGTCGCCGAGGATGTTCGCGGCGACGGCCATGGCCTGCTCGGTGGCGTTGGTGCGGTTCTCCAGGCGGACGGCGTGCCCGAGGTGCTCGTGGTGCCAGCGGGCGACGTCGCCGACGGCGTACACCCCGTCGGCGGCGCGGCAGCGGGAGTCGCAGACGACGCCGTTGTCGAGGGTGAGGCCGCTGCCGTCGAGCCATGCCGTCGCGGGCAGGGCGCCGATGGAGACGACCACGACGTCGGCGGGGAGGACCTCGCCGGTGGCGAGCCGGACCCCGGTGACGCGGTCGTCGTGCGCGGTGAGCCCGGCGACGCCGACGCCGAGGCGCAGCTTGACGCCGTGTCCGGTGTGCAGGCCGGCGAGCGCGGCCGAGACCAGCGGGCCGACCTGGAGCGCCATCGGCGCGGGCAGCGGCCCGACGAGGGTGACGTCCAGTCCGAGGGTGCGCGCGGTCGCGGCGATCTCGGAGCCGAGGACGCCTTCCCCGACGACGATCAGCCGTACGTGGGGCCGCAGTTCGGCCCGCAGCGCGAGCGCGTCGTCGAGGGTGCGCAGCGTGTGCACCCCGGCGATCCCCTCCTGCCCGGGAAGCCGCCGCACGCGTACGCCGGTGGCGAGGACGACGGCGTCGGCGCGCAGTTCCCTGCCGGACCCGGTGCGCACGGTCCGGGCGCCGGGGTCGAGCCCGACGGCCGGGTCCCCGAGCAGGAACTCGGCGTCGAGGGCGGCGAGCGCCTCGGCGGGGCGCAGGGCCGCCCGCTGCGGTTCCCAGGCCCCGGAGAGGACCTGTTTGGAGAGCGGGGGCCGGTCGTAGGGGGCGTGCGGTTCGTCGCCGAGGACGGTGATCGGTCCCGTGTGTCCCTTGCGGCGCAGGCTCTCCACGGTGGTGAGTCCGGCCGCCGAGGCGCCGACGACCAGGACGTGGTCGGTGCTCATACGAGGTAGCGCCCGCCGTTCGTGCTCAGCGTCTGGCCGGTGACGTAGCTCGCCTCCTCGGAGGCGAGGTAGGCGACGGCGTGGGCGACGTCCTCGGGGGTGCCGGCGCGTTTCATCGGCATCATGGCGGCGGCGGCCTCGACGTCGATGGGGCCCTGGCGGACGAGGGGGGTGTCGATGAAGCCGGGCGGGACGTGGTTGACCGTGATGCCCTTCTCGATGTATTCGACGGCGAGCGCGCGGGTCAGGCCGATGACGCCGCCCTTGGAGGAGGCGTAGTGGGCCATGGAGGGGGCGCCGGTCTGCGCGGACGAGGAGGAGATGTTGACGATCCGGCCCCAGCCGGCGGCGAGCATGTCGGGGATGAGTTCCTTGGTGACGAGGAAGGGTCCCTTGAGGTTGATGCCGATCATGCGGTCCCAGGCGTCCTCGGTGATGTCGGTGAACGGCTGGTAGGCGGTGGTGCCCGCGTTGTTGACCAGGATGGTGACGGGCCCGAGCTCGCCCCGGGTGCGGGCCGCGGCGGCGGCGATCTCGACGGCGTCGGCGGCGTCCCCGCCCACGGCGATCGCCTTCCCGCCGGCCTCATTGATCTCCGCGGCGGTCTTCTCGGCGCCCTCGGTGTTGAGGTCCCAGACGGCGACGGCCGCGCCCTTGGCCGCGAGGACTCTCGCGATGCCGGCGCCGATCCCCCGGGCCCCGCCGGTGACGACGGCGACCTTTCCCTGAAGTGACATGGTGTGCTCCTCGTTGTGCTCGTGGGGAGCCGGCGCCCGAGGCTCCGGCTGCGGGGGCTGTTCTCAGCCCTCCAGTGCCTCTCGGGCGGCGGTGCGGGCGGCGACGGCCCTGGGGAAGCCGGTGTAGCCGCTGGAGTGGTAGATCACCTCGGCGATCTCGTCCTCGGTGAGCCCGTTGGTCAGGGCGATCCTGACGTGGGTCTTCAGCTCGGTCTCCGCCCCGAGGGCGATGAGGATGCCGAGGGTGACGAGGCTCCGGTCGCGCGGGGCGAGTCCTTCGCGGCCCCACAGGGCGCCCCAGACGCTGGTGAGACCGATGTCGACGAGGTCCTCGCCGAGGCGGCCGTCCCTCAGGTCCAGGTCACCTTCGGGGAAGACTCCCGGCAGTGCGGCGCGCATGGCCTTCCAGCCGGCGGCCCGCAGATCGGTGGTTTTCTCGACGTCTTCGTCGCTCATGACTGACTCCTGACAGCGTCCTCGCGTCTCTGGGATGAAAGTTAGACCAGGCGGTCGGTACAATCAATCTCCAGGGCGAGTTTCACATCCGTTGAACGTTTCGCCACACTCCTCTACCCTCGCCCTCAATATTCGATCGACCGGTCGACATATCAATCAAGGCTCAGCGGGAGAGCACCATGAGCGACACGGCCAAGCAGAGCCGCGCGGACCAGGGCATCGTCGACGTACTGGTCATCGGCGCCGGGGTCACCGGCATCTACCAGCTCCACCAGGCCCGGGAGGCCGGGTTCTCGGTGCGGCTGCTGGAGGCGGGGGACGGCGTCGGCGGCACCTGGTTCTGGAACCGCTACCCCGAGGCCCGCTTCGACTCCGAGAGCTACACCTACGGCTACCTCTTCTCCAAGGAGCTGTGGGAGGAGTGGGAGTGGTCCGAGCACTTCGCCGGGCAGCCCGAGATCGAGCGGTACTTCAACCACGTCGTGGACCGCTTCGGCCTGCGCGAGCACATCGTGTTCGGCGCGAAGGTCGTCTCGGCCGTGTGGGACGAGCCCTCCGGCACCTGGACCGTGACCGCCCAGGACGGCACCGAGCACCGCGCCCGGCACGTCGTCGCCGCGACCGGCATCCTGTCCGTGCCGTTCGTCCCCGAGATCGAGGGCCACGACACCTTCCGGGGCGAGCAGCACCACACGGGCCGCTGGCCGAAGACGCCGGTGGACTTCACGGGCAAGCGCGTCGCGCAGATCGGCACCGGCTCCAGCGGCGTCCAGATCGTGCCCGCGATCGCCGACCAGGTCGCGCATCTGACCGTCTACCAGAAGGTCGCCGACTGGCTGACCCCGCTGAACAACCGGCCGATCACCGCCGAGGAACAGGCCCGCCTCAAGGCGGACTTCGAGTCGATCCGCGAGACGCTGAACACCTCCCCGAGCGGCTTCCTGCACCAGATCACCATGCGGTCGGGCCTGGAGGACTCCCCCGGGCAGCGCCAGGACTTCTTCGAGGAGAAGTGGAACGGCCCCGGCTTCACCAAGCTCTCCGAGCACTACTACGACATGACCACGAACACCGAGGTCAACGACGAGTGGTGCGCGTTCATCGCGGACAAGATCCGCTCGATCGTGAAGGACCCGGCGACCGCCGAGAAGCTGATCCCCAAGGGCCACGGCTACGGCGGCCGGCGCCCCCCGTTCGGCACCGGCTACTACGAGGCGTACAACAAGCCGACGGTCGAGCTGGTCGACCTCAACGAGACGCCGATCACCCGGATCACGGAGACCGGCATCGAGACCTCGGCGGGCCACCAGGAGTACGACATCGTCATCTGGGCGACCGGCTACGACTTCGGCACCGGAGCCCTCAACCGACTCGGTGTGCGCGGCCGTGCCGGGCTCGCCCTGGAGGAGCACTGGGCGGCGGGCCCCTCGACCTACCTGGGCGTGACGACCGCCGGTTTCCCCAACTTCTGGTTCCCGGGCGGTCCGCACGGCGCCCTCGGCAACAACCCGCGCTACTCCGGCGACCAGGTCGAGTACGTGATGGACCTCCTCGTCCACGCGCGCGAGAACGGGCACGACGTCGTCGAGGTCACCGTCGAGGCCGAGGACGAGTGGACGGACCTCGTCAACGACAGCGCGGGCCAGTCGTCGTTCCTGCGCAGCAGCTACTTCTACGGCGCCAACATCCCCGGCAAGCCGATCCGCCAGCTCCTCAACCCGACGGGCCGCATCAAGCTCCAGGAGCTGATCCGGGAGTCCGTCGGGGACGGCTTCCCCGCGTTCGGGTTCACGAAGCCGCAGGGCTGAGCGCGGAGCCCGTGGGAAACGCCCGTACCGCGCGCGGCGGTACGGGCGTCACGGCGTTCCCGGGTCGCTCAGCCGAACGTCGTGACCCGCTTGCGGAACAGCCACGCGCCGTCCTGGAGGACGAGCGTGTCGTCGTACGCGCCGACGAGCTGGACCGTCCAGCCCTGCTCGCCGCGCGCGAGGAAGACGAGGTTGCTGCGGGCGGTGACCTCCTCGCCGGGCGGGGAGGTCAGGATCGTGTTGCCGACGAGGTGCAGCTGGGGCGTCTGCGGGGTGAAGGCGCCGTACGCCTTGCCGATGGCCTCGCGGCCCTCGAAGGTGCCCTGGCCGGTGATCTCGGCGACGCCGTCCTCGGTGAACAGCGGGGGTATCTCGTCGGTGCGGCCGGCGTCGAGGGCCTGCGTGTAGGCGGCGATGGCGGTCTGGACGCCGGTGAGGGCGGCTTCGGCGGAGATGGTCATGTGGCGTTGCTCCTCAGGGTGGATGGGGGGTCAGACCTGGTACGTCGTCCTGCGGTGGTGCAGCAGCCAGGCGCCGTCGACCCGGTGGAAGGTGTCCTCGTAGTGGCCGACGACCTGGGGTGCCCAGCCGTCCTCGCCGCGCTGGAGGAAGAGGACGTCGCTGACGGCTCCCGCCTCGTCCTCGGAGGCGCGGGTGACGACGGTGTTGGCGACGAGGTGCAGCTGGGGCTTCTCCGGCGCCCAGCCCTCGAACGCCTTGCGCAGGGCGTCGTGGCCCTGGGCGGGGTCCGAGCCGGGCAGTTCGAGGGTGCCGTCGAGGGTGTACAGGGCGACGATCTCGTCGGTGCGTCCGGCGTCCTGGGCCTGGGTGTGCGCGCCGATCACGGCCCGGACACCGGCGGCGACCCACGCCTGTGTGGATTCGCTCATCATCTCTCCACGAGGTAGCGGTTTCGACCACTCAGTCTATTACTCGATGAGCACTCACTTGAAGGTCCGATACAGAGATTCCCACTTTGTTGACCGGACGGTCCAATCTAAATAGGCTGCGATTGCTGTCAACGGGGACCGGTCCGCCTGAGGAGGCGTTTGTCATGACGAAGCGTTGGAAGCAGAGGCCGCCGGGCTCGACCTGGGGCGACTTCGGTGAGGACGACGAGCTGGGGCGGATCAACCTGCTGACCCCCGAGAAGGTCCTCCAGGGGGTGCGCGAGGTCGAGCACGGCATCACCTTCAGCCTGAGCCTGCCGCTCGACTATCCCGGCGGGACCGCGCTGAACCAGCGCCGCTACCCGCCGATCCTGCGGCCCACCGAGGACCTCCAGCACCAGCAGGACGTCTTCTACAACATCAAGGCCAGCGAGCACTTCTCCCCCGACCTGATCGACGTCTGGTCGGACGACGTCGTCACTCTCTGGCTCCAGTACTCCACCCAGTGGGACGCCCTCGCCCACCAGGGCGCCGAGTTCGACGCGGACGGCGACGGCGTCGCCGAGCCCGTCTACTACAACGGCTTCCGTCCCGGCTCCGACCTCGTCGGCCCGCAGGACGACGCGAAGGGCGACGGCAGCGGGAGCCTCAGCTTCGCGCGGCACCTGGGCCTGGAGCACATGGCGGAGCACGGCGTGCAGGGCCGGGGCGTCCTGATCGACATCGCGCACCACCTGGGCACCGGCTACCAGGGCGTCACGTACAAGCAGCTCCAGGAGATCATGACGGCGGACGACGTCGTCGTGGAGCCGGGCGACATCCTGCTGATCCACACCGGGTTCGCCACGCAGGTCCTCGCCTGGGAGAAGAACCCCGACCCGGTCGCGATCCACCAGACCGCCGCCTACCTCGACGCGGACGACCCGGACCTGCTCAAGTGGGTCGCGGACTCGCAGATCTCCGCGATCGCCTCGGACAACTACGCGATCGAGGGCGTCGGCGTCACCCAGGCCCAGGGACCGCACACCCTCCTCCCGCTGCACCACCTGTGCCTGTTCAAGCTGGGCGTGCCGATGGGCGAGATGTGGAACCTGGGCCCGCTGGCGGCCTGGCTGCGCGAGCACCGGCGCAGCCGCTTCCTTCTCACCGCTCCCCCGCTCAACCTGCCCGGCACCCAGGGCAGTCCGCTCACCCCGGTCGCGACCGTCTGACCGCGCCGACCCGGTCCGCCGCCGGACCACGCCCCGTCCTGCCGACCTGGTCGGACCGGCGCCGGACCGCACCGAGGGGTGGCCCCGGGACCTGATCCCCGGGGCCACCCCTCTTCTGCTGCCCGGCGTCACCGGCGCTGCCGCCGAGGCGCTCTCACACCGCCGCGATCCTCCGCACCGTCTCCGCGATGGTGTCCCGCGACGGCAGCCACAGCTTCTCCAGCGCCGGCGCGTAGGGGGCCGGCATCGCCGGTGCGGCGACGCGGGTGACGGGCGCGTCGAGGTGCCAGAACCCCTCGTCCACGGCGAGCGCGGACAGCTCCGCGCCGACCCCGAAGTCCCGCACCGCCTCGTGGGCGATGACGAGCCGGTTGGTCTTGGCGAGCGAGGCGAGGACGGTCTCCCGGTCGAGCGGGGCGATGGTCCGCAGGTCGACGACCTCGACGCTGATCCCCTCGGCGGCGAGGAGTTCGGCGGCGGCCAGGCTGTCCTGGACCATCCGCGACCAGGAGACGAGCGTGACGTCGATCCCCTCCCGCACGACCTTCGCCTTCCCGAGCGGCACCAGGTGGTCGGCCGGCGGCCTGGGCCCCTTGAAGCCGTACTGGAGCCGGTTCTCGACGAACACCACGGGGTTCGGGTCCTGGATCGCGGCGCGCAGCAGCCCGTACGTGTCGGCCGGGTTGGACGGCATGACGACGGTGAGCCCGGGGATGTGCGCGAGGAGCGCCTCCAGGCTCTGGGAGTGCTGGCTGCCGGAGGAACGCCCGGCGCCGAACTGGGTGCGCACGACGAGCGGCATCGAGGCCCGCCCGCCGGTCATGAAGCGGAGTTTCGCGGCCTGGTTGAGGAGCATGTCCAGGCAGACGCCGATGAAGTCCATGTACATGATCTCGACGACCGGTTTCATCCCGGCCATGGCCGCCCCGACGGCCGTCCCGACGATCGCGCTCTCGCTGATCGGCGTGTCCCGCACGCGTCCCGGGAACGCCTGGGCGAGACCCCGGGTGAGCCCGAAGACGTTCCCGCCGTCGCCGACGTCGATCCCGGCGAGGAACACGTCCGGGTCGGTGGTGAGTTCGTGCTCCAGGGCGAGCCGTACGGCGTCCATGGTGCGGAACACCTCACCGGTGGGCGCGGCCGGTTCGGGGAGGGCGGGGCGGGGGGCCGTGACGTGGTCGTGGAGGGTCTCGGGGGCGGGGTCGGGGAGAGCACGCGCGCGGTCGACGGCGGCGTCGATCTCCCGGTCGATCTCGGCGTCCACGGCGGCGACGGCGGTCTCCGGGACGCCCGCTTCGGCAAGGTGGCGGCGGACGACGATCAGCGGGTCGCGCTTTTTGGCGGCGGCGACCTCGGACTCGTCGCGGTAGCGCTCGGGGTCGCCCTCGTAGTGGCCGTGCCAGCGGTAGGTCTCGGCCTCCACCAGCACCGGCCCCTCGCCCCGGCGCAGCCGTTCGACGACGGCGGAGACGGTCCGGGCGACGGCGACGACGTCGTTGCCGTCGGCGTACTCGTAGCCGATGCCGTAGCCGGCGGCGCGGGCGGAGAGGGGGGCGCGGTGCTGTTTCTCGGCGGGCGAGAACTCGGAGTAGTGGTTGTTCTCGCAGAGGAAGACCACCGGCAGGTCCCAGACGGCGGCCAGGTTGACCGCCTCGTGGAACATGCCCTGGGCGACCGCGCCGTCCCCGAAGAACGCCACGACGACGTCGCCGGCGCCGCGCAGCCGGGCGGCCGTCGCGACGCCCGCGGCGATGGGGAGTCCGGCGCCGACGATGCCGTTGGCGCCGTAGATGCCGAGGTTCGGGTCGGCGATGTGCATCGAGCCGCCCCGGCCGTGGTTGGTGCCGGCCTCCTTGCCCATCAGCTCGGCCATCATCGACGCCGTGTCGAGGCCCTTGGCCAGGACGTGGCCGTGGCCCCGGTGGGTGGAGGTGATGCCGTCGCCCGGCCGCAGCGGCCAGCACGCGCCGACGGCGCTGGCCTCCTGGCCGATCGACAGGTGGACGAAGCCGGGGATCTCCGTCGCCTTGTAGAGCGCGGAGGCCCGTTCCTCGAACCGGCGGATGCGGCGCATCCGGCGGTACATCTCCAGGAGTTCGTCCGGACGGAGGGCGAATTCCGTCGTCGTGCGCCGCGGTGCCTCGGTCGTCATGCGCGTCCTCGCAATGCTCGCGCGGGCGGTACATACCGCTCCGCCTGAGTCGTTCTTTTAATGTACCGTCTGGTCTAGCAAACTATCGAGGCGGGGAGTGTGGCGATGCCCAGACCACCGGGGCACGGGCCGGGGTTCGAGGTCCGGCGGCAGAAGATCATCGACACGGCCGCCGAGCTGTTCGCCCGCCAGGGCTACGCGGCGACCTCGGTGAACGACCTGGGCCGGGCGGTCGGGCTCGCCAAGGGGGCGCTGTACTACTACATCGACTCCAAGGAGAACCTGCTGATCGAGATCCAGGGCCGGGTGATGACCCCGCTGCTGACCCGGGCCCGGGAGATCGCGGCCCTGGACGCCGGTCCCCTGGTGCGGCTGCGGCTGCTGTCGGAGGCGCTCCTGACGATCATCTTCCGCCGTCTGGACCACATCTGGGTCTACGAGCACGACTACCGCAGCCTGACCGGGGAGGCCCTGTCGACCCTGCTCGGGCAGCGGGCCGAGTTCGAGCGCGTGGTGCGGGGGCTGATCGAGGAGGCGGTGGCCGCGGGCGGCTTCCGTCCGGTCGATCCGCGGGTGGCCACCTTGCAGTTCCTGAACCTCCACAACCACACCTATCAGTGGGTGAAGCCCGAGGGCCGCTGGGACGCCGCCTATCTGTCCCGCGAGTACTGCGAGACCCTGATGCGCGGCTTCGGCACCCCGGGCGCCGTCCTGCCCGACGTCGAGCGGGAGGCGGCGGCCTTCACACGCGCCCACCCCGGCCTCCCCCTCGACCCCGAGTCCCCCTGGCGGCACCCCGTCGAACCCAGCCCCGCCGGCCCCGCTACCCCCGCCGCACCAACGCCCGCGCGATGACGTCCCGCTGGATCTCGTTCGTCCCCTCCCCGATCTCCAGGATCTTGGCGTCCGCGTAGAACCGCGACACCTCCGACTCCCGCACATAGCCGTAGCCCCCGTGGATCTGGACGGCCTGCGACGCGGCCCGGTTCGCGACCTCGGAGGCGTACAGCTTGGCCATCGCCGCCTCGGTGCTGTACGGCCGCCCCCGGTCGGCGAGCCACGCGGCCCGGTACACCATCCAGCGCGCGGCCTCGAATTCGGTGCCGATGTCGGCGATCTTGTGCGCGACGGCCTGGAAGTCGGCGAGCGGACGCCCGAACTGGTGCCGTTCCGTGGCGTGTTTGACGGCGAGCCCCAGAGCCGCCTTGGCGAGGGAGAGCCCGAGCGCGGCGACGCTGATGCGCCCCTTGTCGAGGACGGAGAGGAACTGCCGCAGCCCGTTGCCCTCCTCCCCGATGAGGTGGTCGTCGGAGATCCAGCAGTCCTCGAAGACGAGTTCGCGCGTGTCCATGGCGTGCCAGCCGAGCTTGCGCAGTTTGGCCCCGCAGGTGTAGCCGGGCGTCCCGGTCGGCACGTAGAAGGTGGCGAACCGTTTCCGCCCGTCCTCCCCCTTGCCGGTGGTGGCCAGCAGGGTGACGCCCTGGCTGATGTCGGTGCCGGCGTTGGTGATGAACATCTTCGTGCCGTTGATCAGCCAGCCCCCGTCCGCGCGGCGGGCGGTGGTGGCGATCCCGGCGGCGTCGGACCCGGCGCCGGGCTCGGTCAGGCCGAACGCGCCGATGGCCTCGCCGCGCGCGAGGGGGGCGAGCCAGCGGCGCTTCTGCTCCTCGGTGCCGTAGGCGAGGAGCGGGAGGGTCGCGATCGTCGAGTGGGCGTTCCAGGAGGAGGCCACGGACTGGTCGGCGGCGCCGAGTTCCTCCATGACGGCGACGTAGGAGACGGTGTCGGAGCCGGCGCCGTCGTACTCCTCGGGGACGAGCATGCCCATGAGGCCGAGTTCGCCGAGCTTGGTGAAGACGTGGGTGGGGAAGTGCTCGTTCTCGGACCACTCGGCGGCGTTCGGGGTGATCTCCTTGGCCGCGAACTCCCGGACCATGTCCTGGAGGTCCCGGGTCTCCTCGGGCAGGTCGAAATCCATGTCACAGTCCCTTCGGGGTCAGCAGCACCTTGAGGTGCTTCGCGCGGTCGGCGGCGAGGTCGGCGAAGACCCCGGCGCCGTCCGCCAGCGGCAGGCGTCCGGTGATCAGCGGCGAGGCGTCGAGGCGCCCGGTGCTCATGAGGCCGATCACGCGGGGGATGTCGAAGTTGTAGCCGAGCGTGCCGAGCACGGACCGCTCGTAGAAGACGAGTTGGCCGAGGTCGATCTCCACGCTGCCGTGCCCGACGCCCGCGAGCACGACCCGCCCGCCCCTGCGCACGGTCGCGACGGCCTGCGCGGCGAGCGCCGGAATCCCGGTCGCGTCGATGACGACGTCGGGCCCGATGCGCCCGGTGCGCAGGAAGACCTCGCGGCGTACGTCGCTCTCGCGCGGGTCGTACGCCTTCGTGACGCCGATGCCGAGGAGTGTCTCGCGGCGGGCGGCGACGGGTTCGCTGACGAACAGCCCGGCGGCGCCCGCGAGTCGCGCGGCGAGGACGACGGCGACGCCGATGGGGCCGCCGCCGACGACGAGAACGTTGTCTCCGGGGCGGACCCCGGCACGGGTGACGGCGTGCAGGCCGACGGCCATCGGCTCGGCGACGGCGGCGAGTTCGTCACTCACGTTGTCGGGGAGCCTGGTGAGACCGGCGATCGGCACGGTGACGCGGTCCGCGAAGCCGCCGGGTGAGGCGAGGCCCACGGACCCGCTCCTGGGACAGATGTGGTACTCGCCGCGCACGCACCAGAAGCAGACCCCGCACCGCCACACGGGGTCGGCGGCCACCCGGTCCCCGACCGCGATCCCGGGCACCTCGGCGCCCAACGCGACGACGGTGCCGCTGAGTTCGTGCCCGAGGGCCAGCGGCGGACGCGCCCCGGTCAGCGGATGCGGCCCGGTGCGGATCATGTGCGGCCCTTCGAGGAACTCGTGCAGGTCGGTGCCGCACACCCCGCACCAGGCCACCTCCACCACGGCCTCGTGCGGTGCGGGCTCGGGCGGCTCGGCCACCTCTTCGAGCCGCAGGTCGCCCGCGCCGTGCCATCTCAGTGCCCGCATGTCCGCCCACCCCTCTCGGTCGTCGTCGCCGTCACTCGAACCGGGCCTTCCCGGGCCCGTGCTCCAGGAAGGACCGCAGGCCGTGCGCCGCGTCGGCCGTCCCGAACACCCCTGTGAACAGCGACCGTTCGAGGGCGAGCCCGGCCGCCATGCCGGCGTCGGCGCCGTGGTCCACGGCCTCCTTGATCGCCTCCAGCGCGGCGGCGGGCCCCTCGGCGAGCCGGCGCGCGTAGGCGACGGCGGTGTCGTACACCTCCGGGGCCGGGACGACCTCGTCGACGAGGCCCAGGGCCAGCGCCTCGGCGGCGCTCACCCGGCGTCCGGTCATCAGGAGGTTCTTGGCCCGCGAGGGGCCGATCAGCCGGGTCAGGCGCTGGGTGCCGCCGGAGCCGGGGAGGATGCCGAGCTGCACCTCGGGCTGGCCGAGGACCGCGTCGTCCGCGACGATGCGGTGGTCGGCGGTGAGGGCCAGTTCGAGGCCGCCGCCGAGGGCGTACCCGGTGATCGCGGCGACGACCGGCATCGGGAGACGGGCGACCTCGTCGAAGGTGCGCTGGAGGGCGCGGTTCCAGCCGCGGACCTCGTCGGGGCCCATGGCGGCCAGCGCCTTGACGTCCGCGCCGGCCGCGAAGAGCCGCTCCCCGCCGTACAGGACGACGGCCCGGACGTCCCGGGTGTCGGCCAGTTCGCGGACCCGGGCGGCGAGTTCCTTGCGCTGGAGGGTGTCGAAGGCGTTCATCGGCGGGTGGTCGAGGCGGAGCGTGGCGACGCCCGCTTCGGTGCCGAGGCGGATGCGTGGTGGCACGGGGGCCTCCTCTGCTGCGGAGAGCGGTCCGCGTCGGGTGCCGCGGGGACGGTTGTCGATGTGTACACGCCGTCGTACAGTGCGGCGACAAGTTTTATAGACCAAGAGGTACACTAAATCTTGGGAGCAGGCAACCGACCGGTCGGGACATTCCCGCCGCAGAGCCGAGAGAGAGCCGTGCACAATTTCGCGAGCATCCTCGATTACCACCTGGCCCAGCGCCCCGACGCCGTGGCCGTGACCCAGGACGACCGCCGCCTGACGGTGCGGGAGCTCCACGACCGGGTCGGCCGGCTCGCCGCCGGTCTCACCGACCTGGGCGTCGGGCGCGGCGACGTCGTCGCGCTGCTGCTGTACAACCGCCCGGAGTTCCTGGAGCTGCTGTACGCGACGAGCCGGATCGGGGCGGTGTTCCTGCCGCTCAACTACCGCCTCTCCGAGGAGGAGTGGGCGTACATCCTGGACAACGCCGAGGCGAAGGCGATCGTCACGGAACCGGAGTTCGTGCGCCCCGTGGACCGCCTCGCCGGGCGCACCCCGTCCCTGGACCACATGGTGATCGTGGACGACGACACCGCCGAGGGCTGGACCGGCTACGAGGACCTCCTCGGCGCCGGACACGAGGAGACCGTGGACGCGGCCCCCGACGACCTCCAGCGCCTGATGTACACCTCGGGCACCACCTCACGCCCCAAGGGTGTGCGGATCACGCACGGGAACGTGCAGGCCAAGAACCTCGCGCACATCGTCCACTTCGGCCTGACCGCCGCCGACACGACCCTGGTGTGCGGCCCGCTCTACCACGTCGGCGGCCTCGACATGCCCGCCCTGGCGACGCTCTACGCGGGCGGCGGCGTCGTCCTCCAGCGCCGTTTCGACGCGGCGGGCGCCCTACGCGCGATCCAGGACCACGGGGTGACGAACGTGTGGCTGGCCCCGGCGATGGTGAACGCGGTCCTGGAGGTCCCGGACCGCGCGTCGTACGACACCTCCTCAGTGCGGTTCGTCCTCGGCGGCGGCGAGAAGACCCCGGAGCCGGTGCTGCGGCGGATCATGACGGCGTTCCCGAACGCCTGGTTCGCGGACGCCTACGGCCTCACCGAGACCGTCTCCGGCGACACGTTCCTCGACCGGGAGCACGCCCTGTCCAAGCTCGGTTCGGTGGGCCGTCCCGTGCCGCACACGCGCGTGCGGATCGTCGACGACACCGGCCGGGAGGCGCCGCCCGGGGAGCTGGGCGAGATCACGCTGCGCGGCCCGAAGGTGTTCGCGGGCTACTGGCGCGACGAGAAGGCGACGGCGGCGGCGCTGCGCGACGGCTGGTTCCACACCGGGGACATCGGGCACGTCGACAAGGACGGCTTCCTCTACGTCGACGACCGCAAGAAGGACATGATCGTCTCCGGCGGCGAGAACATCGCGACGCCGGAGGTGGAGCGGGTGCTGTACGAGCACCCGGGGGTGCTGGAGGCGGCGGTCGTGGGGCTCGCGCATCCGCGCTGGGGCGAGGTGCCGCGCGCGTTCGTCGTGGTGCGGCCGGGTGCCTCGGCGGACGCGGAGGAGCTGCGCGGGTTCTGCCGGGAGCGGCTGGCCGGGTTCAAGGTGCCGGCGCGTTTCGACTTCGTGGACGAGCTGCCCCGTACGCCGTCCGGCAAGGTCCTCAAGCGGACCCTGCGCGACCTTCCCGTGGAGGGCTGAGCCGTGGCCGACGTCAACAGCGCGCTGCGGCTGGACGGGAAGGTCGCCTGGGTGACGGGCGCGGGCAAGGGCCTCGGGCGGGCGATCGCCGTCGCGCTCTCGCAGGCGGGAGCGACCGTCGCGGCGACCGCGCGGACGGCCCGTGACCTGGAGAGCCTGCGCGCGGAGGCCGGCGGTGACGTGCTGGTCGTGCCGGGGTCCGTCGCGGACGCGGACACCGTGCGGGAGACGGTCGGGCGGATCACCGGGGAGCTGGGGCGGCTCGACGTGGCCGTCAACTGCGCCGGGATCAGCCCGCACTTCACGCGCAGCGAGTACGTCACCGACGAGGACTGGCGGCGCGTGCTGGACGTCAACCTCCAGGGCACGTTCTTCTGCTGCCGCGAGGCGGGGAAGGCGATGCTGGCGCAGGGCGCGGGGTCGATCGTGAACGTGTCGTCCGTGCACGCGGTCACCGGGTTCGAGCGGATCGCCGCGTACGCCGCGAGCAAGGGCGGCACCGAGGCGCTCACCCGGGCGCTGGCCGTCGAGTGGGCCGACCGGGGGGTCCGCGTCAACTCCCTGGCCCCCGGCTACTTCCGCACCGACCTCTCCTCCGGGCTCCTCGACAGCAAGTGGGGGGAGCGCATCGTGGGGGGCACGCCGGTGGGGCGGGTCGGGGACCCCGAGGAGCTGGGGGGCGCGGCGGTGTTCCTCGCGTCGGACGCGGCCCGCTACGTGACGGGGACGACGGTGACGGTGGACGGGGGCTGGACGGCCTGGTGAGGCCGGGGCGTGGTGAGGCCGGGTCCCCATGAGGGGGCCTGGTGAGGCCGGGCCGACGCGTGGTCCGTACGCGCGTCGGCCTTCCTCTCCGGCCCGCTGCTCAGCCCTCTCGGTCAGCCGGTCAGGCCGGGGGCCGGCGCCTGGAACAGGTCCGCCATGACGGCGCGGACCGTGTCGACGACCAGCGGTGCGACGAGTTCCAGGGAGGAGCGGCCGTCCCCGACGACGGAGACGGCCCCGATCGGGCCCTCGGGTCCGCGCAGGGCGAGGCCCACGCAGCCGAGGTGCGGGAAGCACTCGCCGCGCTCCACGGCGAGCCCGCCCCGCCGCCGGATCAGGGCGAGTTCGCGGTGCAGCTGGTCGAGGCGGCCGATGCTGCGCCGGGTCCGGCACTCCATCGTCGCCGCGTACCGGGCGTCGATCTCCTCGGGGCTCAGCAGCGCCAGCATCGCCTTGCCGAGCCCGGTGCAGTGGGCGACGGCCCGGCCGCCGACCCGGGAGGGGATGTCGACGGCGGCCCGGCCGCCGATCTTGTCCAGGTAGTAGATCTCGGGCCCGTCGAGCACGGCGAGGTGGACGACCATCCGGGTCCGCACGGCGAGGTCGAGGAGGTGGGGCGCGGCGGCGGCGCGCAGGGCGCTGTGCGCGGTCTCCCGGCCGCCGAGGCCGAGCGCCCGTTCGCCCAGGGTGTATCCGGCGTCGGTGTGCCGCAGCCAGTCGAGGCGGACGAGCTGGTCGAGGATGCGGTGGGTGGTGGAGCGCGGCAGGCGGGTGCCGCGGGAGACCGTCTCCAGGGTCAGATGGGTCTGGGGGCGTTCGAAGAGGTCCATGATCAGGGTGACCCGCTCCATCATCGACGGGGGAAGGGTCCCTGCGGGGGGCGTTTCCAGGCGAAGGGCAGACATCGGCGTCGGTGCCTCCTGCTCAAACTGAAATGAATTCTAGTTCGGCGCCGATGTCAACGTATCAATGCCTCGTCCGTGGAGACAGAGTCGTGCACGGATTGATTGGGGCGTTCGGTCTATTATTCGCCGGGGCTTCGCGGGGGCAGGAAAAAGCGCCGCGCCCGGGTGGGCGCGGCGCGGGTGTCGTGAGGGTCAGGCGGTGCGGGTGAGGTCGAGGGCGATGTCGACGATCATGTCCTCCTGCCCGCCGACCAGTCCCCGCCGGCCGACCTCCTCCAGGATGGTCCGGGCGTCGAGCCCGTACTGCCGGGCGGCGGTCTCGGCGTGCCGCAGGAAGCTGGAGTAGGCGCCCGCGTACCCGAGGGTGAGGGTCTCCCGGTCGACGCGGACCGGCCGGTCCTGCAAGGGCCGTACCAGGTCGTCGGCGGCGTCCTGGAGGGCGTGCAGGTCGCAGCCGTGTTTCCAGTCGAGGAGGTTCGCGACGGCGACGAAGGGCTCGATGGGGCAGTTGCCCGCGCCGGCGCCCTGTCCTGCGAGGGAGGCGTCCACACGGGTCACGCCCTCCTCGACGGCGACGACGCTGTTGGCGACGGAGAGGGAGAGGTTCTCGTGGGCGTGGATGCCGATCTGGGTCTCCGGGTCGAGGACGTCCCGATAGGCGCGGATACGGTCGCGGACGCCGTCCATCGTCAGACGGCCGCCGGAGTCGGTGACGTACACGCAGTGCGCGCCGTACGACTCCATCAGCTTGGCCTGCTCCGCGAGTTTCTCCGGGGGTGCCATGTGGGCCATCATCAGGAACCCGGAGACGTCCATGCCGAGTTCGCGGGCGGTGGCGATGTGCTGGGCGGACACGTCGGCCTCGGTGCAGTGGGTGGCGATGCGCACCGAGCGGACGCCCAGCGCACTGGCCCGCCTCAGTTCCTCGATGGTGCCGATGCCGGGGAGGAGCAGGGTGGTGAGGACGGCGCGGTCGACGGCGTCGGCGGCGGCCTCGATCCACTCCCAGTCCGTGTTGCTGCCCGGCCCGTAGTTGAGGGAGCCGCCCGCGAGGCCGTCGCCGTGGGCGACCTCGATCGCGTCGACCCCGGCGGCGTCGAGGGCCGCGGAGATCCGGGCCACGAAGTCCGGCGTGATCCGGTGCCGTACGGCGTGCATGCCGTCCCGCAGGGTGACGTCCTGGATGTAGAGCCCGCGTGTCACTTGCCCACCTCGCTGGTCGTCCGCAGGGCGATGCGCTCGGCGACGCGCAGCGCGGCCGAGGTCATGATGTCGAGGTTGCCCGCGTAGGCGGGCAGGTAGTGGGCGGCGCCCTCCACTTCGAGGAACACCGAGACCCGCGTGGTGACGTCCCCGGCGCCGGGCGGCAGCAGCGTGTGCACGGGTTCTCCGGCGGCGACCGGCGTGAACTGCACCTCCTGCTTGAGCCGGTAGCCCGGCACGTACTCGGCGACGGCGGCCACCATCTCCTCGACCGAGGCCCGCACCGCGTCGTGGTCGGCGTCGCCGATCAGGCAGTACACGGTGTCCCGCATGATCAGCGGCGGCTCCGCCGGGTTCAGCACGATGATCGCCTTGCCCCGCGCGGCCCCGCCCACCTTCTCGATCGCGCCCGCCGTGGTCTCCGTGAACTCGTCGATGTTGGCCCGCGTCCCGGGCCCCGCCGAGCGGGACGAGATGGAGGCGACGATCTCCGCGTACGGCACGGGCGTCACCCTGCCGACGGCGTGGACGATCGGGATGGTCGCCTGCCCGCCGCAGGTGACCATGTTGACGTTGCCGAGCCCGAGGTGCTCGTCGAGGTTCACGGTCGGCACGACGTACGGCCCGATCGCGGCCGGCGTCAGGTCGACGAGGCGTTTCCCGTAGGGGGCGAGCTTCTCGGCGTTGGTGAGGTGGGCCTTGGCGGAGGTGGCGTCGAAGACGATGCCGATCTCCTCGAAGCCCGGCATGCCGATCAGCCCGTCCACGCCCTTGTGTGTCGTCGGCACTCCGAGCCGGGCGGCGCGCGCGAGGCCGTCGGAGTCCGGGTCGATGCCCACCAGCGCGGCCATCTCCAGGGTCTCGGACAGCCGCAGCACCTTGATCATCAGGTCGGTGCCGATGTTGCCGGAGCCGATCACGGCCACTTTCGTCTTCGTCATCCTTCTTCTTCCTCGTGTACGCGGGAGAACGTCGCGGTGACCGGCCCGAGGCCCGTCAGTTCGGCCCGGACGACCGTCCCCGGCGGTACGGGGACGAGCGGGCCCAGCGCCCCGGAGAGCACGATCTGTCCGGCGCGCAGCGGATCGCCGAACTCCCGTGCCGTGCGCGCCAGCCAGAGCAGCGCGGCGAGGGGGTCGCCGAGGCAGGCGGCGCCGTTCCCCTCGGAGGCGAGCACGCCGTCGGCGTAGAGCCGCATGGTCACGTCCCGGGGGGTGAGGTCGCCGAGCGGTACGGGGTGTTCACCGAGGACGAAGAGTCCGCTGGAGGCGTTGTCGGCGACCGTGTCGGTGATCGCGATGTCCCAGCCGGCGACCCTGCTGTCCACGATCTCCAGCGCCGCGACCGCGTGCCCGACGGCCGCCGCGACCCGGCCGACGTCCAGGTCGCCGTCGGCCAGATCCTCGGCGAGCACGAACGCGATCTCCGCCTCGACGCGGGGTTGCAGCAGCCGGGAGCTCGGCACCTCGGGCAGGGCGCTGACGTCCATGTCGTCGAGGAGGACCCCGAAGTCGGGCCGGTCGACGCCCACTTGGGCCTGGACGGACGGCGAGGTGAGGCCGATCTTGCGGCCGACGACACGGGCCCCGGCGGCGATCCGCTCGCCGACGACCTGTTGCTGGACGGTGTAGGCGAGGCCGATGTCGGTCGTGCCGAGGAGGTCCCGCACGGGTGGGCAGGGCGCGCGGTCGGCGGCGGCCCGGGTGAGCCGCCGGGCCGCGTCGCGCACCACGGCGGTGTTCGTGACGTCTGTCGTTCGCATCCACGACAGCCTGGGCGACCGGCGCGGGCCGGGCGGCCCGGAGTACCGCTCATCGGGACGGCCGGGCGGTCTCGCTCACCGAGATGGCCGGACCCCGTCCGGTGGACGGCTCGTTACCGTCCCGACTCGGTGGCGGGACGCCGCGGCCGGTGGAACCTGGGACGTCCACCGGCCCCTCGGCGCATCCGGGCCGCGTCCGCCTCCCCTTGTCCCGCACCCCTTGAAGCAGGCATGAGGAGGTCGTGGTGAGCGTCGACAACGAGGTCGATTACGACGTGATCGTCGTCGGTTCGGGCGGAGGGCTCGTCGGGGCGTACACGGCGGCGGCGCGCGGGCTGCGCACGCTGGTCGTGGAGAAGACCGGGCTGGTGGGCGGGACCGTCGCCTACTCCGGGGCGGGGCTGTGGTTCCCGGGTTCGGCGCCGCTGCGCCGGGCGGGTCTCGGGGACGACGTCGAAGAGGCGCGGGCGTATCTGCGGCACGTCGTCGCGGACCCCTCCCGCGAGGCGCTCCAGGACGCGTACCTGGCGGCCGGGGCGCGGCTGATCGACGAGCTGGAGGAGAACCCCTGGTTCGGGTCGTTCGTCCACGGCCCGGTCCCGGACTACTTCACGACCGCGCCGGGCGCCTCCCCCACCGGGCACACCGTGTTCCCGACTCCTCTGGACCTCGCCGGGATCGAGGCGCACGCCCCGCTGGTCCGCCGTTCCCTGCCCACCGAACGCTGGGGCTTCGACGAAGGCCGACTGGTGTCGGGCGGGCGGGCGTTGATCGGGCGGGCGCTGGCCGCGTTCCTCGCGACCGGGCACGGCACGCTGCGGCTGGACACCGCGCTGGAGAGCCTGGTCGTCGAGGACGGCAGGGTCGTCGGGATCGACGCGGTCAGCGGCGGTGAGCGGGTGCGGCTGCGGGCCTCGCTGGGGGTGCTGCTCGCGGCGGGCGGTTTCGAGCACGACCGTGTGCTGCGCGAGAAGCACCAGGGCCCGCTGACCGGCGAGTGGTCCAACGGCGTCGGCGCGAACACCGGGGACGCGCTGCGGGCCGGGATCGCCGTCGGCGCGGACACCGACCTCCTCGACGAGGCGTGGTTCGTGCCCGGTCTCGTCCAGCCGGACGGGCGGCCCGTGTTCCACACCGGGACCCGCGCCGGGATCTGGGTCAACGGCGCGGGCGAACGCTTCGTCAACGAGACCCGCCCCTACGACCAGGCCGGCCACGAGATCATGCGCCTGCACCGCACCTCGGGCGTCTCCCACGTCCCCGCCCACTGGATCTTCGACCAGCGTGTGATCGACCGCGACAGCTTCGGCGGCCCGCCCGACGAACCGCCCCGCCCCGAGTGGCTGGAGTCGGGCGCCCTCAAGCGGGCCGACAGCCTGAAGGAACTGGCGGACCTGATCGGCGTTCCGTACGGCGGACTGCGCGCGACCGTCGAGGAGTTCAACGGGTTCGCGCGCACGGGCGTCGACGAGCGGTTCCGGCGCGGCGAGTCGGTGTGGGACCAGATGTTCCACCACATCGTGCCGTTCGCCGCCGACCCCCGGCAGAACTTCCCGGCGGTCCCGGAGACCCGGTGGCCGAACCCGCTGCTCCTGCCGATCGAGGAGCCGCCGTTCTACGCGGCGACGATCCTGCCCGCCGACATCGGTACGAAGGGCGGTCTGCGGACCGACGTCCACGCCCGGGTCCTGCGGCCCGACGGGAGCGCGATCCCCGGTCTGTACGCGGCCGGGAACACGGCCGCCGCGATGTCGGGGCGGGTGTATCCGGGGGCGGGGACGCCGATCGGGTCGAGCATCGCGTTCTCCTATCTGGCGGTGCTGGACCTCGCCGGGAAGTGAGAGCGCCGGGCCCGGGACTCCCCCGCGGGTCCCGGGCCCGGTTCAGCGGGCGGCGGCCAGCCGGGCGGCGAGCCGCAGGTCGTGTTCCGCCTGGTCGGGGGTGAGTTCCTCGGTGAGGACGGCCACGAACAGTCCCCACCAGGTGTAGACGAGCATGCGGACCCGGCTGCCGCTGCCGAGGTGGCCGAGCGCCCTGCGGCCCAGGGCGGTGCCGGTGATGTCGATGCGGGTGGGGACGGCTCCGGCGTACTCGGTGAACGAGGAGAGCGCGACGGCCGAGGCGAGCAGGGGGCTCGCCAGGAGTTCGTCGGTCAGCTCGACGAACGTGTCGGCGAGGTCGGCGTCCGTGTCGGTGTCGTCCAGGAACTGTTCGATGTGCCACTCCAGGACGGCGAGGAACAGGCCGGGCTTGGAGGGGAAGTAGCGGTACAGGGTGGCGATGGCCACCCCGGCCTCCCGGGCGACGTCGTGCATCTGGACGCCGGCGAGTCCGTCGCGGGCGCCGAGCGCGGAGGCGGCGCGCAGGATGCGGACGCGGCGGGCGGCCTGGCGGATGGACGTGGGTGCGGCGGGGCGTCGTACCTCCGACGGCCCCGCCTTGAAGTACTCCGGGGGCCCCGCGCCGAAGGCCCGCACGCTCATCCCGCCTCCGGGCGGGTCAGGAACGCCAGGACCGCGCTCTCCCATGCCTCCTTCTGCTCGATCATCGCCCAGTGCCCGCAGTCGGGCAGGACGTGCAGTTCCGCCTTGGGGATGGTGCGCAGCGGCAGGAGCGCGTTGTCGAGGGGAGTGACGCGGTCGTCGCGGCCCCAGGTGAGGAGGGTGGGGGCGGTGACCTTGTGGAGGGCGGCCCAGATCGGGCGGTCGTCGTGCGCCTGCGCGGCGAGGATGCCGGCCATGGCCTGCCGGCCGTAGATGCGGCGGGACGCCTCCAGGGTCTCCGGGTCGGTGGCGCTCGCCCAGCGGTCCTCGATCAGTTCGTCGGTGAGGAGCGCCGGGTCGTGGACCATCGCGCGCAGCCACTGGACGAGGTTGTCGCGGGTGGGGTTCTCGGCGAACTCGACGAGGAGGTTGAGGCCCTCGCTGGGCGCCGGGGAGAGGATGTTGCGGCCGACGCCGCCGATGGTGACGATCCGCCGGAAGAGGTCCTGGTGGGCGACGGCGAGGCCGACGGCGACGTAGCCGCCCATGGAGTTGCCGATGACGTCGACGCGGTCGAGTCCGAGGCCGTCGAGGAAGCGCAGGACGGCCTTGGGGCCGGCGGCCATCGGGCTCTCGGGGGTCGGGTCGCTGACGCCGAAGCCGGGGAACTCCAGGGCCAGGCAGCGGAAGTGCCCGGCGAGGGCGGGGAGGTTGTCCCGGTAGTTGCGCCAGCCGGTGACCCCGGGTCCGGAGCCGTGCAGCAGGAGCAGCGGGGGGCCGTCGCCAGCTTCGTGGTAGCGCAACGTGCCGTCGGCGGTGGGGAGTTCGCGCAGGGTGTCGTCGTAGCTGAGGGTCATGCCGGTCACCGTCGCACCGGGGCGGCGGGGTGAGGCGTACGGCTCCCGATCAGTGGGACGGGTTCGGCGGGCGGGCGGGGGCTCTGCCTACCGTCGCCGTCGTGACGATGACGAACCGATGTGAGGGGAGGGCCTGATGGGCGTGCGTTCACTCGGGTACCTGCGGCTGGAGTCCGGTGACCTGGGCAAGTGGCGGGCTTTCGGGGCCGACTTCCTCGGTCTGATGCCGGTGGAGAGCGACTCGGGGTCGCTGTCGTTCCGGATGGACGACCATCCCGCCCGGATCGTGGTCTCGCCGGGCGCCCAGCCCGCGACGACGGCGCTGGGCTTCGAGGTGCTGGACGAGCGGGAGCTGGCGAAGCTCGTCGCGGACGTCGAGAGGTCCGGCATCAAGGTGACGGCCGGTACGGAGGCGGAGGCGGCGGAGCGGAAGGTCACCGGGTTCGCCAGGTTCGCGGACCCGGGCGGCAACCCGGTCGAGCTGTACTACGGGACGGTCCTCGACCATGTCCCGGTGACGACGCCCCTGGTGTCGAGGTTCGTGACCGGCGACATGGGGTTCGGGCACGCGATCGTGTCCGCCGAGGACGCGCGGGCGGCGTTCGACTTCTATGTGGGTGTGCTGGGCTTCGTCGAGCGCAACACGATGAAGGGCCCCGGCGGCACGACCTGGTTCCTGGGCTGCAACCCGCGCCACCACACTCTGGGCATCACCCCGGCGCCGGGCCCGGGGCGGCTGCTGCACTTCATGGTGGAGGCGGCGACGCTGGACGACGTGGGTCTCGCGCTGGACCGGGCGGCGAAGTACGAGGTGCCGATGATGCACAGCCTCGGCAAGCACACGAACGACCACATGGTGTCGTTCTACGTGTGGTCGCCGGAGAACATCGCCGTCGAGTTCGGCTGGAACGGCCTGAAGGTGCCGGAGCCGGTCCCGGTGTACGAGATCACCGACGGCGCGTTCTGGGGACACAACTTCACCCCGCCGCCGCAGCCCGCCGGCTGAGCACCGGCTCTCGGTACGGGAAGAGCCCCACGTCACCGTGGGGCTCTTTCGCCGTCTCACCCGACGGTGATCGCCCGTTCCGGGCAGGCCCGTTCGCCGTCGCGGGCGGTCTCCTCCTGGCCGTCGGGGACCTCGCCGTCGTACGGCAGGGCGTAGCCGTCGTCGTCGAGGCGGAACAGTGCGGGGGCCGCCGCCGCGCAGCGGGCGTGTCCCGAGCAGGACCCCGGGTCGATGGAGATCTTCACTCGGCTCACCTCCGTCCTACGGTTTGTTGGTGGAGCCGGCGTCCACGGTGAACTGGAGGCCGGTGACGTAGCGGGCCTCGTCGGAGGCGAGGAACAGGACGGCGTTGGAGACGTCGCGGGGTTCGACGTACGGGGCGAGGGGGTTCATCGCGGCGAGGGCGAACAGGGGTTCGCGGGCGGCGAGTTCCTCGACCGGGACACCGACGCCGATGCCGGTGTCGCTGACCCCGGTGGGGTGGACGGTGTTCACGCGGACGCGGTGCGGGGCGAGTTCGTTGGCCAGGGCCTTCATGAGGCCGACGACGCCGTGCTTGGCGGCGACGTAGTGCGCGTAGGGCACATGTCCGCGGATTCCGGCGGCGGAGCTGATCAGGACGATCGACCCGCCCTGCCCCGCCTCGATCAGCCCCGGTATCGCGGCCCGCGCCGTGTTCCACGCCCCTTTCAGGTTGACGTCGACCACGACGTCCCACGCCTCCTCGCTCAACTCCCAGGCGGCACCGGAACTCATGACGCCCGCGTTGGCGATCACCGTGTCCAGCCGGCCGAATTCACTGTGCGCGGCGTCGACCGCCGCCCGCATGTCGGCGATGGACCGCACGTCGGCCTCGACGGCGACACACCCGCGTCCGGTCGCGCGCACCAGCTCGACGGTCTCCGCGAGCTGTTCCTTCGTCCCCAGCGGATAGGGCAGCTCGTCGCTGATCTCGTGCCCGACGTCGGTGACGACGATGTCGGCGCCCTCCTCGGCGAGCCGCACGGCGTGCGAGCGGCCCTGGCCGCGTGCGGCTCCGGTGATCAGGGCGACCTTGCCCTCGACTCGTCCCGTCAACTGCCTCACCTTTCCGTGCTGTTCAGGTCGTCGGCCGCGTCGCGCAGGGCGTGCAGCCGGGAGTTCAGGAGGTCGCGCTCGGCGGCCTCCAGGTGCTCGGCGCCGGTCAGCCGGGCCTCGGTCGCGGTGATCTCCTCGCGGAGCCGTTCGGCGGCCTCCTCGCGGGTGAGGAGGTCGACGTCGGTCCAGTCGGAGCGCTCCGCGGGCGGGCGGGCGGTCATGCGGGGAGGTTGTAGAGGCGGCGGGTGTTCAGCTCGACGATCCGGTGGACCTCGTCGTCGGGGACGTCGGCGAGGACCTCGGCGGCGTAGGCGCGGCTCCTCGGCCAGTAGGAGTCGGAGTGGGGGTAGTCGCACTCCCAGGTGATCTTGTCGATGCCGATGTGGTGGCGGTTCTCGACGCCGAAGCGGTCGTCGATGAAGCAGCCGTGGAAGTGCCGGTGGAAGAGTTCGGAGGGGCGGACGGTCTGGTCGACGTTCTGGTAGTGGCGGTGGCGTTCCCAGGTGCCGTCGATGCGTTCCAGGAGGTAGGGAATCCAGCCGATGCCGCCTTCGGAGAGGCCGATCCTGAGGTTCGGGTGCTTGTGCAGGACCGGGGAGAAGAGGAGGTCGGCGGTGGCGAACATGGCGTTGCAGCCGAACAGGGCGATGGTGACGGCGAAGGGGGCCTCGGGGGCGGTCTTGGGGGACTGTCCCGAGGTGCCGAAGTGCAGGCAGAGGGGGAGGCCGGTCTCCTCGGCGGCGGAGAGGACGGGGTCCCAGTGGTCGGTGTGGAAGGACGGCAGGCCGCGCGGGACGGGGTTCTCGGGGAAGGAGATCGCCTTCGCGCCCTTGGCGGCCGTGCGGTGGATCTCGGCGACGCAGGCTTCGACGTCCCACAGGGGCAGGACGACGAGGGGGATGAGCCGGTCCGGCGCGGTGGCGCACCACTCGTCGAGCACGAAGTCGTTCCACGCCTGGACGCAGAGGCGGGCGAGGTCCTTGTCCCGGCCGTCGAGGAAGACGGTGCCGGCGAAGCCGGGGAACGAGGGGAAGCAGAGGGCGCCCCAGACGCCGTCGAGGTCCATGTCGCGCAGCCGGGCCTTGGGGTCGTAGCAGCCCGGGATCATCTCGTCGTAGCGGGTGGGTTCGAGGCCGAACTCCTCGGGCTGTTTGCCGGCGACGGCGTTGAGGCCGATGTAGGGGTAGATCCGGCCCTCGTAGGTCCACACCTCGGCGGGCGGTTTGCCCTCGCCCCGGTGCTGTTCGACGATCCGGGGTCCCGCCTCGCGGTGGCGGGCGGGCAGGCGGTCCGTCCACAGGCGCGGGGGTTCGATCAGGTGGTCGTCGGTGGACAGCAGCTTCATCCACGGCTGCAACGGCATGCGCGCTCCCTCTAACAGCTGGCTCATTGCGTGCACTGAACATGTCCCGGTGAGCGGGACCGAGCGTGAAGAACCCACGTGAATCAGGGATCTTGAGATACGGCCGGATCAACCTGACTCTATTAAGGCTACTCTTTTCTTCTCAGGAATCCGAGGGTCCGAGGAGTTCGACGGAGGGAGACCCCATGGGTCGAGTGCAGGACAAGGTCGTCTTCATCACGGGGGCGGCGCGCGGCCAGGGCCGGGCGCAGGCGGTGCGGCTCGCCGCCGAGGGGGCCGACGTCGTCGCGGTGGACCTGTGCGAGGACATCGCGACCAACGGCTACCCCCTCGCCACGCCCGAGGACCTGGAGGAGACGGTCCGTCAGGTGGAGAAGCTGGGCCGGCGGATCGTCGCCCGCAGGGCCGACGTGCGCGATCCGGGGGCACTGCGGGCGGCGGTCGCGGACGGGGTGGCGGAGCTGGGGCGGCTGGACGCGGTGGTGGCGCAGGCGGGGATCTGTCCGATCGGGCCGGGGAAGAGCGCGCAGGCGTTCCTGGACGCGGTGACGGTCGACTTCAACGGGGTCGTGCACGCGGTGGACGCCGCGCTGCCGTATCTCCCGGACGGCGCCTCGATCGTGGCGACCGGGTCGATCGCGGGGCTGATCCCGGCGACCACCGACAACCCGGCGAACGGCCCCGGCGGGCTGGGCTACTCGTTCGCGAAACGCCAGGTCGCCTCCTTCGTCCACGACCTGGCGACCGTCCTCAACCCCCGCCGCATCCGCGTCAACGCCCTGCACCCCACCAACGTCGACACCGACATGCTCAACAGCGACGTCATGTACCGCTCGTTCCGCCCCGACCTCGACCACCCGACCCGCGAGGACGCCCTCCCCTCCTTCCCGGCGACGACCGGCTTCGGCGTCCCCTACGTCTCCCCCGACGACATCGCCGACATGGTCCTCTTCCTCGTCTCGGACGAGTCGAAGTACGTCACCGGCATGCAGATGCGCGTCGACGCGGGCGGCTACGTGAAACGCCGCCCGCAACTCCCCGCGTTCTAGGCGCCCATCTCGATCACGACCTTCCCGGTGGTCCGCCGCCCCGCCACGTCGGACAGGGCGGCGGCCACCTCGCCGAGGGGGTGGACGCGGGAGACCAGCGGACGCATCCCGTCGCGGACGAGCCGGGCGAGCGCCTCGTCCCCGGCGGCCACGGCCTCGGGGGCGTACCGGCGGAGCATGCGGATCTCGAAGCCCCGGACGACCGCGTCCTTCAGCAGCACGAGGTTGAGGGGGATGCGCGGGACACGGCCGTCCGCGTACCCGACGGTGACGAACCGGCCTCCCCTGCGCAGGCCGCGCAGTGCCGCCTCCGCGTGGTCCCCGCCCACCGGGTCGACCGCCAGGTGGGCGCCCTCGCCGGTCAGTTCCCGCACCCGCGTCTTGAGGTCCTCGCGGACGTAGTCCACCCCGGCCTCGGCGCCGAGCACGCGGGCGACCTTCAGCCGTTCCTCGCCGGACGCCGCCGCCACGACCCGCATCCCGAGCCGCGATCCGACGTCCACGGCGGCCGACCCGACCCCGCCGGCCGCCCCCAGCACGGTCACCCACTCCCCCGCCGTCCCCGCCCCGACGGTCACGAGGGCGTGGTAGGCGGTCGCGTAGGTGACGTGGAACGCGGCGGCGTGCACCATGTCGAGCCCGTCCGGCACCGCCCGCAGCCCCTCGACGGGAACGACGGCCTTCTCGGCGAACGCCCCCGTCAGCACCGCCCCCGCGACCGGCGTCCCCACAGCCGGCCCGGCGACACCGGGCCCCAGCGCCGCGACGACCCCGGCGAACTCGCTGCCCGGCGTGAACGGCGGCGGCGCGGGCACCTGATAGCGCCCGGCGACGAGGAGGACGTCCGGGAAGTTGACGGCGGCGGCGTGCACGTCCACCAGCACTTCACCGGGCCCGGGTTCGGGGTCGTCGAGGGTGACGACCTCCAGGCCCTCGGGCGGGCCGTAGGCCGTGCAGCGGGCGGCTCTCACACACTCTCCCTGGGCAGTCCGAGGACGCGTTCGGCGATGGTGTTGCGCTGGATCTCGGCGGTGCCTGCGCCGATCGTGGAGGCCCGGGTGCGCAGGAACCCCCAGACCCAGCGCCCGCGTTCGACGGCGTGCGGGTCGTGGCGGTCGAGGGTGCCGTAGGGGCCGAGGAGGTCGACGGCGAACTCGTGCAGGTCCTGCTCGAAGAGGGCGATGAAGAGGCGGGACGTGGAGGAGGCGGGTCCCGGTTCGCCCTTGGTGAGGATGTCGGTGATGGTCCGCATGCCGGTGAGCCGCATGATCCGCACGCGCGTCTCGAAGTCGGCGAGCCGGTCGCGGACCAGCGGGTCGGCGGTGGCGCCGCGTTCACGGGCGAGGTGGATCAGTTCGTCGAGGACGCGCCGGTAGCGGGCGGCCTGGTTCATGGCGCCGGCCGCGCGTTCGTGGCCGAGGCTGGTGCGGACGAGGGGCCAGCCGCCGTTCTCGGGGCCGATGCGGTCGGTGACGGGGACGCGGACGTCGTCGAGGAAGATCTCGCAGAAGTGCGCGTCCCCGGTGAGGTCCCGCAGCGGACGGACGGTGACGCCGGGGGCGTGTGCGTCGACGAGGAGGTAACTGATGCCGTCCTGGCGGGAGTTCGGCGGGCCGGTGCGGACGAGGGTGAAGAGGATGTCCGCGATGTCGGCCGAACTGTTCCACACCTTCTGCCCGTTGACGATGTACGTGTCCCCGTCGCGGCGGGCGGTCGTGCGCAGGGCGGCGAGGTCGGAGCCCGCCTCCGGTTCGGAGTAGCCCTGTGCCCAGATCGTGTCGGCGCGCAGCATCGGGCGCAGGAAGCGGGCCTTCTGCTCCTCGGTGGCGTGGCGGACGATCGTCGGGGCGGCGATGCCGAGGCCGGTGCCGAGCGGGCCGGGGACCCGGGCGCGGGCGTACTCCTCCTGGTAGACGACCTGGTGGGCGAAGTCCAGGTCCAGGCCGCCGTGTTCGCGCGGCCAGCTCGGGCCCGCCCAGCCGGCGTCGTACAGGGTGGCGAGCCACGCCTTCTGCCAACCGAGCCGCTCGGCCGGGTCCTTGGGGCGTCGGCCGGGGTGGTGATCGGTGAGGAAGGCGCGCAGTCGCTGCCGGAAGGCGTCGGTCATCGGGGTGCCATGCGCAGGGCGCCGTCGAGGCGGACCGTCTGGCCGTTGAGGTAGGGGTTCTCCAGCAGTTCGACGGCGAGGCGGGCGAAGTCGTCGGGTTCGCCGAGGCGTCTGGGGTGGGGGACGGTCGCGGCGAGGCCCTCGCGGATGTCGGCGCGCAGCCGGCCCAGCATGGGGGTGTCCATGATGCCGGGGGCGATGGTGTTGACGCGGATCTGCCAGCTCGCGAGGTCGCGGGCGGCGACGAGGGTGATGCCGTGCACGCCCGCCTTGGCGGCGGTGTAGGAGGTCTGGCCGATCTGGCCGTCGAAGGCGGCGACGGACGAGGTGAGGACGATCGCGCCCCGGTCGCCGTCCACGATCTCGTTGCCGGAGAGGCGGGCGGCGGCCAGCCGCAGGACGTTGTAGGTGCCGATCAGGTTGACGCGGACGACCTCGGCGAAGGTGTCGAGTCCGCCGGGGGCCCGGTCGCGGTCGATGATGCGGGTCCGGTCGCCGCCGCGTCCCGCGCAGTGCACGATCCAGCGCGGGGTGCCGAGTTCGCTCGCGGCGTCGAGGGCGGCGTTCACGTCGTTCTCGTCGGTGACGTCGGCGCGCACGAACCGTACGGCGTCGCCGAGTTCGGCGACGGCCTTGGCGCCCTCCTCCTCGGAGACGTCCGCGAGGACGACCCGGTGGCCCCGGGCGATGACGCGGCGGGCGGTGGCCCGGCCGAGGCCGGAGGCGCCTCCGGTGACCAGGGCCGACGAACCGTCGATGGGCACGGTGTTCTCCTCACAGTCCGAGGGACTTGGCGATGATGGTCTTCAGGACCTCGCTGGTGCCGCCGTAGATCCGGGTCACCCGGGCGTCGGCGTAGAGCCGGGCGACCGGGGATTCGAGGATGTAGCCGTAGCCGCCGTGGAGTTGCAGGCAGCGGTCGACGATACGGCCCTGGGTCTCGGTGCAGAACAGTTTGGTCTTCGCGGCGTCGGCGGGGCTCAGCCCGCCGTCCACGAGGGCGCTGACCGCCGCGTCCAGGAGGGCCTGGGCGGCCTCCAGCTCGGTGGCTACGGCGGCGAGTTCGAACTTGGTGTTCTGGAAGTGGGCGACCGGCTTGCCGAACACGGTCCGGTCGCGGACGTAGGCGACGGTCAGGTCGAGGGCGGCGCGGGCCTGGGCGACGGCTCCCACGGCGATGGCGAGGCGTTCCTGGGCGAGGTTGCGGCCGAGGTGGGTGAAGGCGGCGCCCTCCTCGCCGAGGACGTTCGCGGCGGGGACGCGGACGTCGTCGAAGGACAGCTCGACGGTGTCCTGTGTGGGCAGGCCGATCTTCTCCAGCTTCCGGCCGACGGTGAAGCCGGGCGTGCCCTTCTCGACGACCAGGAGGGTGAGCCCAGCACGCCGGTCGGCGGGGTCGGTGGCGGTGCGGGCGACGACGATCACGAGGTCGGCGTGGTGACCGCCGGTGATGAACGTCTTGGCGCCGTTCAGGAGCCAGTGGCCGCCGTCGCGGACAGCGCGGGTGGTGATCCCGGCGAGGTCGGAGCCGGTGCCCGGTTCGCTCATCGCGATCGCGGTGTACAACTCGCCCGAGGCGAGCCCCGGGAACCAGCGGCGGCGCTGCTCGGCGTTCGCGAGGCCCGTGAAGTACGGAACGACGACGTCGAGATGGGTGCGCAGGCCGCCCAGGGTGACGCCGGCGCGGGCGCACTCCTCCTGGAGGACGACGTTGAAGCGGTAGTCGTCCCGGCCGCCCCCGCCGTACTCCTCGGGGATCGCGGTGCCGAGGAGCCCCAGCTTGCCCATGTGCCGGAAGAGTTCACGCGGGACGAGGCCGGTCCGGCGCCAGTCCTCGTAGTCGGGGAGCACCTCGCGGGAGAGGTAGTCGCGGACCAGGTGACGGAAGTCGTCGTGGTCCTGCTCGAACAGGGTCCGGCGCATCGAATCTCCTTCGATCGGGACCCTATTGAGTATACGTAATTAGCGTTCTTGGTCCAGGGTGGCCGGGAAAAGCTCAGTGCCACCAGGGAATGAGTGCATCCAAATGCCGTCGCATCCGGTGCCGGGCGACTCCGGCGTCGCCCTGGACGATGGCGTCGAGGATGCGCTGGTGGACGTGCTGGACCTCGTCGGCGGCGGTGTCGCCGGGGAGCGGGCGGTCGCGGCCGGAGGCGTGGCGGCGGAAGAGTTCCGTGATGATCGAGAGGAACAGGGACAGGACGGGGTTGTCGGCGAGGGCGGCGAGTTCGGAGTGGAACAGGTCGGCCTTGCGCAGGTCGTCGGCGGGGCCGTCCTTCGTCCACTTCACGGCCTTCTGGAGGCGTTCGGCGACGTCCGCCTCCCCCTGGGCGTGCCGGGTGGTGACGGTGGCGACGACGCCGAGTTCGATGGCGCCCCGGACGATCCGCAGGTCGTCGGCGGTGACGCCCTGGTACTCCAGGAAGAGGGCCATGGTGTCGATGCTGGCCTGCGGTTCGGGTTCGGTGACGACGAGGCCGCCGCCGGGGCCCCGGCGCATGCGGGCCACCGAGTGGTACTCCAGGAGGCGGACGGCCTCGCGCAGGACGGCCCGGCTGATGCCGTAGCGGGCGAGGAGGTCGGTCTCGGAGCCGAGGACCATGCCGGTCTGCCAGCCCCGGGCCGCGATGTCGTCGTGGATACGGGCGGCGACGACCTCCGCGAGCTTGGCGCGGGGCCCTTCGACCGGTTCGGGTTCGACGACCGCGCCCTGGATACGGCGGCCTCTGCGCACCCGGTGCTTCTCGATCCAGGCGGCGACCGACTCCAGGTGGGCGGCGAGTTCGGTCTGCGCGCGGGCGCCGTCGTCCGCGACGATCGCCTCGACGACCGCGCGGTGCTCACGGTGCGAGACCTCCTTCGCGGCGTGGAGTTCGGCGCGGGAGATGCGCCGGGAGGTGCCGGCGTAGCGGGCGGTGAGGCGGGTGAGGACGTCGATGAAGAGGTGCAGGACCGGGTTGCCGGAGAGCTGTCCGAGGATGGGGTGCAGGGGGTCCTGGGAGTGGACGGAGGGGTCGTCCCAGTGGGCGCGTTCGGAGTCGAGGGCGGCGCGCAGGGTGGTGATGCCCTCTTCGGTGATGCGGTCGGCGGCGAGCCCCGCGGCGATGGGTTCGAGGAGCTGGCGGGCGTGGAGGAGGTCGGTGACGCTGGTGCCGACGTATTCGAGGTAGATCACCATGGCGCGGGTGGCGGGGCCGGCGTCCGGGGCGCAGACGATCAGGCCGCCGTTCGGGCCGCGCCGCATCCGGGCGACCTGGTGGTGCTCGACCAGCCGGACGGCCTCGCGCAGCACGGCGCGGCTGACCCCGAGCCGCTCCCTCAGCTCGACCTCCGAGCCGAGCGACTCCCCCACCGGCCAGCCCCGGCGGATCACGCTCGCCTCGATCCGGCGCGCGGTCTGCGCGGCCAGTTTGCCGACCGGGACCCCGGTCTCGCCGTCGGCGGACTCGCGGTCGACGGCTGTCGCCATGGGCCAACTCCTCTGAGGGTGCGTCAAGGGTCCCCAGTCTATTCGCCGCGCGGCCACGGAGCGTGCTCGACCCCGATTTAAGCCCACTGATTCAGCTTCCGCGATCTATCCACACCCCCGATTCTCCCGTTAGAGTGCCCTCATTTCGAGATCGCCCGGACGAGGAGCGAACATCGATGGGACCGGACGCCACCCCCGAACTCGACACCTTCCGCGCCAGGGTCCGCGCCTTCGTCGCGCGGCACTCCCCCGGCCCCAAACCCCACGCGGGCGTCCGCGCCCCCGCCCCCGCCCTGCTGCCGGCGCTCCGCGCCTGGACGGCGAAGCTGTACGACGCGGGCCTGCTCGGCATCGACTGGCCCCCCGAGTACGGCGGTCGCCCCGACGCGCACCCGCTGGAGGCGTCGATCGTCGCCGAGGAGATCGCCCGCGCCCGCACCTGGGCCCCGATCGGCGCGGCCTCCCTCGCCTCGGCGGCCGTGATCGGGCACGGCACCCCGGACCAGCGCACCCGTTTTCTCCCCCGTATCCGTTCCTGCGCGGACATCTGGTGCCAGCTGTTCAGCGAGCCCGAGGCGGGCAGCGACCTCGCGGCGCTGCGGACCCGGGCCGTCCGGGACGGCGAGGTGTTCGTGGTGACCGGCCAGAAGGTGTGGACGACCAACGGGCAGCACGCCGACATGGGCTACCTCCTCGCCCGCACCGACCCGGACGCCCCGAGGCACCGGGGCGTCACGGCGTTCGCCCTGGACATGCGCAGCCCCGGCGTGGACGTCCGGCCGCTGCGGGAGATCACCGGGACGACCGACTTCAACGAGGTCTTCCTCGACGGCGTCCGCGTCCCCGCCGCGAACGTCATCGGGGAGGTGAACGGCGGCTGGCGGGTCGCGATGAGCAGCCTCGGCCACGAGCGGTCCGGGGTCGCGGCGCGCGGCGCGGAACTCCTCGCCGTCCTGGACGACCTCGTCGCGCTCGCCGCGGAGACCGGCGCCCTCGACGACTCCGCGACCCGGCAGACGCTGGGCGAACTCGCCGCGCGCGTCCAGGTCAACGCGGCGCTCACCGGTGTCGCGCGCTCGCGGCTCCTGCACGGCACCGAGCAGCCCGCCGACGCCCTGCTCGGGAAGATCTTCTTCAGCGAGCTCAACCACGACCTGGCGGACTTCGGGCTGCGCCTCCAGGGGACGGACGGGCTGCTCGTCGAGGGCGACCCGGGGGCGGTGGCGGACGGCTGGTGGCAGGACGCGCATCTGTACGCGCGGGCGTACACGATCGCGGGCGGGGCGAACGAGGTGCTGCGGACGCAGATCGCGGAGCGGGGCCTGGGTCTGCCGCGCGAGGCGCGCTGAATCCGACTGGACTTTATTGTACCGACCGATCGACATAACTTTCTGGACGTGGCACGGTGGCGGCGGACCCCCGTGCGAGAGGACGACCCCATGACCACCGAGCTGCCCGAGTTCCCGGCCCCGCGCTCCGCCGAATGCCCCTTCGCACCCCCGCCGGGCCTGCTGAGGCTCCACGACACCGGCAAGGACGTACAGCGCGTGCGCACCTGGGACGGCACCACCCCCTGGCTGGTCACCTCCCACTCCGCCCAGCGCCGCCTCCTCACCGACCCCCGGCTCAGCGCGGACATCGGCGCCCCCGGCTACCCGCACACCACCGAGGCGATGAAGGCGCACGCCGCCGAGATGCAGCCGTCCATCAACAACACGGACGGCGCCGAGCACACCCGCTGGCGCCGGATGCTCACGAACTCCTTCACCCGGCACCGGATGGAGAAGCTCCGCCCGGAGATCCAGCACATCACCGACGGCCTGATCGACGAGATGCTCGCGGGCCCGAACCCGGTCGACCTCAACGAGGCTCTGTCGCTCCCGCTGCCCTCCCTGATGATCTGCGCGCTCCTCGGCGTCCCCTACGAGGACCACGACTTCTTCCAGGAGCACGCGGGCGTCACCAACGCCCGCTTCAAGACGCCCGAGGAGGCGGCCCGCTCCACGGCCGACCTGCGCCGCTACATCGCCGGACTCATCGAGGCGAAGATGGCCGACCCCGGCGAGGACGTCCTCTCCGACCTCGGCGCCCGCATCAAGGAGGGCGTCCTCTCGATGGAGGAGGCCGCCCCGCTGGGCCACATCCTCCTGGTCGCCGGGCACGACACCAGCGCCAACATGATCACCCTGGGGACGGCACTGCTCCTGCGGGAACCCGCCCAGCTCGCCGCGCTGCGCGCCCACGCCGACGACCCGAAGTACGTGACGAAGGCCGTCGAGGAACTCCTGCGCTACCTGACGATCCCGCATCTGCTGGCCCGGCGCGCGGTGACCGAGGACATCGAGATCGACGGCGAGACGATCCGCGCCGGCGAGGGCGTCATCGCCTCCCTCCCGGCCGCGAACTGGGACCCCGAGGCGTTCGCCGAGCCCGCCCGCCTCGACCTGACCCGCACCGCCGCCCACCACCACGCCTTCGGCTGGGGCCCGCACCAGTGCGTCGGCCAGCAGCTCGCCCGCATCGAGCTCCACGTCGTCTTCAGCACCCTGTTCCGCCGCGTCCCGACCCTGGAACTCGCGGCCGACGTCCCGGAACTGCGCTTCAAGGAGGACTCCCAGGCGTACGGCATCTACGAACTCCCGGTCACGTGGTGAACCGGCCCCTACTCGGCCCGGCGCAGCAGCATCGCCCCCGACGGCACTCCCCCGCCCGCCGTGACGGCCGCCACCCTCGCCCCGGCGACCTGACGGCCGTCCGCGTCACCGCGTAGTTGCAGCA
Source organism: Streptomyces sp. NPDC004539 (assembly GCF_040610055.1). Lineage (NCBI taxonomy): Bacteria > Bacillati > Actinomycetota > Actinomycetes > Kitasatosporales > Streptomycetaceae > Streptomyces > Streptomyces sp. NPDC004539. The sequence continues at coordinate 35,212 of NZ_JBEXLS010000012.1, read as the reverse complement.
TCGCCTCCCTCACGAACCCGAACCCGTGCAGGCGCCCGGCCGAGAGCTGGCCGCCGTGCGGGTTCAGCGGCAGCTCGCCGTCCAGGGCGATCGTCTTGCCGCCGGCGAGGAAGCCGGTGCCCTCTCCCGGGCCGCAGAACCCCAGCGCCTCGATCCAGGACAGCGCGTTGAAGGTGAACCCGTCGTAGAGCAGGGCGACGTCGACGTCCGCCGGGGTCAGGTCGGTGCGGGTCCACAGGTGGGCGGCCGGGCCCCGGGCCTGCGGGAGGTGGGTCAGGGTGTCCTGGTCCCAGCTGAGGCGTTCGCGTACGGCGGTGCCGACGGACTCGACCAGGACGGGCGGGCGCGGGCGGTCGTACGCGGTCTCGATCGCGGAGACGACGACGGCGACCGCTCCGTCGCAGGGGACGTCGCAGTCGTACAGGCCGAACGGGGTGGTGATGATCCGGGCCGCGTAGTAGTCGTCGAGGGTCATCGGTTCGCGGTGGAGGGCCTCGGGGTTGCGGGCCGCGTGGGCGCGGGTGGTGACGGCGATCGCGGCGAGGGCCTCGCGGCCGACGCCGTAGCGGTGCTGGTAGTGGGAGGCGTGGCAGCCGATCCACTGGGCGGCGGACATGGCGCCGAAGGGGGCGCGGAACTCGAACATGCCGGTGGCGCGGGCGCCTTGGGGGTTCGGCCACCGCCCGGAGCGGACGAGCGCGCTGTGGGAGGACTCCCAGACCGTGCGGAAGCACAGCACGTGCCGGCAGAGTCCGGCTGCGACGGCGAGCATCCCGGCGGTGATCGACCCGATCTGGCCCGGGACTTCCCGCGCGCCGTTGACCCAGGTGGGGGTGAGGCCGAGGGCCTCGGTGAGCGCGGTGACGCCGCCTTCGCTCATGCCGTCGGGGGTGGGGCCGGGGTAGGTGGACAGGCCGTCGATGTCGTCGAGCCGGAGTCCCGCGTCCTCGACCGCCGCCAGGCAGGCGTCGACGGCGAGGGAGAGGGGGTCGGTCATCAGGCGGCGGCCGACCTGTGACTGGCCGACGCCGGTGAGGGCGACCCGGTCCTCGTACTTGCGGGCGGACGCTCTGGCGGGGGCGCGGATCACGCGAGGTGCGGGCAGCGGGCCGGGGCTCGTGTCCTCCAAGTCCGGTTCGAACAGCGGGAGATGGATGTCCTCGTGCTGCTCGAAGCGGACGCGGACCCGCATGCCGACGTGGACGTCCTCCGGGGCGCAGCCGACGAGGTTCGTGGTGAGGCGGGCCCGGTCGTCCTCGGCGAGGGCGACCACGGCGACGACGTACGGGGGCGGGAAACCGGGCAGCCACGTCTGGTGGTTGACGCTGAAGCCGACGACGACCGCGCGGCCCGAGACGGGAGCGAGGGCGACGGAACGGCTCCGGCATGACGGGCAGTTGGGAAGCGGCGGGTGGAAGTGGCGTCCGCAGTCCGCGCAGTGCGTGATCCGCAGGACGCCGTCCGCGCCCGAGCGCCAGAACCCGGCGCTGGCGAGGCTCGGTTGGGGCAGGGGGCGGCCGGTCACGGGAGCAGTTCGAGGATCGTGGCGTTGGCGGTGCCGCCGCCCTCGCACATGGTCTGGAGGCCGTAGCGGACGTTGTCGCGGCGCATGCGGGCCAGCATCCGGGTCATGAGGATCGCGCCGGAGCCGCCCAGGGGGTGTCCTACGGCGATGGCGCCGCCGTACGGGTTGAGGCGGGCCGGGTCGGCGCCGGTCTCGGCGAGCCAGGCCAGCGGGACCGGCGCGAACGCCTCGTTGACCTCGTAGACGCCGATGTCGTCGATGGTGAGCCCGGCGCGGCGCAGCGCCTTCTCCGTCGCGGGGATCGGGCCGAGGAGCATGGTGACGGGGTCCGCGCCGCTGACCGCGCCGGTGTGGTAGCGGGCGATGGGGGTGAGGCCGAGGTCGCGGGCGCGTTCGGGGGTGGTGACGAGGAGGGCGGCCGAACCGTCGGAGATCTGGGAGGAGTTGCCCGCGTGGATCACGCCGTCGTCCTTGAACGACGGTTTCAGCGCGGCGAGTCTCTCGACGGACGTGCCTCTGCGGAGTCCTTCGTCGGTGGTGAGTTTCGTGCCGTCGGCCTCGACGGGGACGAGGTGGTCGTCGAAGACTCCCGTGTCGATCGCCTGGGCCGCCTTGGCGTGCGACTCGGCGGCGAACTCGTCGAGCCGGGTACGGCTGAACCCCCAGCGCCGCGCGATGAGTTCGGCGCCGATGCCCTGGCTGAACCCGGTGCCGCCGTACCGGGCGAGCGCGCCGGGCCCGTACGGCTGGCCGGTCGTGCGGTGGGCGCCGAGCGGGACGCGGCTCATCGTCTCGACGCCGCCCGCCACGACCAAGTCGTACTGTCCCGACATGACGGCGTGCGCGGCCTGGTCCACGGCCTGCTGGCTGGAGCCGCACGCGCGGTTCACGGTGACGGCCGGAACGTGTTCGGGCCAGCCCGCCGAGAGGACCGCGAACCGGCCGACGTTGCTGGACTGGTCGCCGATCTGCGTGACACAGCCCCAGATCACGTCGTCCACCGTGCCGGGGTCGATCCCGGTGCGGTCGACCAGGGCGTTCAGCACCTTCGCGGAGAGGTCGGCGGCGTGGATCGGGGCGAGGGTGCCGTTGCGTTTGCCTATGGGGGTGCGTACGGCGTCGACGATGACGGCGTCCGGCATGGGGGCTCCTCAGATCTGGTCGGTGGCGGTGACGCCCCACTCCCGCAGCACGGCCCCCGTATCGGCACCGACCGCCGATGCCGGGTGCCCGGCGCGGGCCGGGGTCGCGGAGAAACGCGGGGCTGCGGCGGGCTGGAGGACGCCGTCGCGGGTGAACAGGCTGCCGCGAGCGGCGAGATGGGGGTGGTCGGCCGCTTCCCGGAGGTTCAGGACGGGCGCCACGCACGCGTCGGTCCCCTCGAACAGCGCGGCCCACTCGTCCCGTGTCCGCTCGGCGAACCTCTCCGTGAGGAGTCTGCGCAGCTCCGGCCACGCCGAACGGTCGTGCTGGCGGGCGGGGTCGACGTCCAGCTCCAGCAGTTCGACGAGCGTCCGGTAGAACTTGGGCTCCAGCGCGCCGACCGCGACGTGCCGGCCGTCCTTCGTGCCGTACACGGCGTAGAACGGCCAGCCTCCGTCGAACCGGTTGACGCCCCGTTCGTCGGTCCACTCGTCCCGCGCGAGCTTGGCGTAGGTGCTGGCCAGGAGATGGGCGGTGCCGTCGACGATGGCGGCGTCGACGACCTGTCCCCGCCCGGTGCGGGCGGCGTGGTGGAGGGCGGCCAGCACGCCGATGACGAGGTAGCAGCCGCCGCCCCCGAAGTCGCCGACGAGGTTCAGCGGGATCTGCGGTGTCCCGCCCGCCTCCCCGATCGCGCCGAGCGCCCCGGTCAGCGCGATGTAGGTGATGTCGTGCCCGGCGCTCGCGGCCAGCGGCCCGCCCTGCCCCCATCCGGTCATCCGCCCGTACACCAGCCGGGAGTTGCGGGCGAGGCACTCGTGCGGTCCGACGCCGAGCCGTTCGGTCACCCCGGGCCGGAACCCCTCGATCAGGACGTCGGCGCGCTCGACCAGCCCGAGCAACAGGGCAGTGTCGGCGGGGTCCTTGAGATCGAGGACGACCGACCGCTTCCCCCGCCCGAGCACGTCCGCCGTACCCCCCGGCCGGTCCACCCGCACGACCTCGGCCCCGAGGTCGGCGAGCAGCATCCCGGCGAAGGGGCCTGGGCCGATCCCGCCGAGTTCGACGACCCGGCACCCGGCGAGCGGCCCCCCGTTCACCGCCCCTTCCACACCGGTATCCGCTTCTCGGCGAACGCGGCGGCCCCTTCCCGCGCGTCGTGCGACCGGAACACGGGCTCGGCGATGTCGAACTGCTTCCCCCATGCCTCCTCTCGCGTCCAGTCGGCGGTGGACCGGGCGATCTCCTTCGTCGCGGCGACGGCCAGGGGCCCGTTCGCGGCGATGATCTCGGCGAGTTCGAGGGCGCCCTGGAGCGCGCCGCCTTCCTCGGTCAGCCGGTTCACCAGGCCGTACTCGGCGGCGCGGCCCGCCCCGATGGGCTGTCCGGTGAGGAGGAGTTCCAGCGCGATCGCGTACGGAATCCGGCGGGGCAGATGGAGCGCGGCGCCGGCCCGGGCGACCAGTGACCGGGTGACCTCGGGTATCCCGAACCGGGCGGTGCGGGCGGCGACGACGAGATCGCAGGCCAGCAGCAGCTCGAAGCCCCCGGCCAGCGCCCATCCCTCGACGGCGGCGACGAGCGGTTTGCGCGGCGGCGTCATGCTGATGCCGCACAGCCCGCGTCCCTCGATGGCGGGGGTCTCGCCCCGGAGCCACGCCTTGAGGTCCATACCCGCCGAGAACGTGCCGCCCGCGCCGGTGAGGACGCCCACCCGCAGGTCGTCGGACTCGTCGAGTTCGTCGACGGCGGCGGCGACCCCGGCGGCCACCCCCGCGTCGAGCGCGTTGCGTACGGCGGGCCGGTTGATCGTGATGACCTGTACCGTGCCCCGGCGTTCCACGAGCACTTCGTCGGACACGCCTACCTCCTCTGGTCGAAGTCGACGTCGTGGCGGGTGAGTTCGTGGGCGACCATGCCGTCGAGGTCGTCGGCGGGCGGCGCCGGGAGTTCGACGGGGCGGTCGCGGGTGGGGAGCAGGACGACGGCGGTGCCGGGGGTGGTGGTCTCGCCGCGCTGGTTCTCGCAGCGGACCTCGACGTGCACCTCGGCGCGTCCGTCGCGGAGTCGCTTGTCGACGACCGTGCCGCGTACCCAGGTCGTGTCGCCGAGGTAGTTGAACCTGCGGTGTTCGCAGCGCAGTCGCCAGAGCCAGCCGTCGTCGCCCATCCAGTCGGTGAGGAGGTGGCAGAGCCAGGTCTCGCGCATCCCGCCGTAGTCGTAGGGGTTCGGCAGGCCCAGTTCCCGTGCGCGTTCGGGTTCCCAGTGCAGGCGCTGGACGGTGTCGGGGATGTTCAGGGCGTTGCGGGGGTAGAGGCCGGGGGCCTTGCGGCGGACCTTCGCGGCGATCCCGAAGGCGCCGGGCGGGGTGAGCTGCATGCCCCAGCCGAGGTGCCAGACGACGACGTCCGTGGTGGTGAGGGGGCCTTTCACGCGGGGCTGGAGTTCCTCGCCGACCTTGACGTCCTCCCAGTACCGGGGTTCGCTCCCGCGCCGGGTCTCGCCGGCGTACGCGGCGTCGATCTCCGCCAACTGGTCGTCGGTGTAGGGCTCTTGGACGAGTGTCTCTTTCGCCCGTGTCTTCGACGTGTGCCGTTCGGCGTTGATCCAGGTGCCGCGTCTGAGGGCGTGCATGCGGCCGTGGCCGTCGGTGTAGAGGTAGTCGCGGACGACGTGCGCGGTGCGTCCGCCGAAGCTGCTGGGTCTGAGGCGGACGCCGACCTGGGTCTGGAGGACGCGGCAGCGGTCGCCGAGGGTGAGGGGGCGCCACCACTCGAACTCCATGACGGCCTGGTAGGAGCCGAGTCCGGCGAAGGGGTCGCCCTTGAGGAGCGCCTTGGTGTCGGCGTCCGGGGTGGGGGCGGCGTCCTCGCCCATCGTGTAGAGGAAGGTGGGCGGGGCGATCAGGGTGCCCCAGCGGCTGCGGGCCGCGTGGGCGGGGTCGCAGTAGAGGGGGTTGTCGTCGCCGTAGCCGTACGCGAAGTGGCGGACGCCGTCGCGGGTGACCTCGTGGTTGTGCGGGGGGTTGTGCTGGGGCTGGGGGATGCCGAGGCGGCGGCGGGAGCGTTCGACCGCCTCGTCGGTGAGCCGGCCGTACGTCATCGGTGCTCCTCCAGTCGGGCGCGGAGGGTGTCGAGGAGTTCCACGCGGCTGACCTTGCTGGACGGGGTGCGGGGCAGGGTGTCGAGGACGACGATGTGCGCCGGGACCTCGTAGGGGGTGAGGCGGGTGCGGCACAGGGCGGTCAACTCGACGGGGTCGGGGGCGGGTTCGCCGGGTTCGCGTTCGACGGCCGCGACGGGTATCTCGCCGAGCCGTGCGTCCGGCAGGCCCGCCACGGCCGCCTCCCGGACGGCCGGGTGGGTCTCCAGGACGCGCCGCACGGTGTCGGGCCGGACCTTGAAGCCGCCCCGGATGATCGTGTCGTCGGCGCGGCCCTCGATCCACACGAACCGGTCGGCGTCGACCCGTGCCAGGTCGCTGGTCCGGGTCCAGGTGCCGCCGCCGCGCACGCTCTGCTCGGTGCGGACCTCCAGGCGTCCCACGCGTCCGGCCGGCACCTCGGTGCCGTCGTCGCCGGTCACCCTCAGCTCGACGCCCGCGAAGGCCCGTCCGGCGCTGCCGGCCTTGCGGGGCCACCAGCGCCGGTGCAGCGGCAGGGTCCAGCCGACGACGGCGCCGGCGAACTCGGTCGCCCCGTAGGTCATCAGCACCGGGATGCCGTACGCGCGGTGGAAGGCGTCGGCGAGTTCGGCGGGGCAGGGCGCGGTCCCGGAGGTGACGACCTGGAGGCTCGCCAGGCGTTCCCTCGGGACGTTCGCGTCGAGGACGGCGCGGAGGGCGGCGGGGACGAGGCTGGTGGCGCGCGGGCGGTGGCGTTCGACGGCGTCCGCCCAGGGCTCCACGGCGAACTTCGGCAGCAGGACCATGCGGCGTCCGGTGGCGAGGCAGGCGAGCGCCCGCCAGAGGCCGCCGATGTGGACGAGGGGGGCGGCGACGAGGGACACGGACGGCGACAGCAGCCGGTCGTCCTTGGGGACCTGGCCGCCGGAGACGAGGGCCTGGTCGAGCTGGCCGGTGCGGAGGTGGACGCGTTTCGGGGGGCCGGTGGTGCCGGAGGTGAGCATCTCGACGGCGATGCCGGGGCGGGCGGGGGCGTCTGCGGGGACGGCGCCGCCGAGGGGGCGCAGGGTCGGGAGGACCAGGGCCGTGCCGTGCGCGGTGACCGTGTCCGACACGCCCTCGCGGGCGAGGGGTTCGGGTCCGGAGACGACGACGGGGAGTGCGCAGCCGTCGATGTCGGCGGCGAGACGGGCGGCGGGCTGGAGGGGGCTCAGCATCACCAGGCAGCGTCCGGAGGCGATGACCGCGGCGACGGCGGCGACGTGTTCGGGCCGGTTCTCCAGGATCACGCCGACGCGAGCGCCGGTGCCGAGGCCGGCCGTGTCGAGGGCGTCGGTGAGTGCGTGCGCGGTGTCGCGGACCCGGCCCCACGTCCACCACTGCCCGTCGTGCTCGATCGCCTCCGCGTCGGCGTCGGCCTCGGCGAGCAGCCGGGTCAGACGGTCGCGAATTCCCACGTGCTCAGCCTTTCGTCGCGGTGATCCCGACCAGTTCGGCCAGTCGGCCCCGGTGCGCGGCCGGGCCGCCGAAGAGGTGCTCGGAGGACTTCGCGCGCCTGAGGTGGAGGTGGGCGTCGTGTTCCCACGTGTAGCCGGTGCCGCCGTGGATCTGGATGTTCTCCTTCGCCGCGTGCGTGTAGGCGTCGGCGCAGCAGGCGGCGGCGAGCGCGGCTGCCACCGGCAGTTCGTCCGGCGCGCCGGCGGCCACGGACAGCGCGTGCTGGGCGGCCGAGCGGGCCGCCTCCACCTTCAGGAGGGTGTCGGCGCACTTGTGCTTGACGGCCTGGAAGGCGCCGACGGGCCTGCCGAACTGGGTGCGCACCTTCGCGTACGCCACGGCCATGTCGAGGCACGCCTGGGCGCCGCCGACCTGTTCGGCGGCGAGGGCGACGAGCACCAGGTCGAGGACGCGGCGCGGGTCGGCGGCGAGGCGAACGGCGGGTACGGCGGCCAGGTCGAGGCGGGCCTGTCTGCGGGTGGGGTCGAGGGTGGCCAGGGGGGTGCGGGTCAGTCCGGGGGCGTCGCCGGTGACGGTGAAGAGGGCGGGGCCGGTGGTGTCCTGCGCGGCGACGATCAGCAGGTCGGCGCTGTGGCCGTCGATCACGAACATCTTGGTGCCGGTGAGCCGCCGGCCGTTGCTGTCGCCGTTGTCGGGGGTCGCCGTCGTCGTGCCGTTCGCGTCGGTGAGGGCGAGGGTGGCGGTGAGGGTGCCGTCGGCGATGCGCGGCAGCCAGCGGGTGTCGGCCGCTTCGGTGAGGGCCTGTCCGGCGAGGGCGGCCGTCGCGAAGTAGGGCGAGGGGAGCAGGGTGCGGCCGAACTCCTCCAGGACGACGCCGAGTTCGACGGGGCCGCCGCCCGCGCCGCCGTGTTCCTCGGGCAGCGCGATTCCCTGGAGGCCGAGTTCGCGGGCCATGCGGTGCCAGAGGGCCCGGTCGTGGCCGGGTGCGGAGTCCATGGCGGTGCGGACGGCCTCGCTGGGGGCCTTCTCGTCGAGGAGGCGGCGCAGGGTCGTCCGGAGGTGTTCGTGTTCCTCGGTGAAGGTCATCGCGGGGTCCTGGCGCGCAGGTACGCGGGGAAGTCGGGGACGCGGGCGCGGTCGACGAGTTCGACGCGGACGCCCGCGGGGTCCAAGTGGTAGGCGAAGATCGCCGGTTCGCCGTCGAGGACGGCGCATGCCTCGCGGGGCCAGCCGTCGGCTTCGAGGCGTTTCGAGGTGGCGTGGAGGTCGTCGCAGAGGTAGCCGATGTGGTGGGCGCCCGCCCGCCAGGGGGTGCCGGGGATCTCCTGGACGAGTTCGAGGTGCGGGGCGTCGAGGGAGTAGGCGTAGGTGAGGGTCAGGTCGTGGTCGCCGTCGGCGAGGCGGACGCGGAGTTCGCCGGTGAGGGTGCGGGTCCAGCGGTGGCCGGCGGTGGCGGTGAGGCGGGTCTTCCACGCCTCGATGTCGGGGACGACGATGCCGGTGTGGAAGAGGTTCATGCCGGGTCCCAGGCGAGGCGCAGGGCGGTGAGGCCGTACATGTTGCCGTGCTGCCACAGCTGTTGGCCGGGGGCGATGCGGTAGTCGGGGATGCGGCGGTGCCACTCCTCGACGGCGACGGTGAGTTCGAGGCGGGCGAGGTGGGAGCCGAGGCAGCGGTGTGGGCCGGAGCCGAACGCGATGTGGTTCGTCGTGTCGCGGTGCAGGTCGACGCGGTGCGGGTCGGGGTAGCGGCCGGGGTCGCGGTTGGTGACGGCGAGGGGCAGCATCACCATCTCCCCCGCTCTGACGGGGCAGCCGCCGATCTCGACGTCCTGGGTGGCCTTGCGGGCGGGGACGACGAACGAGTAGACGCGCAGGATCTCCTCGACGCCGGTGGGAATGAGGGTGGGGTCGGCGAGGATCTCGGCGCGCTGTTCGGGGTGGGCGGCGAAGTGGTAGAGGGCCCAGCCGATGGAGATGGGGACGGTGTCGAAGCCGGCCTGGAACATCAGGACGCAGAAGGCGTGCAGGTCGCGGTCGTCGATGAGGTCGCCGTCGATGCGCCAGGCCATGGCGTGCGAGAGGAGGTCGTCGAGGGGGGTCTCGCGGCGCTGGGCGATCTGCTGCTCGAAGTAGGCCGACACCGCGCGCATGGCGGCGAGTTGGCGGGCGCCGTCGGGGTCCTCGTGGTGCGGGAGGTGGAGGAGGTCGTGGGTCCAGTCGAGGAAGACGGGGAGGTCGTCCTCGGGCAGGCCCATCAGGCGCATGAAGATGAGGGTGGGGAAGCGGCGGGCGAACTCGTCGAGGACGTCGACTTCCTGACGGTCCTTCAGGTCGTCGATGAGTTCGGCGGCGACGCGGCGGATCTCGGGTTCGCGGGCGGCGACGGCGCTCGGGGAGAAGTAGCGGCCGAGCAGGCGGCGCCAGACGCCGTGCACGGGCGGGTCGAGCATCTCCGGTATCCACAGGAACTTGGGGTCGGGTTCGAGGGCGGTGACCGACCTGTTGGAGAAGGTCCGCCAGTCCTGGAGGGCCTGCTGGACGGCGGGGCCGTCGGTGACGACCCAGTAGCCGCGGGCGGTGGTGGAGCGGAAACCGCCGTGGCTCCCGGCGATGTCGTCCCAGCGTTCCTGGTGGGAGAGGACCGGTCCGCCGAGCCGGTTGTCGAAGCGGTAGGCGGGCACCCCGTCGTGGGTGCCGTCGGATTCGAGGGTGCTGCTCATCGCGGCTCCTTCACGTCTACGGCTGTCAGGTGGCTGCCCCGTCGAGCTTGAGGGCGATCAGCTCCTCGTCGGTGAGGCCGAGTTCGCGCAGCACGTCGTCCGTGTGCTCGGCGAACTGCGGGGCCCGGGTGATGTCCGCCGGGGTCTCGTCGAACTGGACGGGGCTGGCGACGAGTTCGCGGGGTACGCCGTCCGCGTCGACGACCGGCGCGATCATCCCGTTGGCGCGCAGCGCCGGGTCCTGGCCGACCTCCCACGCGTTCTGCACGGCCGCCCACTGGCCCTCGCCGCGCGCGAGGATCTCGGTCCACTCGGCGAAGGGGCGGGCGGCGATCAGCTCGGCGACGAGGCCGGCGGCTTCGGCGGCGTTGGCCATCAGCTTGTCGGTGCTGTCGAAGCGGGCGTCTGTGCCGAGGTCCTCGCGTCCGGCGAGGGTGCAGAACTCGGCCCAGTAGCGGCCGGGTTGCAGCATCGACAGCTCGATCCAGCGGCCGTCGGCGGTGCGGTAGGCGCCGATGAGGGGGTTCGTCGCCGAGCCGTGCCGGGGCGGGGGGTTGGCGGGCAGGGGGCCGCCGGTCATGAGGGCGAGGTTGACGGTGAACTGGGTGGCCCAGGCGCCGACGCCGACCAGGGAGACGTCCACGACGGACGGTTCGCCGGTGACGGCGCGGGAGTAGAGGGCGGCGGCGATGCCTCCGGCGAGGGTCATGCCGCCCATCGAGTCGCCGTACGCCCCGGCGGGCATCCGGGTCATGCGGTCGGCGCCGGGCGGGGTGACCCCGGAGGCGCTGCCGCCGCGCGCCCAGAACGCGGTGCTGTCGTAGCCGCCCTTGTCCGCCTCGTCGCCGCGCGGGCCGAAGCCGCTGCCGCGGACGTAGACGATGTCGGGGTTGATCGCGCGGACGTCGTCCAGGTCGATGCGGAGCTTGGCGCGGGCCTCGGGGAGGAAGTTGGTGAGGAAGACGTCGCTCTCGCGGATCAGCTTCTCCAGCACCGGGCGCGCGGCGGGCCGTTCCAGGGCGAGGCCGACGCTGCGTTTGCCCCGGTTGGGCCCTTCCATGATGGGGAAGAACGACGACCCCTGGCTCGCGGCCTCGTAGCCGAGGACGCGCACCAACCCGCGCTGCGCGTCGCCGCGTTCGGCGTGCTCGATCTTGATGACGTCGGCGCCCCAGTCCGCGAGGACGGCGCCGGCCGCCGGGACGAAGGTGAACTGGGCGACTTCCAGCACCCGCACGCCCTCCATGGGCCTGTGCATCGGACCAACTCCTCAGCGACTCCACGCTATTGCGCATACCCAATGCGGCATCTGCGGGTTCGAGTATGGACCGAGGGCGCTAAAAAGTATACTGTTTTCGGCATGCTGGATTTCACGATCGAACCGGAGTTCCAGGCGAAGCTGGACTGGGCGGCGGCGTTCGTCCGTGCGGAGGTCGAGCCGCTCGACCTCCTCTTCCCGCACGGCGGCGACCCGTACGACACGGGCAACGAGAAGGCCCGCGCGATCCTGCGGCCCCTGCGCGAGCAGGTGCGGCGACAAGGGCTGTGGGCCTGCCACTTGGGCCCCGAACTCGACGGCCCCGGCTACGGCCAGGTCAAGCTGGCCCTGCTGAACGAGATCCTGGGCCGCTCCTACTGGGCGCCGACCGTCTTCGGCACGGCCGCGCCCGACACCGGCAACGCGGAGATCCTCGCCATGTTCGGCACCGCCGAGCAGAAGGAGCGGTATCTGAGGCCGCTGCTGGACGGGGACATCGTCTCGACGTTCTCCATGACCGAGCCGCAGGCGGGCGCGGACCCGAAGGAGTTCGTGTGCCGTGCCTGGCGGGACGGCGAGGAGTGGGTGATCGACGGGGAGAAGTGGTTCTCCTCCAACGCCCGGTACGCGGCCTTCCTGATCGTCATGGCGGTCACCGATCCCGAGGCGCCCCCGCACCGCCGGATGTCGATGTTCGTCGTCCCCGCCGAGACGCCCGGCATCGAGGTCAAGCGCAACGTCGGCACGATGGACGAGCGGGACGGCCTCGACGAGGGCATCCACGCCTATCTCCGCTACCACCGGGTGCGGGTGCCGCTCGACGCCATGCTCGGCGGTCCCGGCCAGGGGTTCGAGGTGGCGCAGGCCCGGCTGGGCGGGGGCCGGGTGCATCACGCGATGCGGACGGTCGGGAAGTGCGCGCGGGCCTTCGACATGATGTGCGAGCGCGCGCTGTCCCGTCGTACGCAGGGCACGCTGCTCGCCGACAAGCAGGCGGTGCAGCAGTTCATCGCGGACTCGTGGCTGGAGCTCCAGCAGTTCCGGCTGCTCGTCCTGCACACGGCGTGGCTCATCGACACACAGCCGCACGGCGCGGCGCGCACGCAGATCGCGATGTGCAAGGTGCAGACGGCGAAGGTGCTGCACGACATCGTCCAGCGCGCCGTCCACCTCCACGGCTCCCTCGGCACGACGGGTGAACTCCCGCTCGCGAAGTGGTGGATGGCCGCCCCGAACCTCGCCCTCGCCGACGGGCCCACCGAGGTCCATCGCACGACGATCGCGAAGCGCCTCCTCAAGGACCACCGCCCCGCCGAGGGCCTCTTCCCCTCCGAGCACATCCCGCCCCGCCTGGAGGCGGCCCGCAAGCGGTACGCCCACATCATCGGCGACGACTCCCTCACCGGCCGGGTGGAGGCATGAGCCTCTTCGACCTCACGGGCAAGGTCGCCCTCGTCACCGGGGGCAGCCGGGGTCTCGGCCTGGAGATGGTCCGCGCGTTCGCCGAGGCGGGCGCGGACGTCGTCGTCACCAGCCGCAAACTCGACGCCTGCGAGGCGGCGGCGAAGGAGGTCACCGCCCTCGGCCGCCGCGCCCTCCCCGTCGCCGCCCACGTCGGCCACTGGACCGACCTCTCCCGCCTCACCGACGCTGCCTACGACCACTTCGGCAAAGTCGACATCCTCGTCAACAACGCCGGCATGTCACCGGTGGCCCCCTCCTCCGCCGACACCACGGAAGACCTCTTCGACAAAGTCATGGCCGTCAACTTCAAAGGCCCCTTCCGCTTGGCCTCCCTGATCGGCACCCGCATGTCCACCGCCTCCGGCGGCTCCATCATCAACATTTCCTCCTCCGGCGCCCTCTTCCCCCAGCCCCGCTTCGCCCCCTACGCCGGCGCCAAAGCCGCCCTCAACACCCTCACCACCGTCTTCGCCCAGGAATACGGCCCCACCGTCCGCGTCAACACCATCTCCGCCGGCCCCTTCCTCACCGACATCTCCAAATCCTGGACCGAGGAGAAACGCCACACGACCCGCAGCGCCCTCGGCAGACCGGGCCGCCCGGAGGAGATCGTGACGACGGCGCTGTATCTGGCGAGCGATGCGTCGAGTTATACGACGGGAGCCCTGATAAGGGTGGACGGCGGCCTGTACTGAGTACCCGCTTCAGCCGAGCAGCCCTCTCGCCTCGTCCAGCAGCACAGGCAGGGCGGGCCCCATTCGACGATGCATGTCCGTCAACCGCCCTGCTTTTCGGCCTCGTTTGATGAGCAGGGCGGTGGCGGCGGCCTCCTTGTACTTGGTGAGTGCCTCGAACCAGCGCATGTCCCGCAGCGCTTCTCCCCGTGCCTCCTGGTAGGCGTCGAGGAGTTCCGTCTTGCTCGGCGTTCCCGTCGTCTCGTCGGAGAGGGAGGCCGGATGCCGGGCCTCGTCGGTGAAGAAGGTCAGCCAGGTGACGTCGACGCGGGGGTCGCCCAGTGTCCAGATCTCCCAGTCGATCACGGCGTTGACGGTTCCGCCGGAGCAGAGGGTGTTGCCCAGGCGGAAGTCGCCGTGCGTGATCACCGGCATCACCGCGGGAGGGACGGTCGCCCGTAGGCGTGCCTCGACCCTTTCGCAGTCGCCCCGCAGGTCTTCGGGCACGGTCGTGAACGCCTTGGCCCACCGGTCGATCTCGCCGCTCGGTGTGACGACGGGCTCGACGGCGAGGGGGGTCCGCTTGGGGTCGACCCGGTGCAGCCGTCCGAGCATGCGGGCCGCGTCCAGGGCCCGCTCGTGCACCTCCTCCGGGTCCACCCGCCCTCTCGGCACGAGGACCGGTTCGACGCACTCCCCCGGTACGAACTCCATGGCGGCGAAGGGCTGTCGGGCGAGGGGTGCGCCGGCGTCGGTGAACAGGATCTGCGGTACCCGGATGCCTGGCACGCCTGCCAGTACCCGCATCAGCCGGGCCTGCCGCAGCACGTCACGGTTGCGGACCGGCGGGAGGCCGGGCGGGGCGACCTTCAGGACGACCGTCTCGTACCGCTCGGGGACCCCGGACAGGACGGCGGTGTAGGTGAGGCTGGACGTGCCGCCCGTGAGCGGGGTCACGGAGACAACGCCCGCTCCGGGGACCCACTCCTGGACTGCGGCGGCCGTCCGCTCGGTCAGCTCCTCGCTCACCGCGCCTCCCCTTCCCCGGCCAGCGCCTCGACGATCTCCCGGCGGACGAGTTTCCCGGTCGCGGTGCGCGGCAGTTCCGGCCAGCACACGATCCGGTCCGGCGTCCTCGACCCCCGCAGCACCGCGCGCACCGCGTCCCGCAGCCCGTCCCCGTCGGCGGCGGCCCCGGCCCGCAGGACGACGACCGCTTCGATCCGCTGCCCCCACTCGTCGTCCGGCACCCCCACGACCACGGCGTCCAGCACGTCCGGATGGCGCAGCAGGACGTCCTCGATCTCGGCGGGGGCGATGTTCTCGGCGCCCCGGATGATCGTGTCGTCGGCGCGTCCCTCGATGTGGAGGTAGCCGCCGCCGTCGAGGTGTCCCCGGTCCCGGGTGGGGAAGAACCCCCGTTCGTCGGTGGCGGCGCCCTGTCCCGCGTACTCGCCGGACACCTGTTCGCCGCGCACCCAGATCTCCCCCTTCTCCCCGGCCCCGAGGACCGTGCCGGAGGCGTCCCGCACCTCCAGTTCGACGCCGGGCACGGGGAGGCCGGCGGAGCCGAGGCGGGAGCGGACGGCGGGGTCGTCGGCGTCGAGGGCCGTGCGGTGTTCGCGCGGGCCGAGGACGGTGATGGTGGACGACGTCTCGGTGAGCCCGTACGCGCCCGCGAAGTCGACGTCCGGCCAGGCCCGCAGCGCCGCCTCGACGACCCTGGCCGGCATCCGGGCCCCGCCGTAGGACAGGGCCCGCAGGGCGGGCACGGACCGGTCGAGCCCTTCGGCGTCCATGATCCGGGCGAGCATCGTCGGGACGACCATGGCGTGGGTGATCCCCTGTTCCCGCACCAGCCGCAGCCAGCCGTCCGCCGTGAACCGCTCCAGCGTCAGCGCGCGCCGCCCGGCGTACAGGTTCGTCAGGACGCCCGCGACGGCGGCGATGTGGTATGGCGGGACGCTGACGAGCGCGGCCTCCTCGGGGCCGGCAGCGGCGAACTCGACGGTGCCGAGGACGTAGGAGACGAGGTTGCGGTGGCGCAGGACCACGGCCTTGGGGGTGGAGGTGGTGCCGCTGGTGTAGATGAGGACGGCCGGGGAGTCGGGGCCGCCCTGGCCCGGTAGAACGGGCGCGGCCGAGGAGTCGAGGTCGCCCTGGCCCGGTGGGGCGGGCGCGGGCGGGGCGTCGAGCCACTCCTGCGGGGTCGTCACGCGCAGTCCGGCGCGGCGCGGTGCCTCGTCGTGGTCGGGGCCGGCGATGACGAGGGCGCGGGGGTGGTGGGCAAGGAGAGTGGCCAACTGGTCCGCGCCGAGGCGGTAATTGAGCGGGATCAGCGGAACTCCGGCGCGGGCGGCGGCGAACAGGGCGACGGGGAGGGCCGGGCCGTTGACGGCGAGGTGGATCAGGGCGTCCGCGTCGCCGATCGACGCGGCGCCCGCGTCGGCGAGTTCCCGCAGGCGGCCGGCGGTCGGTCCGCTGTCGGCGGGGCCGAGGACGACGCGGTCGGCGAAGCCCTCGGCGGCCATGTCCAGCAGCATCGAGAGGTGCATGCGCGGGCCCTTCAGTCCGAGGCCGGGAGCGGTTTGGGGCTCTTGACCTCCAGGGGGACGCCGTTCACCGCGAGAGTGCCCGGTCCGCCCTTGGTGCAGAGCAGTTCGACGCCGAGTCCGTCGTCGGCGTACCGCTTGCCGAGGAGGGTGCCCGCCGAGAGGCCGGGGTGGGGGGTGCCGGAGGGCGGGGCGGTTCCTTCGGACATGGGGGCGCCGCCGCAGGTGATCTCGACCTCCTCGTCCGGGCTCCGGACGACGATCACCGCCGTCGTGTCGACCTGACTGGTGAGCATCTGCCCCACGCGTGGCCTCATCGCAGCGTCCTCCGCGAGTATCGAGTGACCGATCAACTGTGCCGAGCAACGCGAAAAAAGTATACTACTTAGCCCGATCACGTCGAGATGGGAGTTGCCGGATGGAGTTCAGGACCGTCCTGTTCGAGGTGGCCGACCACATCGCCACGGTCACGCTGAACCGGCCCGAGGTGATGAACGGTTTCAACCAGCGGATGCTGGAGGAGTTCGCCGGGATCTGGGAGACCGTCAAGGCGGACGACGACATCCGCGTGGTCGTGCTGCGCGGGGCCGGTGACCGGGCGTTCTGCACGGGGATGGACGTCAAGGAGGGCATCGACCGGCACCCGAACGTGTGGACGCAGACGGACCCCGGGGAGTTCCTGTCGCCGAAGCTGAACCAGGTGTGGAAGCCGCTGGTCTGCGCGGTGCACGGGATGGCGGCGGGCGGCGCGTTCTACTGGCTCAACGAGGCGGACCTCATGATCTGTTCGCCGGACGCGACCTTCTTCGACCCGCATGTCAGCTACGGGCTCACGGCCGCGCTGGAGCCGATCGGGCTGGCCCGCAGGGTGCCGCTCGGGGAGGCGCTGCGGATCGCGCTGCTGGGCCTCGACGAGCGGGTCTCGGCGCAGCGGGCGCTCCAGATCGGGCTGGTCAGCGAGGTGGTGGCGCGCGAGGAGCTGTGGGGGCGGGCCGACGAACTCGCCCGGATCATCGCCGCGAAGCCGCCCGCCGCGATCCAGGGGACGGTACGGGCGATCTGGGAGTCGCTGGACTCGACGCGGACACAGGCGCTGCGCACCGGGCTGTCGTACACGCAGCTCGGGAACCCCGTCGGGAAGGCCCAGGTGGAGCGTTCGACGGTGGAGCGGGGGCGGTGGACAGTGCGGTGAGCCTCCCCTACTCTCCCAAATGAGTGTACTGATATCAGGTGGGAGGTACTCATGCGGTTCGGTATGCCCTGGCCCGGCCGGGAGGTGGGGCGGGAGGCGGAGGCGGCGGGGGTGGGCGCGTTCTGCGCGGGGGAGTTCGTCGACCACGACGCCTACCTCACGGTCGCGGACATCGTCGCGAACACGGAGCGCGCCCTCGCCGGTCCCGCGATCGCGTACGCGTTCGCGCGCACGCCGTACGCCCACGCGACCGCCCTGCGCCAACTGCACGAGCAGGCGCCGGGGCGGCTCTTCGTCGGGCTCGGCAGCGCCGCGTTCCGGATCAACCGGGACTGGCTCGGGGTGCCCGCCGACCGTCCGGTGGAACGCATCGCCGAGACGGTCGGCGCGGTACGGGCCTGGCTGCACGCCGAGAACGGTGAACGGGTGCGCCACTCGGGGGAGTTCTACGCCGTGGACGCCGATGTACGGGCGCCGGTGCTCGGGCGGCTCGACATCCCCGTCCTGCTCGCCGCGTTCAACAAGCGGATGGCGGCGACGGCCGGGCGGGTCGCCGACGGGGTCGTGGGGCACGGCCTGTTCACCGCCTCCTGGTGGAACGACGTGGTACGTCCCGCCGTCGGCCGCCCCCTCGTCGAGCACGGCTGGATCATCACGGCCGTCGACGACACCGCCCCGGAGCGGGCCGTGGCCGACGCGCGCCGGATGATCGCCTTCTACCTGACGGTGCGGACGTACGACCCGTTCGTCGCCCACCACGGCTGGCAGGAACCGGTGGCGCGGCTGCGCGCGGCGTTCCGGGCGGGCGATTCCCGGGCGATGGAGCGGGCGGTCACCGACGAGATGCTCGCGGAGATCGCGGTGTGCGGGACGACGGCCGAGGCGAAGGAGACCCTGGGCCGGCGTACGGGCTCGCTCCCCCGCGACGTCGGCTACTTCGCGCCGCCGAGCTATCTGGTGAGCCCGAGACGCCGCGCCGCCTACGCGCGGTCGGCGCTCGGGCTGATCGGGGCGGCGGGCTGAGACCCGGCAGGCCCCTGGAGCGGACGGCGCTCCAGGGGCCCGCCGTTCGAGGCTCAGCTGCTCTCGGCCACCGGCGCCAGCTTGCGGCTCGCGTCGAAGCCGACGACCTTCGCGAGGGTCCCGCCGAGGATCGCGGCCCGGTCCTCGGGGCCGACGCCCTCGAAGTTCTCGGCGACGCAGTCCTGGCTGGAGCGGAACGTCCCCTCGGCGTGGGGGTAGTCGTTGCCCCACATGACCGTGGACAGGCCGGTGATGTGGCGGGCCTTGACGGCGGTGGGGTCGTCGGCGAACTGGACGTGGATCTGCCGGCGGACGTACTCGGTGGGCTTCAGCGGGTAGGGCCACTTGTCGTTGATGGCGAAGAGGCGGCCCATCGCGGGCTGGTCGTTCGCCGGGCGGTTGTCGTCCCAGAAGCCGAGCCACCAGTCGGGGTCCTGGCCGGTGCCGGTCTTCCACGCCTTGTCCATGTAGCCCATGAAGGAGACGAGCCAGCCTGCCGTGTACTCGATGAGGTTGAAGTGCAGGTCGGGGAAGCGCTCGCAGACGCCGCCGCCGACGAGGCTCGCGATGATGCCCTGCGGTCCGGCGACGGCCGAGCCGACGGCGCTGCCCATGGTGCGGCCCGCGACCATGCTGTCCGTCAGGTTGCCCTTGCCCTGGTTGACGGCCGTCATGAGGCCCCGGACGGTCATCGCCGTCTCGGACACCGTCTCCCTGACCTTCACCCCGCCGGTCGCGACATGGATGAAGACCGGCATGCCGTGCGCCTGCGCGGCGGCCCAGACCGGGTCGTACTCGCGGGCGTAGTAGGGCAGCGGCGGGACCTCCGGGAGGAGGATCGCGCCGAGGCCGAGGCGGGCGCAGCGTTCGATCTCGGCGACGGCCTCGGGGACGTCGGTGAGCGGGATCGCGGCGGTCGGCCGGAGCCGGTCCTTGTGGGGGAGGAAGCGCTCGACGAGGTAGTCGTTCCACACCCGGGCGTGCGCCATGGAGAGTTCGTGGTCGTCGGTGAAGAGGACGAACAGCGAGAGGTTCGGGAACATCACCGACGCGTCGACGCCGTCGAGGTTCATGTCCCGGATGATGTGGTCGGGGTCGCCGTCCGGGGTCTCGCCGCCGAGCTGGCGGTACTTGGAGATGGTCCAGCCGTCGAAGCCGATGGTGTGGAGCTTCTTGAACTCGGTGTGGCCGCCCTCGACGATCGGCTCGTCGAGGGTGAACTCCTCTTCCCACAGAGCCCGGTCCCGAAGGCTCTTCGGCAGCCGATCCTTGAACAGATCGGCCGGTTCGATGATGTGTGAATCGCCGGAGACGACAAATTCCTTGAACACAACGGTACCTCTTTCGAACCTCGTCGTTCGCGCCGTTCCCCCCAGGAGCGGATATCGCCGAAGTTAGCTGTACCGATCGGTCCAGTCAATGATTCAGCATACGGATTGAGCTGGGATCTCAGCTCCCCGAACCTGACAGAAAGCTGACACAAGGCCCGTCGGCCACACCCCTTTCCCGCCCGCCTCAATTAAGTACACTCATTACCATGACGACGCCCTACGCGTTCTCCACCCAGCTCTACATCGACGGCCGCCGCACCGACGGCCGCGCCGACACCCCGCTGGTCGTGCGCAACCCCGCGACCGAGGAACCGGTGGCCGAGGTCCCGGACGCCACGCCCGACGACGTGCGCCGAGCCGTCGAGGCGGCCCGCCGGGCCTTCGACGAGGGGCCGTGGCCCCGCACGCACCCCCGTGAGCGGGCCGCCGTGCTGCTGCGGATGGCCGAGGAGATGGAGCGGCGGCTCCCCGAACTCGTCGCGGTGAACATGGCCGAGGCGGGCTCGGTCCGCGCGCTGGCCGAGACGCTCCAGACCCGGGTCCCGGTGGCGCATCTGCGGGACATGGCGGAGCGGGTGATGCCGGCGTTCGGCTGGGAGCGCCCGATGGACCCGACACCCGTGCCCGGTGTGGGGATCTCCCAAGGGGTGCTGCGCCGCGAGGCGTTCGGGGTGTGCGCGCTGGTCTCGGCGTACAACTTCCCGTTCTTCCTCAGCATGATGAAGGTGATCCCGGCGCTCGCGGCAGGCTGCACGGCCGTCCTCAAACCTGCGCCCGCGACGCCCCTGGAGTCCCTCCTGATCGGCGATTTCGCGGACGCGGCCGGGCTGCCGCCGGGCGTCCTCAACATCGTCACCGGCGACGCGGAGGCGGGCCGGGTCCTGACGACCCACCCGATGGTCGACCTGGTGAGCTTCACCGGCTCCGACACCGTCGGCCGCCTGGTGTACGCCCAGGCCGCCGCCTCCCTCAAGAAGGTCGTCCTGGAGCTGGGCGGCAAGTCGGCGAACCTGGTCCGCGCGGACGCCGACCTCGCCGGCGCCGTACGCTCCGCGCTGTCCGGGATCGTCACCCATGCCGGTCAGGGGTGTTCGCTGCTCACGCGGACGCTGGTGCACGCGTCGGTGCACGACGAGTTCGTCGACCGGCTCACGGAGGCGCTCGGTGCCGTCCGCGTCGGTGACCCGGCCGATCCGGCGACCACCATGGGGCCGCTGATCAGCGCCGCCCAGCGGGACAAGGTGGAGAAGCTGATCCGCGCCGGCGAGGAGGAGGGCGCCCGGCTCACGCTCGGCGGGCGGCGGCCGGCGGGTCTGGAGCGGGGCTGGTTCGTCGAGCCCACCCTCTTCACCGGCGTCGACAACTCCATGACGATCGCCCGCACCGAGTTCTTCGGCCCGGTCGGCGTCGTCATCCCCTTCGCCGACGACGACGAGGCCGTCCGCATCGCCAACGACAGCCCCTACGGCCTCGCCGCCGGCGTCTGGAGCGCGGACACCGTCACCGCGTACGAGATCGCGGGACGGATCAGGGCGGGCGGGGTGAGCGTCAACGGCGGGAGCGCGGGGGTGAATCCGCGCGCGGCGTTCGGGGGGTACAAGCAGAGCGGGCTGGGGCGGGAGTGGGGGGAGTTCGGGCTGGACGAGTACCTCCAGACGAAGGCGGTGACGTGGGCGGGGCGGTGAGGGGGTGAAGGGGTGAGGACATGAGGTCGAGGAGGACGGCGGGCGCGGCGTCGGCGGCGGAACGGCGGGCGCGGCACGCTCGAAGGGCCCGCTGCCGGCGTGCGCCCAGGCCGACACCCGCCACCAGCCCCACCGATCACCTCACCTCGTTCAGCCCCGCTGACCGGCGCCCTCACCCCATCGGCCCCGCCGCCCCGACCCCCTCACACCGTCAACACCATCGCCGCCCCCATCCCCCCACCCGCACACATCGCCGCGACCGCCACTCCCCCACCCCTGCGCCGCAGTTCGTGCGTCAACGTGACGACCATCCGAGCCCCGGTCGTCGCGACGGGATGCCCGAGACTGCACCCGCTCCCGAACGGGTTCACCCGCTCCTGATCGAGCCCGAGTTCCCTGGTCGTGGCCACCGCGACCGACGCGAACGCCTCGTTCACCTCGAACACGTCGACGTCCGAGAGCCGCAGCCCCGCCCGGTCGAGCGCCTTGCGGATCGCGGCGATCGGAGCGAGCCCCGTCTCGACGGGATCGACACCGACGCTCGCCCAGGATCGCACGGTAGCCAGCGGGGTCAGCCCCTGCTCGGCGGCCAGTTCGGAGGAGGCGACGACGACCGCGGCGGCCCCGTCGTTGACGCCGCTGGAGTTCCCGGCGGTGATGGAGAACCCGTCGATCTCGGGGTGCAGCGGCTTCAGCGCGGCCAGCTTCTCGGCGGTGGTGTCCCGCCGAGGGTGCTCGTCGACGGCGAACTCGACGCCACCCGAGGCATCGCCCGAGGCACCACCCGAGGCACCCCCGACCACCACAGGCACGATCTCCTCGACGAACACCCCCCGGTCAATGGCATCAACGGCCCGCTGATGGGACCGCAACGCCCACGCGTCCATCTCCGCCCGCCCGATCCCCGCGAGCCGTGCCGTGTTCCAGCCGACGAGGACACCCATGTCGTCGTTGGGCGCGGCGGGCGTCGGCACATGCGTCGGCGGCATCCAGGGGTCCTGCCACGCGTCGCCGCCCGGTGTGCGCCGCCGGCCGACCGGCGCGGTGGACGACGAGTGCGTGCCGCCCGCGACCACCGCCCGGTCCATCCCGGCCCGCACGCTCGCGGCGGCGCTCGCGATGCCGGCGAGCCCCGAGGCGCAGTGCCGGTTGTGGGCGAGTCCGGGAACATGGGTCAGCCCCGCCTCCAGCGCGGCGTACCTGGCGATGTCGCCGCCCCCGGCGAGGGATTCGCCGAGGATCACGTCGTCGAGGAGTCCGGCGGGGAGCCTCGCGCGTCGTACGGCCTCGCGGACGACGACGGTCGCGAGGCGGAAGGCGTCGGTGTCGCGGAGGGTGCCCCGGCGGGCGGTGCCGATCGCGGTGCGGCACGCGGAGAGGAGAACGGCGTCAACCATGCAATTGAGAGTACTTAACTGGAGAGTTGAGCGACATACTCTCGACCGATTCCCCAATTGAGGATACCTTGCTCGGGTGAACTTCGAGCTCAGCGAGGAGCAGGAGATGCTGCGCGCGGCCTCGCGCGACCTCCTGTCGGACCGGGCCCCCGTCGCACGGGTACGGGCGTGGGCGGACGGTGACGAGGATGTCGATCCCGAGCTGTGGCGGCTGACCGCCGGCCTCGGCTGGCCCGGTCTGGGGCTGCCGGAGGAGTACGGCGGATCGGGTCAGGGGCTGGTCGAACTCGCCCTCGTCGCCCAGGAGATCGGGCGGGCGCTCGGCCGCGGACCGTTCCTGCCGACGGCGGTCGTCGGCCGGGCGCTCGCCCTCGCCCCGCCCGAGCTACGGGCGGAGGTGCTGCCCGCGCTGGCCGCCGGATCGGCGTGGGCGACGTGGGCGTTCGCGGAACCCCGCGGCCCCTGGTCCCTCGCCGGAGTGCGGGCCACGGCCAGGTCGGCGGGCGGCGTGCACGTCCTCGACGGGGTCAAGACCGCCGTGCAGGACGCCGGTGGCGCCCGCTGGCTGCTGGTGACGGCGCTCCAGGACGGCACGCCGGCGTCGTACCTCGTGGAGCGGGACGCGCCCGGGGTGAGCATGCGGCGGCAGCGGGTCCTCGACCCGACCCGTTCGTTCTACGAGGTCCGGTTCGACGGTGTGCGCACCCCGCACCGGCTGGACGCCTCGCCCGGGGAGATCCGGCGGCTGCTCGACGAGGCGTCGGTGCTGCGCTGCGCCGACGCGCTCGGGGCAATGGAGCGGATGCTGGAGCTGACCGTCGAACACACCACGACGCGCGTGCAGTTCGGGCGGCCGATCGGCATGTTCCAGGCGGTGAAGCACGCGTGCGCGGACATGGCGCTCGTGGTGCACGGCGCCCGCGCGATCACCTACCAGGCAGCGGCGGCCGGGGCCGACGCCGAGCGGGCGTCCTGCGCGGCGGCCTCGTACGTCGCCGCCGGGGCCTCCGACGTCGCGGGCCGGGCGCTCCAGTTGCACGGCGGGATCGGCTTCACGTGGGAGCACGACCTGCATCTGTATCTGCGCCGGGCCCGCGCGGACAGCGTGCTGTACGGCGACGCGGCCGTGCACCGTGACCGGCTGTGCGGGCTCCTGGGAAGCCGACCCCGCTCCTGACCGACAGGAAAGGTTCCGCATGGAGATCAAGGGCAAGAAGGCCGTCGTGTTCGGCGGCGCGTCCGGCATGGGCCGGGCCACCGCCGAACTGTTCGCGGCGCGCGGCGCCGAGGTGGCGGTGCTGGACCGTCCGGCGTCGGCGGGCGAGGAGGTGGCGGCCACGTTCGGCGGGACCTTCCACCCCGTCGACGTCACCGACTTCGCGGCCACGGAGGACGCGCTCGCCGCCGCCGTCGAGGCGCTCGGCGGGCTGCACGTGTCGGTGACCACGGCGGGCGGCGGCACGGTCCGGCGCACGCTCGGCAAGGACGGCCCGCACGACCTGGAGACGTTCCGCCGGGTCCTCGACCTCAACGCGGTGGCGACGTTCAACATCAGCCGCCTCGCGGCCCTGCACATGAGCCGAGGCGAGCCCGAGGAGCCCGACGGCGAGCGCGGGGTCATCGTCACCACCTCGTCGATCGCCGCGTTCGAAGGGCAGATCGGGCAGGTCGCCTATTCGGCAGCTAAGGCGGCGATCGCCGGGATGAGCCTCACCATGGCCCGTGATCTCGGCTCGCTCGGCATCCGGGTCGTGGCGATCGCGCCGAGCCTCTTCGAGACGGGCGCCACCGAGAAGATCCCCGCCGAGACACGGGCCGCGCTCGTCAAGGACGCCGCGTTCCCCCGGCGGCTCGGGCGGCCGGAGGAGTACGCGAAGCTGGCGCTGGCCGTCGTGGAGAACCCGATGCTCAACGGGCAGTGCCTGCGCCTCGACGCCGGCCAGCGGTTCGGGCCGCGGTGAGCGGCGTGGAGCTGCGGGGGAAGGTGGCCCTCGTGACCGGGGGCGGGCGGGGTCTCGGGAGGGCGTTCGGAGCGGCGCTCGCGGCGCGGGGCGCGTCCGTGGTCCTCGCGGACGTCGACGGTGACGCCGCTTCCGAGGCGGCTGCCTCGATCGGGGCGGAGGCCGTCGGGGTCGCCTGCGACGTGACCGACGAGGGGGCGGTGGGCGCGGTCGTCGCCGGGATCGCCGAGCGGTACGGCGGTCTGGACGTCCTGGTCAACAACGCCGGTCTGCACACCGCCTACCACCGCCCGTTCGGCGAGCTGGGCGTCGCGGCCGTGCGCCGGGTCCTGGACGTGAACGTGATGGGTGTCGTCGTCTGCTCGCTGGCCGCGCGGGAGGCGATGAAAGGGCGCGAGGGCGCGTCCGTCGTCAACATCTCGTCCTCGGCGTCCTTCGCCAACCGGAGCGTCTACGGCGTCTCCAAGCTGGCGGTGCGGGGGCTGACGATGGCGTTCGCGCGGGAGTTCGCGCCGGACGGCATCCGGGTCAACGCGATCGCCCCGGGCCTGGTCCTCACGGACACGGTCCGCGCCCAGCTCTCCCCCGCCGAGACGGAACGGGTCCTCGGCGAGCAGGTCCTCCGACGGCCGGGCACGGAAGGGGACATCGTGGAGGCGCTCCTCCATCTCGTCTCGCCCCGGGCCTCGTTCGTCACCGGGGAGACCCTGCGGGTGACGGGCGGGTTCGCGCTCTCCCTCTGAGCGTGCAGACGGCTGTGCCCCGCAACTCGGTTGCGGGGCACAGCCGTCGCGTCATGCTTGGGCGAGTTCGCGTTCCTCGTCGCTGATCGCCTTGAGCAGGACGTAGGGGGTGGCGATCTTCCAGACGAAGTACGCCGCCGAGGGGAGGGCGTAGGCGAAGAGGCCGTCCCAGGCGAGCGGTCCGGTCCGGTTGAGGAAGACGAACGCGCCGGGGATGAGGAGGATGCCGAGGACGACGCTCAGCCAGCCGTACCAGCGGGGGAAGAGCGGTTTCTCGCGGGTGTGGTCGACGAAGGAGGCGTACCCGATCGACCAGACCTGGAGGACGAAAATGCAGGCGTTGCCGACGAACATGAGCCAGAACGTGTCGGTCATGGCGGACAGCACGTCGGCGGAGTGGATCTCGGGCCGGTACGCGGCGGCGGCGAGGATCGCGAGCGGGAAGAAGAACCCGACCGGGGCGACGACCCCGGTGAGCAGCTGGATCATGGAGAGCAGCCCCCAGCCGCCCTCGACCCGGCGCATCTGGAGACTCGTCACGACGACGTAGGGGTACTCGAAGGGGACGAGCAGGACCATCAGGGCGACACAGGTGAGGATGCCCGTGCGATGGTCCTTGAGGAAGCTGACGATGTCGTCGGGGCTCTCCGTCGGGCTCATGGGCGGGGTGAGGTGGCCCACGACGAAGGCGATGAGGAAGCCCACGAACAGGACGACTCCGCACCACGCGGAGAGGCGCTGGAGTCTGATGTAGAGGTCGTTTCTCAACTGCGGCGGCTGTGGCATCTGCGGCTCCTTGTTCCGGCGTGCTCTCGGCTATCTCCCGATCTCGTCCCAGCCGACGAGGCTGTCCAGCAGCACGGCCGCGCTGGACAGGTAGTCGCCGTATCCGCCGCGGAAGAACAGCAGCGGGGTCTTCATCGACTCGACGCGCAGGTCCCGCACCCGCCCGACGACCAGCAGGTGGTCCCCGATCTCCACCTCGCGCTCGACCGCGCAGTCCACCCAGGCGACGACGCCGTCCAGGACGGGGTTCCCAGCCTGCGAGGGGGTCCAGCCGGCCCCGTCGAACCGCTCGTGTCCCGGCCCGGTCGCCATCCTGCGGGAGAGCCGTTCCTGGTTCCCGGCAAGGGAGTTCGCGCAGAACCGGCCCGCCGCGAGGATCGTCCGCAGCGTCCGGGAGGAGCTGTCGGCGAGGAAGGAGACGAGGGGCGGGTCGAGGGAGACGGAGGTGAAGGTGCCGACGACCATGCCGTGCGGCCGGCCGTCGGCGTCGGTGGTGGTGACGGCGACGACGGACGTCGGGAAGTTGCCCAGCACGTCGCGGAACTGCCGCTGGTTCATATCAGGACGCGCATCGGCTCGGGCAGTTCGAGGCCCATCGCGGCGAGCGCGTTCGCGTGGTAGGCGCTGCCCGGTACGTGGATCATGTGCTGGAGTCCGACGTGGGCGTCCCGCCAGTACCGCTGCATCGGGTTGTTCCGGCGGATCGCGTTGCCTCCGGAGCGGGTGAAGATCTGGTCGAGGGCGCCGACGGCCCGCCAGGCGCAGCGCACCTGGTTGCGGCGTACGTCGGCCCGGTCCTCGACGGTGATCTTCTGCCCGGAGTCGGCCTTGTCGTACAGCCGGCTGATGCCGTCGAGGAGTTGGACCCGGGAGGCGGCGATCTCGGCGGCGGCCTCCCCTGCGGCGTACAGGACGTAAGGGTCGTCGCGGACCTGGACGCCGGTGACGGCGACGCGTTCCTTCTGCTGGCTCAGATGCAGCGCGAGGGCGCCTTCGCAGATGCCGATGACGGCGGAGGTGATGCCGAGGGGGAACATCGAGCTGAACGGCAGCCGGTAGAGGGTGTCGGTGAGCCCGAACTCCTCGGCGGCGGCGCTCTCCTGGACGGCCTCCTGGCGGATCGCGCGATGGGTGGGGACGAACGCCTTGTCGACGACGACGTCCTTGCTGCCGGTGCCGCCGAGGCCGACGACGTCCCAGGTGCCGTCGATGATCTCGTAGTCGGAGCGCGGCAGGACGACGTGCAGGACGGTGATCGGCTGGGCGGGCTGCCCCTTGCCGTCGCCGAGGAGCGCGCCGAGGAAGTCCCAGCGGCAGTGGTCGCTGCCGGAGGAGAACGGCCAGCGTCCGCTGAGGACGTAGCCGCCGTCGACGGGGTCGGCGACGCCGTTGGGCATGTACGGGGAGGCGATCCAGGTGTCCGGGTCGTCGTTCCACACCTCATGGGCGAGCCGGGGGTCCATCTGGGCCAGCTCCCACGGGTGGACGCCGACGACTCCGCTGACCCAGCCGGCGGCCCCGTCGTACCGGGCGACCGCCATGACGGCCTCGGCGAAGTCCCGGGGGTGGGCCTCGTAGCCGCCGTACGCCTTGGGCTGGAGCAGGCGGATCACTCCGGCGGAGCGGAGCAGTTCCACGGTCCGGTCGCTGAGTCTGCCGAGTGTCTCGTTCTCGTCGGCGAGTGCGGCCAGTTCGGCCCCCGACTCCTCGACACGGCCGACCACTTCATGCGTCACGCGCACCTCCTGGTGACTGATCGACGCCCGCGCCGCACGTCGTCCCCGGCGGCGGGCGCCCTCAGTCTCGGGGTGCGCGCCCCGTACCCGCCGGGCGCTTTCCGCTGACCGGGACAGGGGAGAGACGGGGCAGCAGGGCGACGGCCGACCGGTCCCGGCACGCCGACAGCCACACGCCGGCGCCGTACGCGAGGTCGTCGAGCCGCCGGGCGATCCCGTGGCGCAGGGGGTCCGGCGGGCGTTCCAGGGCGAGGTCCGCCACGGCGGCGACCAGGGCCGCCCTGCGTATCCGCCGGGACACCACGCACCCCACGGCCGTGAGCGGCCACCAGTGTCGGTTCAGCAGGGCCGAGGTCTGGGCGAGGGCGGCGAGCGCGCCGTTTCCGGTGAGGCGGGCGGCGAGCCGGTAGGGGTGGCGTGTCCCGTCGAGTTTCCGGCCGACGCGTACGGCCGTCACCGCGAGGACGCCCGCCGCGACCGGCGCGGACCAGGGGCGCTGGGCGAGCAGGGAGGCCGCGAACAGGGCGCTCCAGGGGGCGAGTACGGCGGGGGCGATGAACTCGGGGTGGCGGCGGGCGAGGGGGGCGGCGCCGGTGCCGTACACGGCCTTGCGGGTGAGCCAGTCGCCGGTGCGCGACCGGTGTTCGTGCGCGGCGTGCACGGCGGGCTCGTAGCGCACGTGCCGTCCTTCGGCCACGAGCCGCCAGCACAGGTCGACGTCCTCCCCGACCCGCATCGCCTCGTCGAACCCGGCCCCGAGGGCGTCGACTCTCGCGACGGCGCAGGCGGTCGGCGCCCAGGAGACGGGGGTGCCGGGGCGGACGAGTGCCGGGTGGGCGCCTAGGTCCAGGGAGGAGCGGGCGTTCTCGTACCGTTCGATCCAGGTGGGCGCCGGGGTGGGGAGGCCGGTGATGCGGGGGACGGCCATGGCGACGCGGGGGTCGGCGAAGTGCCGCAGGAGGGTGGGGATCGTGTCGGGGGGCAGGACGACGTCCGAGTCGGCGAAGACGACGTACGGGGTGGTGACGTGCCGGAGCCCGGCGTTGCGGGCGCCGGCGGGGCCGAGGTTGGTGGTCAGGGTGACGAGCCTCGCGTGGAAGCGGGCGGCGACCTCCGCGACGGCCGCCGGGTCGTGCGAGGCGTCGTCGACGACGATCACCGGGTGGCCGTCGACGCTGTGCAGCAGCCGTGCCAGTTGGCGGGGCCGGTCGCGGACCGGGACGACGACGGTCCAGCGGGCGTCGGCCGGCAGCGGGAGGGTGTCGACGACAGGGTGGGCCAGGCCGGTGTCGAGGAGCCGCTCGGCCAGGGCGGCGCTCGCCGTGTCGTGGACGGTGAGGGTTCTGCCGTCGAGCAACTTCCGTGCCCTGGGCGCGAGTTTGAGGAGCCGGGTGGGGTGGCCGCCGAGCAGGGCGCGGCCGTCGTCGAGGACGCGGGTGTGCCGGTCCAGCCGCAGGACGGTCATCTCAGGCGGCCCCGGTCGTCGGCCGCCCACGTCTCGATACGGCGGACCGTGGCGCCGGTCATCTGGTCCAGGAGGCGCTTCCCTTCCTCCGCCGAGGCTCCGGCCGGGTCGCCGAGGACGCCGTTGGGCGAGACGGCCCGCACGCCGTGCGCGACCAGGTCGGGCATGAGCGCGGACAGGGGCCGGGTGTCGCCGGCGACGGCGGCGTCGAGGCGGACCCGCGCGGGGGCGAGGTGGAGCATGAGGGAGGTCTCGGTGCGCCCGGCGTGCGCGTCCCCGCCGGGGATCTCGCAGCCCGTCCACGCCACGTCGTGCCCCTCGGACCGCAGCAGCCCGAGCGCCCGGTCGAGGGTCGCCGTGTTCCCGCCGTGCCCGTTGACGAAGGCGACGCGCCCGGCCCACAGGGCGAGCGAGCGCGCCAGTTCGACGAGCACGGCGTGCAGCGCCTCCTGCCCGATCGACACGGTCCCGGGGAACCCGGCGTGTTCCCCGCTGGCGCCGTAGGCCAGGGCGGGCGCCACCAGCGCGCGCGGAAGCGTCCCCGCGACCCGCCCGGCCACGGCGTCCGCGACGACCGTGTCCGTGTCCAGCGGCAGATGCGGCCCGTGCTGCTCGGTGGAGCCCACCGGAACGACGACCAGTACACCGCGCGGAACGGCGGGCCACACCGCGTCGGCCAGCACGCCCCTCACAGGTCGAGGCGGAAGCCGGGCGGGATCACCAGGTCGTCCGGCGTGAGGTCGTGGACGGCCGCGCGGCCGAGGCCGAGGACCGCCGAGTCGAGACCGCCGCGCAGGATGTCGAGGACGTTCTCCACACCGGCCTGCCCGTTCGCCGCGAGCCCCCACAGGTAGGCCCGCCCGATGAGGACGGCCCGTGCGCCGAGGGCGAGGGCCTTGGCGACGTCGCCGCCGCGTCGTATGCCGCCGTCGAGGAGGACCTCGGTCTGATGGCCGACGGCTTCGGCGATGGCGGGGAGGAGGCGGATGGTCGCGGGGGTGGTGTCGAGGTTGTTGCCGCCGTGGTTGGAGACGGACAGGGCGGTGACGCCCGCGTCGACGGCCCGTTTCGCGTCGTCGACGCGGGTGACGCCCTTGAGGAGGAAGGGGCCGCCCCACTCCTCGCGGAGCCATGTGACGTCGTCCCAGGTGGGGGGTGGGGTCTGTAGCCATTCGCCGTAGGCGCCGAAGAAGGTGGGGGCGGGGTTGCCGGGGGCGGTGAGGTTGGGGACGGTCAGGTCGGGGAGGTGGCCGGCTCTGGCGTACCTGAGGAGCCAGGCAGGGCGGGGCAGGACGTCCGGGGCGAACTTGAGCATCGTCCGCAGGTCGAGCCGTTCGGGGATGGCGGGGCTGCCCCAGTCGCGGCCCTGGGAGAAGGACCAGTCGAGAGTGACGACGAGGGCCTTGGCGCCCGCCGTGCGGGCGCGGTCCATGCGGCGGACCATCGTCTCGCGGGTACCGCTCCAGTAGAGCTGGAAGAAGAAGTCCGGCTGGGCGGCGGCGACTTCCTCGACGGGACGGCTCGCGAACGAGCTGAGGCCCATCGGGACGCCCCGGTTCGCGGCGGCTCGGGCGACGGCGACCTCGCCCTCGGGGTCGACGGCCTGGACGCCGGTCGGGGAGATGACGACGGGGAACGCGGCCGGGACGCCGAGGACGGTCGTGGTGAGGTCGCGGTGCGCGTGGTGGCCGACGACCCTCGGGGA
The DNA here is from genome assembly GCF_040610055.1 of Streptomyces sp. NPDC004539. Taxonomy (NCBI): domain Bacteria; kingdom Bacillati; phylum Actinomycetota; class Actinomycetes; order Kitasatosporales; family Streptomycetaceae; genus Streptomyces; species Streptomyces sp. NPDC004539. The sequence goes on along the minus strand of NZ_JBEXLS010000012.1, from coordinate 4,269 downwards.
GAAGCCGAGTTCGGCGAAGGCGGCCGTGTTGGAGTGGAGGGTCCGGCCGCGTTCGGAGCCGGCGAGGAGCGCGCCGTACACGGAGGCGGGCAGCCGTTTCTTCGCCCGGCGCTGGGCCTCGGCGACGGTCTCGAACCAGGGGTTCCTAGGCATGGGCCTTCCTGACGATGGTCAGCGGGCTCTCGTCGCAGTCGCGGGCGGGCCGGGAGTGGTCGCCGGACGGTCTCGGCAGGAGCACCGGGTCGCGGAGGGTCAGCAGTCGCTCGCCGTGTCCCTGGACGCACTCGGGGTCGGGGCCGTCGAGCGGGAGGCCGGTGAAGAACTTCGCGGCCATGCAGCCGCCCTTGCAGGTGTCGTAGAAGGCGCAGGAGGCGCAGGCGCCGCCGTGCTGCGGGGTGCGCAGCCGCCCGAACAGCTCGGAGTCGCGCCACACCCGGGCGAATCCGCCGGGGTCGCGGACGTTCCCGGCGAGGAACTCGTCGTGGATGGCGAACGGGCAGGCGTAGACGTCCCCGACGGGGTCGATCAGGCAGACGACGCGTCCGGCGCCGCACAGGTTGAGGCCGGGGAGGGGTTCGCCGTACGCGGAGAGGTGGAAGAAGGAGTCGCCGGTGAGGACGGACTCGCCGTGGGCCACCAGCCAGTCGTACAGCTCGCGTTGCTGGGCGGCGGTGGGGTGGAGGTCGTCCCAGACGTCGGCGCCGCGTCCGGAGGGGCGCAGCCGGGTGAGGCGGAGGGTGGCGCCGTAGCGGTCGGCGAGGGTCTTGAACGCGTCGAGCTGGGGGATGTTGTGGCGGGTGCAGACCACGGAGATCTTGACGTTGCTCATCCCGGCGGCGGCGAGGTTCTCCAGGGCCCGGACCGCCGTCGCGTACGAACCCCGGCCGCGGATCGCGTCGTTGACGTCGGGGGTGGCGCCGTCCAGGGAGATCTGGACGTCCACGTAGTCGTTGCGGGCGAGGCGCTCGGCGGCCTGCGGGGTGATGCGGACGCCGTTGGTGGAGAACTTGACGCCGACGTGGTGGGCGGTGGCGTGGTCGAGGAGGTCCCAGAAGTCGGGGCGGACGGTGGGTTCGCCGCCGCCGATGTTGACGTAGAAGACCTTCATGGCCTCCAGCTCGTCGATGACGGCCATGGCTTCGGCGGTGGTCAGTTCGCGGGGGTCGCGTCTGCCGGAGCTGGACAGGCAGTGGGTGCAGGCGAGGTTGCAGGCGTAGGTGAGTTCCCAGGTGAGGCAGATGGGGGCGTCGAGGCCGTGCTCGAACAGGTCGGTGAGGCGGGTCATGGGGTCCTTCCCACGAGCATCGCGGAGTCGGCGAGTGCGGCCAGCGCCCGCTGGTAGCGCGGGAGTTCGGCTTCCGTGAGGCCGGCGTCGAGGCAGGCGGCGCGGGCCGTGGGGGCGTGCGCGAGGTGTTCGACGGCGGCGAGCAGGCGGCGGTCCTTGAGGAAGGTGAGCCTTCGGGTGCCGAAGTGGTAGAGCAGGGCGCCGAAGGGCTCGGGCCGCACCGAGACCTGCGGGTGCAGGTCCCAGGCGCGGTCGAGGTCGATCCCGGTGGTCATGGGGGCGGTCTAGTAGACGCCGCACATGCCGTCGATGGAGATCTCCTCCAGGAGGTCCTCCGCCTCGATGAGCGGGGGTGCGTCGGTCTCGACGGTCTCTTCGGACTGTTCGGAACGGAGCTCGTGCATACGGCTCTCCCTCAGACGTCCCGCGCGGTCGCGGGCGGCTTCCGTCGGATGCCGGGAGACTAATGGCACCATGTGCCAAAAGTGAAGGGGTCCTGCGCCACCGGGTCTTGCGCGGGCCCCGCCGACCGTCTTGAATCCCGTGTCCATGGAGCGAGCGGACGTCATCGTGGTGGGTGCCGGAGGCAGCGGCGCGGTTCTCGCGGCCCGGCTCAGCGAGGACCCCGGACGCCGGGTGCTGGTCCTGGAGGCGGGTCCGGTACCGCGCCGACGGGACGGTTTCGGCGCCGACCTGCTGGACGCCCGCCTCGTCCCCGGTGCCCGGCCCGGCCATCCGGCACTCCAGCCGTACGACGTCCACCTGACGCCGGCGCACCCGTACACGGTCGTGCGGGGCCGGTATCTCGGCGGGTCGACGACCGTGAACGGCGGCTACTTCGTCCGCGCCCGGCGTGCGGACTTCGACCGCTGGTCGGCGGCGGGCGGCCCGGTCTGGTCGTACGACAGGGTGCTCCCGTTCCTGCGCGCCCTCGAAACCGGCCTGGCCCGCACCGAGTTGGACCATCCGGCCGCCGACAAGTTCCGGACGGCCGCGCTGCGCCTGGGTTTTCCCGAGGAGCCCGACAAGAACGCCGACGGCGCACCGGGGTTCGGCCCGGTCCCGACCAACACGGCGGACGGCGTCCGGCTCAACACCGGCCTCAGTCACCTCCTCGACGCTCTCAACCGCCCCAACCTCCGTGTGCACGGCGGCAGTACGGCCCTGCGCGTCGTCGTCGACCGGGGCCGCGCGACCGGCGTGGAGTTCGCGCGCGCCGGCCGCCGCGAGACGGTGTACGGCGGTGAAGTGGTGCTCTGCGCCGGGGCGTTGCGCTCCCCTCACCTGCTCCACCTGTCGGGGATCGGCCCGCGCCGGGAGCTGGAGGCGCTCGGGATACCGGTCGTCAGCGACGTCCCGGAGGTCGGCGCGCGGTTCGGTGACCATCCTCAGGTGGTCCTGGAGTGGCACCCGGGGTGTGCGCTGCCGGAGCCGTCGGGTTCCTGGCTGGGCGGCGCGCTGCACCTGCCCGCGTCGGACGGGAACCATCCGAGCGGTGACCTGGAGATCCTCCAGTCACTGGTCCCGATGGCCGGGTTGACGAGCGGGCGGGTCTCGGTGCCGGGGGCTCCGCTGGCGTTCCTCGCGTCGGTGCAGACGCCGAGGCCGACGGGCAGGATGCGGACGGTGAGCGCCGATCCGGGGACGCCGCCGATGTTCGCGTACGGGTACCTGTCGACTGCGGAGGACCGGCGCCGGCTGCGGGAAGTCGTGCGGGTCACGGCCGAGTTGGCGGGGCCGGGGCTGGTCGCGCCGGGGGTGGCGGTGCTGCGGGACGACCGGCTGCTCGACGAATGGGTGCGGGAGCGGCTGGGGACGGCGCAGCACCTGTGCGGGACGGTGCCGCTGGGGTCGGCGGTGGACGGGTACGGGAGGGTGCGCGGGGTGGCGGGGCTGCGGGTCGCGGACACGTCGCTCCTGCCGGTTCCCCCGCTGCGGGGTCCGGCGGCGACGGCCGTCCTCGTCGGGGAGGTGATCGCCGCCGGGATACTACAAGTGGTTGTACCCGGCGGAGAGTTGGCCGATTGACGCGTTGAGGAGGTCACTCAGGTCGGCGTCCTCGTCCGCGAGCCACTGCTCGTAGGCGGCGACACACGCGGCGAGGACGGTGCTGCCGATCAGGCGGGGCAGCAGCTCGCCTGCGGGGAGGCCGAGGCGGCGGGCCGCGAACGCGGTGACGAGGGCCCGCCAGGACGCGTACCGGACGGCGGAGTCGGCCTTGAGGGTGGGGACTTCGAGGATCAGGGTCATGCGCTGGCGGTGCCAGGGGACGACCGCCGGGTCGAAGCGGTTGAACTCGACGACCGCCTCGCGCACGGCGTCCATCATCGGGGTCCCGGGGTCGGCCGTCGCGAGGAGCGCGTCCAGCCGCTCCAGCTGCTCCTCGAAGTCGCCCCACACGAGGTCGTTCTTGGAGGCGAAGTACCGGAAGAACGTGCGCCGCCCGATACCGGCCGCGTCGGCGATGTCGTCGACCGTCGTCCGCTCGAACCCCCGCCGGGCGAACAGCTCGAACCCGAGCCGCTCCAGCGCGGGCCGCGACGTCGCGCGCGGCCGTCCCATCACGGCGTCGGACCCCATCCGGCCTCCCCTTCGTGTACTGCCATCTTCGTACGACGAGCGCAGGTTCAGCCAACTCCACCACGGACCCGGGAGACCGCCCCCTCGTTCCGCCGAGCCGATCACGGAATCGTTGATCCCACCAGGTCAACGGCTCTCTCGTAACCGAAAGGCTCCTCCCGTGAAGGCGATGCTCGCGAACCGCACCGTTCTGTGGACCCTCTTCCTCTTCAACACCACGGCCGCCGTCGCGGCGCCGCTCATCGCCGAGAACTCGCAGGGGTACATGACCAGCGCCGGGATGGGCGTGGTGGCGCTCGGCATGGGGGTCGCGCTGTACCGGGGGCGGCCCCAGACCGTGCAGCTGGCGCGGCACCTGGGCGCCGAGGTGTTCGCGACCGCCTCCCGGGGCAAGTGGGACGCGC
>NZ_JBEXLS010000011.1:0-325627 GCF_040610055.1 Streptomyces sp. NPDC004539 | reverse complement strand
CGAGGACCAGGACGGTACGGCGCCTCCGGTGAACATCTCCTGGGTGAGGAACGGCAGTCCGTGTGGAACGGGGGCCGGCGCCGTCGTCGTACCGAGCCCGGTCGTGCGTACCGTGTGCTCAGCTGCCGGGTCGGGCCGCCGAGGCCGTGCCTCGGGGGAGGCGGTCGGCGTGCGGGGGGCGGCGGCTGCCGATCGGGGTGACCGGGGTGCGCTCGCCGCGCGTCGTGTGGGGGCCCGGCGCCAGGTAGGCCGGGGATCTCGGCGGGCGGGGCATGCCCAGCGGGGGCTTCTCCAGGTCGACGGCCTTGCGGGGGGCCGCCAGCGAGACGGGCACCGTGACCGGCGTCGCCGGCCGGGCGCCTGCCCTGCGGCGCTCGCGCAACCGGTCCCGCAGATCCAGCAGCCAGACCTCGGCACGGGCGATCAGGGGTTCGCACCAGGGCAGCGCGAGGAGGATCAGCAGCCCGGCGGCCCAGCCCAGCAGGACATCGCTCAGCCAGTGTGTGCCGAGGTAGACGGTGGCGAGGCCGACGCCCAGCGAGGTGACCGCGGAGATCGCGGACAGCCAGCGGCGGGCTCGCGGGGTGGAGGCGAGGTAGGCCAGGATGCCCCAGGTCACGACGGCGTTCGCGGTGTGGCCGCTGGGAAATATATCGCCGCCCAGACCCATCTCGTTCGCGCCGATGCTGGTGGCGTAGTGGGGTCCGAGCCGCCCCATGCCGATCTTGGCCGCGCCGACCGTGATGTTCAGCAGCAGCAGCGAGGCGCCGAGAGTGAGGAGCGGGCGCAGGGTGTGCTGGCGCCACGAACGCCAGCCGAGCCAGGCCGCGACCATCACCGCGGTGGGACCACGCTGGCCGAGGACGACGTAGCAGTCCACGAACCAGTGGATCGACGGCCACTGCTGGTAGGGCCGGAAGAACATGACCTGCCAGTCCAGCCGGACCAGCCAGGATGTGATGACGACGAGCCATACGATCGTCAGGTAGAAGGCGAGGGTTCCGGCGAACAGCCCGATCCGGTGCCGGCTCATCCTCGGCACGTTGATGTGAGCAGGCCGCTCCGGCTCACGGTCCAGCCTGGCGAACACCCGGTCCAGGCGGGTGAGGCTTCGTTCGGTACGCACCCAATCGACGTTACAGCGAGTGAGTGTGGATGCTCTGCGAATCCACGGCTTTGTGATGACGATGTGATGTGGGATTCCTCTCAGGATGTGTGAATTTCCTGGGAATCCGCTATCGATCCTGAGCCCTCCTTTAATTCTCTTGATCGTTTCTGATGGTGGTTTATCGTTGTTTATTAATTAGTTCACCGGGTGCTGGGGTGGAATTCGCTCGACGCTCACCGGTCTCCCGGATGCGACGAATGGCTTGAAATGGCCTATTAGGTGGACATGTCACCGCAGCCTCGTAACCATGGCCAGTGATCACGTTCTGGGGGAAACGGGAGGAGATGATCAAGGCATTGTTACGGGGAGATGTTCTGCCACCCACGGAGTGGCGGAACGGGTTCGACCTGTCGGTCCGGTCGTCCGGGCAGGAGCTGTGCTCCGTGGTGTTCGCCAGGCGGGGCGAGCTGAGGGTGACCCAGGCAGGGCGTGAAGCGGTGCTCGGACCGCGGGATTTCACACTGTGCGACGATTCGCGGCCCTTCAGTGTGCGCGTCGGTGGCCAGAGACCCGCCACTGCCGTGCGGGTCCGTGTGCCCCGCGCGGTGCTGCCACCACCGGCAGTGAGGAACGGCCGGCTGCTGGTCGTACGACTGTCCGGCAGGGAGGGGCTGGGGGCGCTGTTCGCCCAGTTCCTCGACAGCGCGACGGACGACTGCGCCTCGTACCGGCCCGCGGACGTGGCCCGGCTGGGGGCGGTGGGTCTCGACCTGCTGATCGCCGTGCTCGCTCACCATCTCGACTCCTGCTCGCAGGCGTCGGACGGGTCCCGCCGGCACGCACTGCTCCTGCGCATCGAGATGTTCATCCACGAGCATCTGCACGATCCGAGCCTGTCGACGCACGTCATAGCCGCAGCTCATCACATCTCCATCAGTTACCTTCATCGCCTCTTCCAGGCCAACGGCACGACGGTCGCGGCGCTGATCCGCCGCAGGCGACTGGAGGGGGCACGCCGTGACCTGACCGATCCCGGACTGCGGGAGACGCCGGTCCACCAGATCGCGGCTCGGTGGGGATTCAAAGGACACGCGGCCTTCACGCGGACCTTTCGCGCCACCTACGGGATCGCACCCAGGGAGTATCGGCACCAGGTGTTCGACTCCGCGACGTAGACCGCTGTCCATGACATGAAAAACTGCCGGTCTGTCCGCGGGGGTCGCCGCGGACAGACCGGCAGCCGGTTCAGCCCTGTGCCTCGGACCGTTGGTCAGCCGGCCCAGACCGCGGTGTCGCAGTAGCTGTCACCGCTGGTCTGGTGCAGACAGATCTTGAACGTGTACGCGGTGCCCTCCACCAGGTCGTACACGCCGCCGTCGCTGGCACGCACGGTCTTGGAGGCGCCGGTACCGCCGGCCTGGACGGTGTAGCGCGTCGTGCCGTTGGGGTTGTAGACGAACAGCTTGGCGGCGTACCCGTCCGCCTCCAGGTCGTCGACGCGGACGATGTCGCCGTTCGCGGTGAACTGGACCCGGCCGCCGGGGTTGCCGTCGTCGGTGTGCATCTCGTGGTCCACGGCCAGGGCCGGGCTTCCCGCGACCAGCATGAGACCTACGGCCGCGATCGGCGTACCGACGATGGTGAGGATCTTCCGTGCACGCATTTCTGTTCCCCTTACGGACGATTGGTCCGGACGCCGAACCCGCCTGGCGTCCCTTGCTCCGTAAGCCTTCCGTGATCACCGGGACACGTCGTTGGCGGCGAGTGCACGGCTCTGTGCGAGGAGTCGACACCCGGTACGGGCGGGCCCGGGTGCCCCTCTCGGGGCCGCCGTGCACGGGAGTGGCATACGCCACACGTGTTCTCCCCGGCGTGTGAGAGGTCCGCCACTTGGACGAGGGACGAACTCGCGTACGCTGCGATGCACTCGCCGTTCGTCTGCGCGGGCCGGGGACGCCGCTCCTCTCCGGCCGAGTCGCGGGGAGTCCCCACCCCGTGAACCCGCCGAACGGGCGAATCAGCTGGGAGGTACGCACATGTCCGGGACGATCACGGCCACGGCTGTGCGCCGACGCTCCGGGGATCAGGCCGGGGCCCAGCGGTGGATCGTCCTCGTCGTGCTGTGCGTGAGCCTGCTGCTGGTCGCCGTCGACGCGACCGTCCTGCATGTCGCGGTGCCCGCCGTCACGGAGGATCTGAAGCCCGGGGCGATCGAGCTGCTGTGGATCGTCGACACGTATCCGCTGGTCTGCGCGTCCCTGCTGATTCTCTTCGGGACGCTCGGGGACCGGGTCGGGCGGCGGCGGGTGCTGCTGCTCGGGTACGCGCTGTTCGGGGTGGCGTCCGCGCTGGCCGCGTTCGCGCAGAGCGCGCAGGTGCTGATCCTCGCGCGGGCGCTGCTCGGGGTCGGCGGGGCGATGATCATGCCGGCCACGCTGTCGATTCTGCGGCAGGTCTTTCCCGACCGGCGGGAGCGGGCGCTGGCGATAGGGATCTGGAGCGCGGTCGCGGCGGTCGGGGCCGCGGTGGGGCCGCTGGTCGGGGGGTTCCTGCTCGAACACTTCTGGTGGGGGTCGGTCTTCCTCGTCAACATTCCGCTGATGCTGGTCAGTCTGCCGGTCGGGCGGTGGCTGCTGCCCGAGTCCAAGGGGGAGAGCGACGGGCCGTGGGACGTCGTGGGCGCGCTCATGGCGGCCGACGGGCTGTTCTGTGTCGTCCTCGGGGTGAAGCGGCTCGGCGGCGGGGAGTTCGGGGGGCTGACCTTCGTCCCCGTCGTGCTCGGGGCCGTGCTGCTCACGCTGTTCGTGCGGCGGCAGCGGCGGCGGCCGTTTCCGCTGGTGGATCTGCGGATGTTCGCGCGGCCCGCGTTCGGGACGTCCGTGCTGTGCATCGTGCTGGCCATGCTGGCGCTGGTGGGGCTTGAGCTGATCGCCGCGCAGTATTTGCAGCTCGTGCTGGGGCTGTCGCCGTTGCAGACCGGGTTGCGGTTGTTGCCGTTGACGATCGCGGCGATGGCCGCGGGGCTGGCCGGGGCGCGGCTGCTGCGGCGGGTCGGGCCTCGGCGGATGGTGTGCGGGGGGTTCGTGCTGACCGCTGTCGCGGTGCTGACGCTGACCGGGATGGGGGGATCGGACAACGCCGGGCTGTTGCTCGGGGGGTTCGTGCTGTTGGGGTTCGGGCTGGAGACGACGTTGTTCGCGGCGTACGAGTCGATGCTGAGTGAGGCGCCGGCCGAGCAGGCGGGTGGGGCGGCGGCGGTGGGGGAGACGTCGTACCAGTTGGGGGCGGGGATCGGGATCGCGTTGCTCGGGAGTGTGATGAACGCCGCGTACAAGCCGGGGGTGGTGGGGGTCGAGGGGGTGCCGGGGGAGGCGTCTGTCGCGGCGGGGCATTCGCTCGGGGAGGCGTATGACGTTGCCGGGGAGATCGGGGGGCCTGCGGGGGGATTGTTGCGGAGGGTGGCTCGGGATTCGTTCGTGCACGGGTTGCATGTGACGTTGCTGGTGAGTGCGGGGTTGTTGTTGCTGGGGGCGGTGATGGCGCTGCGGTTGCCTCGGGGTATGCAGGTGGATGTGCCGGCGCCGAGGGGGGTCTGCCCACCCGCGCGCCGCCCATGACCGTTTGTCGGAGGGGGGCGTTTCTTGTGGGGGTGGGGCGCCGTCGGCGGCGGGGCGGTGGGTTTGGGGTGCGGAGGGTGTGGGGGGTGGTTCGGGGGTGTGGCCGGGTGCGGGTTCGTTGTGGCTTGTCGCGCAGTTCCCCGCGCCCCTGGAAGAGCTTGGGCTGGGCGTCGTTCTTGGGTTTCCCGGGTGTGTCCCGTATCGCGCGGCGGTAGCCGCACATGGATACAGCCCCGCGCCCCTCAGAAGACTGGGCTGGGCGCCGTTCTTTGCTTTCTCTGCGTGGCCTCGTTCTGTGTGGGGTTGTTGGGGTGTCAAGGTGGGCGTAGGTTCGGTGTGTTGGGTGGTTAGCGGTGCTAGTTTTAGGAGGAGTCGTGGGGACGTTCGACGCTGGTGATCTGCTGGGGATCGACGAGTTGTTGTCGGGGGAGGACCTGGCTGTGCGGGAGACCGTGCGGCGGTGGGTGGGGGAGCGGGTGTTGCCGGGGGTGGCGGGGTGGTACGAGGCGGGGGAGTTGCCTCAGGTGAGGGAGTTGGCGCGGGAGTTGGGGGCGATCGGGGCGCTGGGGATGTCGTTGGAGGGGTACGGGTGTGCGGGGGCCAGTGCTGTGCAGTATGGGTTGGCCTGTTTGGAGTTGGAGGCGGGGGACTCCGGGATTCGGTCGCTCGTGTCGGTGCAGGGGTCCCTCGCGATGTACGCCATCCATCGGTTCGGGAGTGAGGAGCAGAAGCGGGAGTGGCTGCCTCGGATGGCTTCCGGGGAGGTCATCGGGTGCTTCGGGCTGACCGAGCCCGATCACGGGTCCGACCCCGGGTCGATGCGGACGTACGCGAAGCGGGACGGTGCGGACTGGGTGCTCAACGGGCGCAAGATGTGGATCACGAACGGGTCCGTGGCCGGGGTCGCGGTGGTGTGGGCGCAGACCGAGGCGGGGGTGCGCGGGTTCGTCGTACCGACCGATACGGACGGGTTCTCGGCGCCGGAGATCAAGCACAAGTGGTCGCTGCGGGCGTCGGTGACCAGTGAGCTGGTGATGGACGACGTACGGCTGCCGGCGGACGCCGTGCTGCCGGAGGTGGTGGGGCTCAAGGGGCCGCTCAGCTGTCTGTCGCACGCGCGGTACGGGATCGTGTGGGGCGCGATGGGCGCGGCGCGGGCCTGTTTCGAGACGGCCGTGGAGTACGCGAAGACGCGCGAGCAGTTCGGGCGGCCGATCGGCGGCTTCCAGCTCACCCAGGCGAAACTCGCCGACATGGCGGTCGAGCTGCACAAGGGGGTCCTGCTCGCCCATCACCTGGGCCGGCGCATGGACGCGGGCCGGCTGCGCCCGGAACAGGTCAGCTTCGGGAAGCTGAACAACGTACGCGAGGCCATCGAGATCTGCCGCACCTCGCGCACGATCCTCGGTGCCAACGGGATCTCGCTGGAGTACCCCGTGATGCGGCACGCGACGAACCTGGAGTCGGTGCTGACGTACGAAGGCACGGTGGAAATGCACCAGTTGGTGCTGGGCAAGGCGCTCACCGGACTCGACGCCTTCCGCTGACCTCGCGGACCTGAACCACCTCGGACCTGAACCCCGAGGGGGCAGGGCCGGTGAGCGGCCCTGCCTCAGCTCTGGTTGAAGAAGCCGTCCGTGCGGTGGCCGCCGGGGTCGCCGTTGACGATCTCGGTGTGGGCCGGGGTCAGCAGGAACACGCGCGTGGAGACGCGCTCGATCGAACCACGCAGCCCGAAGATCAGCCCGGCGGCGAAGTCGACGACGCGCTTGGCGTCGGCGGCCTCCATCGCCGTCAGGTTCATGATCACCGGCACGCCCTCGCGGAACAGCTCGCCGATCGCGCGGGCGTCCCGGAAGCTGTCCGGGGTGACCGTGCCGATCCGGCGGCCCTTCTCCTCGGCCGTGTCCGTGGCCACCTTGACCCGGGGGTCGGTGACCCAGGCTTCGCCGGAGTCGGTCCCCTCGGAGTAGTCGTCGTCGTAGTAACGCTCGTCATCGTTGTCGTCGACGAGGCCAAGCCAGGCACTCGCCTTGCGCACCGATCCCATGGACGCCTCCTCTCACAGCGGTCTGCTTGCTATCCGCAGGACCCATGGTCGTCCATGATGCGGATGTCGCGCCAAGTGGATAGACGCCGCGCGGGGGGTTTGTGACGGTACTGGTGCACAGCCGATTCGTCGAGAGTCCAAGCGCCCCAAGGGTCGTAGCGTGTACGGATGCTGACTGAGAGTGAAATACGATTCTTTGTGGCGGACGGGTGACAAGCGGTGCGTACGGGTGAACGGATAGGACCGTTCGGGCTCGGTCCGGACTGATTGTCTGTCTGCGTACGGGTGCTGACTGGGTGTCAGGAGGGGGTGCGGGGTGAGGGGAGGCGCACGTGTGAAGGCGTGGCGGAAGGCATCGGGAGCGCCCCGGCGGAGGCCGTGGGGCGGGTGGCGGTCAGCTCAACAGGAACAGGACCACACGCGACCGAAGTCGATGTGGGAGCGGGTGACCAGCCACTGCTGCGGATGCATGGGCCAAGTGGAACAGGTCTCCGGATACGAGTCAACCGACCTGAGACGAACCGCTCACAGTGTGGACGACCTTGACAGCGAGGGGAAACGCGGTCGTACTCTCGGGGTGCGGCCCTGCTGAGGGGCTCGGCCGCGTCGGCGCCGCGCGGCGCCCCGTGTGAAGGCAACCGCCACCGCCCCCTGCCCGGGGGATTTCCGCCACGGAGCCTTCCATGTCTTCCCTCGTCATCGTCGGCGCCGGCCCCCGAGGGGTCGGGCTGATCGAGCGCATCGCCGCCAACGCACCCGAGCTGTACGACGGTTCGGGCCTCGACATCCACCTCGTCGACCCGCATCCACCGGGCGGCGGGCGCATCTGGCGTGCCGCGCAGTCGCCACTGCTGTGGATGAACTCCCACGCCGAGGACGTCACGATGTTCACCGACGAGACGGTGAGCATGGCGGGTCCGGTGCGGCCGGGGCCGACCCTGCACGAGTGGGCGGGCATCCCCGGCACCACCTTCGCCGACCGGCAGCTCCAGGGGACCTACCTGGGCTGGTTCTACGAGCAGGCCGTCGCCGCGCTGCCCCCGGGGATACGCGTGCGGCATCACGCGCGACGGGCGATACGGCTCACCGAGGGGGCGGACGGGCGCCAGGAGGTGTGGCTGGAGCGGGGCTCCGGGGACACGGAAGGGGGCGGAGTCGAGGGCGTGGGGCGCGGGCACGACGTCCTCCGCGCCGACCTCGTCGTCCTCGCGCTCGGGCACCTCGATGCCGAACTCGACGACGAACAGCGCGCGCTGGCGGCGTACGCCGCGGAGCACGGGCTCGTGCACCTGCCGCCGGACTTCACGGCCGACAGCGACCTGAGCGCCCTCGAACCCGGCGCGCCCGTCCTCGTGCGGGGGTTCGGCCTGGCCTTCGTCGACCTGATGGTGCTGCTCACCGAGGGGCGGGGCGGGCGGTACGACGGTGAGGTGTACGTGCCGTCGGGGCGGGAGCCGGCGCTGTACGTGGGGTCGCGGCGGGGTGTGCCGTACCGCTCGAAGATCGGGTACGACCTCGTCGGCGAGCGCCCTCCGCTGCCCCGGTTCCTCGGACCCGGCGAGATCGACGAACTCCTCGCGCGGCCGGGCGGGTTCGACTACCGGCGGGACGTGTGGCCGTTGGTGGAGAAGGAGTTGGGGTTCGCGCACTACCACCGGCTGTTCGCGGCGCATCCCGGGCGGACGGCGATGGACTGGGCCGAGTTCGAGGAGAAGTACGCGGCGGGGAGCGGGGCGGACCTGGCGTCGCTGGTCGCCGAGGCGGTGCCCGACGTCCGGGACAGGCTCGATCTGGCCCTGCTGGACCGGCCGTTGGAGGGGGAGCGGTACGGGTCCCCGGAGGAGTTCCAGGACGGGCTGCGGGCGCATGTCGAGGGGGATCTGGCGCGTCGTCACGATTCCTCGTTCAGCCCCGACCTGGGCGTCTTCTTCGGACTGCTGTCCGTGTACGTCCAGTTGATCCGGCTGGGCGGTGGAGTCGCGTCCTCCTGGCACGGGTTCTTCAGCTATCTCGCGTCCGGGCCGCCCGGTCCCCGGCTGCGGCAGATGCTCGCGCTGTCCCGGGCCGGGGTGCTGCGGTTCGTCGGCGGGGAGATGGCGGTGGCGGCGGAGGACGGGGTGTTCCGGGCGTCGAGTCCCAACGTTCCCGGGGCGGTCGTGCAGGCGCGGGCGCTGGTCGAGGCGCGGTTGCCGGAGGCGTCCGTGGGGCGGGCGCTCGATCCGCTGCTGCGGGGGCTCGCGCGGGAGGGGGCGGGGGAGACGGACGCGGGGCTGCTGCGGGTCGATCCCCGGGACGGGCGGGTGCTCGACGCGCAGGGGCGGGCGCATCCTCGGCGGTTCGCGCTCGGACCGTATACGGACGGGAGGACGCCGGGGGCGTTCACCCGGCCGCGGACCGGGGGGCCGGCGTTCCGGCAGAACGATGCGACGGCTCGGGCGGTGCTGGGGTTCTTGGGTGAGGGGGGTGCCGATGCCGGTCTCGGTGCCGGTACCGGTGTCGATGCCGGGCTCCGTGCTGGTGCTGGTGCCGGTCTTGGCTCCGGATTCGGCACCGGCTCCGGCGAGGTGGCGGAGTGAGCGTCTCCTGGGGGCTGCCGCATCTCGCCGCCGCGGTGGACCTGCCGGAGGGGGAGGACTGTGCGGAGCTGGTGCGGCTCGCCGAGCGGGGCGGGCTGGACTTCGTGACGCTGGGGGGTGCGGGGGACGTCGTGGGGGTGCTGGCCGAGGCGGCGGCGGTGACCCGGCGGGTGGGGCTGGTGGCGATGTCCGTGGAGGGGGCGGCCGTCGTCGGGCTCGACCGGGTGAGCGGGGGGCGGGGCGGCGGGCTGGTGGAGGAGGAGAGTTGTGGGAGCGGTTCCTCCTTGTTTCCGGGGGCGGTGGAGTGGCGGGCGGAGGCCGGGGCGGTGGGTTCCGGGTGTCCGCTGCGGGTCGTGGACGCCACCGACTCCGCCGCGTGGGACGTCGCCGCGCGGTACGGGGACGTCGCGCTCGTACGCGTCGCGGGCGCCGGGGAGGCGCGGGCCGTACGGGAGCAACTGCGGGCGCGGGCCGGGGAGTCGGGGCGGGACCCGGACACCCTGCGGGTGCTGGCGGCGCTGGTGATCGATCTCGGCGAGGGGGAGTGGGCCGCCGCACCCGGGCACGGCGGGGGCGGGCCGCGGGCGAGTGCGCGGGGGCCGATGTACCGGGGCGGGCCGGTCGATCTCGCCGAGCTGATCGCCGGGTGGTACCGGGAGGGGGCCGTCGACGGGTTCCATCTGACGCCGGTGGAGCCGCGCCGGGATCTGGAGCGGCTGGTCAACGGGACGGTCGCGCTTCTGCAACACCGGGGGCTGTTCCGGACCTTCTATCCGGGGACGACTTTGCGGGAGCACCTGGGGCTGGGGCGGCCCGTGCAGGCGTCGGGGTGAGGCCGTAGGGGTGGTGCGGAGCGCGCGGAAGGGGTGGCTCCGGGGGGTGTTTTCGGCCGTACCCCGGGGACGCGCAGGTGTGGGGCGTGACCCGGGTAGATGCGCGCCGGGGCCGGTCGGGTCGGGGCCGGTGGCGGGTGGGTGCGGGGGTGCGGTTCAACTGGGAGTTAGGGGTTCCGGGGAACCTTTTCGGGGCCCTCGTCGTCGTAGAGAAGGGGAAGTTGGCCTGAAACAGCTCATACCTCACAGTTTCAACTCCGGTTCTCGGCCGAAAGGCGCTCTTGCGTCGGGCGGGTGGTAAGGGAGCCCTTGCGCCGACCGTCCGGTCGGCCGAATACTCCTTCCTCAGCGCTTGTCAGGGGCATGAATCCCTGATTTCACGAGCGGATCATGGCTCTGGCTGCGCCTCACGGGCCCCGACCCCACGCGGGCCCCCGGCTTCCCGGGAGGGAACGAAAAGTGAGGAACAAGCGCACCACCCCCACCACCCACAAGAGACGGACTCGCATGGTCGCCCTCGCGGCCGGGTTCGTCGCCGCCGCCGGCTTCGCCGTCCCCACCGCGAACGCCGCCGACGCGCACACGTTCAGCGCCTCCGAACTCAGCGGCGTCAACAGCTCGGTGCTGAAGTCGAACATCCCGGGCACCGCCTGGGCCGTCGACCCGGCCACGAACCGGGTCGTCGTCACCGTCGACAGCACGGTGTCCGCCGCGGAGATAGCGAAGATCAAGCAGGACGCGGGCGGCAAGGCCGGCGCCCTCACGATCAAGCACACGCCCGGCAAGTTCAACAAGCTCATCGCCGGCGGCGACGCCATCTACGGTGGCGGCTACCGCTGTTCACTCGGCTTCAACGTCGTCAGCGGCAGCACGTACTACTTCCTCACCGCCGGCCACTGCGGCGAGGTCGCGTCGACCTGGTACTCCAACTCCGGCCAGTCGACCGTGCTCGGCACGAACGTCGGCTACAGCTTCCCGACCAACGACTACGCGCTGGTCCGGTACACCAACAGCTCGGTGACCAAGTCCGGTACCGCGGGGAACACGGACATCACCAGCGCGGCCAACCCCACCGTCGGCACCACGGTCTACCGTGACGGCTCGACCACCGGCATCCACAGCGGCCGGGTGACGGCCCTGAACGCGACCGTCAACTACGGCGGCGGTGACATCGTCTACGGCATGATCCAGACCAACGTCTGTGCCGAGGGCGGCGACTCCGGTGGCCCGCTGTACTCGACGAGCGGCATCGCCTACGGGCTGACCTCGGGCGGCAGCGGCAACTGCACCTCCGGCGGGACGACGTTCTTCCAGCCGGTCGTGGAGGCGCTCAACGCGTACGGTGTGAGCGTGTTCTGATCGTTCGTCAGATCACCCGTCGGATCTGCCGGCCCCACCCGGCAGCTGTCGGCCCCACCCGACAGTTTCTGACTCCTCCCGCTCCTCCCGCTTCTCCTGTTCCTTCTGGCTCCTTCGGTCCGAGTGCACCGGGCCCGGCGCTTCGAGCCCCCGTACGCAACCGGCGTGCGGGGGCTCCCCCTTGTACGTGGGGCGGGTTACCGTCGAAGGGAGCCCCTGGACGCACGTCTGACGCACGGAGGGCGGTGACCGTCGTGGTCGAGGAACTGGTGGTGGCGGGAGCGGGGCTCCTGACCGCCGGGGTGGTGTACGCGGCTGCCGCCGCGCGGGTCGTCAAACAGTACGAGCGGGGTGTGGTGTTCCGGCTCGGGAAGCTGCGGGCGGATGTGCGGGGGCCGGGGCTGACGATGATCGTCCCCGGGGTGGACAAGCTCCGCAAGGTGAACATGCAGATCGTCACGATGCCGGTGCCCGGGCAGGAGGGGATCACCCGGGACAACGTGACCGTGCGGGTCGACGCGGTCGTCTACTTCAAGGTGACGGCACCCGCCGAGGCGATCGTCCGGGTCGAGGACTACCGGTTCGCGGTGTCGCAGATGGCGCAGACGTCGCTGCGGTCGATCATCGGCAAGAGCGAGCTCGACGATCTGCTGTCCGACCGGGAAAAGCTCAACCAGGGGCTGGAGTTGATGATCGACAGCCCTGCCGTCGAGTGGGGTGTCACCATCGACCGGGTCGAGATCAAGGACGTCTCGCTGCCCGAGACCATGAAGCGGTCCATGGCCCGCCAGGCCGAGGCCGACCGGGAACGCCGGGCCCGGGTCATCAACGCCGACGCGGAGCTCCAGGCGTCCAAGAAACTCGCCGAGGCCGCCCAGGAGATGGCCGACACCCCGGCCGCCCTCCAGCTCCGCCTCCTCCAGACGGTCGTCGCCGTCGCCGCCGAGAAGAACTCCACCCTCGTCCTGCCGTTCCCGGTGGAACTCCTGCGCTTCCTCGAACGAGCCGCACCGCCGGCGCCGCCGGAGCCGCCCCGGGAACGGCCGTCGTAAGGGGCCGGGGTGGTGTGGCGGTGGGGTGGGTTGAGCGGGCTGGGCTGAACGAACGGGGCTGGGTCGGGCGGGAGTTGCTTCATCGACGATCTGGCCGTGTACGCCGACGGGGTCGTCCACTGTGAAGAGCTCACCGAACTCGGCGGGCTGGAGCGGTGGTTGAAGGGCGGGCGCCTCGCCCTCGCCGAGCCCGGGGTGCCGGTGCGTACGCCGCCTGCCGGGCGGGCCTGGCGGTGGGGCGAGCCGCGCACGGTGGAGAGCTTCCTGCTCGAAGTCGCCGACCTGGTGGAGGAGTTGGCTGGGCGGACGACTGCCCGGCAGCGGTGCTCCGAGGCGATCCGGGAGGCGTATCTCCGGATTCTCGCGCACCTCCGGATCTACTGCCTCGGCGACATGGACCGGCCGTTGCGGATTCTCTTCGCCGGGGTGGGGGCATCGGTCGGTGGGTTCGTGGTGACTGCGGGGATATGGGAGGCGGGCGGCGAAGTGGACTCGGGGATCGGCTAGTTGGCCCAGGGGGGTGTGATGAGGGTGCCGTCCGAGAGGTGGGCCGTGAGGCCGATCGAGGTGGTGACCCAGGCGAGGGCGGTGTGGTCGGTGGGGTTGTGGACGGCGAGGGTGGAGCCGGGGCGGACGATCAGGGTGTCGCCGGCGGTGAGTCGGAGGGGTTCGTCGTCGAGGGTGAACACGAGGGTGCCGGTGAGGAGATGGAGGATCTCCTCGTGGGAGACGGTGTGGGCGGGGGCGTCGGTGTGGGGCGGGACCTCGGCCCGCCAGGCGGCGAGCTGTGTGCTGCCGGTCCGAGGGGAGGCGTGGGAGACGAAGCGGGCGCCGTGGAGTTCGTGGGTGAGGGCGTCGGCGTCGCGGATGACGGGCATGGGGCTCCTTCTCGGGTGAACTCGGCGTGAGGTTCGGGGTGAGGCTCGGGGCGGAGAGGGGTGGGCGCACAGGTCGTCAAGTAGCTTGACCTTCTGGAGATATGGTCAAGCTGCTTGACCTTGTCGTCAAGGGTGTTTCAATGCGGGCGTGCACAATTCCGACGCTCTCGCCCTGTCCGCCGCCCTGCTCTCCGCCGCCGCGGGGCTGACGCAGCGCATTCACGAGGGGGTGGTCGCGCGGGGGTTCGAGGGGCTGCGGCCCGCTCACGGGTTCGCGTTCGCGCGGCTCGCGCCCGACGGGGCGAGCGTGGGGCAGCTGGCGGCGCATCTGGGGGTGACCAAGCAGGCGGCCAGTCAGATGGTGGAGGAGCTGGTGCGGAAGGGGTACGTGGAGCGGCGGGAGTGCGCGGGGGACGCGCGGGTGCGGATGGTGGTGCTGAGCGAGCTCGGGTGGGAGTGCGCGCGGGCCGCGGAGGAGGCGGCGGCGGAGGTCGTGCGGGAGTGGGAAGTCGTTCTGGGGGAGGGGGAGTTGAGGGGGCTGCGGGAGGGGTTGGGGCGGGTTGCGCCGTACGGGCCCGTGCGACCGGTTTGGTGACGCACTATCAGAGATGCCTACGGTGTTGGAGTGACTCCCTGAGTTTTTACCGACGCGTAACTTCCCAGACTGGCTACTCGCCCGTAACTTGAAGAACGAACAGCATCCTCGTGATCCGGATCACAGGGCTTAGTGCCGTTGCACCTCCCCCCTTGAGCCGCAAGGAGATCACTCGATGCTGCACTGGAGACGTTTGTTCAGACCCCTGACGGCCCTGTTGCTGGCGGCTGCCGCCGTGAGCGTTCCCGCGTCCGCCGCGACAGCCGAGTCCTCGTCCAGCGTCAGCAGCGGCTGGAATGATTACTCGTGCAAGCCGTCGGCCGCGCACCCCCGCCCGATCGTCCTCGTCCACGGCACCCTCGCCAACTCCGTGGACAACTGGCTCGGTCTCGCCCCCTACCTCCAGACCCGCGGGTACTGCGTCTTCGCCCTGGACTACGGCCAGTTGGACGGCGTACCCCTGATCTACGGGCTCGGCCCGATCGACAAGTCGGCGGAGCAGCTCTCGGCGTACGTCGACAAGGTGCTCGCCGCGACCGGCGCCGCGAAGGTGGACCTCGTCGGACACTCCCAGGGCGGGATGATGCCCCGCTACTACCTCAAGTTCCTCGGTGGCGCGGCGAAGGTGAACCAGCTCGTCGCGATCTCCCCCAGCAACCGGGGGACGACCCTCAGCGGCCTCACCAACCTGCTCCCCTACTTCCCCGGCGCCCGCGAGTGGCTCAACCTCAACACCCCCGCGCTCGCCCAGCAGATCATCGGCTCCGACTTCCTGACGAAGCTCAACGCCGGCGGTGACACGGTCCCCGGCGTCAGGTACACCGTCATCGCCACGAAGTACGACGAGGTCGTCACCCCCTACCAGTCCCAGTTCCTGACCGGCGACAACGTCAAGAACATCCTCATCCAGGACCTCTGCCCCCTCGACCTCTCCGAGCACGCCCTCATCGGCCTCACCGACCGCATCGCGTTCCACGAGGTCGCCAACGCCCTCGACCCGTCCCGGGCCAGGCCGACGACCTGCGCGTCGGTCTTCAGCTGACCTGAACCGTCCCCTAGGGGGCCTGCCCGGAGGTGCTTCATACCCGGGGCGGGCCCCTGAGGGTTTCCCGGGGGCGGTACGGCGCTCGTACCCTCCCCGGTATGACACCCGGAGGTATGACGCACCCAGGTATGACACCCGGCGAGATCCGGCTGGCCGTCGCCGCCGACGTACCGGCCGTGCGGGCCGTGACCGACGCCGCGTACCACCCGTACATCGCACGTATCGGGGTCGTACCCCAGCCCATGGAGGCGGACCACGCGGCGGACGTGCGGGCCGGGCGGGTGTTCGTCACCGGGGAGCCCGTCGTCGGGGTCGTAGTACTCCAGGCGTACGAGGACCATCTGTTCCTCGACAGCGTCGCGGTGTGTCCCGACGCCCACGGGCAGGGCGTCGGCGGGCGGCTGCTGCGGTTCGTGGACGCACACGCGCGTGCGCTGGGGCTCGGGGAGGTCCGGCTCTACACCAACGCGATGATGTGGGAGAACCAGGAGATCTACCCGAGGTACGGGTACGAGGTCGTCGAGCGGCGCGTGGACGGGGTCTACGACCGGCTGCACTACCGCAAGCGGCTCGTGTGAGTCATGTCTCCGGCCACCACGTGCGGGCGATGTCCTTGCGGATCTCGGGGCGCGTGGCGGGGGTGGGGTCGGGGGTCTCGCGGGAGCGCGGGGACTGCTTCTTCAGGGGCTTCTGCAAGGTCGTACGGCGCATGGGGCCTCCTTCAGGGGCCGCCGGGGTCCGTGGTGCACGGGGCGGGCCCTTTGGGGGAGGGTGACTCATCGGAGGCCGATTGTCAGTGGTGGGTGTCACTCTGGGGGGCATGAGCGAACGACGGGGTGGCGCGGTGGCGGGCGGGGTCGACTGGGATCTCGCCGCGGGGTCCTTCGACGAGGAGGCGGACCACGGCCTGCGCGATCCGGTCGTGCGGGGGGCCTGGGGCGAGCGGATGGACGGGTGGCTGCCGTCCGCGCCGTCCGACGTCCTCGACCTCGGCTGCGGCACCGGCAGCCTGTCCCTCCTCGCCGCCGAGCGGGGACACCGGGTCACCGGGGTCGACGGCTCCCCGGCCATGCTCGCCCTCGCCCGCGCCAAGCTCTCCGGGTACGACGCCGGGTTCCTGCTCGGCGACGCCCAGGCGCCCCCGGTGGGGGAGGCGCGGTTCGACGTCGTCCTCGTACGGCACGTCCTGTGGGCGCTGCCCGATCCCGCGCGGGCGCTGCGGAACTGGCGGGGGCTGCTGCGGGCCGGCGGGCGGATGGTGCTGGTCGAGGGCGTGTGGGGGGCGGTCACGCCGGTGGGGATTCCGGCGGAGCGGGTGGTGGAGCTGGCGGAGGGGGCTGGGGGGAGTGCGCGGGTGGAGCGGCTGGACGGGGACGAGAGGTTGTGGGGTGGGGCTGTGGGGGATGTGCGGTATGTGGTGGTGGTCGGGGTGTGAGGGGGGCGGTGGGGTGGGGCGGTTGTGCGGTGGTGGGGTGGCTTCCGGCGGCTTGTGGTTTCGGAGGCGAGGGCGGTGCGGCAGGTCGGCCGGTGGCAGGGGAGGGCGTTCGTCCGTCGCCCTTTGTGCCCCCTTACGTCAGCAACCCCTCCAGCCCGCCCTCCGTCCCGGCCAGTTCCTCCAGCTCGTCCAGCGCGCGGGTCGCCGCCTCCGCCGCCTCGGGGTCCCGCTGCCGCAGGCCGCTCGCCTCGAACTCGTCCTCGTCGAGGCGGAGTACGGCCGAGCCGTCGGCGGAGCGCCACAGGTCCAGGTCGAGGTCCTCCACGGTGAGGTCGGTGCCGGTGCGGACGGCGGGGCGGGTGATGTCGCAGTACCAGCCCTTGAGGGTGCCGTCGGCGGCGCGGACCTCCTTGATCGCGTACCAGCGGTCACGCCAGTAGTGCTCGGTGAAGACGTCACCGGCTTCGAAGCGGACGAAGCCGAAGTCACGGACACCGGCACCGGCCCAGGGCGCGCGGACGGTGACGCGGGTGCCGTCGTCGGCGAGGAGATCGGCGGGGTAGCGGATCTTCGTCCGGCCTCCCTTCAGCAGCACGACGGTCAGGGAGGAGGGGGCGGTGGACCCGGTGCCGTCGGACGGGGCGCCGTCAGACGAGGTCGCGGACATGGCGTACCTCCGTCCCGCAGATCTCGTACCCGAAGGACTTGTTGATCGCGAGCATCGGCCCGTTGTCCGTGTCGTTGCCGGTGAAGGCGACCGTGCAGCCGGCCGCGCGGGCGCGGTGCAGGGAGGCGGTCTTGGCGAGTTTCGCGAGGCCCTTGCCGCGGTGGGCGCGGGCCGTGCCGGTCATGGCGGTGTGGTAGCGGCCGGCGCCGTCCGTGTGGGCGACGCTGAACGCGGCGGGGCGGCCGTCGACGACGGCGACGACGGTGAGGTCCCGGTCGAGGTGGGGGTGGTGCCAGTTCTCGGCCAGCCATGCCTCGTAGTCCGTGAACTCGGCGCCCACGTCGCTCGGTTCGTCGGACGTCACCTCGGCGTCGAGGAGGAACAGGGGGCGCGGATCGGCGGCGTAGTCGGCGGCCGTGCGCAGGTCGACGCCCTCGGGGAGGGGGAGTGGTGCGAGGGCGGCGGTCGTCAGGTCCAGGCGCAGGAAGTGGGCCGAGCGGCTGGGGCGGTAGCCGGCGTGTTCCGCGTACGCGCGGTTGCGGGGCTCGTCGAGGACCCAGGCGTAGAGGTGGGTCGCGCCGAGGTCCGTCAGGTGCCGCTCCGCCGTCTCCCGGAGCGCCGTGCCGACGCCGCGGTGCTCGTACGCCGGGTCCACGTACACGTTCAGGTAGCCCTTGCCGGGCTCCGGGGCGTCGTGCGCCAGGCCGACCTGGGCCGTCCCCACGATCACGCCGTCCAGCTCGGCGACCAGCTTGCGGGCGTGGGCGTCCGGGTGGGTGTGGGTGATGTCGTGGGCGACCGAGGCAGGGGTGAACAGGAAGTACGGGAGGGCGGCGTGGCGGACCCGGCAGAAGCCTTCGGGGTCGGCGGGCACGTCGAGGCGGAGATCTCGCACGGTGATGGTCATATGCGCGCAGGTTAGGCCGGGGTTCGCGGGGGGTGCCTCCCATTTTCCGGCGGGGCTCCCGACGGGCTCCCGACGGGGTTCCCGGTGGGTGGTTCCGCAGGGTTCTCCCGGTGGCGTTTCCCGGCCGGGGGAATCGCGGGTGCGGAAGAATCGGGGGGTGACCTTGACGATCGACATCATCGAGGGCGTCGCGCCCTACGAGCAGGTACGTACGCAGATCTCCGAGCAGGCGCGGACGGGGGTGCTGCCCGTCGGCTACCGGCTCCCCACGGTCCGCGCCCTCGCCGAGTCCCTCGGGCTCGCCGCCAACACCGTCGCCAAGGCGTATCGCGCGCTGGAGTCCGACGGGGTGATCGAGACGCGCGGGCGCAACGGCACGTACGTCGCCGCGGCCGGCGCCGCCGCCGAACGCGAACTCGCCGCGGCGGCCCAGGCGTACGTCGAGCGGGCCCGGCGGCTGGGGTTCGGCGAGGCGGAGGCGGTGGGGGCCGTGGGGGATGCGGCGCGGGCGGCGTTCGGGGAGCGGGGCTGAGGGGGTTCGGCACTGCCGGGGGGCGGGGAGGGGCTGAGCGCCGTTGCGGCGGGTGAGGAGGGCCGGTGGGGAAGGGGGGCCGGTGGGTGGAGGGGCCGGCTGAGGAGGGAGGGCTGGCTGGTGAGGAGGGCCAGTTGACGGAAGGGCCTGGTGGGAGGGGCGTTGCCGGCAAGCAGGTCCGGCGGGAGGGAGGCGCTGCCAGTAAGCAGGCCCGATGGGAGGGAGGTGCTGGCGGGCAAGCAGGCTCGGCAAGGGGGAGTCGGTCGGCAGGTAGGGGTGGGGTGAGCCGAGGTGGGGGCGGTGGCTCGTGGGCGGGGGGCCGTTTCCCGTGGAGGGGCCCCGCCTCCACAGGGAAAGGCTCGCCTCCGGTCCGTCTCCTGCCAGTACAGGCCCGCCTCCTCGTCCGTCTCCTGCCAGTCAGCCCCGCCTTCCGGTCCGCCTCCTGTCAGTGCAGCTCCGCCTCCTAGTCCCCCTCCTGCAAGTGCAGCCCGCCTCCCCATCCCCCTCCTACAAGTACAGCCCCGCCTCCCTGTCCCCCCTCGGTTCCGGGACTGTTGTCGGGGAGATGCCTCGGCGTAGGGCGTACAGCTCGGCCAGGGTGGCGCCCTCGCGGGGGATGTCTTCGTCCGTGCCGAGCCAGGAGATGGCTTCGGGGCGGGTCAGGGGGCCGACCTCGATGCGGGCGAGGCAGCGGCCGGGGCGGACGACCGCGGGGTGGAGGCGTTCGAGGTCCTCGTTCGTGGTGACGCCGACCAGGACGTTGCGGCCCTGGCCGAGGAGGCCGTCCGTGAGGTTGAGGAGGCGGGAGAGGGCCTGGCCGGCCGTGTGCTTCGCCTCGCCGCGGATCAGTTCGTCGCAGTCCTCCAGGAGGAGCAGCCGCCAGCGGGACTTGCCCGTGGCGTCGTCCTCGCCGATCGCGATGTCCATGAGGTAGCCGACGTCGGTGAAGAGGCGCTCGGGGTCCAGGACGCAGTCCACCTGGCACCAGTCCCGCCACGCGCGCGCCAGCGTCCGCAGCGCGGAGGTCTTGCCGGTGCCGGGCGGCCCGTGCAGCAGGAGGAGCCGGCCCGCGATGTCCTCCGGGGTGGTCCCCATGAGGCTGTCCATCGCCTCGGCCACCGGCGCCGTGTAGTTGGCGCGGACCTCCTCCCACGTACCTGCGGAGATCTGCCGGGTCGTGCGGTGCGGCCCCCGGCGCGGGGAGACGTACCAGAAGCCCATCGTCACGTTCTCCGGCTGGGGTTCGGGCTCGTCCGCCGCGCCGTCCGTCGCCTCTTGGACGATCTTCTCGGCGAGTTCGGCGGAGGTCGCCGTGACCGTGACGTCCGCGCCGCGGTTCCAGCGGGAGACCAGCAGCGTCCAGCCGTCGCCCTCGGCGAGCGTCGCGCTGCGGTCGTCGTCCCGGGCGATGCGCAGGACCTTCGCGTCCGGCGGGAGGAGCGTCGCGCCCGCCCTCACCCGGTCGATGTTCACCGCGTGCGAGAACGGCTGCTCACCCGTCGCGAACCGGCCGAGGAACAGCACGTCCACGACATCGGACGGCGAGTCGGAGTCGTCGACGGTGACCCGGATCGGTACGGCGTCGTGCGGAGGCTGGGCAGACATGCCGCCATGATCCGGCACCCGGCCGCCGTACGCACCCGGTTTCCGTGCGGTGCGTGGAGCGTCGGCCACGGGGCGTACATCCGGGGTACGGCATACCGGAGTACTACGGGTACGAGGCCCCGGCCACGACAGGCCCGAGGGCGCCACGGGTACGTCGTACCCGAGTACTACGGGTACGACCCCGTACAACCCGTACGACCCGTACGACGGCCCCCTCGCCGCCCTACGGGCTCCCCGGGCTCAGATCAGCGCGTCCGCCGCCCGTCTCCCCGCTCGGCGGGTCCGGCGGATCAGGGCGTACCCCTTGGTCAGGGTGCGGTCCTTGGCGAAGGCGCGGGTGAGGGCGTGGCCGTCGAGGAGGTCGGCGAAGGCGGCGGTCGTGGTGGAGCGCCGGACCGTCACCCGGCGCAGCGCGTACGGCCCCTGGGCGCGCCGGGCCAGGGAGTTGCCGACCGCGAGGGCCTGCGCGAAGCCGTTCTCGCGGACGGCGGCGCGGACCCGGCGGCTGGAGTAGCCGTACGGGTAGGCGAACGAGACGGGCAGGGCCCCGAGTTCGTCCGCGACCAGGTCCCGGCAGCGGGCCAGCTCAGCGTGCAGCGCCCGGTCGTCGAGCTGGTCGAGCTGGGGGTGGGAGTGGCTGTGGCCCCCGATCTCCACGTCCGCGTCCGCGAGCCGGCGTACCTGGGGCCAGTCGAGCATCGTGTCGAGGGCGCCGCCGGTGTCGTGGGCGCCCCTGATCCAGCCCGTCGAGACGAACAGCGTCGCGGGGAAGCCGAGCCGGGACAGGACGGGGAGGGCGTGGCGGTGCACGCCCTCGTAGCCGTCGTCGAAGGTGATGAGGACCGGCCGCGCAGGCAAGGGGCGGCCCGCTCGCCAGCGTGCCGCGAGCGCGGCCGTGGTGAGCGGGGTCAGCCCCTTCGCCGCGATCAGCTCCATCTGCTCGGCGAACGCCTCCGGCGACACCGACAACTCCCGTGTCGCGTCGTTCGGTTCGGCCGCGACCGCGTGGTACATCAGGATCGGCACGCGGACGTCGGTCATGCGGCACCCTCCCCGGGACGGGCCCGCTCCGGACCAACTGCCCGGGCACCAGGGCCCCGTGAGGCGTCCAGCGCCTCAACCGCCTCCCCGGCGACCGCCGTTGCCGCGTCGATCGGGACCACCGCGAACGTCGTGCCGTTGCGCCGCGCCCGCACCGTCCCCACGACGTACCCGCCCGCCGCCGTCAGGACCCCGGCGACGATCGCGCCCGCGCGCCGGCCCCCGCCCGGACGGGCCCGCAGCACGTCGCCCAGGCCCCGGGCGATCCCGGCGGGCAACACCCGTGTGGTGTAACGGCGTTCGGACTCCAGGCCCTTGCCGGTGCCGACGCTGCGGGCGACCAGGGCCTTGGAGAGGCCCTCGGCGTAGGTGCGGGTGCGGAAGTAGGCGAAGTGCTCGCGGGCCCGGGGGACCTTGTGGTGGATGACGGCTCTGTCGTCGACCAGGAGGATCGCGTCGGGTCTCTCGCGGCCGAGCCGGATGCACAGTTCGGTCTCCTCGCCGCCCATCGGCCGCTTGTCGCCGTCCCGCCCGATCCCGCTGGCGAACCCGCCGACGAGGTCGAACGCGCTGCGCCGGAAGGAGGCGTTGCCGCCGAGGATGTTGCGCACCCGGACCCGGCCCGGCGGCAGCCCCCGGTAGGAGCAGCCCACCACCCAGTCGAACTCCTCCGGGAACCAGACGGGCCGCCGCCCGGACGACCACACCGGCTCGCACCGCCCCCCGACGGCGAGCACCCGGGGATCGCTGTACGGGTCGGCGAACCGGCGCAGCCAGTCCCGCTCGGCCACGGCGTCGTCGTCGAGGAACGCGATGATCTCCCCGCTCGACGCGGCGATCCCGGTGTTGCGCCCGGCCGACAGCCCGCGCGGACCGGCGTTGGGGAGAACCCGTACCTCCGGGGTCTCCTTGTACTCCAGAGCCAGCCGGTCCAGGAGCACCGGGTTGTGGTCGACGACCAGCAGCACCTCCCGCGCCGGCCGGCTCTGCGCCCGCACCGAGGCGACCGCCGCGAGGACGTCGTCCCAGCGGTCCTCGGTGTAGACGCAGATCACCACCGAGATGTCGAGCGGTGTCACGAGAGCTCACCCCGGGCCGCGTCGAGCCCCCGCCCCCCGGCGAGTTCCCTGGCCCCGGCCAGCTCCCGCGCCCCGTCCAGCAGCGGCGACCGCCGTGCGCGGCGGCGCAGCGCGCGCCGGTTGGAGCGCTCCCTGAGGATGACCCGTAGGACCCGTAGACCGTCCCGGACGGCCCGCAGGTTGGAGACGCCGTGGATGCGCAGGTACTCGTGGCTCGGTATCTCCTGCACCTTCAGCCCCGCCTTGACGACCCTGATGTTGATCAGGGTCTCGATCTCGAAGCCCGTGCAGTCGAGGTCGATCTTGTCGAGGCAGTGCCGCCAGAACGCGTTGTAGCCGTAGCAGAGATCGGTGTAGCGGGCGCCGAACTTGCGGTTGACGACGGCGCACAGCACCCGGTTGCCGAGCCACCGGATGAAGGTCATGTCGTCCGTGCCGCCGCCGTTGGCGAAGCGTGAGCCCTTGGCGAAGTCGGCGCCGGAGACCAGCGCGGAGACGTAGGAGACGATCTCGTTGCCGTCGGCCGAGCCGTCCGCGTCGACCATCACGATGATGTCGCCGGTGCACGCCTCGAACCCGGTGATCAGGGCGTCGCCCTTGCCGCGCCCCTGCTGCGCGACGACCTTGACGCCGGGCCACAGTTCACGGGCGACCCGGACGGTCGCGTCGGTGGAGTTGCCGTCGACCAGGACCACCTCGTGAATCCAGTCGGGCAGGGTCTTGAAGACGTACGGAAGGTTCTCCGCCTCGTTCATGGCGGGGATCACCACGCTGACCGGCGGTGTGATCGCCAGATGCGAGGAGATCGGGCGGTACGCGGCGGCGGTCTGGTCCGCTGGGCGGTCCTCGGCCGTGCTCGCCGGTTGCAGAACGGAACTCATGACTTCGGTCCCTCTCGTCCGGCGGGCCGCCCGCCCCTGGGCGGCCCGGCTGTAAGTCCGGTTCGAAAGGGGGGTTTCTCGCCCGGAGCGGCCAGGGCTCGGCGCACGCGACGTGAGCGCGTCACGTCCGCCGACCCGGGTACGCCGGGTGATGGCAAAGCTGACCGGCCGCCGGAAATGACGGCGGCCGACCGCGCGGCACGGCCCGGTCACCTGTTCGGTCACCGAGCTCGGCACCCCCCTACCGCGCCCCGCACCGGGCTGCGTCGCGGTCCCTGAGCCCTCCCCTGGAGCCGCTTGCGGACGGTCCGATGCGAGTGAGATGTACGACGGTATTGATGAATGAGCCCGTATGGCAAGACCTGAAGCGAGGGCTCACTTTTTTGTTCGTTTGACCGTTACACATCGTCTCGTCCGTCTGCGGTTCCCGAATCGCCCCGGAGAAATCCCTGAATCCGGCCCCTGACATGGGAGTTCCCCGGAGGCTGTGGGGCGCCTCCGGGGAACAGGTAAATCACCAGTGATGTACGGGTATTACGGGATCTACGGGTATTACGGGACCAGCTTCAGCAGCCGGTTCGGCGAGCCGGTACCGGGGCTGGTGACCACGTTCGTGGTCGAGCCCGACACGAGTGCCGTGGCGACCTGCGCCGGGGTGGCCGACGTGTGGCTCGCGAGGTAGACGGCCGCCGCGCCCGCGACGTGCGGTGTCGCCATGGACGTACCCGAGATGGTGTTCGTGGCCGTGTCGCTGGTGTACCAGCCGGCCGTGATGGAGGACCCCGGGGCGAAGATGTCCAGCACCGAGCCGTAGTTGGAGTAGCTGGCGCGGGCGTCGGTGCTGGTGGTGGCGCCGACCGTGATCGCCTCGGTGACCCGGGCCGGGGAGTACGACGAGGCGTTCGCGTTGCTGTTCCCGGCCGCGATCGCGTAAGTGACGCCGCTGGCTATGGAGTTGCGCACCGCGGTGTCCAGCGAGGTGGACGCGCCGCCGCCGAGCGAGAGGTTGGCGACCGAGGGGCCGGAGTGGTTCGCCGTCACCCAGTCGACGCCCGCGATGACGCCGGCCGTGGTGCCGCCGCCGCTGTTGTCGAGCACCCGGACGGCCACGATCTTCGCCTTCTTGGCGACGCCGTACGTCGAGCCTGCGATCGTCGTCGCGACGTGCGTGCCGTGGCCGTTGCCGTCGGCGGCGGTGGTGTCGCCGTCGACCGCGTCGTAGCCGTACGAGGCACGGCCGCTGATCTGGGCGTGCGTGATGCGGACGCCGGTGTCGATGACGTACGCCGTGACGCCGCTGCCCGCGGAGTCGGGGTAGGTGTACGTGCCGGACAGCGGCAGCGCGGCCTGGTCGATGCGGTCCAGGCCCCAGGGGGCGCTGGACTGGGTGGTGTCGGCCAGCTTGACGGTCTGGTTCTGCTCCACGGCGGCGACCGACGGGTCGGCGGCGAGTCTGCGGGCCTCCTTCGCGGAGAGGGTCGCCGTGTAGCCGTTGAGCGCGGCGCCGAAGGTCTTGTCGACCTTGCCGCCGTACTCCTTGATGAGGTCCTTGCCCGTCGCCGAGGCCGACTTGAAGCCCGCCTGCGACTTGAGGGTGACGATGTAGCTGTCCTTGACGGCGGTGGGGGAGCCGGCCGCGATGACCTTGCCCTCGGCCGGGGCGGCCTGGGCGGGGAGCGCGGTGAGCCCGCCGACGAGGGCGGCGGCCACGACGGTGGCGGCGGCGGTCAACCGGACCTGGTTCTTACGCAGTTGTGCCATTACGAGGGATTCCTCCTCTAGGCGGCGCCGCTCCATGGGTGGGGGGAGGGCGTCTGTGGGGGATGCGTGCGAGGTCGCACGCACACGGCCGCTGAACGTCGCGTTCCGTTCGCGGCTGAGGTAAAGCCTCCGCCATCTACGTGCGTAGAACAAGGCGGTTGAGGGGTTGTCAACAAACTTGACATGTGCACGAAATCAAGTGTGCGGAAAACGGCGGAAACCGGTCCCGTTACGCCATCAAAAGTCTTGGCATGAACACTTCCCGTCAACACGCGTAGTTGCTACGACAGTTGTGGCAGACATGCTGCTAAAGGGAGGTTCCATGAGACGTTCCCGATTTGCCGTATTCGTCAGCGCGACCCTTCTCGCTCTCGGTGGCGCCCTCACCTCCGGCGCCGGTTCCGCCCAGGCCGCCACGGGCGGCTACGTCGCCCTCGGCGACTCCTACTCCTCCGGCGTCGGCTCGGGCAGCTACATCAGCTCCAGCGGCGACTGCAAGCGCAGCACGAAGGCGTACCCCTACCTCTGGAACGCCGCCAACTCGCCGTCCTCGTTCACCTTCGCCGCCTGCTCGGGCGCCGTCACCAGCGACGTCCTCGCCAACCAGCTCAGCGGGCTCAACTCCGCGACCGGACTGGTCTCCATCAGCATCGGCGGCAACGACGCGGGCTTCGTCGACGTCATGTCGACGTGCGTGCTCGGCAGCGACAGCACCTGCCTGAACCGCATCAACACCGCCAAGTCCTTCGTCGACTCCACGCTCCCCGGCCGGCTCGACAGCGTGTACAGCGCGATCAGCTCCAAAGCCCCCAACGCCCATGTGGTCGTGCTCGGTTACCCGCGCTTCTACAAGCTCGGCACGACCTGCCTCGGCCTCTCCGAGGCCAAGCGCTCCGCGATCAACGGCGCCGCCGACTACATCGACGCCGCGATCGCCAAGCGCGCCGCCGACCACGGCTTCGCCTTCGGTGACGTCCGCACCACGTTCACCGGGCACGAGATCTGCTCCAGCAACTCCTGGCTGCACAGCCTCGAACTGCTGAACCTGAGCGAGTCGTACCACCCGACGGCGGCCGGGCAGTCCGGCGGCTATCTGCCGGTGCTCAACGCCAACGACTGACGGACCGTCAGTACGATTCGGAAGGCGAGGGGGAGGCTCCGCCCGACGGGGTCTCCGTCTCGCAAGTGACCGAGAACGGCACCGAGTTCGACTTCGCGTTCGCGGGCCTGCGCACCTCCACCCACAGCTCGCTCTCGAACGTCCCGCTCCCCTCGCCCGTCGTCAGGAACACCCGCGCCTGCTGCGAACGGCCCCCTCCGTCGGCGAACTCCAGCGTCCGCCAGCCCGAGTCGACGGCCTGCCCGTCCTTCGACACCCACCGGTACGACACCGTCGCGGGCACCCGGCCGACGGTGAACGTCGCCGTGAACGCGGGCGCATCGGACTTCTTCGGCGGACAGCTCCCCGAGTAGTCCGTCCCCTCACCCGTCACGCTCACCGCCACCGACTGGGGCGGCGTCGAGGTCTGCGACGACTTCTCCGGCGTGGGCGTCGGCGAGGGGGACGGCGTCTCGCTCCGGCCGGCCGGCGGCGGACTCACCCCCTGCGACTGGCTGTTCGTCTGCTCACCGCCGCCCGCCGTGTCGTCGCTCCGGTTGTTCAGCAGCGCGTACGTCAGCCCGCCGATCGCCAGCGCGATCGCCAGCACCCCCGCGATCAGCACGGCCGTCGCCCGCCGGTTGCCGCCGGCCGGCTCCGGCTGGTTGCGCACCAACGGCTCGGTGGCGGGCTGCGGTTGATAGGAGGGCTGCTGGTACGTGGGCGGCGGCGGGGGCGGCGGGACGATCGTCGGGGTGTACGGCACCGTACGCGCCGTACCGCCCGCCGCGACGACTCTCAGGTCCCGCTCCGCGAGGTCGGCGGTGAGCCGGCCGGCGGGGTCCTTGCGCAGGAGGCCCTCGATGACCGGGGCGAGCGGGCCGGCCCGGCGCGGGGGCGGCAACTCCTCGTCCACGATGGCCCGCAGCGTGCTCAGCGGGGTGTCCTGGCGGAACGGGGAGTAGCCCTCGACGGTGGCGTACAGCAGGACGCCCAGCGACCACAGGTCCGACTCCGGGCCCGGGGTGCGGCCCAACGCCCGCTCCGGGGACAGGAATTCGGGCGAGCCGATGACCTCGCCCGTCATCGTGATGGCCGAACTGCCCTCCACGGACGCGATACCGAAGTCGGTGAGGACGACGCGGTCGTCGTTCGACAGCAGGACGTTCGCCGGTTTCACGTCCCGGTGCAGCACCCCCGCGTCGTGCGCCGCCTTCAGCGCCGACAGCACCTCGGCACCGATGTACGCGGCCCGCGCGGGCGGCAACGGGCCCTCGGCGTCCAGGAGTTCGGCGAGGGAGATGCCGCGCACCAGCTCCATCACGATCCACGGGCGGCCGTCCTGCGTGGCGACGTCGTACACCGTCACGACGTTGCGGTTCGCGACCCGTGCCGCCGCCCACGCCTCACGCTCCAGGCGCGCGTACATCCGTTCGACCTCGGGTGTGGACAGCCCGGCGGGCGCCCGCACCTCCTTGACGGCCACCTCGCGGTGCAGGACCTCGTCCCGCGCCCGCCACACCGTGCCCATCCCGCCCTGACCGAGCGGGGTGAGCAGTCGGTAGCGGCCCGCGATCAGCCGCTCGCCACCGGGTTCCTCCGACATCGAGCCCCCTCATCGCACCCTCGCGAACACTCCCAAACTAGCTCAGCCCAGTACGGTTGCCGCCCCCTTGAGCATCAGTCCGACGCCGAGCGCGACGACGACCAGCGCCGACCACAGCGGCATGTTGCGGCGGACCAGGGCGATGACCGGGCGGGACGTCCAGCGCGGGCCCTCGTCGAGGAGCCGGGAGACGCGGCTGCCCAGCCGGACGACCGCGAAGCCCGCCGCGGTGAGGGTGAGGGCGAGGCCGATGCCGTACGCGATGACCAGGAGCAGGCCGAACCACGCCTGGCCGAGGGCCGCGGCGCCGACCAGCACGACCACCGCGGAGGGGCTGGGGACCATACCGCCGGCCAGGCCGAGGAGGATGGTGCCGCGGAGGGTGGGGGCGGTGGAGTGGGTGTGGGTGTGGCCGTTGTGGGTGTGGGTGTGGGTGGTGGGGGAGTGCTGGTGGTCGTGGCTGTGGTCATGGCCGTGGTCGTGGTCGCGGTGATGGTGCTCGTCGGGCTCGTGGTGGTGGTCGTGACTGTGGTCGTGCGTGGGGGACTTGGTGAGGGAGAGGGTGGCGGAGGGGGTGGACTCGGCGCCGACGAGGGCGAGTTGGCGGGAGGGGGTGGGCTTGGGGGAGTGGTCGTGGCTGTGGTCGTGATCGTGGTCGTTGTCGTGCGAGTGGCTGTGGCCGTGATCATGACCGTGACTGTGCCCGTGACCGTGTCCATGGCTGTGTCCGTGCCCGTGACCGTGGTTGCGGTTCTTCCAGGCGCGCCGGAAGAGGGTCGCGCCCGCGACCGCGACGAGGGCGCCGCTCGCGAGGCCCAGCCAGGTGATGACGGAGGGCGCGGCGGCGGAACCGGCGGTCACGAGGAGGCCGAGGGCGACGACGCCGATCGTGTGGGTGACCGTCACCGACGCGGCGAGCGGGAGGACGTCCTTCATCCGGGCCTTGCCGCCCCGCGCGGCGGCGGTCGCGGCCATGATGGTCTTGCCGTGGCCGGGCGCGACCGCGTGCATCGCGCCCAGGAAGATCGCGAGCAGGATCGACAGGGCGGCGAAGCCGATCGTCAGATGCTGACGGCCGACCATGTCGTCGAGGGCCTGGGTCCAACGGTCCGCGCCACGCGGCAGGATGGCGGCGCCGGGCGCGGTGCGCTCGTCCTCCGAGAGAGCCGGACCGCCCGCCTTCACCGTCGTGGCGGCGGTCGTGGTGTCCGCCGGGGAGGACAGCAACTCCTGCGGGTACGTCGTGAGTTCGTCCGACACCGACTTCTCGGGTACGTCCGACCCCGACAGCGTCATCCGGTCGCCGCGCGCCGTGATCTCCCGCCAACCAGGGCCGGTTGACGCGCCCGCGCTGTGGAACGTGAGGGCGATCGACTCGCTCTCGGGCAGCGGGGCCGTCAGCTTGCACTCGACGCGCAGCGTGTCGAGGCCGGCCTGCCCCGGTCGTACGACGGCCTTCGCGGACGTCGAAGTCAGGCTGACGGCACCGCCGTCGACGGTCAGCCTGCTCTCGGCGGCAGCCGTCTCGCAGCGCTGCTCCGCCCACGGGGTGAGACCGCCCGCGCGCTCGATGGCCGGCTTCGCCTGGGTCGCCGGGATCTCCGCGAGGTCCTCGACGTGGGCGACGCGCAGTTGGCCGGGGGCGGCGACGAGTCCGTCGTACCTGTTGACCGTGAAGTTGCCGAGTGGGTGCGCGCTCGCGTTGGCGGTGGGAAGGAGCGCGAGCGCGCACCCGGCCGTCAGGACGGCCGCACTGGAGGCGAACAGACGACGGGAGATCACTGGTTCGCCTCCAGCGACTTGAGGGCGGCGCGCGCGGTGCGGGCGCCCAGGGGGGAGAAGCCGGGGTTGAGGGCGAGGGCCTTGGTGAGGTGGGCGCGGGCGTTCACCTTGTCGCCGGTCGCGCTCTCGATCATGCCCTGGTGGTAGAGGAAGGAGGCGTTGCGGTAGCCGGTCGCGGTGGCCCGCTTCGTGTACGGAAGGGCCTCCGCGTCACGGCCGTTGACGTGCAGCGCCCAGGCGAGGGCGTCCGCCGTGTGGACCGTCTCCCGGCGCTGCCACTCGGCCTGGGCCGCGCGCAGGGCCGCCTGCTTGTCGCCGTGGTCGGCCGCCGCGAGGGCCGTGTCGAGGTCGGCGTTGACGCCGTTCGCGCGGGCCAGCGCCGTCCAGGCGTCGACCAGGGCGTACTGGTCGGCCGCCTTCATCTTGTCGCCGTCCGCGCCGCGCGCCTCGTACAGCTCGCCGAGTTCGACCAGCGGGGCGGGCAGCGGGTAGCGGGCGACGACCGCCTCCAACCCCTTGATGGCCTCGGCCTGTTGGCCGCTCGCCGCCTGCGCCTTCGCGCGGCCCTCCAGCGCCGGGAGGTAGTCCTCGTCGGCGGCGAGGGCGCGGGCGTAGTCGGTCAGGGCGGTCGCGTAGTCGCCCTGGTTCCAGGCGAGTTGGCCGAGCTGGCTGGCGACGTAGGCGATGTCGCCCTTCGCCGTGGAGCTCGCGAGGGCCTGTTCCAGGACGCGGCGGGCGGTCGTGACGTCGCCGCGCAGTTCCTGGACGTACGCGTAGCGGGTGAAGACCGGGATGCCGGGGCGGCGGGTGTCCGCCGTCTCCGCCGCCGTCAACGCCTCGTCGTAGCGGCCGAGTTCGACCAGGGCGTCGATGCGGGAGCAGAGGGCGCGCTCGTTGTACGGGTTGTCCTTGAGGACCTGGTCCGCGTACTTCAGGGCGCCGGGGAAGTCGTGCCGGGCGGCGGCGAGGGCCGCGCGTCCCGCGAGTGCCTGGCCGTTGCCTGCGGAGAGTTCGAGGGATTTCGTGAACGCCTTCTCCGCCTGGGGGTAGCGGGAGGGGTCGCCCTTCGTGCGGGCCTGTTCGACGTACGCGAGTCCGAGGGTCGCCCAACTGCCGAAGTCCCGGGGCTGGGTGCGGAGATGGGCTTGCAGCGCGGTGATCGCGCTGTCGATGTCCCCGCTGTTCAGGAGGCCGGGGGAGACGGCCGCGGCGGTCGCGACCGGGGCCGCGTTGCCGTCCTTCATCGCACCGAACGCGATCGCTCCGCTGGTCAGGGCCACGGCCAGCATCGCTGCACAGGCACCGAGCTGGGCGGCCCGCCAGCGTCGGCCTGCGGCGCCGGCGCGGCGGACGGCGGCTACTCGGGGGTCGAGGTCGGGGGCGGGGACGGAGTCCGCGGCGTCTTCCGTCACACTCTCAGCGGCGCTTGCCGAATCGGCCTTATCCGCCGAGTCAGCCCTCTCCGCAGCGTCGGCCATCTCTGCCGAACCGGCCTTCTGAGAACCGGTGTTGCCCCGCTTCCCTTCGTCCTCCACAGTCCCCTTCTCTTCCCTCTCCCCCGAAGACGCGGCAAGCGCCGAGGAGTTGGCGCCCGTCATGCCGGCCGTGGGTGTCGGTGCCGCTTCGGCCTGCGGTGAACTTCCCTCGGGCCACTGCCCCTTCGGCTCGTCGGTGGGGTCCGGGGTGTGCCCGGAACCCGTCCGGTCCGGTTCGCCGTTGTCGCTGCGCGGGGCCATGCCCTCTCCTCGGTCGCTCTCGGTCTTCCTGCGGTCGGCGCGGCCCGGTCCGTGGGGGATTCGGGTGGTTCCGGGCCGCGCCGGTCTGTGGAGCGGGGCCGGGGAGTTGCAGGGGTCTCCCCGGCCCGGTCACTGCGTGGGCGTCAGTACGCCCGGCCCCGGCGCCGGAACCACATGAGGCCACCGCCGATGAGCAGCACCCCGGCCGCGCCGGCCCCCGCCGAGGCGGCGATCAGGGTGTTGTTGTCCGTGCCCGAGGCACCCGTCGGCTGAAGGGCGTTGCCGAGCTGGCTGCGGACGTCGTTGCCGCTGTCGACACCCTTCGCGACGGGACCGCGCGAGCCCTCGGTCGGGAGGGCGACGTACGGGAAGTACTTCTCGAAGTTCTTGTCGTTCTTGTCGACCGCGTCGCCCAAGTCGTTCTTGGCGCCCACGAGTTCACCCTCGACGACCTGGAGCGCGGCGTCGATCACGTCGTCCGTGAGGCGACGGCCGTTCGGGAAGCCCGCGTTGTCGCCGTCGAGCACACCGAGCCGCTTCGGGCTGGCGGTGGGCTTGATGGAGGTGTTGAGGCGCAGCTGCTCCGAAGGCGTCACGTACGGGGGCTGGTTGAGGCCCTTGACGCCCTTGAGGAACACGTCGACGAGGTCGTTGCGCGGCTCGGCCGGGGCCTTGATCTTGTAGATCGCCTCGATGAGCTTGGGCAGTTCGGGGTTGGTGACGTTCTTCAGGAACTGGGCGTCGTCCTTGGGCTCGGACGCGTTGAACTTGTCCTTGTCCTGGATGGGGTTGACGACCTCGTTCACCAGCGGGTTGCCGAGCCGGGAGACCTGCTCGAACTTGCCGCGCGCGTTCTTGCGCTGCGTCGTCGACCAGATGCCGACGATCGGCTGGTGCTCCGCCTCGCGGATCAGACTGTTGGGCACCTGGAGGGCGATGGTGTTGACGTTGTAGCCCTTGAGGGTGTCGTTGCCGACCTCGGAGAGGTTCCCGCCGTACAGCAGGTCGAAGACGCGCAGGTCCAGGAAGAACGGGTCGTCCGCCTGGCCGGCGAAGGTCTTCGCGCCGCTGGAGAGCTTGTAGATCGCCTGGTCGCGCAGCTTGGCGTAGTTCGGCATGGACGCCTTGCCGACGTTCGACGGCGCCACCGGCACGTTGCTGGCGATCCTCGTCTGCTGCTGGACCTTCCCCCGCTTGAGCTTGATCAGCTCCAGGTTGTAGGTCTGCGTGACGTTCAGGTCCTTGTCGTCGAGGCTCTCGACCGCACCCGTGTTGTAGAGGAACGTCTTCTTGTTCTTGACGTGCGTCTTGAACGTGTAACGGAACGTCAGATCCGGGTACGCGTCACCGTTGTTGTCGATGTTCAGGTCGTACTGGGCGTCCTCCGCGAACGGGAAGAAGTTCGGGCCGCCGGCCGGCTCCTCGAACGGTATCCAGTTCGCGATCAGCGTCGTGGTGTCCGGGTGGTCCGGGCTCACGAACGCGTACACGTCGGTGTTGTCGTACTGCGGGGTGCCGGAGATCAGCGGGGCTTCGCGGTGGCTGGAAGCGGCGGCGACCCCCGGTTCCAGCAGGGCCACTGAGGCGGCGGTGAGGCCGCCCGCGGCCAGCGCG
Source organism: Streptomyces sp. NPDC004539 (assembly GCF_040610055.1). NCBI lineage: Bacteria > Bacillati > Actinomycetota > Actinomycetes > Kitasatosporales > Streptomycetaceae > Streptomyces > Streptomyces sp. NPDC004539. The sequence goes on along the minus strand of NZ_JBEXLS010000011.1, from coordinate 292,769 downwards.
CCACAGATGAGGGTCGCGATGCCCCTGCGCCCTGCGGCGCTCCGGGAGTTAGGTGTCGTCATGCCGTCCGTCCTGAGGTCCCAACTTGCTTGACGGACGGGTATACGGAGCGGAGGGGCTGTTCGGATTGGTCGATCTGAAAAAATTTTATTTTGGGTTTGAACCCGCGTTTTCGGCCCGCGCATCCGTACTTCCACCGGAGGTGTGTGCGCGTGCGAGTGCCTGGTGTGACGGGACGGCCCGGCTGCGGCCACGGCCGGGGAGAGGGGAACCGCATGGAGGCGGACGAGCTGCTGGTGCTCGTGGCGCGAGGGGACCAGCGGGCCTTCGAGCAGTTGTACGGTCTGGTCTCCGGTCCGGTGTTCGGTCTCGTACGGCGCGTGTTGCGCGATCCGTCGCAGTCGGAGGAGGTGGCTCAGGAAGTGCTGTTGGAGTGCTGGCGCTCGGCCGCCACTTTCGATCCCGCCCGCGGCAGCGCCCTGTCCTGGATTCTCACGCTCGCCCACCGCCGCGCGGTCGACCGGGTGCGCAGTGTGCGCGCGGCCGGCGAGCGCGAGCAGCGTGAGGCCCTGCGCACCCACCACCCCGCCTTCGACCAGGTCTCCGAGGAGGTCGAGGCGGGCATGGAGCGCGAGTGGGTGCGCCGCTGCCTCGGCCGGCTGACGACGCTCCAGCGGCAGTCCGTCACTCTCGCGTACTACGACGGCTACACGTACCGTGAAGTGGCCGAGCGGCTCTCCCTGCCGCTGGGCACGGTGAAGACGAGGATGCGCGACGGGCTCACGCGGCTGCGCAACTGCCTGGGAGGTGCCGCATGAGCGTCCTGAACCGTCTGCTGGGCAGAGGCGACCTCCACTCGCTGGCCGCCCCCTACGCCCTCGACGCCCTCGACGGCGACGAACGCCGCCGCTTCGAGAAGCACCTGCGCTCCTGCTCCTCCTGCACCGCCGAGGTCCGTGAACTCGCCGAGGACGCCGTACGGCTCGCCTGGTCGACGGCGGCACCGGCGCCGTCCGCGATGCGCGACCGGGTGCTGGCCGCCGTCCAGGTCACTCCGCAGGAGTCGGGGGCGCGTTCCGCGCCGGAGCGCGCACCACAGCTTCCGCCGCACGTCTGGGGCGCGCAGCCACCTCCCGCACGCTCCCGCGCCGCACGCGCCCCGCGTGCGCGCCGTCCGCTCTTCGTCCCGTTCGCGACGATCACCGCCGCCGCGGCCCTCGTCGTCGCGGGTCTCTTCGCGGTCCAAACCAACCGTACGCAGGACCAGTTGGACGCCGCCGAGGCGCGCGCCCGGGACATCGCGCAGGTCCTCTCCGCACCCGACGCCCGCGCCGGAAACGGGCAGGACGCGCAGGGCCGCAGCATCGGCGTGATCGCCTCCGCGAAGGAGGGCGAGGCGATCGTCACGCTGCGCGGGTACGGCGGGCTCGCCGGCGGTCAGGTCCATCAACTCTGGCTCATGCGGCCCGATGTGCAGCCTCGGTCGCTCGGACTCTTCGCCGGCGACACGCCCTTGGTGGCGACCGGTCTCGACGCCGACGCGACGTCACTCGCTGTGACGGTCGAGCCCGCCGGCGGGTCACCTCAGCCCACTTCGCAGCCAGTTGTCCAACTCGCCCTGAAATCTGTCGGATTCGGAGAGTAATCGCGAGGGAGTCGTCAACCCCCTTGCGGGGAAGGTCAATCCTGTGAACGCGATACACGCGTGACCCCCGGGGGAGATAGGGTTACCCTGCCCGGGGTCGGGTGGACTCGTACGGGTGGGGAGTGACGATGGAACAGATAACGATGCGAAGCAGGGCGAGGGTCCCTGCGATCACGTGCGGTAGCAGCGCGACCAGTTCGCGCCTCGACCGCCATCTCTCGGTGCTGGCCGGTCCCGCCATACCGCAGCGGGAGACGGTCGAGGCGACCTCGCTCATGCTGGAGCTGACCGCGCGCGACACCAGGCACCAGCCCAGCGACCAGGGCCGCAGGGTGAGCCGCGTCTCGCTCTTCGCCCCCCTCCGCCGGCTCCGCCGCACCCTCTTCGGCAGCCGCAGGCACTGAGCCGCCCCGGCGCCGGGCCACCGGCGGAGCCGCTCACGACCCTGGAAGACCCGCGCTCGGGCGGCCACCGCCCCGCCGCGTCCCCCGCGTCCGTCGTCCCCACGGCACGCGGCGGAGCCCGGTGCACCCGAGCGCGGGCGTCTCACCCCTCACCGCCCGACAGTGACGAGGGCCCGCTCACCCGAAGTCGGAGAACTCCCCGCTCCGACCCCCTGAAGCCGGTGGACTCCCCCGACCCCGGCCACCCTTAAGGGCGTTCCCGTAGTACCCCCGACCAGTGGTACCCCGACCACCCGGCGCCCGCCCCGTCTCCCCGCTCTCCCCGGCCCCCTCAGCGCGTGACGCGCCCGTACTGCCGTACCGCCGCCGGCGCGAACACCCCGATCAGCACCGCGCACCACAGCAGCGAACCGGCGACCGGATGCGCCACGGGCCAGGCCGAGCCCTCCGGCACCGGCGCGTTGCCCAGCAGGTCGCGCAGCGCCGTCGTCACCGCGCTGATCGGGTTCCACTCCGCGACCGTCCGCAGCCAGCCCGGCAGGTTGTCGACCGGGATGTACGCGTTGGACAGCAGCGGCAACATGAAGGTGGCGCTGCCCAGTTGGCCCGCCGCCTCCTCGCTGCGCGACAGCAGCCCGAGGTAGATGCCGGCCCAGACGCAGGCGAACCGGAACAGCAGGAGCAGCGCGAAGGCGCCGGCCGCCGCGGGCGCCGAACCCTCCACCCGCCAGCCCACCGCGAGCGCCACCAGCAGGAACGGCACGGTCCCGACGGCCGTGACGACCAGGTCGGCCGCCGCCTGCCCGAGCGGCACCGCCGCCCGGCTCACCGGCAGGGTCCGCAGCCGGTCCGTCACGCCCCGGTGGACGTCCTGCGCCGACTGGAACATCCCCGTCATGATCCCGTTCGCGGCGGTCGCCACCAGCAGCCCGGCGACCAGCATCGACCGGTACCGCTCGCCTGGTATCGCGAGCGCGCTGCCGAAGACGTAGCCGAAGAAGAGCAGCATCGTGATCGGCATGGTCTGGGTCAGGATCACCAGCGCCGGGTTGTTGCGCACCCGCAGCAGCTGACGGCCCAGCATCGCCGTTCCGTCGTAGGCCAACGCGCTCATGTCACGGTCTCCTTGAGGTGGTCGGTGCGGTGTCCGGCGTTCTCGGTGAGGCGCAGGAACACCTCGTCGAGGGTCGGCGGGCGCAGGCTCGCGTCGATCAACGGCACGCCCGCCGCGTCGAGTTCGCGCACCAGGTGGGGCAGGGTGAGGCCGGGGCGGCGGGAGACGGCGCCGACCGCGCCGCGTTCGTGGTCGAACGCCGGTGCACCGCCGGTGAGTTGGTCGAGCACCGCGGCGGCTCGCGTGAGCGCGTCCGGGTCGCCGACGACGGCCTCCGCGTAGGTGCCGATCAGCGCCTTGAGTTCGGCGGGCGTTCCGGTCCGCGCGGCCCGGCCCCGGTCCACCAGCGTGATGTCGTCGGCCAGTTGGTCGGCCTCCTCCAGGTACTGGGTGGTGAGCAGGACGGTCGTACCCTCGCGCTTCAACTCCCGTACGACGTCCCAGATGTCGTTCCTGCTGGCCGGGTCGAGGCCGGTCGTCGGCTCGTCGAGAAAGAGCACCGCCGGGCGCCGGACCAGGCTCGCCGCGAGGTCGAGGCGGCGCAGCATCCCGCCCGAGTAGGTGGAGGCCGGCCGGTCGGCCGCCCCGGCGAGGCCGAACCGCTCCAGCAGTTCGTCGGCGCGTTCGGCGGGCCCGGGGGCGCGGTGCAGGCGGGCGAACAGCCGCAGGTTCTGCCGGCCGGTGAGATCGCCGTCCACGGACGTGCTCTGCCCGGTCACCCCGATGGCGCGGCGTACGGCGGCGGCCTCCCGTACGAGGTCGTGTCCCGCGACGCGCGCCGCGCCGGCGTCGGGGCGCAGCAGGGTCGCCAGCAGCCGTACGGCCGTCGTCTTGCCCGCGCCGTTCGGGCCGAGGACGCCGCGGACGGTGCCCTCGGTGACCGCGAGGTCGAGCCCCCTGACGGCCTGGACCTCACCGAACCGTTTCTCCAGACCTTCACTAAGTACAGCGTACGTAGAAGTCATGGCGTGACCATAGCGCACTACGTACGGTGTACGTAACTAACATGGAGGGCGAGGTGATGATCGATGGTGGGGCGTCCGCCCGTACCCGAAGTGATCTGGGCCCGCCCCGAGCGGACCGGTCGAGGGCCGAAGCCCGCGTACACGCGCGCCGACATCGCGGCGGCGGCCGTCCGGATCGCCGACGCGCAGGGGCTCGACGGGGTGTCCATGCGGCATGTCGCGGCCGAACTGGGCTGCGGGACCATGTCGTTGTACAACTACGTCCCCCGTAAGGAGGATCTGTACGAGCTGATGGTGGACGCCGTCAGCGGGGAGCACGAGCTGTGGGAGCCGGGGCCGGACTGGCGGGCCGACATGCTGCGGGTCGGGCACCAGACCCGTGAGCTGATGCACCGGCACCCCTGGCTGCCGCGTCTGATGTCACCGGTCTACGGCTTCAGCCCCAACGCCCTGCGCTATCTCGAACACTGCCTGACCTGCCTGGACCCGCTCACCGGCATGAAGTACGGCATGAAGCTGCAACTCGTCGCGATGCTCAACGGCGTGGTCACCCTCTACACGGCGAACGAGCTGTCCACGGCCGAGCGGACGCGGTCGCTGCCGTGGTCCGAGGAGGCGGAGAACGCCGTCCGGACGGCCTATCTGGGGGCGCAGGTGATGGGCGGGGCGTATCCGAGGATGGCCGCCGCGTTCACCGAGGACCCGGGGCCGATCGATCTGGAGGCGGTGTTCGAGGAGATGCTGGGGCGAGTGCTGGACGCGTTCGCGCCACGGGGGTAGGGGGACCTGAGTACTACGGGGTCGCGTCAGAGCAGCGTGAACTGGCCCGCCGGACCCTCCTCCCGGTGGTCCAGGACCGAGGCCGGGTGCTGATACCTGCGGGGGGCGGGGAGTACGCCTGCCTCGGCGAGGTCCGTGATCCGGTGCTCCACCTCCAGCGGCTCCGGCGGGTCCTGGGGCTCCCGGGACTCCGCCAGGAGCGCCAGGACCGTGATCAGCTCCAGCAGCTCCGACGTCCACGGCTGGGGCCAGCTACGGGGGCCGATGGCCGCGAGGGTGCCCGGCTCGCCGCGCTCCGTGCGGGCCGCCACCCACTGCTCCAGGACCCGTACCTCGCCGTGGGTGAAGTCCCAGGCGGCCCGGGGGACCGGGGAGATCCGGCCCTCGTCGAGGTGGAGGGCCTGCTCCTCGGGGTCGTAGTGGACGCTCAGCGGGCGGACCGGGAGGGGTGCGCGGACGTACGGGCGGCTGCCGCCGGGGAGCTTCGGGCGGTCGCCGTCGCGCCGCTGGAGCCAGAGCAGACGGTGACCCCTACGGGTTCCCGCCGCCCAGATCTCGGGGTCGTCCGTCAGGGGGACCCGTAGCTCCGGGGTAGCCGTCGCGAGAATCCAGGCGAGCACGTCCTCGGCACCGGGAGTGGCCCCCAGCCGCTCCCCGAGATGCTCCACGAGACCCGGCGCCAGGTTGGGCTCCTCCCCGCCCGGGCGCCGGTACAGCGGACGGACCCGGGAGCCGCGTACGAGCGGCAGGCGCGCGCCGGCCAGCAGCCCGTCCGGCGTCTCCACCAGGAACACCTGCCGGTCGTCCGTCACCCGCCACAACTCCGGCCGCGCCACGTCGATCAGCCGGTGGTCCGGGATCAGCCACTGCTCGTCGTACGGCGCGCACAGCACCCGCACCGGCGCCGGACACGGGCCCGACGTCCCCTCCAGCCGGTCCGTCCCCGTCGACTGCCCCGGCAGCTGCGCCACCGCCGAACGCGGCGTCCGCGCCCGCGTCGGCTCGAACAGCGTCTCCCGCTCCGCCCCCTCCACCCTCATCAGCGCATCCCACCGCGCCCTGAGCACCCCCTCGTCCGCCGCCACCGGCCACCCCCGCCCCAGCCGCGGCACCGCCACGGCCCACGGCATCAGTTCCCCGAGCATCGGAGCGTCGTCGTGCGTCACGCGAGGCATGGTACGACGGACCCGACGCGGGCCGCGGAGCGGACATAGGGGTTCATGTCACCACGGGGCCGCGGACGAGCAGCCGGATTCCGGCGACGCACATCCCGGAGGGGACGTTCACGGTGTCTCCAGGGTCACCGAGAAGGAGAAGCGGTCGCCTCGGTAGTGGATGACGGCTACGTCGAGGACCTGGCCGGAGGGGGAGTGGGTGAGGCCGGTGTAGTGGAGGATCGGGCTGAGGAGGGGGACTTGGAGGAGGTGGGCGGTCTCGGGGTCGGCGAGGCGGGCTTCGACGGTGTCGGTGATGCGGGCGATGCCGGTGTGGGGGAGGTCGCGGAGGAGCTTGGTCATGGGGTGGTCGAGGAGGTCGTCCGGGCTGATGTGGGCGGCCAGTTCGGGGCGGAGCCAGTTGCGGGCGTGGTTGGTGGGTTCGCCGGTCCGGGCGTCCGAGCGGAGGCGGTGGTATGTGGTGAGGCGGGGCAAGTCCGGGAAGTGCACGGTCAGTTCGGGCGGGGTGGGGACCTCGCCGTGGGCCAGCAGTTCCGTCCGCATCCCCGACTGCTGCGCGACGATCGCGTCCACCGAGCCCAACAGGCGGATCGGGGCGCCGCGTTGAGCCGTCGGCTCGATGAAGGTGCCCCGGCGGCGGTGCCGGGTGATGAGGCCCTCGGTCTCCAGCTCCTTGAGCGCCTGGCGCATGGTGAGGACGCTGACGCCGTAGTGGGACGCCAACTGCTCCTCCGTGGGCAGCCGGAGGGGATCGTGGGGCGAGCGGCCGAGGATCGAGGCGCGCAGGGACTGCGAAACCTGGTACCAGAGAGGGAGTTTGCCGTTGAGGAGGAGGGAGTCGGGGGCGAAGAAGGTCACGGCGCGAGCCCGAAAGGCCGGTGACCGGGCCGGAAGTGGCGTTCCAGACCCCGCCAGACATCGTCGTACCCGTCCTGGAGATGCTCACCGGCGTGCGGTGCGAGCGTGATCGGCCAGCGGGTCTCGAACATGAACGCCAGCCCGTCGTCGAGGCGTTGGGGCTTCAGGTCGGCCGCGCTCGCCCGGTCGTACGTCTCCCGATCGGGGCCGTGCGCGGACATCATGTTGTGCAGCGACCCCCCGCCCGGCACGAACCCGTCGGCCTTCGCGTCGTACGCGCCCTCGATCAGCCCCATGTACTCGCTCATCACGTTCCGGTGGAAGTACGGCGGCCGGAACGTGTCCTCCCCGACCAGCCAGCGCGGCGCGAACACCACGAAGTCGACGCCGGCCAGCCCCGGGGTGTCCGACGGGGACGTCAGGACCGTGAAGATCGACGGGTCGGGATGGTCGTACGAGATCGTCCCGATGACGTTGAACCGGCGCAGGTCGTACACGTACGGGACGAGGTTGCCGTGCCACGCGACGACGTCCAGCGGGGAGTGGTCGTACGTCGCGCGCCAGAGGTTCCCGCAGAACTTGTTGACGACCTCGACCGGCCCCTCGACATCCTCGTACGCGGCGACCGGCGCCTTGAAGTCCCGTGGATTCGCGAGGCCGTTGGCGCCGATCGGGCCGAGGTCGGGGAGCCGGAAGGGGGCGCCGTAGTTCTCGCAGACGTAACCGCGGGCGGACCCGTCGAGGAGGGTGACGCGGAACCGGACGCCTCGCGGGACCAGCGCCATGTGGCCCGGTTCCGCGAGGAGTTGGCCGAACTCCGTGTGCAGCAGGAGACCCCCGCGCTCCGGCACGATCAGCAACTCGCCGTCCGCGTCGGAGAAGACGCGGTCCATGGAGGCGTTCGCGTGGTAGAGGTGCACGGCCATCCCCGTGCGCTGCGTCGCGTCGCCGTTGCCGCCGACCGTCCACAGGCCGGCGAGCAGGTCGGTGCCGGGGGCGGGCTCCGGGAGGGGGTTCCAGCGCAGCCGGTTGGGGTCGGGGACGGTCTCGGTGAACGGGCCCGTACGGATCGCGCCGTTGTCGGCACGCGTGAACGCGGGGTGCGCGGCCGACGGGCGGACGCGGTACAGCCACGAACGCCGGTTGTGGGCGCGCGGCTCGGTGAACGCCGTACCGCTGAGCTGCTCGGCGTAGAGGCCGAGGGGGGCGCGCTGCGGGGAGTTGCGGCCCTCGGGGAGGGCGCCGGGCACCGCCTCCGAGCTGTGCTCGTTGCCGAAGCCGGTGAGATGTGCCAGCCCCTCGGCGGTCTTGCGCGCGTCCGTGCCCATCGTCGCTCCCTCGCGTCCGAATCCTCTGTATCACCGTAGGATTCGGGGGAGTGGCTCGCAAGAGCTGCACAGGTAGTCCTCTGGTAGGACGATCACGGGGTGGTGAGAACAAGACTTCAGGGGGATTCGGGCACCGGACCGCTGTTCTAGGCTCACCGCATGTCGTGGACGCGTGGTGTTCTCTCCGCGCTCGCGGTCTGTGTCCTGCTGCCGACCGGACTCGCGGGCTGCGGGTCCGGTGCGAGCGCCGAACAGGGGGACGGGAAGAACGGGGTGGTGGCATCGCCCTCCCCCGTCGGAAAACTCCTGGACGACACGGACGAGGCGGGGCGCCGTTACCGGGAGGTCGGCAGCAAGGGGGCGCCCTGGGTGGGCCTCCAGGTCGAGCCGGACTCCGACGGGAGCTGGGAGGTGCGGCTCACCCTGCGCAACTTCACGCTCTCCCCGCAGGCGAGTACGGCCGCCGCCGTGGAGGGCCGGGGCACCGCGCGGCTCTACGTCGACCGCAAACCCCTCGCCGAGCTGAGCACCCCCGAGTACCGCATCGGCGTCGGCTACCTCCCCCACGGCACCCACCACGTCACCGCCCGCCTGTACGCGGACGACGGCACGGTCTGGGCGGTCGACGGCAAGGCCGTGGAGGCCACAGCCGACATCACGGCGTCGGAGCCCGAGGAGTCGCCGTCCCCGTCCCCTTCGGGGAGCGCGCTGGGGGCAGGGCGGGTGGTTGTGCGGTGGTGAGCGGGGGAGGGGTGGTGGGCCGGGTCGGTGAGACGGTTCGGGGAGTTCGCGGAGTGAGGGGAGCGGCGGGCGTCGCGGCGTACGGGGACGGCGCGGGTGTTCCCGGCGCACGGGAGGCGTCGGGCGTCGGGGCGGGCCCGGCCGACGCGCGGGTCGCCGGGCGCCGGGCAGGTCCCGGTACGGGTGCGGGGGGCCCACGGGGCGTGGCGGCCGGCGCGGCGCACCCGGACGCCACGGGCGTTCTCGGTGCGCGGAAGGCCGAGGGCGTCCCGGTCGGCACGGCGGGCGTGAGCGTCGGCGGCCGGCAAGAGGCCGCGGGTGATGCGGTCCGCTCGTCCGGTCCGGGCGTCCTCCGCGCGCGAGAGGCTGCGAGGGCCTGGGCGGACTCGCCCGGTGCAGGTGCCCTGGGCGCGAGGGAGGCAGTGGGCCTCGCTTCGGCCCCGCCCTGCACGGAAGCCCCTCGCGAGCCGGGCGCCGCGGGCGCCCCGTCGATCTCGCTCGCCCCTTCCGCGCTCGCCTCTCCGGCTGTCGATCTTCCGTTCCCCCAAGGTTCCCGGAGGCCCCGTCCCCTCCTCGGTGTCGCGGCGGTAGCCTCTAGGCCCCCCGCGGAGCCGAGTGCGGCCGGTGGGCCGCTCCGTCTCCGGGAGCGGGAGATTCCGGCCCTCGGCGGAAAGGCGTCATGAACTCCGAAGCGACATCACTGCGCCGCGCGCCCGTCCAGCGCCGCAGCGCGGAACGGCTGACCAGGATTCTCGACGCGTGCGCCGATCTCCTCGACGAGGTCGGCTACGACGACCTCAGCACGCGGTCCGTCGCCCAGCGGGCCGGCGTGCCCATCGGTTCCGTGTACCGCTTCTTCGGCAACAAGCGGCAGATGGCCGACGCGCTGGCCCAGCGCAACCTCGAGAGGTACTCCGCACGGGTCACCGAACGCCTCAAGCAGGCGCGCGCCGGTGACTGGCGGGCGGCGATGGACGCCGTGCTCGACGAGTACCTGGAGATGACCCGTACGGCCCCGGGCTTCTCCCTCGTCGACTTCGGCAACCAGATCCCGGTCGGCTCCCGCCACGCCGAGCCCAACACGCGCGTCGCCGACCGCCTCACCGAACTCCTCTCGGACTACCTCCACCGCACCCCCGACGACACCCTCCGGCGCACCTTCCTGATCGCCGTAGAGACCGCCGACACCCTCGTCCACCTGGCCTTCCGCCTCTCCCCGGAGGGGGACGAGAGGGTGATCGAGGAGACCCGCGAGCTGCTGCGGGCGTATCTGGCGCGGGTGCTGGACTGAAGCGTCGCGAACCACGCTGTGAGCCACGTGGCGCATCACCGCGTGAGCCGCGCCGTAAACCACGCCGGAACCCCTCGCTCCGGTGAACCTCTCCCCTAAGGGACTCCCCGTAATACCTACCGGTCGGTACGCTCAAGGTGTCCGTGCGTCGACGCCGCCGCCCACCGGGAGGACCCGTGCCCCGAACCGCCCTGCGTGTCTGCCCCCTCTGCGAGGCCACCTGCGGTCTGACTCTGACGATCGAGGGGACCGAGGTCACCCGCGCCAGAGGTGACCGCGAGGACGTCTTCAGCAAGGGGTTCGTCTGCCCCAAGGGCGCCTCCTTCGGAGCCGTCGACTCGGACCCCGACCGCCTGCGCGCCCCCCTCGTCCGCAAGGACGGCGAGCTGCGGGAGGCCACCTGGGACGAGGCGTTCGACGCGGTGGCCGCCGGCGTCAGGGGCGTCGTCGAGCGGTACGGCGCCGACTCGGTCGGCGTGGTCCTCGGCAACCCCAACGTGCACACCGTCGCCGGCGCCCTCTACCCGCCCGTCCTCCTCGCCGGCCTCGGCACGCGCAGCTACTTCACCGCCTCGACGGTCGACCAGATGCCCAAACACGTCTCCAGCGGCCTCCTCTTCGGCGACGCGAACGCCATCCCCGTACCCGACCTCGACCGCACCGACCACCTCCTGCTGATCGGCGCCAACCCCCTGGAATCCAACGGGAGTCTGTGCACGGCCCCCGACTTCCCGGGCCGGCTCAAGGCGCTGAAGGCGCGCGGCGGCACCCTCGTCGTCATCGACCCCCGCCGCACCCGCACCGCGAAACTCGCCGACCTGCACGTCCCGATCCGGCCCGGCACCGACGCCCTCCTGCTCGCGGCGATGGCGCGGACCCTGTTCGAGGAAGACCTCGTGGACACCGGGGAGTTGACCCCGCACCTCCAGGGCCTCGACGAACTCCGCGCCGCCCTCGCCGAGTTCACCCCCGAGAGCGTGGCCGCCGCCTGCGACGTCGACGCCGATACGATCCGCACCCTCGCCCGCGACCTCGCCGCCGCCCCGACCGCCGCCGTGTACGCGCGGATCGGCAGCTGCACGGTCCCCTACGGCACGCTCGCCAGCTGGCTCGTGGACGTCCTGAACATCCTCACCGGCAACCTGGACCGCGTCGGCGGCGCCCTCTTCCCGCAGGCCGCGACCGACCGGACCCCGCGACCGGCGGGCCCCAGCCACGGGTTCGCGCTCGGCCGCTGGCGTTCCCGGGTCGGCCAACACCCGGAGGCCAAGGGCGAGTTGCCGCTTTCCGCGCTGGCCGAGGAGATCGACACGGCGACGGCGGAGGGCGAGCCGATCCGCGCGCTCATCGCCGTCGCCGCGAACCCGGTGCTGTCCGCGCCGGACGGCGACCGACTCGACAAGGCCCTGGACTCCCTGGAGTTCATGGTCAGTGTCGACCCCTACCTCAACGAGACCTCCCGGCACGCCGACGTCGTCCTGCCCCCGCCGCCGCCCTCGCGCAGCCCGCACCACGACTTCGCCCTCAACACCCTCGCCGTCCGCGCCCAGGTCCGCTACAACCGCGCCGCGATCCCGCTGGAACCCGGCCGCATGGCCGAGAGCGAGATCCTCGCCCGCCTCACCCTCGCCGCGACCGGCATGCACGGCGCCGACCCCTCCGCCGTGGACGACCTGGTCATCGGCCAGACCCTCGGCAAGGCCGTCAAGGAACCGCACTCCCCGGTCCACGGCCGCGACCCGAAGGACCTCGCCGATCTGCTCACCGGCGAGAACGGCGTGGAGCGCCGCCTCGACATGATGCTCCGCCTCGGCCCCTACGGCGACGGCTTCGGTGTACGGCCGGACGGCGTCACCCTGGACAAGGTCCTCGCGCACCCGCACGGCATCGACCTCGGCCCGCTGCGCCCGCGCCTCCCGCAGCCGCTGAAGACGAGGAGCGGCGGGATCGAGCTGTTCCCCGGGCCGATCGCCGGAGATCTCCCGCGACTTGTCCGCGCGATGGACCAACTCCCCGCCGGACTCGTCCTCGTGGGCCGCCGCCACCTGCGCTCCAACAACAGCTGGATGCACAACGTCCCGCCCCTGACCGGCGGTTCGAACCGCTGCACGCTGCACGTCCACCCCGAGGACGCCGACCGCCTCGGCCTCGCCGACGGACAGCACGTCCGGATCAAGGGCGCCGGGGGAGCGGTCACCGCGCCCGTCGAGGTGACCGACTCGGTGCGGCGCGGCGTCGTCAGCCTTCCGCACGGCTGGGGCCACGACCGGCCCGGCACCCGGATGAGCCACGCCGCCCTGGACCCCGGCGTCAACGTCAACCAGCTCCTCGACGGCAGCATGCTGGACCCACTGTCGGGGAACGCGGTCCTGAACGGCGTACCCGTCGAGCTGGACCCTGTCGGCTGATACCCCAGTACTAGAGCTCTAGTACCTGACCAGGAGTTTTGCGCTTATTGCTCGCGTGTCAACGTCTTGTTAACACTCTCGCGCGCCACCTAACGTCGTCGCACCGCCAGCCCCCGGTGGGATGTTCAAGGGCGAACGTTAGGTATCCAACTCATGCTGACCATCCTCGGCTTCACCATGATCGCGACATTCCTTGTCCTGATCATGCTGAAGAAGATGTCGCCGATCGCGGCGCTCGTACTGATCCCCGCGCTGTTCTGCGTGTTCGTCGGCAAGGGTGCCCACCTCGGCGACTACGTCATCGACGGCGTCACCGGCCTCGCCCCGACCGCGGCGATGCTCATGTTCGCGATCGTCTACTTCGGTGTGATGATCGACGTCGGCCTCTTCGACCCGATCGTCCGAGGCATCCTGAAGTTCTGCAAGGCCGACCCGCTCCGGATCGTCGTCGGTACGGCGCTCCTCGCGGCGATCGTCTCCCTCGACGGCGACGGCTCCACGACCTTCATGATCACCGTCTCGGCGATGTATCCGCTGTACAAGCGGCTGAAGATGAGCCTGGTCGTGATGACCGGTGTCGCCGCGATGGCCAACGGCGTGATGAACACCCTGCCCTGGGGCGGCCCGACGGCCCGCGCGGCGACCGCGCTGAAGCTCGACGCGAGCGACATCTTCGTCCCGATGATCCCGGCGCTCGCCGTCGGCCTGGTCTTCGTGATCGCCCTCTCGTACGTCCTGGGCCGCCGTGAGCGCAAGCGGCTCGGCGTGCTGACGCTGGACGAGGCGCTGGTGGAGGAGAAGGAGTCGGAGACGGTGCTGGTGGGCGCCGGTACTACGGGTACCACGGGCTCGGCCGCCGGTACTACGGGTACTACGGGTGGCGGCAAGGGCAACGCCTCCCTCCCCGAGAACCCGCACGGCCCCGAGGACTCCGACGACGACGGCTTCCGCGTCCTCGACCCCGAGCGCCCCACCCTCCGCCCCAAGCTCTACTGGTTCAACGCCCTCCTCACGGTCACCCTCCTCACCGCGATGATCATGGAGTGGCTGCCGATCCCGGTGCTGTTCCTCCTCGGCGCGGCCCTCGCCCTGACTGTCAACTTCCCGCACATGCCGGACCAGAAGGCCCGCCTCGCCGCACACGCCGAGAACGTCCTCAACGTCTCCGGCATGGTCTTCGCCGCCGCCGTCTTCACCGGCGTCCTCAAGGGCACCGGCATGGTCGACCACATGGCCCGCTGGCTCGTCGACAACATCCCCGACGGCATGGGCCCGCACATGGCCTTCGTCACCGGTCTGCTGAGCCTCCCGCTCACCTACTTCATGTCCAACGACGGCTTCTACTTCGGTGTCCTCCCCGTCCTCGCCGAGGCCGGCCAGGCCCACGGCGTCTCCTCGCTGGAGATCGCCCGCGCCTCCCTCGTCGGCCAGCCCCTGCACATGTCCAGCCCGCTCGTCCCGGCCGTCTACGTCCTCGTCGGCATGGCCAAGGTCGAGTTCGGCGACCACACCCGGTTCGTCGTCAAATGGGCCTGCCTCACCTGCCTGGTGATCCTCGCGGCGGGCATGCTCTTCGGGATCATCTAGCGGAGGCACTGGCTCAACCGGCGTACATCTGGAGGTACTTGTGAGGCCCGGCGGGAACCGCGGCTGGCTGCTCAGGCTCGTCATCGCCTTCGCTTTCGCGCAGGGGGCGGTGTCGATGGCCCGGCCCGCCGTCTCCTACCGGGCCCTCGCGCTGGGCGCGGACGAGCGGGCGGTCGGTGTGATCGCGGGGGTGTACGCGCTGCTGCCCCTCTTCGTCGCCGTGCCGCTCGGACGTCGTACGGATCACGGCCGTTGTGCGCCGCTGCTGCCGGCCGGAGTCGTGCTGATCGCGGGCGGGTGTGCGCTGAGCGGGGCCGCGAACTCCCTCTGGGCGATGGCTCTTTGGAGCGGGGTGATGGGGCTCGGGCACCTCAGCTTCGTCATCGGCGCGCAGTCGCTCGTCGCCCGGCAGTCCGCGCCGCACGAACAGGACCGCAACTTCGGCCACTTCACCATCGGCGCCTCTCTCGGACAGCTCGCCGGACCCGTCGCGGCGGGCGCCCTCATCGGCGGGGGCGGCCTCGCCGGGACCAGCGCGCTCGCCCTCCTCGTCGCCGGGGCGGGCGCGGCCGTCGCGGTCGGCTCGCTGTGGCGGATCGAGGACCGGGAGACGATCCCCAAGTCCCGTACGGGGCAAGGCGACCGGGTGGCCGTGACGGGCATCCTGCGGACCCGGGGCGTACCCGCCGGGATGCTGATCAGCATGTCGGTGCTGTCCGCGACGGACATCCTCACCGCGTACCTGCCGGTCGTCGGCGAGGACCGCGGCATCTCGCCGACGGTCGTCGGCCTCCTGCTCAGCCTGCGGGCCGCCGCGTCCATCGCCTGCCGGCTGATCCTCACCCCGCTGCTGCGCCTGCTGGGCCGCAGACGGCTCCTCACCCTGACCTGCCTGCTGGCCGCCCTGTTCTGTGCGGCGGTGGCGATTCCCGTACCGGTGTGGGTACTTGGCGTCATCCTCGCGGCGCTTGGCTTCTGTCTCGGCGTGGGCCAGCCGCTCTCGATGACGACGGTCGTGCAGGCGGCCCCCGCCTCGGCCCGTTCGACGGCCCTCGCCCTGCGCCTCACCGGCAACCGCCTCGCCCAGGTAGCCGCACCCGCCGGGGCCGGGCTCGTCGCGGGGGTCGCCGGGGTCGCGGCGCCGTTCCTGACGCTGGGGGTGCTGTTGCTGCTGTCGGCGGGGGTGGGACTACGGGTACCCGGACCCGAGAGTGACGCCGACGGGGTGAGAGAGCCGCAGACGGACGCCCCCGAGGACTCGCCCCCAACCCCGGGGACCGGTCCCCTACCCCCTGAGGACCAGCCTCCCGGACGCCGAGGACGCCTCTCGCTGAGCCGTAAGAGTGAGGACTGACGCCTCGCACGGCGATGCTCCCACCCACCCCGCACCCCCTACCCCCAGTCTTCCGAAAAAGATGACAATCATCCGACTCGGAGGCTCTGTATGACCCGCCCGTATCCCTCCCGCAAGGCCGCCGCCGCCCTGACGGCGCTCGCCGCGACGGGGGTGACCCTCCTCGGCGCGTCCGCCGCCGTCGCCGCGCCCGGCGACAACGGCGACGTCAAGATCCACACCGTGGGCACCGCGGTCGACGCCCAGGCCAACCAGCCCAAGGTCTGCCGCTTCTACCTGGACGCGTTCAACTTCGACACCGCCCAGGGCATCGACTGGACGATCCAGCCGCAGGGCGGGAACTCCGGCACCACGGCCACCCTGTCGGACTCGCTCACGCTGGCCAACGGCACGGGGACCACCGAGAACCTGCTGCTGCCGACCGGGCAGTACAAGCTGACGTGGAAGATCGTCGGCGGCAACGGCGCGGGCAAGATGAAGGTCTTCAAGGTCGACTGCCCGGACATCACGCCCAGCAGCCCGCCGCCGACCGGCGGTCCGGGTGGCCCCGGCGGTGGCCCGGGCGGTCCCGGCGGTGGCCCCGGCGGTCCGAACGGCGGTCCGCCGGCGGGTGGCGGCGGGCTCGCGAAGGACGACGCGTTCAGCCCGCTCGCCGGTGCGGCGGCCGTCGGCGTGACAGCGGTCGGCGCGGTGGCGTGGTTCCGGCTCCGCCGTCGCCCGCATGGCGCCGCGTAACCCCGGCGCCGTACGCGTGTCCCAGGCCCCCGGCGTCCCGGTCTCCCCGGGCGCCGGGCCCGGCCCGGGGGTACGGCGGTCCCGTCGCCCGGCGCCGCGCCCCTGGTACCGCACCCGCGCCTACCGCCTCACCCGCACCCTCGTGGTGGCCGCCGCGCTCACCACGGCCGGCGTGTGGTGGGCCGCCCCCGGCGACCCGGCGATCACGGCCGCCCCCGGCTCCGACGCGAAGAGCGTCCTCCCGGCCTCCGGCCCGAGCACCCCCGGCGGCCCCGGCGGCCCCGGCGGTTCCGGCGGTTCTGGTACGACGGTCCCCGGCCCCGGCGCGAGAAGCGTGCCCCCGACATCCGGTACGACGCCCCCCGGCCCCGGCGCGAAGAACGTGCCCCCGACAGCCGCCCCCACCCCGTACCCGTACCCCTCCAGAGCCACCCGCCTGGTCATCCCCTACCTCGACGTGGACGCCCCCGTCATGCCCCTGTCCCTCGACCGCGACCACCGCCTCACCGCACCGCCCGGCGACGACCCCAACCTGGTCGGCTGGTACACCGGCGGACCCGCGCCCGGCGTCCTCGGTACGGCCGTCGCCGTCGGACACCTCGACACGCACACCGCCGGTGCCGTCTTCGCGGGGCTCAAGGAACTCACCCCGGGCCACCTCGTCGAGGTGCGCCGCGCGGACGGACGGACCGCCGTCTACACGGTCGACAGCGTCGCGACGTACGACAAGAAGGACTTCCCCGACCGGCGGGTGTACGGCGACCGGGGGCGCGCCGAGCTGCGGCTGATCACCTGCGCGGGACGGTACGACCGGAAGAGCGGGTACTCGGGCAACACGGTCGTCTTCGCGCATCTCACGGGGACCCGGGGACGCTGAGTCCGCCCGCGGAACAGGTCGTTCACCCCGGTTCCGGTCCGCCCCGTTGACCCCATACCGTCCGGTCAGTATGTTCCCGGGAACGTCCCCCGCGTCCCACGGAGTGTGCACGTATGGACACGTTCCCCACCGCTCACCCCCGTACGACCCCCACCCGCAAGGCGTCCCACCGCCGGGTCGCCACGGCCGCCGCGCTGGCGTCGGCCGTGGAGTGGTACGACTACTTCGTCTTCGGGATCGCCGCGGCACTCGTGCTCGGCGATCTCTATTTCCCGTCCGGCAGTTCGACCGCCGGCATCCTGGCGGCGTTCGCGACCTTCGCCGTCGGCTTCCTGGCCCGCCCGATCGGCGGCATCGTGGCCGGCCAACTCGGCGACAAGCGCGGCAGGAAGCCGATGCTGGTGATGGCGCTGACCCTGATGGGGGTCGCGACGACCGGTATCGGGCTGCTGCCCACCTACGACACGATCGGGGTGGCCGCGCCGATCCTGCTCGTCCTGCTGCGCGTCGTCCAGGGCGTCGCCGTCGGTGCCCAGTGGGGCGGCGCGATGCTCCTGGCGACCGAGTACGCCCCCGAGGGCAAGCGCGGCATCTACGGCAGCTTCGTCCAACTCGGCGTCCCCATCGGCGTGGTGACCGCGAACTCCGTCTTCCTGCTGGCCGGCGCCTTCACGAGCGAGAGCGCGTTCGAGGCGTGGGGCTGGCGAGTCCCGTTCGTCATCGGCCTGTTCGTCCTCGTGCTCGCCTGGTACATCCACCGCCATGTCGAGGAGACCCCCGAATTCCGGGCGGCGGAACGGGAGTTGGCCGAGAAGGAGAAGTCGGAGCAGAGCTCCCCGCTGCGTACGGTCCTGCGCCACCACCTCGGCACCGTCCTCCTCGCCGGCGGCTCCTTCGCCGTGAACACCGCGACGTTCTACATCCTGATCACCGGCGTCCTCGACTACACGACCCGCGACCTCGGGATGAAGCGCAGCGCGGTCCTGACCGTCTCCCTCTGCGTCAGCCTCACCCAACTCGTCCTGATACCCGCCTCGGCCGCCCTCTCCGACAAGGTCAGCCGGATCAGGATCTACGCCCTCGGCGCGGCCGGCATCGCCCTGTGGGCCGTCCCGATGTTCCTCCTCATCGACACCGGCTCGCTGCTCTGGCTCGCCGTCTCCACCTTCGTCGCCGGCTGCTTCCTCAGCATCATGTACGGTCCCCAAGCCGCCCTGTTCGCCGAGCTGTTCACCCCGGAGATGCGGTACACGGGAGCCTCGCTCGGCTACCAGATCGCGGCGGTCGCGGGCGGCGGACTCGCGCCGTTCGTGATGGTCCTGCTCCTGGAGACGACCGGTACGTCGATGGCGGTCTCGGCGTACATCATCGGCCTCTCCGTGATCGCCCTGCTCTCCATCAAGGTCCTTGCGGACCGGGCCCGTTCACGCTGATCCGCGCGAACTGCCCCTCCAGGCCGTCGAGGAGAGCCGTCAGCCCGGTCTCGAAGGCCCGCTCGTCCACGGTCTCCTGCCGCTCGGCCAGCAGATGCGCCTGGCCGAGATGCGGGTAGTCGGCGGGGTCGTACGCGCCGCGGTCCCGTACGAAGCCGCCCGCGAACGACCCCAGCGCCGACCCCATCACGAAGTACCGCATCAGCGCCCCGACCGACGTCGCCTGCGCGGCGGGCCAGCCGGCCCGGACCATCGCCCCGTACACCGCGTCCGCGACCCGTAGCCCCGCGGGTCTGCGGCCCGGACCCCGAGCCAGTACCGGGACGATGTTGGGGTGATCCCGCAGGGCGGCCCGGTACGACGTCGCCCAGTCGTGCAGCGCGGTGCGCCAGTCGCGGCCGTCCTCGAACATCGACAGGTCGACCCGCGCGCTCACCGAGTCGGCGACCGCCTCCACGATCTCGTCCTTGGTGGCGAAGTGGTTGTACAACGAGGGCCCGCTCACGCCGAGTTCGGCGGCGAGGCGGCGGGTGGAGAGCGCGTCGAGCCCCTCGGCGTCGATCAGCTGCCGGGCCGCGGCGACGATCCGTGCGGTGCTCAGCAAGGGCTTGTGCGGTCGGGCCATGGCGCTCATAGTAGGGCTGCGCCAGAAAACTAGCAGTGATAATTTATCCTTACAGGAATCGCCGCATGAATCTGGAACTGACCGAGGAACAGACCGCCGTCCAGCGCCTCGCCCGGGACTTCGTCGCCCGCGAGATCACCCCGCACGTCCGCGACTGGGACCGCGCCGAGGCCGTCGACCGGGGCATCGTCAAGAAACTCGGCGCCGTCGGCTTCCTCGGCCTCACGGTCGACGAGGAGTACGGCGGCTCGGGCGGTGACCATCTCGCGTACTGCCTGGTCACCGAGGAGCTGGGGCGCGGCGACTCCTCGGTGCGCGGCATCGTCTCCGTCTCCCTCGGACTCGTCGCCAAGACGATCGCCGCGTGGGGGAGCGAGGAGCAGAAGCGGCAGTGGCTCCCAGGTCTGACGTCCGGTTCGTACCTGGGGTGCTTCGGGCTGACGGAACCCGGCACCGGGTCCGACGCGGGGAACCTCGTCACCCGGGCCGTACGTGAGGGTGACTCGTACGTCGTCAACGGGTCCAAGATGTTCATCACGAACGGGACCTGGGCCGACGTCGTCCTCCTCTTCGCGCGCTCCACCGACGCCCCCGGCCATCACGGCGTCTCCGCGTTCCTCGTCCCCACCGACACCGCCGGCCTGACCCGCCGCACGATCCACGGCAAGCTCGGGCTGCGCGGGCAGGCCACCGCCGAGCTGGTCTTCGAGGACGTCCGTATCCCCGCGTCCGCGCTGCTCGGCCCGGAGGGGAAGGGGTTCTCCGTCGCGATGTCGGCGCTGGCCAAGGGGCGGATGTCGGTGGCGGCCGGCTGCGTCGGGATCGCGCAGGCCGCGCTGGACGCCGCCGTCGGGTACGCGGGGGAGCGCGAGCAGTTCGGCACACCGATCGCCGGGCACCAGCTCGTGCAGGAGCTGATCACCGACATCGCGGTCGACGTCGACGCCGCCCGCCTGCTGACCTGGCGCGTCGCCGACCTGATCGACCGGGGGCTGCCGTTCACCACCGAGGCGTCCAAGGCGAAACTCTTCGCCTCCGAGGCCGCCGTACGCGCCGCGAACAACGCGCTCCAGGTGTACGGGGGTTACGGGTACATCGACGAGTACCCGGTGGGGAAGCTGCTGCGGGACGCCCGGGTGATGACGCTGTACGAGGGGACGAGCCAGATCCAGAAGCTGGTGATCGGGCGGGCGCTCACGGGGGTGTCGGCCTTCTGAGCCACCCCTCGGGGGTACGCCTTCAGAGGTACCTCTCCGGTCTCCCCCGGCTGAGTACCTCCTGAGTACTACGGCGGATGTGGCGCGGGCCACGTCCGCCGAGACTCGTCCCCATGAGTGAGACACCCAAGCAGCAGAGCACCGCCGCCTTCTACGGCCAGGCCGTGGCCTCGTTCGCCGTCGCCATGGCGGCCACCGCCGTCGGCATCTACCAGCTCAGCGCCGACGCCTGGGTCCGCGCGTTCCTCGCGATCGCCGTGCTCTACCTGGTGACGTCCTGCTTCACCCTCGCGAAGGTGATCCGCGACCGCCAGGAGGCCGGCCGGATCGTCAGCCGGGTCGACCAGGCCCGCCTGGAGAAGCTGCTCGCCGAACACGACCCCTTCGAGAAGCTCTGAGCGCGGACAGGTGCGGGGAAAGCTCCGACCGGCCTGACTAAGCGCCCGCTCACCTTCGGCGGTATGGTAGGGCGACTGTCTGTGAGAAGGGTCGGTGAGCGATGAGTACGGCGCAGGACACGATCGGCGGCGAGGCCGAACCGTGGGAAGAGGTCACGCCCGACGCGGCCCGACGTCTGCTCGTCGCCGCGGTCGAGGCGTTCGCCGAGCGCGGCTACCACGCCACCACCACCCGGGACATCGCGAGCAGGGCCGGCATGAGCCCCGCCGCGCTCTACATCCACTACAAGACCAAGGAGGAACTCCTCCACCGGATCAGCCGCATCGGCCACGACAGGGCGCTCGACATCCTGCGCACCGCCGCCCGCGGCGAAGGCACCGCCGCCGCGCGCCTCGCCGACGCGGTCAGCTCCTTCGTCCGCTGGCACGCGGTCCGGCGTACGACGGCCCGTGTCGTCCAGTACGAACTGGACGCCCTCGGCCCCGACGCCCGCGCCGAGATCGTCGCCCTGCGCCGCGAGGTCAACGCGGAGGTGAGCGGCATCCTGGAGGACGGGGTCGCCTCGGGGGAGTTCGACGTCATCGACGTCCGGGGGACGACGCTCGCGATCCTCTCCCTCTGCGTCGACGTCGCCCGCTGGTTCAACGTGCACGGGACACGGACGCCGGAGGAGGTCGGCGAACTGTACGCCGACCTCGTACTGCGGATGGTGGGGGCCGCGAAGTAGCGCTCCGGGGGTAGCTCCCGGGAGGTAGCCCTCTGGAGGCAGCTCCTGCGAGGCAGCTCCTGCGAGGCAGCTCCTGCGAGGTAGTCCTTCCGAGCCGCCCCCTGAGGGGTAGCCCTCTAGAGGTAGTACCGGGACACCGACTCCGCCGCGCACACCGGCTTGTCGCCGCCCTCGCGCTCCACCGTGAACGCGAGGGTGATCTGCACCCCGCCCGTGACGTCCTCGACGGAGCTGATCCGCGCGGTCGCGCGCAGCCGGGAGCCGACCGGCACCGGGGCGGGGAAACGGACCTTGTTCGTCCCGTAGTTGACGCCCATCTTCGCGCCGTCGACGCGGATCAGCTGGGGGCCGAAGAGGGGCAGCAGCGACAGCGTGAGGTAGCCGTGCGCGATGGTCGTCCCGAACGGGCCGGCCGCCGCCTTCTCCGGGTCGACGTGAATCCACTGGTGGTCCCCGGTGGCCTCGGCGAACAGGTCGATCCGCTTCTGGTCGACCTCCACCCAGTCGCTGTACCCCAACTGCTCGCCCACCGCCGCCTTGAGCTCGTCGGCGGACGTGAAGATCCTCGGCTCTGCCATGGTCCCGGCCTCTCGCTGCGAAGTCCCGAAGTCTAAGCGACTGCTTAGCATGGTCGACCGGAAAGCCACTGTCAACGCACGGCGGCCACCTCCGGCGGACCCGCGAGGGCGAGCCCGCCCCACTAGGCTGGTCGGGTGCCCCAGATCCACGAGAACGTCCAAGAGCTGACCGTCGGCCAGTTGTCGGCGCGCAGTGGTGTCGCCGTGTCCGCGCTGCACTTCTACGAGGCGAAGGGGCTGATCATCAGCCGCCGCACCGCGGGGAACCAGCGCCGCTACGGCCGGGACACGCTGCGGCGGGTGGCGTTCGTGCGGGCGGCCCAGCGGGTCGGCATCCCCCTCGCGACGATCAGGGAGGCGCTGGCCCAGCTCCCGGAGGAGCGGACGCCGACGCGCGAGGACTGGGCGCGGCTGTCGAAGGCGTGGCGGTCCGAACTGGAGGAGCGCATCAAGCAGTTGAACCGGCTGCGCGATCACCTCACGGACTGCATCGGCTGCGGCTGCCTCTCCCTCGACACCTGCGTCCTCTCCAACCCGGACGACATCACCGGCAACCGCCTCACCGGCTCCCGGCTGGTGGTGGAACGCCGGGAGAGCTGAGGAGGCGGCCCCGCCGACAGGGCGCGCCCGCCTCCTCGTGCAGGGCACGCCCCCACCTCCGCGCAGGGCACGCCCCCCGTACGCGGCCCCATATCACTCGTACTCCGTCCCGCCCTTCCTCGTCAGATAAGCCGGACTCACCGCCTTCCCGATCGCCCGCCCCCCGACGACAGGGCTGTACCTCTCGACGGCGGGCCGGATGACGACCCCCTCGCGCAGATGCAGCCCCTTCCCGGACACCGTCTCGCGCCCGGTCGCCAGCGCGAACACCTGCTTGGGGTCGTAGGGTCCGGCGAACAGCCGGGGTACGAGGGGCAGTTCGCCCGCGAGCAGCTCCTCCGCGTCCAGCCACCGCACCACCCCGTCGACCTCGGCGGCCACGTCGAACACCGCGTACCCGAGGGACTCGCGGCGCCCGTCGGCCCCGTACGACAGATCCTGGACGCCCTCCCCGTACACCTCCCCGAAGATCCCCACTCGCCGGGCCCCGAGGCGCGCGGCGAGCCGGGCGGCGGCCTCGGGGACGCCGTGGCCGCGTACCGCGCGCCAGTACAGGTTGCGCGGGTCCTCCTGGAGAGCCAGGGACCGGGCGCCGAACCCCTTGGAGGTGACGTACACCCGCTCGTCGTCCGCGACGTACGTCAGCAGGCAGGCCGAGCCGTGCAGCTTCTCCGTGAGTACTACGGGTTCCCCCGGGGTGAAGAGGCCGGGGTACCGCTGGATGTTCTCGATGTCCACCCAGGGGACAAGGTCGGGCGCCGGCTCCACGTCCCCGCTCATCGTCGGCGGCACCGGGGGCACCCACTTCGTGATCCCCAGGACCTCCGCGAAGTCGGTGCCGTCCTCGGCGGCCCGCGCCAGATCGACCCCCGCCAGGGCGCCCGGCCGGCACACGATGCCCTGCGACAGCTCACCGCGCAGCCGGACCGCCTTGACCCGGTCCGCGTTCCCGCCCGCGAGCCGCCCGGTCAGCCCGAGTTCCGCGATGAGCCCGGCGGGCAGCACCGCCTGCTCGGGGATGTAGACGGCGGTGTCCCCGGTCCGGTACACCCCCTTCGCCACCACGGCCCGGTACAGCCCGACCTGGGCCAGCTCCAGGGCGTCGGCGTTCGGGTGTTCGTGCACGGTCAGGACTTCGGCGGTGACGCGCAGCGTCGACATGAGTGCTCCTACGGACGTGGTCTCATCGCCGCCAACTGTCCCGGCGGGAATGAGGTGGAGCGACCGGATTTCCGCCTGCTACCTTCAACGGCCCCCGAAAGAGGGCCCGTTCAGCCCTCGCGCCCGCTGCACCCCCTTCACCCCCGGGCCCGCTTCACTCCCACACCCACCGAATCCCGAACCGGCACCCCTCCGCCCCCAGCGCCACCGCGTGCACCGCCCCCGCCGCGTCCAGCCGCAGCCGCCGCTCCCGCCGGAACCGCGCCCGCCCCTCCCTCTCAAGTCCCGTCGTACGGAAGGAGTAGCACGCGGACGGCAGGGCCTCCGCGGCGAACCGCACCTCCAACAGGTGCTCCCGCATGGGCACATGGATCGCCGTCTCCACGTGCTGGGACACCGGCAGCGGCTCCCGGTGCTCGACCGTGTAGTCCACGATCACCGTCTCCCCCCGGGCCAGCGGCCGTTCGAACAGCATCTCCGCGACGAGCAGCCCCTCCTCGGGCAGTTCGACGACCGTCCCGAGCCGCAGCGGCTCGGCGAGCCGTATCCGGGGCGGCGGGCCGGGGGAGTCGAGCCGGTAGAGGGCGATCCACCGGTCAGCCCCGTCCGCCTCGGCCCGCAGCAGCCGCCGGCTGGACAGCGACCGCAGCCGCCGCTCCCCGTCGACCTCCGCGCGGTTGTGGCAGCTGAGCCGGGTCAGTGAGGAGTCCCAGCGGACGTCGACGGCGTGCCGGGCGTCGCCCAGCGGCCAGGCCCGGTCCAGCGCCGGATGCGTGTCGCCGGGCGGCAGCCAGCGGCCCCGGGGCCGGGGTGGGGCGAGGCGTGCGCTGAGGGCGGCCGGGGGGAGTGCCAGCACGTCCTCCAGGACCGTCAACGCGGAGAGCGAGCGCCGTCGTTCGGGCTGGTGGCGGCCGGACTGCCAGGAGCTGAGCGTCGCCGCCGAGACCGGGACCCCGCGCAGCCGCAGCCGTTCGTGAATCCGGTCCAGACTCAGCCCGCTCGCGGCGATGGCGGCCCGCAGCTCCTCGTGGAACGGTCTCTCCCCGTGCATCCCCACAGTCTCCGCCCGGCCCCATGGCGGGGCGGAAGAGCACAGTCCGGATGTTTGATCAAAGTTTCCGCTTGTTTGATCGAAACCGTCCGAACCTAAAGCTTTCTTCTGGCAGCCGTTTCGCCGGTATTGCGGCTCAATTCCCGCAGAACTGAACGGACTCGGACTTCTTGCCATGCCCATGAAAGCTCGCCGAAGCTGCTGATCGCCGCCGCATGTCCCCCCACCTCCCCAGCCACCACGGAGAGTTCATGTCCAGCATCAGGTCCGCGAGCCTCGCCGTCCTCGCCGCAGGCACCCTCACCGCAGCCCTCGCCACCCCGGCGCTCGCCGCGACGCAGACGGTGACCGCCAAGGCCCCGCGTCAGCTCACGCAGTCCATCGAGAGCCACGAGAACCACGCCCCCCACGGCGCGCTGAAGCACTCCGGCAAGGTCAACGCCTCGGAGACGTCCACGAACTGGTCCGGTTACGCCGCGACCGGCTCCGCCGGCGACTTCACCTCCGTCACCACCTCCTGGACCCAGCCGACGGTCACCTGCGGCTCGGCCACCACCTACTCCTCGTTCTGGGTCGGCCTCGACGGCGACGGCAACGACGCGCTGGAGCAGACCGGCACCGAGGCCGACTGCATCAACGGCCAAGCCGTGTACGGCGCTTGGTGGGAGGTCCTGCCGGACGCCTCGACGTCGTGGGACGACGTCACCGTCGCGGGCGGCGACAAGCTGACGGCGACCGTGACGTACAGCGGCAGCAACTTCACGATGACGCTGAAGGACACCACGCAGGGCTGGACGAAGTCCAAGACCGACGCGGGCTCCTCCGACTTCCAGAACGCCTCCGCGGAGGTCATCGCCGAGGCGCCCGAGGTCGACGGCTCGCTCGCCGAGCTGGCCGACTTCGGGACGGTCGCCTTCACCGGTGCGAAGGCCAACGGCTCCGCCCTGAGCAACTCCTCGCCCGACAAGATCACGATGACCAACAGCAGCGGCACGGTCCGCGCGCAGCCCGGCACGCTGTCCAGCGGCGCGTTCTCGGTGGTGTGGAAGTCCGCCTGAGCCGTAGTGCTGTAGCGCTCAGGGCTCAGGTCCCGGCCGAGAGGTCGTCGTACCCAGGTCGTCCGGGACACCCCGTACCACCTGCGGACCTCGCCGTGAATCGGGGGGTGCGGCATCCCCGTCGCACCCCCACTGCCCTGCTCCGGGAGCTACGCCGACACCAGCAGCCGGCCTCGCCTGGCGGACGCCAGTGCCTCCGGGGTGAGGACCGGACGCGGGACCAATATGCCGCAGTCCGTGCAGACCGGGCCCGCCGACGGCTCGTGATCGAGGTCGTACTTCCACAGGAGCCGTTCGCCACCGCACACCGGGCAGCAGGCGCCCGGAGCGCGCTCCAGCGCGGCGATCAGCCGGCGCAGTACCTCGGCCAGCGGCTCACGGGGGTGGAGCCGCGGGTCGTCGCACCATGCCACGCCGAACCCGCCCCAGGTCAGCCGGTGCCAGTCGTCGACACTGCCGGGCCTGCGCAGTCCGTCGTGCTTCTCCTTCCTGCGCCGCTGGGCGAAGCCCGCCTCGTAGGCCAGCCACACCGTCCGCGCCTCCTCCAGCTCCTCCAACGCGGCCACGAGCCGCGCCGGGTCGGGAGAGCGGTCCTCGGGGCCGAACCCGGCCCGCGAGGAGAGGTGGTCCCAGGTCGCCCTGTGCCCGTAAGGGGCGAACCGCTCAAGGCACTTGCGCAGCGAATAACGCCGCAGCGCCAGATCGCTGCGCGGATCGCGCGCCTGTCTCGCCAGACTCCGGAAACCTGCCATCGCCTTGCACCTCCGTCACACCTGCACCTGTACTTCGGTCACTTCGGCGCCGCCGCGCCGGAATCGCGCGACGTCGTCGAATAGACGTATCGACTCTCGATTCGGCTCCATCCGATTTCCGGATGGCCCCCGCCGGGTGAGGAGCCGTGGAAAAACTTGACGCATGTTCATCTTCAAAGCCGGGGATACCGGCGGTAACCTTCCGGCCACCCCCGTCGCTAGGAGCTGCACATGCCACGGCGAACTCCCCTCGACAGACTGAGAACTCCCGGCAGACTTCCCGGGTTCCTGAAGAGCGCGACCGTGTGCGCGCTCCTCGCCGGTCTGTTGTCCCCCCTCACCCAGGTCGCCACCGCCCAGGCGGCCGAGGCCAACGACTACTGCGGCGGACAGTGTTCCGACATCCTGCCGCCCGGCCAGAACGGCAACGCGACCCTCGCGCAGATCATCCTCAACCAGGCGTTCGGCACCCAGCCCGACCACGCCGAGGACCAGCTCGGCCCGTACAACAACCTGGCCAAGGGCTATCCCACGCTCACCAACGCCACCATCAACACCTTCTTCAACGACGCCTCCTTCGGGGTCACGGCCGATCAAGTCGCCTCCACCCTCCAGCCGGCCGGCCGCACCGACGTCAAGATCGTCCGTGACAAGAAGACCGGCGTCCCGCACATCACCGGTACCACTCGATACGGCACCGAGTTCGGCGCCGGGTATGCGGCGGCCCAGGACCGGCTGTGGCTGATGGACGTCTTCCGCCATGTCGGCCGCGGACAGCTCACCGGCTTCGCCGGCGGCGCCGCCTCCAACCAGGGCCTCGAGCAGCAGTTCTGGCGCAACGCGCCGTACACCGAGGCCGATCTCCAGGCGCAGATCGACAACGCCGTCGCCACCAGCGGGGCCCGGGGCCAGCAGGCCCTCGCCGATGTGAACGCCTATCTCGACGGCATCAACTCCTACATCGACGCCTCCGACAGCGGCCGGTACTTCCCCGGCGAGTACGTCCTCACCGGGCACAAGGACTCGATCACCAACGCCGGGACCATCGACCACTTCAAGGTCACCGACATGGTCGCCCTCGCGTCCGTCATCGGCGCGCTCTTCGGCTCCGGGGGCGGCGGCGAGGTCAACAACGCGATCTCCCTGCTGGCCGCGCAGGAGAAGTACGGCGTCACCGAGGGCACCAAGGTCTGGGAGTCCTTCCGGGAACGCAACGACGCCGAGGCCGTCGTCACCGTCCACAACGGCGAGAGCTTCCCGTACGCCACGAAGCCCGCGAACCCGCAGGGCACTGCGCTCCCCGACGCCGGTACGGTCGCCGCCGAACCCCTCATCTACGACGCGACCGGCACCGGCGGCCCCGCCGCGACGGCCGCCGCTGCCGCCACGACGTCCGCGAAGCGCGGGATGTCCAACGCCCTCGTCGTCAACGGCGCGCACACCGCCAGCGGCCATCCCGTCGCCGTCTTCGGTCCGCAGACCGGCTACTTCGCCCCACAGCTCCTCCTTCTCCAGGAGATCCAGGGTCCCGGAATCAGCGCCCGCGGCGCATCGTTCGCAGGTCTCAGCATGTACGTGGAACTCGGGAGGGGTCAGGACTACGCCTGGAGTGCTACGACGTCCGGCCAGGACATCATCGACACGTACGCCGTCGAGCTGTGCCAGGACGACTACCACTACCTGTACCACGGCACCTGCACCGCCATGGACAAGGTCGAGCAGAAGAACGCCTGGAAGCCGACGACCGCCGACTCCACCGCCGCCGGCTCCTACACGATGCGCGTGTGGCGCACCAAGTACGGTCCCGTCACCCACCGGGCGACCGTCGGCGGCAAGAAGGTCGCCTACACGACGCTGCGCTCCTCCTACCTGCACGAGGCCGACTCGATCATCGGCTTCCAGATGCTCAACGACCCCGACTTCGTGAAGGGACCGGACACCTTCAAGGAGGCGGTCCAGCACATCAACTACACCTTCAACTGGTTCTACGCCGACTCCCAGCACACCGCGTACTACAACTCCGGCGACAACCCGGTCCGCGCGAGCGGCGTCGACGCGGAGTTCCCGGTCTGGGCGCAGGCGGCGTACGACTGGAAGAACTGGAACCCGACCACCAACACGGCCGACTACACGCCGGCTTCGCAGCACCCGCAGTCCGTCGACCAGGACTACTACATCTCCTGGAACAACAAGCAGGCCAAGGACTACACGAGCGCGCCCTGGGGCGAGGGCTCGGTGCACCGGGGCAACCTCCTCGAAGACCGCGTGAAGAAACTCGTCACGGCGGGCGGCGTCACCCGTGCCTCCCTCACCAAGGCGATGGCGGACGCGGCCCTCACCGACCTGCGCGCCGAGGACGTCCTGCCGGATCTGCTGAAGGTCGTCAACAGCTCGACGGTGACGGACTCGACGGCCGCCGCGGCGGTCACGAAACTCCAGACCTGGCTCGCCAACGGCGGTAAACGTACGGAGACTTCGGCCGGGTCCAAGACCTACGCCGACGCCGACGCGATCCGCATCCTGGACGCCTGGTGGCCGCTGCTGGTGCAGGCCGAGTTCCAACCCGGCCTGGGCAGCGACCTGTTCACCGCGATCACCGCCAACCTTCCCGTGGACGAGTCGCCTTCGGCGGCCCACGGTCCCACCGGCTCGCACGCGGGCAGCTCCTTCCAGTACGGGTGGTGGAGCTACGTCGACAAGGACATCAGGTCCGTCCTCGGCCAGTCCGTCCAGGACCCGCTGGCCCGGCAGTACTGCGGGGGCGGCGTCCTGACGGCCTGCCGCGACACGCTGATCAGCACCCTGAAGACCGCCGCGGGCAAGACCGCCGCCCAGGTCTACCCGGGCGACGCCCTCTGCTCGGCCGGCAACCAGTGGTGCGCCGACTCGATCTTCCAGCGCCCCCTCGGAGGCATCAAGCACGGCAACATCAGCTGGCAGAACCGCCCCACCTACCAGCAGGTGGTGGAGTTCACCTCACACCGGTAAGTCCCATGGCGGCGGGGCGCGTTCACAGGGGCACCCCTTTCCTCAGGGGCACCCCTCTCCAAGGGGTCACCCCTGAGGAATCCGCCCCGCCGCCAGCACCACCCGCGCCAGTTCGGGGTGCACGATGTCGCTGTGCGCCCCGGACGGCGGCCCGCCCCGGCGGACGACGGCCGCCGCGTCGACGTTGACGCAGCCGGACGCGGGCAGTGGCCCGCGCAGCGCGTCCGCGAGGCTCAACTGCCGTGTCCCGGGCACCGACTGGACCCCGTCGTGCCCCATGGCACCCCACTTCACACCGAGCAGCTCCCCGATCACCCCCTCCGAGTCCCCCGCCATCCGGGAGGCCAGCGGGTACATCGTCCCGAGGGCCTGGTCGAAGGAGGAGTGGCAGCACACCACCGGCCCGTCGACCCGGCTCTGCCGCCCGCTCAGCGCCCCGTTCGCCGCGAACGCGTAATGGGAGAAGGCACCCTGAAGGAGCGTCACCGACTTCACCGAACGCACCCCCGCCGGCAGCCCGTTGAGCGCGAACGACACCAGACGCCCGCCGAAGCTGTGCCCGACGAGATGGACCCGCACGCCGGGCGCCGCCGACGCCAGCCTGCCGAGGAACGGCCCGAGTCCACGCTCGCCGACCGTCCCGGCCCGGCGCTTCATCGCGTAGTACGTCGCCTGCCGCAGCAGCTCCTTCGCCCCGTCCCAGGGGTTGGGGAGGGAGAACTCCCGGGTGCCGTCGCCCTCTTGGAGCGCCTCCGCGAACTCCGCGCACATCTCGGCCGTCGACTCGGTGAGCAGCGCGGGCTCCCCCTCGCCCGGCAGGTCCGTCGCGCAGCGCGCGGGCACGGCGTCCACGAGCCGCGCCACCAGCTCCCCGAACTCCGCCAACCCCGCTTCCCCGGAGGGACGTTGGTCCAGCAGCGTGACGAGCCGGTCGACGGTCGCCCCCTTGCCGGGGAAGGCGGTCAGGAGCCCGTCCCGGGTGCCGTCGTCCAGGCAGGTGTCCTGAAGGGCCGTCAAGTGCGGGAAATCGGGGATGGGTTCGTCGCAGAACCGCATCGACGGCCACACGATCCCGGCGTACCCGAGTTTCGCGTGCGGCGCGAGGTTCGGGATCGGGGCGAAGAAGGCCCGGTAGAGGGCGGTCGCGCGGGAGCGGTCGTTGTTCCAGCCGTGCGAGAAGAGGATCAGGTCCTGGACGCCCCGCGGCCCTGCCTCGGTGAGGAGCCGGTCGCGTTCGGCGGGGTTCACGTCCCCGTCCGCGTCGAAGGTGAGTTGCCAGTAGGGAGCGACAGTCATTGCCGGTTCGGCCATCACGGCCTCCGTCCCCCGGAGTGATGTGGGCGCAGTGTCCTGCTAACCGGGTGACTTGGCCATACGTCACGCACAGGCTGTCCGGCAGCTCTTCCCCGGCACATACCGACTGGTTAGTCTGTAGCCGTTCCGTTGCTCGTGAGCCGTCGTGAGCCGTGTCGTGTCGAGGGAGACCCGATGGTGGAAGCCGTTCGAGGTGCCGGAGTTGTCGTGACCGGGGGCGGGGGAGGGATCGGCGCCGCGCTCGCCCGCCGGTTCGCCGCCGAGGGCGCGCGGGTCGTCGTCAACGACCTCGACGGGGCCAGGGCCAAGGCCGTCGCCGACGAGATCGGCGCGATCGCCGTCGCCGGGGACGCCTCCGTCGTCGTCGACGAGGCGCGCGAGGCGCTCGGCGGGAGCGTCGACGTCTACTGCGCGAACGCCGGGGTCGGCGCGGGCGGCTCGGAATCGGCCGGGGACGACGTCTGGGCGCTCGCCTGGGACGTCAACGTGATGGCCCACGTCCGCGCGGCCCAGGCGCTGCTCCCGGAGTGGCTGGAGCGCGGCGAGGGCCGTTTCGTGTCGACCGTGTCGGCCGCAGGGCTCCTCACCATGATCGGCGCCGCCCCCTACAGCGTCACCAAGCACGGCGCCCACGCCTTCGCCGAATGGCTCTCCCTGACCTACCGCCACCGCGGCCTCAAGGTCCACGCGATCTGCCCCCAGGGCGTGCGCACCGACATGCTGGAGGCGTCCGGCAGCGCGGGCGACCTGGTCCTGAAGCCGACCGCGATCGACCCCGACGACGTCGCCGAGGCCCTCATGCGCGGCATCGAGGACGACCGCTTCCTGATCCTCCCGCACCCCGAGGTCGCCGGCTTCTACCAGGGCCGGGCCACCGACCCCGACGGCTGGCTCGCCACCATGAACCGCCTCCAGCAGAAGTGGGAGGCCGCCCGGTGACCACCTACGCCGACCAGCCCTGGCTGGCCCTCCTGGACGACGCCCAGCGCGGCCCGGTCACCCCGCTCGACTCGATGGTCCACGCCCTGCGCGACGCCGCCCGGACGGTCCCCGAGCGCACGTTCCTCACCTACTTCGACGGCCGGCTGAGCTATGCCGAGGTCGACGCCCTGAGCGACGCCGTCGCCGCCCACCTGGCCGACCGGGGCCTCGCGTACGGCGAACGGGTCGCCCTCGTCCTCCAGAACTCCCCGCACTTCGTCATCGCCCTGCTCGGCGCCTGGAAGGCCGGCGCCGTCGTCGTACCCGTCAACCCGATGTACAAGTCGGGCGAGGTCGCGCACGTCCTGCGGGACGCCGAGGTGGCGGTGCTGATCTGCACGGACCGCGCGTGGGAGGCGTACCTGCGGGAGACGGCGGCGGACTCGCCGGTGCGGTTCGCCCTCACGGCGAGTGAGTTGGATTTCCAAACCCGCGGCGACGCGCGCGTGCTGGACTTCGAACGGCGGCCCGCCGACGACGCCGACGACCTCGTCGAGGTCGCCCGGCGCGGCGGCAAGGCCCCCGAGGGGCGCACGCTCACCCCCGACGGTATCGGCCTGATCAGCTACACCTCCGGGACGAGCGGCACCCCCAAGGGCGCCACCAACACGCACGCCAACCTGATGGCCAACGCCGACCGGCAGCGTGCCTGGCTGCACCTGCCCGACGCGCCCGTGTACTACGCCCTCGCGCCCCTGTTCCACATCACCGGCATGGTCTGCGAACTCGGCGCCTGCCTCAACAGCGCGGGCACCCTCGTCCTGACGTACCGCTTCGAACCCGGCGTCGTCCTCGACGCGTTCGCCGAGCACCGGCCGCACTACACCGTCGGCCCCTCCACGGCGTTCATGGCGCTCGCCGCGCACCCCGGGGCGACGCCGGAGCACTTCGCGTCGTTCGTGCACATCAGCTCCGGCGGCGCGCCGGTGCCGCCGGCCCTGGTGGAGAAGTTCCGGGCGGGCTTCGGACCGTACATCCGCAACGGCTACGGGCTCACCGAGTGCACGGCCCCCTGCGCCTCCGTGCCGCCCCAGCACGAGGCGCCCGTCGACCCGGCCTCCGGGACGCTCGCCGTCGGTCTGCCGGGCCCCGACACCGTCGTACGCATCCTCGGCGACGACGGGGCCGAGGTGCCGTTCGGGGAGCACGGGGAGATCGTCGTGCGCGGGCCGCAGGTCGTGCCGGGGTACTGGCGGCGGCCCGAGGCGACCGCGGAGACGTTCCCGGACGGCGAGCTGCGCACCGGGGACATCGGTTTCATGGACGAACAGGGGTGGCTGTACGTCGTCGACCGCAAGAAGGACATGATCAACGCCTCCGGGTTCAAGGTGTGGCCGCGCGAGGTCGAGGACGTCCTGTACACGCATCCGGCGGTGCGCGAGGCGGCCGTCGTGGGGGTGCCCGACGGGTACCGGGGCGAGACCGTACGGGCCTACATCAGCCTGCGGCCCGGCGCCGGCGCGACCCCCGGCGACCTGGCCGCGTACTGCAAGGAGAGACTGGCCGCCTACAAGTACCCGAGGCAGGTGGAGATCCTGCCCGACCTGCCCAAGACGGCAAGTGGGAAGATCCTGCGTCGGGAACTGCGTTCCCGCACCACGGACAACGACTGACCTCCAGGAAAGGCAGGTGGCGGCAGTGCCAAGAACGACGGACGGCGACGGTACGCCCGTCCCCCAGCGGCTGCTCGCCGCCGCCACCCGGCTCTTCGCCGAGCAGGGCTACGACCGCACCTCGGTCCAGGAGATCGTCGAGGCGGCCGGCGTCACCAAAGGCGCGCTCTACCACTACTTCGGCTCCAAGGACGACCTCCTCCACGAGGTCTACGCGCGCGTGCTGCGCGTCCAGCAGGAACGCCTGGACGCCTTCGCGAACGCCGACGAGCCGATCGAGGAGCGCCTGCGCGCGGCGGCGGCCGACGTCGTCGTCACGACCATCGAGAGCCTCGACGACGCGGCGATCTTCTTCCGCTCGATGCACCACCTGAGCCCCGAGAAGTACAAGCAGGTCCGCTCGGAGCGCCGGCACTACCACGAGCGGTTCCGCGCGCTGGTGGAGGAGGGCCAGGAGGCGGGCGTCTTCTCGAAGGCGACCCCGGCCGACCTGGTCGTCGACTACCACTTCGGCTCGGTCCACCACCTGCCGACCTGGTACCGCGTCGGCGGCAGCCTCACCCCCCAGGAGGTCGCCGACCACCTCGCCGACCTCCTGCTGAGGGCGCTGCGGCCCTGACCCGCAGCCATGTGTAAGGGGCGGTCGTCCATGGCGACCGCCCCTTACACATGTGTCCCTACACGTACTTCTTGAGCTCCCGGCGGGCCAGCGACCGCTGGTGCACCTCGTCCGGACCGTCCGCGATCATCAGCGTGCGCGCGCCCGCGTACAGCTCGGCCAGCAGGAAGTCCTGGCTCAGCCCGCCCGCGCCGTGCAGCTGGATCGCCCGGTCGATGATGTCGACGACCGCGCGGGGCGTCGCGATCTTGATCGCCTGGATCTCCGAGTGCGCGCCCCGGTTGCCGACCGTGTCCATCAGCCAGGCCGTCTTCAGGACCAGCAGCCGCAGCTGCTCGACCGTCACGCGCGCGTCCGCGATCCAGTTGTGGACGACGCCCTGCTGCGCGAGCGCCTTCCCGAACGCCTCCCGGGAGACCGCCCGGCGGCACATCAGCTCGATGGCGCGCTCGGCCATCCCGATGAGCCGCATGCAGTGGTGGATACGCCCCGGACCGAGCCGCGCCTGGGCGATCGCGAACCCGCCGCCCTCCTCACCGATCAGGTTCGAAGCCGGCACGCGCGCGTGGTCGAAGACCACCTCGGCGTGACCGCCGTGGTAGTGGTCCTCGTACCCGAACACCTTCATCGCCCGCTTCACCGTCACCCCCGGGGTGTCGCGCGGCACGAGGATCATCGACTGCTGGCGCCGGATGTCCGGCCCGTCCGGGTCGGTCTTGCCCATCACGATGAAGATCTTGCAGTCCGGGTTCATCGCCCCGGAGATGTACCACTTACGGCCCGTGACCAGGTAGTCGTCGCCGTCCCGCTCGATGAACGTCGTGATGTTCGTGGCGTCCGAGGAGGCCACCTCCGGCTCGGTCATGGCGAACGCGGAGCGGATCTCCCCGGCGAGCAGCGGCTCCAGCCACTGCTTCTTCTGCGCCTCGTCCCCGAACTGCGCGAGGACCTCCATGTTGCCCGTGTCGGGCGCCGAACAGTTCAGGACGGTCGGCGCGAGCTGCGGCGAGCGCCCGGTGATCTCGGCGAGCGGCGCGTACTGGAGATTCGTGAGGCCGGCGCCGTACTCCTCGTCGGGCAGGAAGAGGTTCCACAGGCCCTGTCGGCGCGCTTCGGCCTTCAGGTCGTCCACGACCGCCGGGGTGTCCCACGGGGACGGCAGAGCGGCGCGCTGCTCCTCCGCGAGGGTCTCGGCGGGGTAGACGTACTCGTCCATGAAGGCGAGCAGGCGCCCGCGCAGTTCCTCCGTGCGCGCGTCGAACGCGAAGTCCATGCCGGTCAGCCTTCCTGGAGAGTGGTCAGTCCGTGCTCGATGAAGACGGGGACGAGCTCGCCGATCCGGTCGAAGCCCCGCCCGACCGTCTGGCCGAGGGTGTAGCGGTAGTGGATGCCTTCGAGGATCACGGCGAGCTTGAACCAGGCGAACGCCGTGTACCAGGACACGTCCGAGACGTCCCGCCCGGAGCGCAGCGCGTACCGCTCGATCAGCTCGGCGGGGGAGGGGTGCCCGGGGGCCGCGGCCGTCGTCGAGACCGGGGAGTCGGGCATCTCCAGGGGCACGCTGTACATCACCAGGAGGCCCAGATCGGTCAGCGGGTCGCCGAGAGTGGACATCTCCCAGTCGAGAACCGCCTCGATCCGGTCGTCGGGACCGATCAGGACGTTGTCGAGCCGGTAGTCGCCGTGCACGATCGCGGCCTCGGGGGAGAACGGCAGGTTCCGGCCGAGTGTCGCGTGCAGCTCGTCGATCCCGGACAGCTCGCGGTTGCGGGAGGCGTCGAGCTGCTTGCCCCAGCGCCTCAGCTGGCGGTCCAGGAAGCCCGCGGGGCGCCCGAAGTCGGCGAGCCCGACCTCCGCCGGGTCCACGTCGTGCAGCTCCACCAGCGTGTCCACCAGCGACAGCACGGCCCCGCGCGTCCGCTCGGGCCCGAGGGGGGCCAGCTCCTCGGCGGTGCGGTACGGCGTCCCCTCGACGAACTCCATGACGTAGAACGGGGCCCCCAGCACCTCCTCGTCCTCGCACAGCAGCACCGGACCCGGCACCGGGACGGCCGTCTCGTGGTACAGCGCGCTGATCACCCGGTGCTCGCGCCGCATGTCGTGCGCGGTCGCCAGCACATGCCCCAGCGGGGGCCGCCGGACGACCCACTGCCGCGCGCCGTCCGAGACGGTGTACGTCAGGTTCGAGCGCCCGCCCTCGATCAGCCGCCCGGAGAGCGGTCCCGCCACCAGACCGGGCAGCTCGCGCTCCAGTAGGTCCCGCAGCCGGCCGAGGTCGAGCCCGGGTGGATGATCGGTGCTCATGGGGCGCTCCTGACTGCGTACGGCGGTGGACGTGGATCACATGATGCCGACCGGTCGGTATGTCGTCCAGTGCGAGGCGCCGAAGTGACCTGGGCCACCCTAGAGGTACGCCCGGAGGCGTGGCACCGGCACGGCACGGGTACGGCCCCCCGCGAGGTGTCGCGGGGGGCCGTGAGGGGCGCTTTTCGGCCGTCTGTCAGCGCGGTGCGCCGGCGGCCGTCGGTGCCGTGCGCCGGTGCCGTGGGTCAGTGGTCGTCGTAGTGACCGTCGTGCTCGGCGTGGCGGTGGCCGTCGTGCAGGTAGTCCACGTGGTCGCCGTGCTGCACGCGCGCGTGGCCGCACGATTCGTCGTGCCGGTGGTCGTGGTCCGCGTGCGCCACGTGGCCGCCGGGCTCGCACTCGTCCCAGTGGCCGTCGTGCGCGCGGTGCAGGTGGCCGTCGTGCGCGTAGTCGACGTGGTCGCCGTGCGGTACCTCCGGGTGACCGCAGTCCGTGCCGTGCGCGTGGGGGTGCGTCGGGTGTTCCTGGTGCAGAACGCTCATGGTGCTCACCTTTGCGAGGTGGAGGGGGGAGTTGCTTCCCTCAGACTGCCACGTAAACGGCCCATATGGCGTATATGGGTTCATTCGGCTTGCGTGGCGCGGGAGCAGCCCGGAGGGTCGGAGGCATGAAGGCCATCAGCTACAGCCGGTACGGCGGACCCGAGGTGTTCGAGTACGGCGAGGTGCGCGATCCGAAGGTCGGCCCCGACTCCGTGCTGGTCAAGGTGCGGGCCGCCGCCGTCAACCCCGTCGACTGGAAGGCCCGGGAGGGGTACCTCGACGGGATCATCGACCCGGTGTTCCCGGTCGTCCCGGGATGGGACGTCTCCGGCGTCGTCGTCAAGCCAGGCTTCTCGGTCACCGAGTACGCCGTCGGCGACGAGGTCGTCGGCTACGTCCGGGAGGACTTCCTCTCCCGGGGCACCTTCGCCGAGTACGTCGCCGCGCCCGTCCGGACGCTCGCCCGCAAGCCGCGCAACCAGTCGTTCGAGGAGGCCGCGGGCCTCCCGCTCGCCGGGCTCACGGCGTACCAGGGGCTCGTCCACGCGCTGTCCGTGCGGCGCGGCGAGACGATCCTCGTCCACGCGGCGGCGGGCGGCGTGGGGTCGCTCGCCGTCCAGATCGGGCACCACCTGGGGTGCCGGGTCCTCGGGACGGCCAGTGAGCGCAACCACGACTTCGTGCGCTCCCTGGGGGGTGAGCCGGTGACGTACGGGGAAGGGCTCGTCGACCGCATCCGGGGGCTCGCTCCCGAAGGGGTCGACGCGGCGTTCGACACGGTCGGGGGCGACGCGCTCAAGGCGTCCGTCAACGTGCTGACACCGGAGGGGCGCCTCGCGTCCGTCGCGGACGGGGACGTCCTCGGGTACGGGGGGCGCTACTTCTGGGTCCGGCCCGACGCGAAGGACCTCACCCGGCTCGTCGAACTCGTCGAGCAGGGGGTGGTGTCCGTGCACGTCTCCGAGACGTTTCCGCTGGAGCGGGCGGCCGAGGCGTATCGGCTGAATCAGGAGGGGCGGACTCGGGGGAAGATCGTGGTGACGGTGGAGTGGGAGGCGGAGGGGGGTTCTTGAGGGGGTGGGGGCGGGGGCCTGGAGGGGTGACCGGTCGGCTGCCTCGGGCTTTCGGGGGTGGGGGCGGGCAAGGGGTCTTCGGCGCCGGGAGGGGGCGCCGGGAGGGGCTGCCGGTCACGTCGCCACCAGGGCCGCCGCGCACAGTGCCGTGGCGACCGTGCACAGCACCGCCGCGGTGGCCAGGCGGGGGGAGAGGACCGGGGGACGGGGGGAGGAGGCGAGGGTGACCATCCGGCGGTGGGCGACCGCGAGGAACGCCAGCCACAGGGCGCAGCACACCGCGCCGATGAGGGCTCCGGTGGGGGTCGGGCCTTCGTGCAGCGCCGTCTTCATCGCGAGGACGGTGGCCACGGTGCCGGCGAGCGTCGTGCGGCGCCAGGCGAGGCGGGTGCGCTCGGGTTGGAGGCCGGGGTCGCGGGGGTCGTGGGCGTCGGGGCCGGGGCCGGGGTCGGGGTCGGGGTCGGGGTCGTCAGGGTCGGGGTGGGGGGCGTCCGGAACGGTGGTGTGCAGGTCTTGGTGGGGGTCGTCCGGGTCGGTGGCGCGGGGGCTGTCCGGTCCGGTCACTCGTTCCATCCCAGGAGCACCACGACCACCATCGCGACGGCGACCACGGCGACGACCAGGCTCAGGATCGCCGGGAAGCGGGACGTCGGCAGGTCCTCGCCCCTGCGCATCGCCCGCTCGCACCGCACCCAGTGGTTCAGCGCCCGGACGGCGCACAGCACGCCCGCGACGAGGAGCGCGAGGGCGAGGCCGACGCGCCAGCCCCAGCGGAGGTCGGGAAGGAACTGGTCGACCGCGAAACCCCCGCCGACCAGGGCCATCGCGGTGCGCAGCCAGGCGAGGAAGGTGCGTTCGTTGGCGAGGGAGAAGCGGTAGTCCGGGGTCTTCCCTTCCTCGCGCACCAACTCGGGCGCGAACCACAGGCGGACGTTCCGAACAAAATCGATCACGTTCAGGACCCTACCGGGAGGGCGGGGAGGGGGCGTTGTCAGTGGGGGCCGTTACGGTCGGTGCATGGAGGTTCCCGCGCCGCTGAGCGGCTACGCGCACCCCGGCCACGGCATAGCCCCGGCCGAACAGCACCTCGCCCTGCCCGGCTTCTGGTCGGCCTACCTGTCCGTCTCGCGCGGGGACACCGAGGAGTTCGGCGCGGATCTGGCGGACGTCGACGCCGCGTACGAGGCGCTGTACGACGCGACGCGGACGTGGCCGGCGTTCCGCCTCCCCCTGTCGTCCGGCCGGACGGTGTGGATCGTGTTCGCCAACTTCCCGGACGACCCCGGGGTCGACTACCTCCTGACCGACCCCGCCCACCCGACCCCCCGGACCCTCGCCGCCACCGAAGGCCCCTTCGCGGGCCCGGCCCTGTCCTGGCCGGACCTGCTGGCGATCGCAGAGGACGTCCCGCAGCCGTTGCCGGGACCGACGGCCGTCCAGCGCGACGACGGCGTCCTCGACCCGGACCACCGACTGCTCCTGCTGCTCCCCGCGTACGGCGACATCGACACCCCCACGGAGGCCGCCCTGGAGCGAGTGACCACCGCCCTCCTCAGAACCGGCGTCCCCCGAGCCACCGCCCCGGCCCTGGCCGAACGCCTCCTCGACACCGGCACCACCTG
Organism: Streptomyces sp. NPDC004539; assembly: GCF_040610055.1. Classification (NCBI taxonomy): domain Bacteria; kingdom Bacillati; phylum Actinomycetota; class Actinomycetes; order Kitasatosporales; family Streptomycetaceae; genus Streptomyces; species Streptomyces sp. NPDC004539. The sequence goes on along the minus strand of NZ_JBEXLS010000011.1, from coordinate 252,850 downwards.
GGACGCCTCGGGCGTCACCCCGCTCAGCGGCGCCGGAACTCCTTGAGGCGTTCGTAGGCGGCCAGCCCGTCCGGCACCCACGCCCACTCCCCGAGCCGGTCCTCGACCTCCGCCTCGGAGAGGAACGCGTGCCACTCCACCTCCTCGACCTGAGGCCGCACCGGCCCCTCCCAGCGCACCTCGTACACCGCCGCCCACCAGCTCAGCCCCGGCTCGCTCTCGTACAGGAACTTGAAGAGGAACTCCGGCTGCGGCAGCCCGCTCACCCCCAACTCCTCCTCCGCCTCCCGCAACGCCGCCTCGTCGTACCCCTCCCCGGCGCCCACGACCCCGCCGACGAACATGTCGTACAGCGAGGGGAACACCAGCTTCGTGGCCGTCCGCCGATGCACGAACAGCCGTCCCTCGGCGTCCCGGGCCTGGATGAACACGCACCGGTGCCGCAGCCCACGGGCGTACGCCTCCCCGCGCGGGGACTGCCCGATGACGCGGTCCTGTTCGTCGACGATGTCGAGAATCTCGTCAGCAGCGCTCATGGGGTCATCCAAGCAGTCGCTCGGGGCCGGTGGCTCAGAGTCGGTCGCTCAGGGACTGCGGCTCTGGTCGACCCGTCCGGAATCCGCTCGTTCCGGGCCCGGCCCGGAATCCGGCCGCGCTTGACCCGCCCCTCGTGAGCCGGCCGCCCCCGGCGCGCCCCTCGTGAGTCGGCAGCCTCGGCACGCTCCTCGGCAACCGACTGCCCCGGTGCGCTCCTCGGCAACCGGCTGCCCCGGTGCGCTCCTCGGCAACCGGCCGCCCCCCGGCCCGCCCCTCGTGAGTCGGCCGCCCCGCTGTGCCCCTCGGCAACCGGCCGCCCCCGGCGTCACTGCGGCTGAAGATCCCGCACTGGCTCCCGCACCGAGACCCCCTGCGGCATGGCCGGATGCATGCCCAGCAGCACGATCCCCGCGACGATCGCCGTCAACCCGGCCGCCTCCCACGCCAGCGCCCCCGTGTCCGTCCGCAGCCGGTCTCCGAGGAACCCGACCCCGCAGATGATCCCGGCGATGGGCTGCGCGGCGGTGAGGGCCGGCAGCGACATCCGCAGCGGCGCCGTCTCGAACGCGCTCTGGACGAGCACCAGCCCGGTCACCCCGAGCGCGAGGACGGCGTACGGCTGCCACCCCGTGAGCAGTTCGGCGAACCCGCCGGAGGAGAACCGTTCCCCGCTGACCCGGGTCAACGCGTCCTGGACGCCGTAGAGCAGCCCCGCCGCCAACGCCAGCAGCACCGGCCCCGAACTGAGCCGGGACCGCTTCGCGTACGTCGTGAGCAGCAGCGCGAGCCCGATCATCGCGCCGATGATCAGCCAGTGCCGCAGCGGATCGCTCACCGCGTGCCCGCCGCGCGGCTCACCGGCGACGATGAACGTGGTCACCCCGCCCGCGAGCAGCCCGAGCCCGGCCCACCCCTGGCGTCCCAGCGACTGCCGGGTGTAGCGGCGGGAGAGGGCGAGCGCGAAGAGGAGGTTCGTCGCGAGCAGCGGTTCGACGAGGGACACCTCGCCCTGGCCGAGCGCGACCGCGCCCAGCACCATCCCGGCGACCATCAGCCCGAGCCCGCCGAGCCAGCGCGGCACCCGCGCCAGATCGAGCAGCAGCCGGGGCGAGAGGAAGTCGCCGAGCGGCGCCTTCTGCGCGGCCTGCTGTTGCAGCACGAATCCGAAGCCCAGACAGCAGGCGGCGCTCACGGCGAGAGTCAGAACCAGAACCGACACGCTGCGTACCTCGATGATCGTCCGGTCGGGCCACGGTTGTCGTGGGCCGACTGTAGCGCTCCAGAGCTACGGCCGTTCCCGTGCTGACGGGGAACGACCCCTACGGGTACCCCGGAGACGGGGTCCGACGTCGGCCGTGACCCCCTCCGGAAGCAACGCGATGCAAAGCACCCGGGGGAGTACGGCCGTCCCCACATCGTGGGCCGCGCCGCCTCTTCGCGCCATGGCGTACGCCACACCCCCGTCACGTTCACGCCACACGCTCCCTGTGTACCGTCCGCCCCTCGCGCCCCCGACCAGTGCTCCCACCTCGGCGATCACCTCGCCAAGTCCCTTGTGTCGACAGCCACTTGATACGTGTCATGTTCCCCTGGCCCTTGACGCTGACCACTGCCTGGGGCTTTGCTGTGCGTGATCGGTCGATCGCAGGCCGACGACAACCCGTGTCGCGCCAGGAGGACGAGGAAAACCCGCGGTGCCCCCACCCCCGCCCTCCCGGGTTCCCGGTCGCGAACGCGATCCCCGAACCCTCGACGCCACCCTCGACGACGCCGAACTGGGCGTCGCCCGCGCGGCGTTGGCCCAAGGCCGCTGGCAGGCCGCCGCCACGCTCCTCGCCCGCACCGGCGACGACTGGGACCGCCGCGGCCACCGCGCCGCAGTCCTCGCCCTCGAACCCCACGCCGCTCCCCGCGCCACCGAGTGGCTCACCACCGAACCGGACAACGCCGACGCGGCGACCCTCCTCGCCCTGTCCCTCGTCCGCCGGGCCCGCAGAGGTGGGGCCGGGGCGGACGGGGGTGGGACCGGGGCGGACGGTGAGGCCGGCTCGGACCGGAGCGGGGCCGACTCGGGTCGGACGGGGAGTGACCGGAGCGGGATCGATTCGGACCGGGGTGGGACCGACTCGGACCGGAGTGGGGCTGACCTGGACGGGGGCGGGACCGGCCCGGATCGGGATGCGGCTGGCCCGGACGGAGGTGGGGTCGAGCGGCATCGAAGCGAGACCGGCCGGCATCGGGGTGAGATCGGCCCAGACGGAGCCGGGGCCGACCGGCATCGGAGCGAGACCGGCCGGTATCAGGGTGAGATCGGCCCAGACGGAGCTGGGGCCGACCGGCATCGGAGCGAGACCGGCCGGTATCAGGGTGAGACCGGCCCGGATCGGAGTGGGCCCGGTCCTGACCTGCGCGGGACCGATGCGGACGACGCCCGCGCGGCCTGCCTAATCGCCGCTCGCCTCGCCCCCGCCGACCCCACGCCCTGGCTGGGCCTGCTGCGGCTGGACGGGGATGATGCCGGGGAGGCCGTGCGGCTCTTCGAGGAGGTCCGTGCCCGCCATCCCGACCACCACCAGGCCCACCATCTGATGGTCGCCCGGCTCGCCGAACGCCGTGCGGACAGCGGGCCCGACCCGCTCCACGAGGTGTACGACTTCGCCGCCTGGGCCGCCGAACAGGCCCCCGCCGACTCACCGCTCGCGATCCTCCCGGTCGTCGCGCACGCCGAGCGCTACCGCGTGCTCGCCGCCCGGGGCCACCTCCCCGCCGATCCGGCCGCCTCCGGGCACTGGGACGACGGCCGCGCCCGCGAGGTGATGAAGGCCGCGTACGACTGGTGGGTCGAGTGGGAGCACGAGGGCCACCCCCGCCGGCTGATCGACCTCAACTACCTCGCCCACGCCAAGGTCTGCGCCGGCCGCCCCGTCGAGGCGTCCGCCCTCTTCCAGCGCATCGCCGACCACGCCACCCCCCGCCCGTGGTCCTACCCCGACCGCGACCCTTACGAGGCGTTCACACGGGCGCGGGACAGGGCGCTGGGCAGGACGTGCGGCGAGGAGAACCCGTAATACCCGTACAACCCTGAGAAACCCCGTACAACTCCGAGGAGCAACCCTGAGGAACCCTGAGAACCCGGTGAGACTCACCCCCAGGACTGGCCCCCACCCACCCCCTGGTGCTCGAATGGATACGTGAAACCCGAACCACCCGAGGAAACCCCCACGGACGACGGCACCCCCATCGGCCGCCGCGTCTTCCTCGGCACCCTCGGCCTCGGCGCCCTGGGAGTGGCCGCCGCACCCGTCCTCCAGCGCGGCATGGAGTCCGTGCTCGGCGCGATCGCTGGCAAGGACCCCACCGGGCTCACCGGCCTCCTCCCCAACGGCGGCGGCTTCCGCTACTACTCGGTGACCTCCTCCGTCCCCCGCAAGAACGACACGAACTACCGCCTCACCGTCGACGGCCTCGTGGACCGCCCCGCCACCTACACCCTCCCCGACCTGAGAGCCATGCCCCAGACCCGCATGGTCAAGGACGTCCAGTGCGTCACCGGCTGGCGCGTCCCCGGCACCCCCTTCGAGGGCGTACGCCTCTCCCACCTCCTGGACGCGGCGGGCGTCAAGGCCAAGGCCGGCGCCATCCACTTCACCTGCTTCGACGGCGCCTACACCGAGAGCCTCACCCTCGCCCAGGCCCGCCGCGCCGACGTCCTGGTCGCCCTGCGCATGCAGGACAAGGACCTGGGCCACGACCACGGCGGCCCGGTCCGCCTCTACGTCGCCCCGATGTACTTCTACAAGTCCGCCAAGTGGCTCTCGGGTATCACCGTCACCGAGGACGTCGAGCCCGGCTACTGGGAGCAACGCGGCTACGACATCGACGCCTGGGTCGGCAAGTCGAACGGACGGGACGATGACCCCACTGCCTGACACCGTCCCGGTGGCGACGACCGTCCACCGCTTCACCCGCGCCGAACGCTGGGTCCACCGCACGACCGCCCTCCTCATGGGCGTCTGCGTCGTCACCGCCGCCTGCCTCTACCTCCCGGAGCTCGCCGAACTCGTCGGCCGCCGTGAACTCGTGGTCCGCATCCACGAGTTCGCGGGCCTCGCCCTGCCCGTCCCGGTCCTCGCCGGCCTCGCCTCCCGCGCCTTCCGCAAGGACCTCGGCCACCTCAACCGCTTCGGCCCCCACGACCGCGTCTGGCTGCGCGCCGCCCTGCGCCGCGACCAGCGCCGCTCAGCCCGCCCGGCCGCGAAGTTCAACGCGGGCCAGAAGGTGTACGCCGCCTGGATCGCGGGCGCCACCCTCGTCATGCTCGGCACCGGCCTGCTGATGTGGTTCACCCACCTCACGCCGATCATGTGGCGCACCAGCGCGACCTTCGTCCACGACTGGCTGGCGCTGACCATCGGCGTCGTCCTCGCCGGCCACGTCGGCATGGCCCTCGCCGACCCCGAGGCCCGCCACGGCATGCGCACCGGCTCCGTCAGCCGCGACTGGGCCCGCCGCGAACACCCCCTCTGGCGCCCCGACGACCAGGGACCCGACGACCGGCGACCCGACGACCGAGGGTGACACGGACGGCGACCCCGAGGGCGGTCCGGACGGCGACGGCGATGTACCGGTCCGCGACCGTACGACCGTGAGGCCACCCTCCGCGACGACCCGCACCCCGCCGTACTCCAGCCGCACCTCGACGGCCTCCCGCTCCGGCCCCGCGAACTCCGGCACCACGAACTCCACTTGGTCCCCCGCCTCGAACAACGGCACCCGCAACCCCCCGACGACGGCGCCCCCTTCGGCCACCAGCTCCCCGAAGTCGAAGAACCGGTCCCACAGTTCGAGCCGCACCACGTCCCCGGCCGCGACTTCCCTGCCTTCGGCCGTCCCTTCACCGCCTCCCGCCGTCCCGTCGCCGTCACCGCCCCCGGCCCCCGCCTCCCCGCTCCCGACGACCCGCGCCCCGAACGAACAGGCGGGCGCCCCACCGGACTTGACGACCAGCCGCACCGACTCCCCGCCCCGCGCACCCCGATGAGCCGTCAGCAACTCCTCCAGCACCCGCCGCGCGGCCACCCCCTTGCAACTGTTCCCCCGCACCGCGACCGACGCCTCCGCCCAGCTCCCGCCCTGCCCCCGCACGGCCAGGCACGCGTGCGCGAGTGCCTTCAACACCCACCACTCCTCGCCGAGTTCACCCCCGGGGAGCATCCGCAACGCCTCACCGCACCGCTCCGGGGAACGCAGCACGTCGTACACGCTCTCCGGGTCCGCCCTCCTGTCCGTGTCGGGTGAGACCGGTCCCGGCGGCAGCCAGGCGACCGTGACAACACGCGGCGCGGGGCTGGGACTTGGGGCGGGAGCGACCGGCGGCGGCGAGGCGACCGACCGCCCGGAGCCGACCGGCCCGCCCTCCAGCGCGCTCGTCCGGGGCGCCGGAGGAGGAGAGGAGGCCGCCGCGGCAGTGGACCGCACCGCCGAGGAACCGGCGTCCGGCACCCCACCCCGATCCCGGGGCGCGTTCCCCTCCTGCACCGCCACCGTCACCACCGCCACGGCCCCCACCAACAGCACCGCGGAGAGCCGAGTGCCCAGCGAAATCCCCATGACGTCCCCCCAGTCGTCACCTCCCATCATGCGGGAAAGCCCACGAGCGGGCCAGGACGATGTCCCTGGCCCGCTCGTGAAGTGACAACCGCAGAGGCCGAGTTCAGCCCCCGATGCTCCCGAGACCCTCGGGGCTCCCGAGCCCCCCGAAGTCCAACAGCACCTTGCACGACTTCGCCCGGTCGGCCGCCAGCGCGAACGCCGACTCCGCCTCCTCCACCGGCACCACCGCACTCACCAACCCGTCGAACGAAGGCTCCACGGCGAGCAGTTGCAGCGCCTCGTCGAACTCCGCGTCGAACCGGAACGCCCCGCGCAGCTCGATCTCCCGGCTGACGACGAGGTTCCCGGCGAACGGACTCTGTCCCGGCGGCAGCATCCCGAGCTGGACGACGACCCCGCCCCGCCGGATCAGCCGCAGACACGTGTCGAGCCCGGCGGCGACCCCCGACGCCTCGATGGCGACGTCGACTTCCGTGGGCCACCCGGGATCTGACGGATCGTCGGCACGCACCGCGTCGGACGCCCCCGCGATCCGCCCGTACTCCAGCGCGGCCGGCAGGATGTCGGTCACCGTCACCCGCGCCGCCCCGGCGGCCTTCGCGGCGGCCACGACCAGGCACCCGATCGGCCCGGCCCCGGTCACCAGCACATGACGGCCCCGCACCTCTCCGGCCCGCCGCACCGCGTGCAGCGCGACGGACAGCGGTTCCGCGAGAGCGGCCCGCCGCAGCCCGAGCCCCTCGGGAAGCGGCCTCAACTGCTCCTGCGGCACCACGATCTGCGCCGCGAACCCACCTTGCACGTGCGGTGTCCGCGCCGCGCTGCCCAGGTACCGGGTGTCCCGGCAGACGTTGCGCCGCCCGTCCGCGCACTCCGGGCACACCCCGCACGGAGTGGCCGGGTGCACGGCGACCGCTCGCCCCTCGAACGGCCCCGACAGCGCCGTACCGACGACCTCGTGGCCCAGCACCATCGGCTCCTTGAGGCGGAAGTCACCGACCCCGCCGTGCCGCCAGTAGTGCAGGTCGGAGCCGCAGACCCCGCCGTAGCGGACGGCGACCAGCGCCTGCCCCGGGCCCGGCTCGACCGGCGTCAACTCCTCGACGCGCAGGTCTCCTTGAGCGTGGATGACACAGCCCAGCATTCGCGTTCCCCCGTTCACAGCACGCTCGTCATGCCGCCGTCGACGTACAGGATCTGCCCGCTGACGAAGTCGGCGGCAGGAGAGGCGAGGAAGAGCACCCCGCCGACCAGGTCCTCGGTCCGGCCCCACCGCCCGGCCGGCGTCCGCTTGCGCACCCAGGCGCTGAACTCCTCGTCGTCCACGAGGGCTTGGGTGAGTTCCGTCTCGATGTAGCCGGGCCCCAGCCCGTTGACCTGGACCCCGGACGGCCCCCAGTCCGCGCACATGCCCTTGGTCAGCATCTTCAGCGCGCCCTTGGTCGCCGAGTACGGCGCGATCCCGGGCCGGACGACCTCGCTCTGGAGGGAGCAGATGTTGACGATCTTCCCGTGCCCGCGCGCCGTCATGTACCGGGCGGCCTCGCGGCCCACCAGGAACGCGCTGGTGAGGTTGGTGTCGAGGATGCGGTGCCAGTCGGAGTCGGTGAACTCCAGGAGCGGGGCCCGCAGTTGCATGCCCGCGTTGTTGACGAGGATGTCGATCGGGCCGACGCGTTCCTCGACGTCCTTGACGCCGGCGGCGACCGAGGGGCCGTCGGTGACGTCGAAGACGGCGGTGTGGACCTTGCCGGGCAGTTCGCGGGCGGCCTCGGCGAGACGCGCCTCGTCGCGCCCGTTGAGGACGACCGTGCAGCCCGCTTCCGCGAGACCCCGGGCGAGCGCCAGGCCGATACCTCGGCTGGACCCGGTGACGAGCGCGGTCTTTCCGGTGATGTCGAAGAGAGGATGGCTCATCGTCGTCCCCCTAAAGGACCAGTGACAGAAGGAAGACCACGCCACCCGCGACCACGGAGATGATCGTCTCCATGACGGACCAGGTCTTGAGGTTCTGGCCGACACTCAGCCCGAAGTACTCCTTGACCATCCAGAAGCCGGCGTCGTTGACATGGCTGAAGAAGAGGGAGCCGGCGCCGATCGCGAGGACCAGCAGGGCCGCGTGCGCGGTGGACATGTCGGCGGCGAGGGGGGCCACCAGACCGGCCGCGGAGATGGTCGCGACCGTCGCGGAACCCGTCGCCAGCCGGATCGCGACCGCGATGAGCCAGGCGAGCAGGATCGCCGAGATCGACCAGTCCTTCGAGATCTCCAGGATCATCTGGCCGACGCCGGAGTCGATCAGCGTCTGCTTGAAGCCGCCGCCCGCGCCGACGATCAGCAGGATGCCCGCCATGGGCGCGAGGCTCTTCTCGACCAGCTCGTTCAGCCGCTGCTTGGAGAAACCGGCGGGCCGGCCGAGCGTGAAGATACCGACCAGGACGGCCGACAGCAGCGCGATCAGCGGCGATCCCACGACGTCGAAGACCCGCTGGACGCTGTCCTCCTTGTCGTCGATCACGATGTCGACCAGCGCCTTGGAGAGCATCAGGACGACCGGCAGCATGATCGTGAACAGGGTCGCGCCGAAGCTCGGACGCCTCTCCAGGTCCTCCGACGGCCGCTGCGGGACCATCTTGTCGGGCGCCTGGACGTCGACCCAGCGGGCCGCGTACCGGGAGAACACCGGACCGGCGATGATCACGGTCGGGATCGCGACCAGCACACCGAGCGCCAGCGTGACGCCCAGGTTCGCGTCGACGGTGTCGATCGCGACGAGCGGGCCGGGGTGCGGCGGGACCAGGCCGTGCATCACGGACAGGCCGGCCAGGGCAGGGATGCCGATCCGCATCAGCGAGTAGTTGCCGCGCTTGGCGACCATGAGCACGACCGGGATCAGCAGGACGACGCCGACCTCGAAGAAGAGCGGCAGGCCGATCACCGAGGCGATCAGGACCATCGCCCACGGCATGGTCTTCCCGTTCGCCTTCGCGAGGATCGTGTCGACGATCTGGTCGGCGCCGCCGGAGTCCGCCAGCAGCTTGCCGAGGATCGCGCCGAGCGCGATCAGTACGCCGACACCGGCGACCGTCGAACCGAGGCCGCTGCTGAAACTGGCGATCGCCTTGTCCAGCGGAGCCCCGGCGAACGCGCCCAGCGCGAGCGTGCCGATGGTCAGCGAGAGGAAGGCGTGGAGCTTGAACTTCGTGATGAGCAGGACGATGACGGCGATGCCCGCCAGCACGGCGATACCGAGCTGGGCGTGCCCGGCCGAGGTGATCGGCTCTGGCGCGTCCGCTGCCAGCATCTCGACGCTGAGTCTGGTCACGGGGGTCCCTTACGGAGACGGGGAGGGGTGGACGGGGTGGGGGTGGGGCTTGGAGGTAGCCCTCAGGTATGGGGGAGGGGGTATGAGGGGCGAGGGGTCTACTACCGATGGAGTAGCCCTGGAGGCCGAGTACCGGAGAGGTAGCTCTACGGACCTGCGGACCTGCGGACCTGCGGACCTGCGGACCTGCGAACTTACGGAACGATCAGCCCCGAGCCCCGGCAGCCGTACCGAGCGCGCTGATCGCCCGCTCGGTGATCTCCTCCGGCGCGCCCGCGACATCCACGGCGACACCGGCCTCGTCCGCGCCGAGCGGCTCCAGCGTGGCGAACTGGGAGTCGAGGAGCGCGGTCGGCATGAAATGACCCTCCCGGTGCCCCATCCGCTCCTCGATCAGCTCACGGGAGCCGCTGAGGTGCACGAAGAGGAGGCCGGGGGCCGCCGTACGCAGCCGGTCCCGGTACGACCGTTTCAGCGCCGAACAGCTGACGACGCCGCCGAGTCCGGCGCGGTCGTGCGCCCACACGCCGATGGAGTCGAGCCAGGGCCAGCGGTCGTCGTCGTCCAGCGGGGTGCCGGCCGACATCTTCGCGATGTTCGCCGGCGGATGGAAGTCGTCGCCCTCGGCGTACGGGACACCGAGCCGGGCCGCCAGCAGGGGACCGATCGTGGTCTTTCCGGTGCCCGCGACGCCCATGACCACGACGACCTGGGGGGTGCTCATCACTACCTCGCTGTCTTCCTCGACGTACCGCCGACACGTGATGTCGACGTAACTGAAACCTATTAGGTGCGACTAATTCAAGACCCTGTGACCAATAAATCTGACTTTTTGAGTCCGTGATCGGGGACGTACGCTGAGTGCATGACCATTCCGGGCCGAGGTCTGCACGGCCATGTACTCGACACCCTCGGCCCCGCGATCACCGCAGGCGAGTTCCCCCCAGGCAGCGTCCTGCGCACCGACGAGCTCTCCCAGCGCTTCGACGTCTCCCGCTCCGTCATGCGCGAGGCCGTCCGCGTCCTCGAATCGATGCACCTCGTGGAGTCCCGCCGCCGGGTCGGCGTGATCGTCCGCCCCACCGCCGAGTGGAACGTCTACGATCCGCAGGTCATCCGCTGGCGCCTGGCCGGCGCCGACCGCCCCCGCCAGCTCCGCTCACTGACGGTGCTGCGCTCGGCGATCGAGCCGGTCGCGGCGGGTATGGCGGCGAAGAACGCGACCCCGGAACAGTGCGCCGAACTCACGGAGTGCGTCCTCGGTATGGTCGCCAACTCCCGCGGCCACAAACTGGAGGGCTACCTGATCCACGACGTGGCCTTCCACCGCGTGATCCTCACGGCCTCCGGCAACGAGATGTTCGCCCGCCTCGGTGACGTCGTCGCCGAAGTCCTCACCGGCCGCACCGCTCACCGCGTCATGTTCGAAGACCCCGACCCCGCTGCCGTCACCCTCCACGTCCAGGTGGCCGAAGCGGTCCGCGAGGGCGACGCCGAACGCGCCGAACAACTCACCCGCGAAATCACCGAGGGTGCCCTCCAGGAACTGGACATCCTCGCCCCCTGACCCTCACACCCCGCCGGGAAACTCCCCGTCCACATACACCCAGGCCCCGTCGACCCGCTCGAACCGACTCACCTCGTGCAACACCCCACCCCGGTACGAGGCCCGGAACTCCACAACCCCCTTGCCGTGGAAGGCCGTTCCCTCCCGAGTCGCGACAATCTCCAACCCCGTCCACCGCATCCCCGGGTCCAGCTCCAACACCCCCGGCCGAGTCCGAGGATGCCAAGTCCGCACCAGATACCCCACCTCCCCCTTCACGAACGCGCAGTACCGCGACCGCATCAACGCCTCGGCGGTGGGCGCGGCGGCGGGACCCGCGTGGTAACGACCACAGCAGGCGTCGTACGGCTGGGGGAGCCCACAGGGGCACAGGGCGGGACGTCGCGGCATACCCCCATTCTGCCGGAACCGCCCGGTCCGTGACGCCCGCCCGTAAGCTCCCTCCAGGTGAGAGGGGAAGGGGCAGGGGTGTCCGGCAGCGACCCGGTGGCCGCGTTCTGGCGACCGCTGAAGGCGGAGGTGCGGAAGAGCGGCCTCAGCCAGAAGGAGGTGGCCCGCGAGCTCGCCCTCAGCCCGTCCGCCCTCTCCGAACTCCTCAACGGGCACCGCGCGAAGGCACCGGACTGGGATGTGGTGCGGAAGCTGGTCCGGCTCGTCGGCGGTGAAGTCGGGTACTGGCGAAAGAGACTTGAGGAGCTGGAGGTCGAACTCGACCGCACCGAGAGGGATTCGCCGGGGCGAAGCACGGGGCGGCTGCCTGTCGGCTGTGTGGTCTGCGACAGCGGCGACCACTTGGGGAGCCGCTATGACTACGGGGTCTACGGCATGCCGGTACCGGACGACCTCGACGGCATCTCCCGCGTCCTCGCCGGACCGGACGACCGCCTGATCGCCGAAGCCGAGTCCGTCAACCGGACCGAACTGCGGTCGGACTCCGAACTCGCCGCGTTACGCCACCGGTTCGACGGTGTCGTACGACGGCTGCTGACCGGCCTGAGGGGCAAGGTGCGCGGTGCCTGCGGTAGCCACCGGGCGCTGCTGCTGCACGCGGCGCACCGCCTGCTGGTCGTGGACGCGTGCTTGAACGGGCCCATCCTGGGGTGGAGTTGGCCGAGCTTCGAACTCAACCACGTCATCGACGTGACCCTGTCCGACAGCGTGCTCACCTCGGCTCCGTTGTCTGTCGAGGACGTGTCGTACACCTGCCATCACTCCTGGGCCTTCGAGAGCTACGAGCGGGTCGCCCTGGCGCTGGACATCAACCCTCGCCTGGCCACCGAGACGGCCACTCTCTACGAGACCCGCCTCGTCGAACTGGCCGCAGAATGCCCGGAGTTGTACCTCTGGACCACCTTGCGAGACGGCCCTGAGGCGGCGGGAGCCCTGCATGCCTGCCCATCCGACACCGCGCGCGAGGAACTTGAGGGCCTCTACAGCGAACTACGCGCACAGACCAGGGGACTTGATGGCCTGGAGAACCTCCTGCGGGTCTTCGCCCGAGACCCGGAGCCTGCCGGGTGGCCCGCCTGCCTCGCCACGATCCACCGCAACGAACTGCGCCACTCGATCTCCTCGGTCGGCGAGGGCATCGCCGGCCCGCGCATCCCCCGCCTCGCCCAGGGATACGTCAACCCGGCCTTCCGCATCGCCGTTCACGGCAACGACAGCCGACCGCACGTGGACGCCTGGTGGAACACCCGCCCCCTCCACCAGGAGATCCAGGGCTTCCTCGCCGGTCACCTCTCCGGATTCCCCACACCAGACCGGCCGTTGATCGTCCTGGGCGACCCGGGCGCGGGCAAGTCACTACTGACCAGGCTCCTCGCCGCCCGCCTCCCGCCCTCCGACTACCTGCCGATCCGTATCGAACTCCGTGACCTCCCGGCCGACATCGGCATCCTCGACCAGATAGCCCACGCCCTGCGCGCCCTCACCCACCGAGAGGCCACCTGGTCGACCGTCACCCGATCCTCGCCGAACGTCATGCCGGTACTGATCTTCGACGGCCTCGACGAACTCCTCCAGGCAGGCGGCGACCACTACCACTACCTCGACGACATCGCCGATTTCCAGCGCCGGTCCGCGGACAACGGCCGCCCGGTCGCCGCGATCGTCACCAGCCGCACGGTCGTCGCCGACCAGGCGAGCATCCCGCTGGGGAGCGTCGTCATCCGGCTGGAGCCGTTCGACGGGCCACGCATCGCCCGCTGGACCCGGACCTGGCACCGGTGCAACACGGGCCGCCCCCGCCTGCTCGACCTGGCGGCCAGCTACCCCGAACTCGCGCCCCAGCCCCTGCTGTTGCTCATGCTCGCGCTCTACCACTCCGTCGAACCCGACCCCGGCGACACGGCCACGATGAGCCGAGCCACCCTCTACGAACGCCTCCTGAGCCTCTTCGTCCGCCGCCAGATTGCCAAACTGGAACCCCGCCTCCGCCCAGACCTCCTTGAGCGGCGGACCGAGGACGAACTCGACCTGCTCTCGGTGATCGCCGTCGCCATGTTCAACCGGGGCCGCCAGGGCGTGACCGGCGAGGAGGCCGAACACGACCTCGCTCATCTCCGCGCCCCCGACAACCACCTCACCGCTCCCGAACCCCGGCTGCTCTTCGGACGGTTCTTCTTCATCCACGAGGCACGAGCGAGGTTCGACGGGGGAGAGGAACGGCTCTGGTACGAGTTCCTGCACGCGACCTTCGGGGAGTACCTGGTCGCACGGAAGATCGCCCGCTCCCTGGACCACCCGGCCCTGCTGTTCGCCCTCCTGTCCTCCGTGCCGCTCACCGACCGGGCACGGATCATCGACGACCTGCGCGATCTGGCGCCGTCCGTGAAACGCGTCCAGGAGCTTTTCCCCCGGGCGCTGTTCGCGGTGGACGGCGACATCGGATACGCGACCGGCCCGGTCACCGTCACCTACCGCCACGCCTGCTACAGCGCGAACCTCCTGCTGCTGGCGCTCGCGCCGGGAACCCCTCTCCACTTTTCCGAGGTCGCGGGGGAGGCGTCCCCTCCGGGCGAGAGGTGGCGTGCACTGGCGACGCTGTGGAAGTCACAGTTCTCGGCAGGCACATGGGACGCCTTCACCCGGGCCGTGCGAACGACGCCGGTCCAGAGCCAGGGAACGCCGAATTCTGACATCGTGATCCAACTGGGAGACCCGTACGGCGCGGAGCCGGCCGTGTCCCGGCGCGTGCTGGCCCTCCACGACCCTGACATCGAGGAGTTGGTGGACCCGGCGCTGCCCGTGTGGGAGGCGGTGGGGGGTCTCACGGGTTATATGGAGGAAGACACCAAAGGGCGGCTCATCTCCCGGGCACACGACCTGGTCGCTCTCCTGCTGGCCCCGCCTGCACCGCACGGGGACCTGCCGGCCCGGTACGAGCGATGCCTGCGCGACATGGACGAGATCCCCATGCTGCTGGACGGGGTTCGCTATCACGGCGCGATCGCCCACCGCCTCACTGCCGAGAGCGAACGACTCCCCGGACCCTTCGTGAGCGATGCGCTGTGGCAGCTGGTAACTTGCGAATTCGAGGGCGAGACGATGGCGGACGAAACCCGCATCGCCCTCCTGGCCTGCGCCTGCCGTCAACGGTCCCGCACAGGCACCGACAACTCCCTCGACACCGTGATCGCCACCTTGCTGGGAGTCCCTCCGGTGCGCATCCACCTGCCGGCGGCAGCCCGCACTGGACCGGTCCTGTCGGCCATCCTCACCTCCCTCCAAGAACCCCCACTGAACCGCCCCCTCACCCTCCTCCTCAAAACCGCCATCCGCCTGGACCTCCACCACTGGTGCACCCACCACGCCGTCAACATCCTCAACACCCTCGACGCCCCCTCCTGGCACCTCCTCTCCGCAGCCGACGCCGAATACCTCCACCCCATCCTCGAAAGCGCCGCCCCTGCCCTGGCCCGCCGCCTGGCCACCCCCGGACAGGGCCGACACCCCTGACCCGCCGACCCGCGCTCTCAGTCCCCCACCACCCGGTCCAGCCGCTCCGCGAACCACAGAGCCACCGCCCCGGTCACCACGTTCCCCACCCCGCCGAGCTGCCCCCAGGCCTCGACGGCACCCCCGGCGACCGACCCGGCCACCACCGAAACCCCCATGATGACCGCGCTCCGCAGACTGACGATCTTCCGCATCCCGTCCTCCAGGACTAGTAGGTGCCCCCACCTTCGCGAACCCGCCAAGGCCACCCACGAAACCCCGAAGACTCCCGAACCGAACGCCGAACCCCCAGCTCAGCGCCCCGCCCCCCGGAACCGCCCCCGAACAACGCCGAACTACGAGGGCAGCGGCGGCACAGGAGGCATGGCCGGGAATTCAGGCAGCGCGGCCCCATAGACCCACGCGTCGAACAACTCGTCCACAGCCCCCCCGGCGAACCGCCCCACGTGGGCGACGAACGTCGACGTGGTCACCGCCCCACCCCGGTGCAACCCCGCCCACCCCCGCAACATCGGAAAGAACGCCGAGTCCCCCAGGGCGCACCGAATCGCGTGGATCGCCACCCCACCCCGTTCGTACAGCCGATCGTCGAACATGTTCTTCCGCCCGGGATCGGCGAGCCGCAGATCCTGGGGCAGCCCGGCCAGCAACCGATGCGCGGCGGAGGCGAGTTGATGGGCGCTGCGCCCGCCGGACCGCTCGGACCAGAGCCACTCGGCGTACTTGGCGAGCCCCTCGTTGAGCCAGATGTGCCGCCAGTCGGCGACGGAGACGCTGTTGCCGAACCACTGATGGGCCAGCTCGTGGGCGATGAGGCGCTCCGAACCCCGCGCGCCGTCCACGTGGTTGACGCCGAACAGGGACAACCCCTGTGCCTCCACCGGCACATCGAGCTCCTCCTCGGTGACGACCACGGCGTACTCGTCGAAGGGGTACGGGCCGAACACCTCCTGGAAGAGCTCCATCATGGCCGGCTGCCGCGCGAAGTCCCGGGAAAAACGGGGGAGCAACTCGGCCGGAATGTGCCCGTGCTGGGGCACCCCGCCGACCCCGAGGTCACCGAGGAGGACGGTCTGGTACTTGCCGATGGCGAGCCCGACGAGATAGCTGGAGGTGGGGGCGGGCTGGTCGTAGACCCAGGTGGTGGTGGACGCCCGGGTGGTCCGCGTGAGCAGCCGGCCCCCCGTGACCACGGAGTACGCGGAAGGCACCGTCACCGACAGCAGGTACGCCGCCTTGTCGGCGGGCCGGTCGTTGCAGGGGAACCACGACGGCGCCCCCACCGGCTGGCTCGCGACGAGCGCCCCGTCCCCCAGCTCCTCCCAACCGATCCCGCCCCAGGGGCTGTTGACCGGCTTGGGATTCCCGGACCAGTGCACCTCGACGGTGAACGCGGCCCCGCCCCGCACGGACTTGGGCGGCCGGACCCGCAACCGCCCGCCCCGATGGGTGTATTGGGCCTGACGCCCGTCGACCCGGACCCGGCCGACCCGGAAGTCGGCCAGGTTCAGATGGAATTCGGTGAGCGCCCCCCGCCCCGCGATCGCGTTGATCCGCGCCGTCCCGGCCAGCCGGTTCGGCCCGGGACGGTAGTCCAGCGTGATCTCGTAGCGATGCACGCGGTAGCGAGGGTCGCCGTTGTCCGGGAAGTACGGGTCCGGCCCCGCTGCCTGCTGAACTGCCACTACCGCGTCCGCTCCCTGCGCCGTGCCACTCGAACCGCCGCCCATGGAGACCGAGCGGCGTGTGCTCACGGGCGCCACGCCTCGATCGGGTTGCCCAGCCAGCGGGTGTCGTCGGGGACGGACTCCGCGGCCATGACGAGCGACGCGGGACCCAGTGTCGTACGGGCCCCGATCGTGCTGCCGGGCAGCACGATTCCGCCAGGGCCCAGTGTGGCGCCCTCACGGAGTACCACAGTATCCGTCCGCAAGATCCGGTCGTGGAAGAGGTGAGTCTGGAGAACACAGCCCCGGTTGACCGTCGAACCCTCCGCGAGGGTCACGAGATCGGCCTCGGGCAGCCAGTGCGACTCCAGCCAGACCCCCTTCCCGATCCGCGCGCCCAGCCCCCGCTGGAAGGCCGTCATGACGACCGTCCCGGGCACCGCCCCGGCCAGCCACGGCACGGCGACGACCTCGACGAACGTGTCCGCCAGCTCATTGCGCCACACGAAGGAGCTCCACAGCGGATGCTCCCCGGCCCGGTGCCGCCCGACGAGCGCCCACTTCGCGACGACCGCCAGCAGAGAACCCAGCACCCCCGCCCCGAGCAGCACGACGCCGCCCGCGAGGAACGCCCACGGCCCCAGCAGGCACAGCGCGGCCACGACCAGCACCGCGACCCCGGCCGAGCAGAACACCGGCACGATCCGGCACAGCTCGACCAGCCCACGCGCCCACAGCAGCCGCGCCGGCGGGTCGTACGTACGGCTCTGGTCGCCGTCCGAGGCGCTGCGCGGCAGCTTCACCGGCGGCAGACCCAGGTACGAGCTGCCCTTCTTCGCCTTCTTCGGCGTCGCCGACAGCACCCCGACGAGCCCGCCCTCCGGCACGGACCGCCCCGGCGCCGTCATCCCCGAGTTCCCGAGGAACGCCCGCCGCCCGATCTCGGCCCGCCCGATGTGCACCCAGCCGCCACCCAGCTCGTACGGCGCGGTCAGGGTGTCGTCCGCGAGGAACGCGCCCTCACCGACCGTCGTCAGACTCGGCAGCGCCAGCACGGTCGACACCTCGGCGCCGCGCCCGATCCGCATCCCGAGCGCCCGCAGCCACACCGGCGTGACCAGCCCGGCGTACAGCGGGAACAGCGTCTCGCGCGCCTGGTCCATCAGCTGCGTCACGGTCCACGCCTGCCACCCGACCCGGCTGTGCGTCGGATACGTCCCCTCCCCGAGGCGCAGGCTCAGCAGCCGGACGCCCGCCAGGATCAGGAACGCGTAGACGAGCCCGTACGCGAGGGTCGCCGGGACGAGCGCGTACAGGACACCCGGCCACACCGCGCCGCCGGGGCGCACGAACACCGACGCCACCAGCAGCGCGACGGCCGCCGCGGCCACCGGGAGCAGCCCGAGGGCGCCGCCCGTCAGGCCGTACATGAACCGCCAGTACGTGCCGCGCGCCGGGCGCTCCTTCGGCCAGCTCCGCTTCGCCTTGCCCAGCTTGACCGCCGGGGCACCCGCCCAGCGCTGGCCCGTCGGGACCTGCCCGGCGACGGCCGACCCGGGGGCCACCTCGGCGCGCTTCCCGACACGGGCGCCGGGGAAGAGGATGCTGCGCGTGCCCACGACGGCGTGCGCGCCGATCTTCAGGGCGCCGATCTCCAGCCGGTCCCCGTCCAGCCACCAGCCGGACAGATCGACCTCGGACTCGACGGCCGCCCCACGCCCCAGCTTCAGCATGCCCGTCACCGGCGGCAGCGAGTGCAGGTCCACCTCCGGACCCACCTTCGCGCCCAGCGCCCGCGCGTACCGCTCCAGCCACGCGCCCGTCAGCGAGGTCGCCCCGCTGAACTCCGCCAGCCGCTCGGCCGTCCACAGCCGCAGATGCACACTCCCGCCGCGCCGGTACCGGCCCGGCCGCACCCCGCGCAGCAGCAGCCGCGCACCACCCGCCGCGATCCCCAGCCGCCCGGCCGGGGAGAACAGCAGCAGCGCGACGACGGCGATCAGCCACCACGGCGCCGTCGGCAGCCACGCGTACCCCGGCAGCAGATTCCCGGCCGCCGCCAGCACCGTCGTCCAGCGCAGCCCTGTCAGGGTGAACAGCGGCAGCAGCACGAGGAGTTGGATCACCTGCGCGCGCACCGGCACCGGCGTGATCACCCGCGCCGCGCCGTCGTCCTGCGCCGACTCCTCCAGATGCCGGGCGAGTTTGCGCAGCACCGGCTGCTGATAGATGTCCAGGACGGCGGCGGTCGGATACCGCTCCCGCAGCCGCGTCGTGAGCTGCGCGGCGGACAGGCTGCCACCGCCTATGGCGAAGAAGTCGTCGGAGGCACTGGTGACCGGAGCCCCCAGCACCTCGGTCCACTGCTCGGCCAGCCACGCCTCCGTGCCGTACAACTCCTCCTTCACCAGCGAGGTTTGCAGGTCGGGCAGCGGCCACGGCAGCGCGTTGCGGTCCACCTTCCCCGAGGTACGGGTGGGGAGTTCGTCGACCGGCGCCAGCAACGGCACCAGCGCGGCCGGGAGTTCGGCCCGCAGCCGCTCCACGGCGGCGGCCTGGTCCCAGCCCTCCTGCGTCACCACATAGCCGACCAGCAACTGGTTCCCGCTGCGCGCGGTCCGTACGGCCGCGGCCCCGCCGGCCACCCCGGGCAGCGCCTGCAACGCGGCGTCCACCTCGCCGAGTTCGATCCGCCGGCCGCCCAGCTTGATCTGCTCGTCGGCCCGCCCGAGGAACAACAGCCCCTCGGGATCGGCCCGTACGAGGTCACCGCTCCGGTACGCCCGCTCCCAGCCCAGCGATTCGAGCGGCGCGTACTTCTCGGCGTCCTTCTCCGCGTCGAGGTACCGCGCGAGACCGACCCCGCCGATCACCAACTGCCCGGTGCCGCCCATGAGTACGGGCTCGCCGGCGTCGTCCACGACCGCCAGCTCCCAGCCGTCCAGCGGCAGCCCGATCCGGATCGGCTCCTCGCCGGTCAGCAGCGCGGCACACGCCACGACCGTCGCCTCGGTCGGACCGTACGTGTTCCACACCTCCCGCCCCTCGGTCACCAGCCGCTGCACCAGCTCGGGCGGGCACGCCTCCCCGCCGAAGATCAGCAGGCGTACGTCGTTGAGGGTCTCGGGCTCCCACAGTGCGGCGAGCGTCGGCACCGTCGAGACGACGGTGATCTCCTGCTCCACCAGCCACGGCCCGAGATCGGCGCCGCTGCGGACCTGGGAGCGGGGCACGGGGACCAGGCAGGCGCCGTACCGCCAGGCGAGCCACATCTCCTCGCAGGACGCGTCGAACGCCACCGACAGGCCCGCCATGACCCGGTCACCGGGCCCGATCGGCTCCTCGGCGAGGAACAGCCGCGCCTCCGCGTCCACGAACGCCGCGGCGCTGCGGTGCGAGACGGCGACGCCCTTGGGCTTCCCGGTCGACCCGGACGTGAAGATGATCCACGCGTCGTGCCCGCCCCCCGGCCGCCCCGCCGGGGCGCTCTCGCCCTCCCGCACGGTGATCGCGTTCCCGGCGGTGAGCACGGCCCGCACACCGGCCTCGCCGAACACCAGGTCGGCCCGCTCGTCCGGGTCCTCCGCGTCCACCGGCACATAGGCGGCGCCCACAGCGAGGACGGCCAGGATCGCGACGTACAGATCGTTCGTGCCCGACGGCACCCGTACGCCGACCCGGTCGCCGAGCCCCACGCCCGCCTCCGCGAGCCGCCGCCGCGTCCGCTCCACCTCGGCGGCCAGTTCGCGGTAGGTCAGCTGGGTGTTTCCGTCGTCGAGCGCGGGCTCGTCGCCGTAGAACCGCACGGTGCTGTCGAAGATGTCGACGAGCGTGCGCGCCGGGGCGGCAGAGCCTCCCGAGAACCGCGCGAACGCCGTCTCCTCCTCCGCCAACAAGGCCGTGCTGACCTCGTGTATGGCCGCCATCAGGTCCCTCGCGTCTCGTTCCCGGAAACCTCCGGGGCGCTGGCGGGCCCGCAGGTATGCCTGGGGTTGTCCGGCTCCAGCCAGTAACAAGCCGGAAATTTTAGTACGACGCTATGGATCAACCGGTTCGACGGCCACCGGAGAGAGCCGTTCGAGCCACCGACCGGTGCCCCCGGCACCGCTCTGACCTGCATGATCTTGGTGCCGGAGAGAGATCCAACACATCATGCGAAAAGGCCCCGACCAGGTGGTCGGAGCCTTCGCTCACAGTGTCCGAGGGGGGACTTGAACCCCCACGCCCGATAAAGGGCACTAGCACCTCAAGCTAGCGCGTCTGCCATTCCGCCACCCGGACAGGGTGTGTGTTCCGCGCGGGTTTCCCCCGCGGCGACGTCGTAAACATTACCAGGGTTTCCGGGGTGCTCGATCACGGGTGGATCGGCGTGAACGGTGTGTGACGAGGCGGGAGCGGTCTTGGGCACGGGAGGCGGGGGAGGGAGGATGAGGGGAGAGAGAAGACCGGCAGTGGGAGGCAGAGGCGTGAGCGAGACGGGCACGGACGGGTACGTCAGGGGCGAGGACGAGGTCGTCGACCTCTGTTCCGAGCTGATCCGGTTCGACACCAGCAACTACGGCGACCACTCGGGGCCGGGGGAGCGGCAGGCCGCCGAGTGGGTCGCGGAGAAGCTCGCCGAGGTCGGGCTCGAACCGGAGATCTTCGAGTCGCACCCCGGCCGCGCCTCGACCGTGGCCCGGATCGAGGGCGAGGACCCCTCCCGGCCCGCGCTCCTCATCCACGGCCACCTCGACGTCGTCCCCGCCAACGCGGACGACTGGACGCACCACCCGTTCTCCGGCGAGGTCGCGGACGGCTGCGTCTGGGGCCGGGGTGCCGTCGACATGAAGGACATGGACGCGATGACCCTCGCGGTCGTCCGCGACCGGCTGCGCAGCGGGCGCAAGCCGCCCCGGGACATCGTCCTCGCGTTCCTCGCGGACGAGGAGGCGGGCGGCACGTACGGCGCGCGCCACCTCGTCGACAACCACCCCGGCCTCTTCGACGGCGTCACCGAGGCGATCAGCGAGGTCGGCGGATTCTCGTTCACCGTCAGCGAGCAGCGGCGGCTGTATCTCATCCAGACGGCCGAGAAGGGCATGCACTGGATGAAGCTCACCGTCGCTGGGACGGCCGGGCACGGCTCGATGATCCACCGCGACAACGCGATCACCGAACTCTCCGAGGCCGTCGCCCGCGTCGGACGCCACAAGTGGCCCGTCCGCGTCACCAAGACCACCCGCGCCTTCCTCGACGAACTCGGCGACGCCCTCGGCACGCCCCTCGACCCGGAGGACATGGAGGCGACCCTCGCCCGCCTCGGCGGCATCGCCAAGCTGATCGGCGCGACCCTCAGCAACACCGCGAACCCCACCCAGCTCGGCGCCGGCTACAAGGTCAACGTCATCCCCGGCGAGGCCACCGCGCACATCGACGGCCGCTTCCTGCCGGGCCACGAGGAGGAGTTCCTCACCGACCTCGACCGCCTCCTCGGCCCGCGCGTACGCCGCGAGGACGTCCACTCCGACAAGGCGCTGGAGACGTCCTTCGACGGCGCCCTCGTCGACGCCATGTCCGCCGCGCTGCTCGCCGAGGACCCCACCGCCAAGGCCGTCCCCTACATGCTCTCCGGCGGCACCGACGCGAAGTCCTTCGACGACCTCGGCATCCGCGGCTTCGGCTTCGCGCCGCTCAAGCTGCCGCCGGAGCTGGACTTCGCGGGGATGTTCCACGGCGTCGACGAGCGGGTCCCGGTGGACGGGCTCCGGTTCGGCGTACGGGTCCTGGACCGGTTCATCGACGCGTCCTGAGGATTCGGCTGCCCGTTCGGCCTCCCCCCGGACGGGTGAATCGGACCATACGCTCGTAGCCCCAATGGCCCCTCCTCGTTACTGGTCATGCGGCCCGCACCTTGGGCCGCTTGCCAACTAGGAGGAATACCCATGATCAAGAAGGTCGTCGCCGCCGCGGCTGCCACGGGCGGTCTCGTTCTCGCGGGCGCGGGTCTGGCCGTCGCCGACGCCGGCGCGCAGGGTGCCGCGGTGGGCTCCCCGGGCGTCCTGTCCGGCAACGTCATCCAGGTCCCCGTGCACGTTCCGGTGAACGTGTGCGGCAACACGATCTCCGTGATCGGCCTGCTGAACCCCGCCTTCGGCAACACCTGCATCAACAAGTGACGCCACCCCGCTGAGGGGGGCGTCCACACGCCGTACCGGCCCCGGAGCGCGCGCCATGCGCTCCGGGGCCGGCCGGTTTCGGGAACCAGCGGACATCAGTGAGGCGAAGGCAGGGATCAGGATGCGACAGGTCACCCGCAAGGGGCTCATGACCGTGGCGGCGGCGACGGGGGCGATCGCCGCGGCGGGCGGGGTCGCGCACGCGGACTCCGCGGCGGGGGGTGCGGCCGAGGGGTCTCCGGGCGCGCTGTCCGGGAACACGGTCCAGGCGCCGGTGCATGTGCCGGTCAACGTGTGCGGGAACACCGTGGACGTGGTGGGGCTGCTCAATCCGGCGATGGGGAACGCTTGCCGGAACGGGGGCGGGGGGAAGGCCGGGGGTGGGTACGGGGGCTCCGGGGGGTACGGCGACTCCGGCGGGTACGGGGGTTCTGGGGGGTACGGGGGGTCCGGCTCGCACGGTGGGCACGGCGGTCATGGCGGGTACGGAGAGCACGGCGGGCAGGGCGCGTCCGGGGGCTCCGGGGGCGCGCACGCGGGCGGTCACGCCGGGGGGTCGCCCGGGGTGGGGTCCGGGAACCACGTACAGGTGCCGGTCGATGTGCCGGTGAACCTGTGCGGGAACAGCATCGACGTCGTCGGGATCGCGAATCCGGCGTTCGGGAACGACTGCGGGAACGGGGGGTCGGGGTATCCGGGGCATCCCGGCAATCCGGGTAACCCGGGGAATCCGGGGAATCCCGGGGGGCCGGGTGGGCCTGGCGGTCCCGGGGGTCCGGGGAATCCGGGCGGCCCCGGTGGGCCTGGCGGCCCTGGAGGTCCCGGTGGGCCTGGTGGTCCTGGCGGTCCGGGGAATCCCGGTGGTCCCGGTACGCCGGGGCATCCCGGTACCCCCGGCACCCCGGGCAACCCCGGCACCTCGAACCCCTCCGGCCCCACGCACCCGACGCACCCCACCACCCCCACCCACCACAACCCCCCGAACCACACCCCTCACACCACCCACCTGTCCGCCCAACCCCCCACCCTCTCCGGTGAACTGGCGAGCACCGGTGCCGAACTCCCCCTGGGCCTCGCCCTCCCGGCCGGCGCGGGGATGCTGGTCGCGGGCGCGGTGCTCTACCGCCGCAAGCGCGCCTCGGCCTGACCGGCGAGCCTCAGCCGACGGCGATCTTCGGCCAAGCTGAGGCAACGACCTTAAAAATCACGGCAAAACACTCCAGAGCGCGACAACTGCCGTGAAACCGCGGAGGTGATCCCGGACACAGGGATCACCGCCCGCCGAAAGCGCGACGGAGCGGGCCCCGACCCGGCGGGGCCCGCTCCGTCGTCTCGCCCGTCTCCTTCGTCCGCGTCTCAGCTCACCACGTGGCCCGTGCCTGGCGGATGATCCGCCTCCGCAACCGCACTCTGCGGCTGCCGTCCCGCATGAGGCTCAGACGGTGCAACTCCCAGTGTCCGTACTCGGCATGGTCCGTCAGCAGGCGTGCCGCCTCCTTGCGGGAGACCCCGCGAGGTACGTACACGTCGACAAATTCGTATTCCGGCATCGCATCTATTGTGCGGGCTGGGGCCTCGTACGGATAGCGTCTGCACTATGTCTGATGCTGCGCAGCCCACCGCTGCCGAGGTACGCGCCGCCGCCGAGGCGGTGAAGACCGCGCTCGACCGCCACCTGGACGCGGTCGAACGCCGGTCGGGGGAGGACGACCCGGCCGTCTACGAGGCGTTCAACGAACTGGCCGCTGCGGCGGAGACGTACGACGAACTGCTCTACGACCGGTACGACGAGGTCACCCCCTTCGAGATCCCCGGCACGGACGACTCCCTGCCGCCCTACGCGGGCCCCGAGGAACCGAGCGCCCTCAGCGTGCTCATCCGGCGCGACTACGCCGTCGCGGAACCCCAGCGGCTGCTCGCGCAGGCCCAGCGGGTCGAGGCGGCGGAGTACGACGGCGGCGAGGACACCGCGAGCACCGTCCACGGCGCGCTCGGCATCCTGTTCGGCGAGTACGAACCCGACGAGATCGCCTCCCGGCACAAGGAGTTCGGCCTGGAGGAGGGCGACTCCACGCTCTGGGTCGTCGCCGCCGAGGACCCGGCCGACCCCGGGGAGTGGCTGGAGGCCCCCTTCGACCAGGCCGACCCCCAGCGGGTCGTCTGCCGCTTCGACGTCAGCGCCGTCTTCGACGAGGAGGCGGAGGACGAGGACTTCGAGCTGGACGACGAAGCCGACGACGAGGCCGACGAGATCGAGGAGGCCGAGGAGGACGACCTGGAGCCGCTGAACGCGGACCGGCGGTAGCGGGAGTTCTTGTCGAGGGGCGTCTCGTCGAGCGGCGTCTCGTTGAGGGGCGTGGAGGGGAGGTTCCCTCCGCGCCCCTTTCCCGTCGGCCCGCCACCGCCCGCCGTACTACCCCGCCGCCACCGGCACCTGGCCGCGCAGCAGCACCGGCAGCCGGGTCGTCCTCGGCTTCGGGAGGACCTCGGCGACCGCGCGCGGCAGGGCCTGTTCCACGCCGTGGACGACCGACAGGTGCCGCTCCGGGCGGCCGAACGCCGTGTACACCCACGGCCGCGACAGCCCCTGCGCCGCGTCCCCCGGCAGCACCACGACCGCCGCCGGCCAGCGGCCCCCCGCCGCCTGGTGCGCGGTCAGCGCCCAGCCGTGCCGCACACTCTGCTCGACCCGGTCCTTCGGTACGACGACGGCGGCACCCGCGCAGGTCAGGCGCAGGCCGTCCGCGTCGGCGCCCACCACCCGGCCTGGGACACTGCGCCCCGGCGCGGGGGAGTAGGCGACGAGGTCACCGGGGTCGAACCCGGCGAACCGGCCGGGGCCGGGGTTGAGCCGCTCCTTGAGGGCCGCGTTCAGCGCACGCGTCCCGGCCGCGCCGCCGTGGCCCGGCGTGATGACGACGGTCTCCTCCGGGGAGACCCCGAACGCCCTCGGTACGGAGTCGGCGACCAGCTGCACGGTGCGGTGCACGGCCTCCCCGGCGTCCCGCACCGGGACGATCACGATCTCCTTGCCGGGGGCCTCCACCTGGTTCAGCTCCCCGATGCCGATCCCGGAGACCAGCTCGCCGATCGGACCCGGGTCCGGCGTCCGCGAGGCGACCTGCGGGCACACCTTCGCGGCCAGCAGGTCCCCGAAGACCCGGCCCGCTCCCGCCGACCACAGCACCCCGGGGTCCCCGCTCAGCACGAGCCGCGCGCCGTCCGGCAGCGACTCCACGACCATCGCGGCCGTCTCGACGTCCAGTTGGGGCGCGTCGAGCAGGACGAGGAGGTCGAGCGCGAAGGCTCCGTCGGAGTCCCGGCCGGGACCTTCGAGACCGGCGAGGAGACCGGGGAGGGTGACGACTGCGGGGGCGGGGGCGGGGGCTGTGGTGTCCGGGTGTCCGTCGGCCGTGTCGCCGTCGGTGGGGTGCGGGATGCCGCCCTCCGGGGTGTGTCCGGGGTGCGGCAGGGACGCGAAACGGTGTCGGCCGCTCGCCGTGTGGCAGGCGGCGACCGCGCGCAGGCCGAGGGCGCGGGCGGCGTCGAGGAGGGCCGCCGGTTCGGTGCGGGACGCCTCGCCGCCGGTGTGCAGGACGAGGCCGTTCGAGGCGACCGCGCGGATCAGTTCGGCGGTGCCTCGCGGGGCCGCCGACGCGGCGGACTCCCACCCGGGGGAGTCGTCCTTCGGCAGCGCGTTGACGATCCGGGCGAGGCCGTCGGCGAGGCTCTCCTCCGCGAGGGCGTACCGCTCAAGGCCGACCAGCACGCGGACGGGACGCTCCTCGTCGTCCTCCTCGGCCTGTGCGGGAGCGGCCCCGGGCTCCTCCAGGGCGTCCTGGAAGACCAGCGCCTCCCCCTCGGCGACGGTGTCCTGCACGGCCTCGTCGGCGTCCGGTACGCCCCGCTGGGCCAGCGCGGCGGTCAGCGCGGGCAGCTCCAGCGCGGTGTGCCCCGCCAGGGCCGCCTGCTCCAGCAGCCACAGCGTCATCGCCCGGCCCCGCCGCTCGTCCGCCGGCCCGCACTCCGCGCCGAGCAGCGCCCGCGCGAACCCGTCGGCCTGCTCGGGCCGCACCCCGGCGACGCGCAGCAGCAGCCAGGGGTCCTCGCGGAGCAGTTCCCCGGCGCCTTCCCCGAGGGCGGTGGCGACCTGCGAGGCCAGCGCCTCCGGTGCGCCGCCTTGGGCGAGGACACCGCGGACGGCGTCGACGAGCTCCGGCGCGGGCAGGCCGGGCCCGCCGAGGGGTTGGGCGACGAGCCCGAGGGCGGCGGTGGCTCCGGGAGTGCTGGTGGCACTGAGGGGGCCGGTGGTGCCGAGAGCCGGGGAGGGACCCGCGCCTCCGACGTCTCCGAGCCCGCCGACGTTCCCCGGGGCGCCGCCACCTCCAGACGCCCCGCCGCCGGCGTCTCCGGTGGTCTCGGGGGGCTCGTACGTGGTGTCACCGCCCCCGGAGGCCGCTCCCGCGCCAGAGTCTCGCCCGGAATCGGCGGCCCCGCGCGCGGGCGCCGTGTACACCTCCGACGGCTTCGCCCCGCCCTCCACGGCCCGTACGGCGGCCAGTAGGTCGGCGGCGGTTCCGCTCAGCTTCCCGCCGCTGGTGATCGGCGTGTTCTTCTCGGCCTTGCGCCGGGCGATCCGCTCCCGCTCGACCTTCTGCGCGGCGAGCTCGGCCTGAGCCTCACTGAGCCCGGGGGCCGCCGCCTCGCCCTCGCCCTTCTGGGCCTCGGCCCCGTCCGCGTCACCTCCACCCCCGCCGGAGTCGCCCCCCACCTCGTCCACTCCACCGCTCGCGCCACCCTCGCCCTCGGCGAGTTCCCGCCCGCCGGACCCGGCGTCCTCTCCGCCCCCGGAGGGCCCCGTTTCCCCGGCGTCGGAACTGCCCGCGTCGGAACCGCCCGCGTCGGAACTGCCCGGTTCGGTCTCCGTGGTCTCCGGGTCCGTGCTCACAGCGTGCTCCAGTCGTGATCGGGATAGCGGTGCACGGGCGCCGACACGTCGTCGAGGGCCCGGCAGATCTCGTCTGGAAGCGTAAGGGCCTCCACTGACAAAGCGGCGCTGAGCTGCTGCGCGTTGCGCGGACCGATGATGGGCGCGGCGACGCCGGGCCGGTCGCGGACCCAGGCGAGGGCGATGTGCAGCGGGGTCACGGCGAGGCCGTCCGCGGCGGTCGTCACCGCGTCGACGACGCGGCTCGCGGTGTCGTCGAGGTAGGGCTCGACGAAGGGGGCGAAGTGGTCGGAGGCGGCGCGGGAGTCGGGCGGGAGGACGGCGCCGCGGTACTTGCCGGTGAGGACGCCGCGGCCGAGCGGGGAGGAGGGCAGCAGCCCGATGCCGAGGTCGATCGCGGCGGGCAGTACCTCGCGTTCGACGCCGCGCTGGAGCAGGGAGTACTCCATCTGCGTGCTCGACAGGCGCGTACGCGTGCCGGGCGCGGCGAGCTGCCAGGTGGCGGCCTTGGCGATCTGCCAGCCGCAGAAGTTGGAGACGCCCGCGTACCGCGCGCGCCCGCTGGAGACAGCGATGTCGAGCGCCTGGAGGGTCTCCTCCATCGGCGTGTGGGGGTCGTAGGCGTGGATGTGCCACACGTCCACGTAGTCCGTGCCGAGGCGGGCCAGCGAGGCGTCCAGCGCGGCCAGGAGATGCCCTCGTGAGCCGTCGAAGCGGCGGTCGGGGTCGGGGACGCTGCCCGCCTTCGTCGCGATGATCAGGTCCCGGCGCGGGACCAGGCCCTCTATGAGGCGGCCCAGCAGGTATTCGGCGTCGCCGTCGCCGTACACGTCCGCCGTGTCGACGAGGGTGCCGCCCGCTTCCCAGAACGTCTTCAAGAGGTCCGCCGCGTCGTGCTCGTCCGTGTCGCGGCCCCAGGTCAGGGTGCCTAGCCCGATACGGGACACGCGAAGGCCGGTGCGGCCGAGATGCCTCTGCTCCATGGACGCCGAGATTACTGGCCAGAACCGGGCGGTGGGTGGCCTGTGGATAACCGAATCCGCAGGTTGTGGATCGCGGGGGCGGTACTCCCGGCCGTACGAGGGCGCGCGCTATGGTCTGTGCACAAGGGACGTTACTGATCGGTAAGGGGATGCGGCCAATGCAGCTCGGGATCAACCTCGGCTACTGGGGTGCCGGGATGGACGGGGACAACCTCGCCGTGGCGCAGGAGGCCGACCGGCTCGGCTACGCGGTGTGCTGGGCGGCGGAGGCGTACGGCTCGGACGCGGCGACCGTGCTGACCTGGGTCGCGGCGAAGACCGAGCGGATCGACGTCGGGTCGGCCATCTTCCAGATCCCGGCCCGCCAGCCCGCGATGACCGCGATGACCGCCGCGACCCTGGACTCCCTCTCGGGCGGGCGGTTCCGGCTCGGCCTCGGGGTCTCCGGGCCGCAGGTCTCCGAGGGCTGGTACGGCGTCAAGTTCGACAAGCCGCTGTCGCGCACGCGCGAGTACGTCGAGATTGTCCGCAAGGCGATGACGCGTGAGCGGCTGTCGTTCGAGGGGGAGCACTGGACGCTGCCGCTGCCCGGGGGGCCGGGCAAGCCGATCAAGCTGACGGTGCATCCGGAGCGCGAGCACATCCCGCTGTACATCGCGGCGATCGGGCCGAAGAACCTTGAGCAGACCGGTGAGATCGCCGACGGCGCGCTGCTGATCTTCCCCTCCGCGGAGCACCTTGAGGACACCGCCCTCAAGCACCTGCGCGCGGGCCGCGAGAAGGCGGGCCTCACCCTCGACGGCTTCGACGTCTGCCCGACGCTCCCGCTCGCCCTCGGCGACGACAAGGACGTCGAGAAGCTCGCGGACACGTTCCGGCCGTACACCGCGCTGTACGTCGGCGGCATGGGCAGCCGCAAGCAGAACTTCTACAACCAGCTGGCCCAGCGCATGGGGTACGAGTCCGAGGCCGCCGAGATCCAGGACAAGTTCCTCGCGGGCGACAAGACCGGCGCGGCAGCCGCCGTCCCCCACGACCTCATCGACAAGACCGCCCTCCTCGGCTCGGTGAACCGCATCGCCGACCGCATGAAGTCCTACGCCGCGGTAGGCGTCACCACCCTCACCCTCGCCCCCGCCGGCTTCACCCTCGACGAACGCCTCGCCTCCCTGAGGGCCGGCGCGGAGGCACTGGAACTGGCGGGCCTGGCGTAGGGGACCGGGAGAACGGGAGCGCCACGCGCGCGTGAGAGCGCAGAGGCTGGGGCCGGTACGACGCCCCCGACCGAGAGCCTCACGCGTGAGGGCGGGTCGGCGGAGGCGGAGCGACGGGCGTTCATGGCGGAGAGCCGCACGCGCGCGCGAAAGCGGGCCGAGAGTCCCGTCCGATCAGGCGCGTGGCCCGGTGAGCCGCACACGCGCGTGAAGCCCCGCCGGGCGCCTCCCCGCCGACCGCCGCTTCAGGCGGTGAGCCGCACGCACGCGTGAAGCCAGGCTCACGGTGCGGCCCCTGGCCCTGCCCCTGGCTCTACGGCACAGCGCGCTCGCGCGCGTAGGGCGGCGTTCGCGAGCCGCACGCGCGCGGGCGAAGGGGTTTCTGGCGCTGCCCCGCCGCCCGCTGGCCCGAGGCCGAGGTGGTCTCTCGGTGAGTCGGCCGAGTGGCGGCCTCTTGCGGGAGGGGCGTGGTCTGGGTGGCGTGAGTTCCGGGGTGTCTGTCGCGGCAGTGTCGTTCCCGGTCGGCCCTCGGAGAGTTTCGCGGCCGTGGTGGGGGCTCGGGGGGTCTTCCCCGCCACGGCCGGCTGTGAGGAACAACGTCGGTGCGGGGGTGGGGTTACGGGGGCGGGGGTACTCGGATGGGCGAGTTGTCCGGGGGAGCTGTTGCGGTGCGTTCCGGATCGCATTTGACTTTTTCTTTGCGAAACCCTGCGGACGCGAAGAGGTGGTCAGGATGCTTTCGGCGAAGAGCCTGTTCCAGGAGATCCTTGCGGACGACGAGTCGTTCCGGCTGTTCTGTTCGATCGCGGCGAGCGGCGAGTCCCAGGGCGGCTGGGAGAACGCGAGGATCGCCGCACTGGTCCCGGAGAGCGAGCGCGCCCTCGCCCCGAAGATCACCCGGCACGGCGCCGACGAGGACAAGCACGGCCGGATCTTCAACGCCCTGATGAGGAAACGCGGCCTGGAACCGGTCCCGGTACCGGCCGACACGGACTACACGATGCTCCTGGAGCACAACGGCATCGGCCTCGCCCACGACAAGCTGAAGGCCGACCGGCCGCTCACCGTCCAGGACGTCGTCACCTACCTCGCGCACAGCAGGGTCACCGAACAGCGCGCCTCGGAGCAGATGGAACTCCTGCGCCGCCACTTCGCGGACCACCCCGACCTCGGTCGCGCCGTCCGGATGATCTCCCACGACGAGGACAACCACCTCGCCTACTGCCACGAGGAACTCCTGCGGTTCGCCCGCGCGGGACACGGCCCGGCGATCCAGCGGACCCTGCGGGAGTGCGCGCTCGCCGAGATCCGCGTCTACCGGGACGTCAGCCTCGCCGTCATGGCCCACATGGGCCGCATCCTCGGCTGGCCGAAGGCGAAGTCGGCGACCCTCGCGGCCGGCATCCACGCCGTCTACGCCTACGAACGCCTCGCCGGCTGGCACCGCATGGTCTCCCTGAAGATGCCGGCCCACCGCAACGCCCTGGGCGGCCCGGCCACCCCCGAGTTCGCCTGAGACCCGGTCACAAAAAAGGCCGAGCCACAAAAGAACCCGAGCCACAAAAAAACCTGAGCCACGAAAAACGCCGGGCCTCAGAAAACCAACCCCCTACAGCCACCCCCGCCGCTTGAACAACCGGTACAGCAGCACCTCAAGCCCCGCCATGATCAGAATCACCGCCGGATACGACCACACCCACCGCAACTCCGGCATGTGCTCGAAGTTCATCCCGTAGATCCCGGCGATCATCGTCGGCACCGCCGCCATCGCCGCCCACGCGGAGATCTTCCGCATGTCGTCGTTCTGCCGCACACTCATCTGCGCGAGATGCGCCGACAAGATGTCCGAGACGAGCCGGTCGAGCCCCTCGACGGACTCGTTGACCCGCGCGAGATGATCGCCGACGTCCCGGAAGAACGGCCGCGACCGCTCGTGGACGAACGGCACGGGCGCCCCGTACGACCCGGCGAGCCGGGTGAGGGGCAGGGCGAGCGGCACGGTGGCCCGCCGGAACTCCAGGACCTGCCGCTTGAAGGTGTAGATCCGCGACGCGGCCCCCCGGGAGTCCCCGCCGTCCGGCGAGAAGACCTCCGCCTCCAGCCCCTCCAGGTCGTTCTGCAACTCGGCCGCGACCTCCAGGTACCGGTCGACGACACCGTCCGCGATCGCGTACACGACGGCCGTGGGGCCCTTCGCGAGGAGCTCGGGCTGCTCGTGCTCCAGCCGGCGGCGTACGGCCGCCAGAGGGGCGCCCTCGCCGTGTCTGACGGTGACGACGAAGCAGTCGCCGAGGAAGACCATGACCTCGCCGGAGGAGACGGTGTCGCTGTCCTCGTCGTATCCCACCGGCTTCAGGACGAGGAACAGCGAGTCGTCGTACACGTCGAGCTTGGGGCGCTGATGGGCCTTGAGGGCGTCCTCCACGGCCAGCCGGTGGAGCCCGAACTCCTCGGTGACGAGCGCGAACTCGTCCGGCGTCGGCTCGTGCAGGCCGATCCACACGAACCCGCCCGAGCCCCGCGCCTCGGCCAGCGCGTCGGAGAAGTCGGCGGGCCCGGCCACCCGGCGCCCGTCACGGTAGACGGCACAGTCGACGATCACGGAGCGTATTCTCCCGCCGCGCGCCCGGCCCCGCACGTGCGCGTACGCCTACCCTGGGCCGCATGCCCACCCTGATCCTCGTCCGGCACGGACGGTCCACCGCCAACACCTCCGGAGTGCTCGCCGGCTGGACACCCGGAGTCGCCCTGGACGACCGCGGCACCGCGCAGGCGGCGGCGCTCCCCGGACGCCTCGAAGGGCTCCCGATAGCGGAAGTCGTCGCGAGCCCCCTCCAGCGCTGCCAGGAGACCGTACGGCCCCTCCTGGAGGCCCGCGGCCTCACCGCCCACACCGACGACCGCATCGGGGAGGCGCACTACGGCGACTGGAGCGGACGCAAACTCGCCGAACTGAGCGGCGACCCCCTCATGGAGGTCGTCCAGGCCCACCCCTCCGCCGCCGCGTTCCCCGGCGGCGAGTCGATGCGCTCGATGCAGACCCGCGCCGCCGAGGCCGTACGCGAGTGGAACGCGCGCGTGGAGCGCGACCACGGCGAGAGCGCCGTCTACCTGATGTGCTCCCACGGCGACATCATCAAGGCGCTCGTCGCCGACGCCCTCGGCCTGCACCTCGACCTGTTCCAGCGCATCTCCGTCGAACCCTGCTCCGTCACGGCGATCCGCTACACCCGGCTGCGCCCCTTCCTCGTGCGCCTCGGCGACACCGGCGACCTGACCTCCCTCGCCCCCCGCGAGGAACCGCCCACCGGGGACGCGACCGTGGGAGGTGGTGCGGGCGCACCGTGATCGTCGCCCGCAGTAGGGTGAAGCGGTCCGCACAGCGCGCGCCCGCGCGCCCGGACGTATCCGAACTCACGACTCCCACTGGAGACAGGACGTGTCCCGTCAGGTGTTCCTCTACGACCCGCCGGACCGTTTCGTGGCCGGCACGGTCGGACTGCCCGGACGCCGTACCTTCTTCCTCCAGGCCGTCGCCGGCTCCCGGGTCACCAGCGTGTCGCTGGAGAAAACCCAGGTGGCCGCGCTCGCCGAGCGTATGGACGAACTGCTGGACGAGGTCGTGCGCCGCAGCGGCGGAAACGCCGCCGTGCCCGCCGTCGCCCCCGCCGAGAACCCCGACACCCGCCCCCTGGACTCACCCGTCGAGGAGGAGTTCCGGGTCGGCACCATGGCCCTCGCCTGGGACGGCGACGAACAGCGCATGATCGTCGAGGCGCAGGCCCTCGTGGAGCTCGACGCGGACTCCGAGGAGGACCTCGCCGAGGCGGAGGAACGGCTCCTCCAGGACGAGGAGAACGGCCCCCCGATGCTGCGCGTCCGGCTCACCGGCGCGCAGGCGCGCGCGTTCGCCAAGCGCGCCCTGGACGTCGTCAACGCGGGCCGCCCGCCCTGCCCGCTGTGCAGCCTGCCGCTCGACCCGGAAGGACATGTATGTCCGCGCCAGAACGGATACCGGCGAGGGGCGTGACGACCGTGGAACCCGCGGACGCGCTGCTCCTGGCGCGCGGCGAGCTGACCGTGCGCGGACGCATCGGCGACGCCTCCAACGCCGCCCTGTACTGCACGGTGGCCCACGACGGCCGTGAGGCGGCCTGCGTGTACAAGCCGGTCGCCGGGGAACGGCCCCTGTGGGACTTCCCCGACGGCACCCTCGCCCAGCGCGAGGTCGCCGCCTACGAGGTGTCCGCCGCGACCGGCTGGGGACTGATCCCGCCGACCGTCCTGCGCGACGGCCCGTACGGCGAGGGCATGTGCCAGCTGTGGATCGAGGTGTCGCCCGAGGCCGAACTCCTCGCCCTGGTCGACGCCGAGGAACCGGAGCCGGGCTGGAGGGCCATCGGGTTCGCCGAGGTCGGGGAGGGCAGGACGGCGCTCCTCGTGCACGCCGACGACGACCGGCTGCGCCGCCTCGCCGTCCTCGACGCCGTGATCAACAACGCCGACCGCAAGGGCGGCCACCTCCTGCCCACCGCCGACGGCCGCCTCTACGGCATCGACCACGGCGTGACCTTCAACACCGAGAACAAGCTCCGTACGCTCCTGTGGGGCTGGGCGGGCGAGCCCCTGACCGACGAGGCCCACACCGTCCTCAAGGACCTCAGAGGCGCCCTGGAGCCCTCCGGAGCGCTCACCACGACTCTCGCCCCCCTGATCACCCCGGCCGAACTCGACGCCACCCGCGCGCGGGTCGACGCCCTGCTGGCCACCGGGAAGCACCCGGAACCGAGCGGGGAGTGGCCCGCCATCCCCTGGCCGCCCGTCTGACACCCCGAACCCACGCCCCTGCACATCCACCCGATCCGCACAAGACCGCCTTGTCGGCCATCTAGCGCGCTCCGGTTCGTATACCGAACTACGGTCCGGTTACGCTCATGACATGCATGCCTGGCCCGCTTCCGAGGTCCCCGCCCTGCCTGGTCAGGGCCGCGACCTGAGGATTCACGACACCTCGACCGGTGATCTCGTCACCCTCGACCCCGGTCCCGTCGCCCGTATCTACGTGTGTGGCATCACGCCGTACGACGCCACGCACATGGGACACGCGGCGACCTACAACGCGTTCGACCTCGTTCAGCGCGTGTGGCTCGACACCAAGCGGCAGGTTCACTACGTCCAGAACGTCACCGACGTCGACGACCCGCTGCTGGAGCGCGCGGAGCGCGACGGCGTGGACTGGGTCGCGCTCGCCGAGAAGGAGACCACCCTCTTCCGCGAGGACATGACCGCTCTGCGGATGCTGCCCCCGCAGCACTACATCGGCGCCGTCGAGGCGATACCCGGGATCGTGCCGCTCGTCGAACGGCTGCGGGACTCCGGGGCGGCGTACGAACTCGAAGGGGACATCTACTTCTCCGTCGAGGCCGACCCGCACTTCGGGAAGGTGTCCAACCTGGACGCCGCCGCGATGCGCCTGCTGTCCGCCGAGCGCGGCGGCGACCCCGACCGGCCGGGCAAGAAGAACCCCCTCGACCCGATGCTGTGGATGGCCGCCCGCGAGGGCGAGCCCAGCTGGGACGGCGCCTCCCTCGGCCGCGGCCGGCCCGGCTGGCACATCGAGTGCGTCGCCATCGCCCTGGACCACCTCGGCATGGGCTTCGACGTCCAGGGCGGTGGCTCCGACCTCGCCTTCCCGCACCACGAGATGGGCGCCTCCCACGCGCACGCGCTGACCGGCGAGTTCCCCATGGCCAAGGCGTACGTCCACGCCGGCATGGTCGGCCTGGACGGCGAGAAGATGTCCAAGTCCCGCGGCAACCTCGTCTTCGTCTCGCAGCTCCGGCGCGACGGCGTCGACCCGGCCGCGATCCGGCTCGCGCTCCTCTCCCACCACTACCGCGCCGACTGGGAGTGGACCGACCAGGTCCTCGCCGACGCCGAGGCCCGCCTCGCCCGCTGGCGGGCCGCCGTCTCGCGGCCCGACGGCCCCGAGGCCGAGACCCTCGTCGAGGAGATCCGCGACGCCCTCGCGCACGACCTCGACGCACCGGCGGCCCTCGACGCCGTCGACCGCTGGGCCTCCCGCCAGCAGGAACTGGGCGGCACCGACACCGGCGCCCCCGGCGTCGTCTCCCGCGCGGTGGACGCGCTCCTTGGCGTTGCCCTGTAAGGGCAACGCAGAGGCGGACAGGGGCGGTTCCCCGTACCGGCACGTGTCACCGGTACGGGTGACCGCCCCTCTCCGCTTCGACTGCCCCGTCGCCCGCGCCCCGCAAGCTGTCGATGCCCTGTCAACCCCTGTGTCCCGCGCGGCAGTTGTGATGGGGTGGGGTGTCAGTTGACCGCCGGATCGGCCAACTGCCGGTCCCCGTACGCGGAAGGACGCTCCGTGGCACCCACACACGGTTCCTTCGCACACCCCTTCTCCCGCCGCCGGATGCTCACCGCCGGCGCGGCGGCCCTCGGCGCCGCCGCTCTCGGCACGACGCAGGCCCACGCCGGCCCCCACGCCCCCTGGCCCGACCTCATCCCCCTCCCGGACGGCTTCCGCCCCGAGGGCATCGCCATCGGCCGCGCCCCCTACGCCTACCTCGGCTCCCTGGGCGACGGCTCCCTCTACCGCGCCGACCTGCGCACCGGCGAGGGCGAGATCTTCTCCACCGGCCCCGGCACCCCCTCCGTCGGCCTCAAACTCGACGACCGGGGCCGCCTGTTCGTCGCCGGACGCGGCGAGGGCGCCCGCGTCGTCGACGCCCGCAGCGGCGAGATCCTCGCCTCCTACCGGCTCACCACCGAGGCCCCCACCTTCGCCAACGACGTGTTCCTCACGCCGCGCACCGCCTGGTTCACCGACTCCTTCCAGCCCGCCCTGTACGCCCTGCCCCTCGGCCGCGACGGCGCGCTCCCGGCCGCCGACGACGTCGTACGCGTCCCCCTCAGCGGCGCCTGGGCGCAGGTGCCCGGTGAGGTCGTCAACGGGAACGGGATCACGCGGACGCCCGACGGGGCGGCGCTGCTCGTCGTGCAGTCCGGGGTCGGCGCGCTGCACCGGGTCGACCCGCGCACCGGCGTGACCACGCTGGTCGACCTCGGGGACGCGGCGCCGCTCACCAACGGCGACGGGCTGCTGCGCGACGGGCGGACGCTGTACGTCGTCCAGAACCGGCAGAACGCGATCGACGTGTTCCGGCTGGCCGCCGACGGCCGCAGCGGGGTGTTCCTGCGGCGGATCACCGACGCGGACTTCGACGTGCCGACGACGGCCGCCGCGTACAAGGGGCGGCTGTACCTGCCGAACGCGCGGTTCACGACGCCGCCGACGCCCCAGACGGCGTACGCGGTCGTCGCGGTGGCCGCGTAGAGAAAGGGCAGGGGCACCTGATCAGTGCCCCTGCCGCTCAGTCCTCCGACGAATCGTCGTCGTCCCCGCCGCCCGCCTTCGGCGGCCTCGGCGGGCGGGTCTTCTCGCCCGGGTCGCTCGGGTCGCGGCGGCGCAGATAGCGCTCGAACTCGCGGGCGATCGCCTCGCCGGACGCCTCCGGCAGCTCCGCCGTGTCGCGGGCCTCCTCCAGGGTCTGGACGTACTCGGCGACCTCGCTGTCCTCCGCCGCGAGCTGGTCCACCCCGACCTGCCAGGCCCGCGCGTCCTCGGCCAGCTCGCCGAGCGGGATGCTGACGTCGATGAGGTCTTCGAGGCGGTTCAGCAGGGCCAGCGTCGCCTTCGGGTTCGGCGGCTGCGACACGTAGTGCGGGACGGCCGCCCACAGCGACACCGCCGGGACGCCCGCGTGCGTGCACGCCTCCTGAAGGACGCCGACGATGCCCGTCGGCCCCTCGTACTTGGTCTCCTCCAGGTCCATCCGGCGGGCCAGATCCGGATCGGACGTCGTCCCGCTGATCGGCACCGGACGTGTGTGCGGGGTGTCACCGAGCAGCGCGCCCAGGATCACCACCAGCTCCACACCCAGTTCGTGCGCGAAGCCCAGCAACTCGTTGCAGAAAGAACGCCAGCGCATCGACGGCTCGATGCCGCGCACCAGCACCAGGTCACGCGGCTTCTCGCCGCCGACCCGCACGACCGACAACCGCGTCGTCGGCCAGGTGATCTTCCGCACGCCGCCGTCCATGAACACCGTGGGGCGGTTCACCTGGAAGTCGTAGTAGTCCTCGGCGTCCAGCGCCGCGAACACCTCGCCCTTCCACTCCCGCTCCAGATGCATGACGGCGGTGGAGGCGGCGTCGCCGGCATCGTTCCAGCCTTCGAACGCGGCCACCATGACTGGGTCGATCAGCTCGGGAACCCCCTCCAGCTCGATCACCCAGCGCCTCCTTCCGACGTGCCCTCGCCTGACCACCCAACCTTACGGCGTGCGGCAAGGGCGCCCGCAGCCCCCTTCCACGGGGGAGTGACCGGATCACTGCCCCGTCCGGCGCCCTCGAACACCCCTGAGGAGAAACGCACAGAAACCGGTTTCAGAGACTCGCCCGCAGCCACTGCTCCACACTCGCGATGTGGACCGTCGCCCACGACCGCGCCGCCTCCGCGTCCCGGTCCCGCAGCGCCGCCAGGATCGCCCGGTGCTCGTGCAGCGTCCGCGCCACCGCGTCCTCCTGCGTCAGCCCCCGCCAGATCCGGGCCCGCGTCGTCGGCCCGGACAACCCGTCGAGCAGCGAACACAGCACCGAGTTCCCGGCGCTCTGCACGATCCCCCGGTGGAACTCCAGATCGCACGCCACCAGCTCCTCCACCGAGGGACCCGCCCCCAGCCGGTCCAGCTGCGCCGAGAGCGCGTCCAGCTGCTGCTCGCTGATCCGCAGCGCCGCCATCGCCGTCGCCGCCGGCTCCAGAATCCGGCGCACCGCGAGGAACTCCAGGACGGTGTCGTCGCGATGGAAGTCGACGACGAAACTCACCGCCTCCAGCAGCAGCTGGGGGTCCAGGCTCGTGACGTACGTGCCGTCGCCCTGGCGCACGTCCAGGATGCGGATCAGCGACAGCGCCCGCACCGCCTCCCGCAGGGAGTTCCTCGACAGGCCCAGTTCGGCGGCGAGTTCGCTCTCCTTGGGCAGCCGGTCCCCGGGGCGCAGCGCACCCGAGACGATCATTCCCTTGATCTTCTCGATGGCCTCGTCGGTGACTGCCATGACGGCCTCCCAGTTCATGCGTGGTCCGGACACCCGAGACGGCGAAGGACAAGCGAAAGACATCGGATGTCTCGGGTCATTATGGGGCTCAGCCGATCAGCGTCTCCAGATCCGCGATCACCGCGCGTTCGTCCAGCGTGGTGAGCACCCGCCCCCGCATCAGCACCTTCCCGTCCACGACGGTGTCCCGCACGTCGTCGGCGCGCGCCGCGTACGCCAGCGTCGACCACGGGTCGTGCAGCGGGCGCAGATGCGGACCGGACAGCTCCACGACGGCCAGATCCGCCCGCTTGCCCGCCTCCAGCGACCCCAGCCGCTCCCCGAGCCCCAGCGCCCGCGCCCCCTCGACGGTCGCCATCCGGACGGCCTCCTCGGCACCCACCGCCGTCGGATCGCCGCCCGCCTTGTGCACCAGCGCCGCCTGCCGCACCGCGCCCAGCATGTCCAGCGTGTTCGAGCTGACCGCGCCGTCCGTGCCCAGCCCGACGGTCACCCCGGCGCTCAGCAGCCTCGGCACCGGCGCGATCCCGCAGCCCAGCTTCAGGTTCGACACCGGACAGTGCGCGACCGACGTGCCCGAGCGGGCCAGCGCCGCGATCTCCGGACCGGTCAGGTCCACGGCGTGCGCCAGCAGCACGTCCGGGCCGAGCAGCCCGAGCGAGTCCAGCAACTCCACCGGCCGTTTCCCGTACTTGACCTCGACGGTCGCGACCTCGGTCGCGTTCTCCGCCGCGTGGATGTGCACCAGCGCCCCGAACTCCCGCGCCAGCGCGAACACTTCAGTGAGCTGCTCGGGCGAGAGGGTGTACGCCGAGTGCGCGAAGACGACCGGGCGGAGGCCGTCGCAGTGCTCAAGGTCCTTGCGGGCCCAGGCGGTTCGGGCCGTGAAGTCCCGCCTGTCCGGCGGCTCGGGGACGTCCATGAACGTCGGCCCGGTCAGCAGCCGCCAGCCCGCCTCGCGCGCCGCCAGGCCGGCCGCCTCGTGGAACCAGTACATGTCCAGCGCCGAGGTCACCCCGGCCCGGATCGACTCGGCCGCCGCCAGCCGCACCGCCGCCGCCACGTTCTCCGGCGTCAGCAGTTCGGCCTCCCACTTCAACACCCGCTCCAGGAAGCCCTGGAGCGTCACGTCGTCGGCCCGGCCGCGCAGCAGCGTCATCGCGAGATGGGTGTGCGTGTTCACGAACCCCGGCAGGACGAGACACCCGGCGGCGTCGATCGACTCCCGCGCCTCGTACCGCCGTTCGAGTTCCTCGGCGGGCCCGACGGCGACGATCTCCCCGCCGTCGACCGCGACCGCCCCTGCGCGTACGACCGTTCCGGCGTCGTCCATCGTCAGGACGTCACCCCCGGACACCAGCAGATCGACGCTCACAGCGCGCCCTCCGCGAGCAGCCGCAGCGCCTCCAGCGAGACCACGGCGCCCCGTTCGACGCCCTCGGCGACGACGTCCCGGTGCGGGTCGTAGACGCTCGCGCCCTCGTCGTCGACCAGCTCGTCGGCGTTCGCGCCGTCCACCACGAGGACGCCGCCCGCCGTGAGACCCCGCAGCGACGCCGTGACCAGCAGCGCGGACAGCTCCATCTCGATCGCGGCCAGACCCACGCCCGGGTACCCGAAGAGGGGGAGGTGGCCCGGCTGGAACGCGGCACGGGTCCAGACGACACC
Source organism: Streptomyces sp. NPDC004539 (assembly GCF_040610055.1). Classification (NCBI taxonomy): domain Bacteria; kingdom Bacillati; phylum Actinomycetota; class Actinomycetes; order Kitasatosporales; family Streptomycetaceae; genus Streptomyces; species Streptomyces sp. NPDC004539. The sequence continues at coordinate 212,066 of NZ_JBEXLS010000011.1, read as the reverse complement.
CCGGTGGTGCGGGGCGCCGGTCGCACGGGCGGCGCGCTGGAGGGCGAGGACCGCCTCGGGGGCCGCGAACGCCGGGTACTCCGGCGGCAGGAGCTGCTGCGTGACACCGTCGTCCCGGACCGCCGCCTCGGCGATCACCAGGTCGCCGTCCGCGATCCCCGGCTTCATCGCCCCCGCCGTACCGAACCGAAGGATCGTGCCCACGCCCGCGTCCGCCAGCTCCTGGAACAGCAGGTTCGCGCCCGGCGCGCCCACCCCGTGCGAGGCGACGACGACCGGCAGACCCTTCCAACTCCCGCTGAACACCCGGTACTCACGGTGATACGACACCTCCACCGCCCCGTCGAGCAGCCCGGCCACGGCCGCCGCGCGCGCCGGGTCGCCGACGACGACCGCGTGAACGGGCAGGCCGGTACGGGGAATTCGGGTGATGGGCAGGAGGTCCTGCGTCATGAGACGGCTCCGGAGGAGGAAGGGGTACGGCGACGGCGGCGGGCCGTCGACAGGAACAGGGCGCCGAGCGTGACGACGTAGGGCGCGGCGTCGGTGGCCTGTTGGGGCAGCCCGACGCCCTGGAGACGGAAACCGACCGCCTCCGCGAGCCCGAACAGCAGCGCCGCGAGCAGCACGCCGACCGGCAGGGCCCGGCCCAGCATCACCGCGACCACCGCGATCCAGCCCCGGCCCGCCGTCATGTTCTCGGTGAACAACGTGACGTTGCCCAGTGCGAGTTGGGCACCCGCGAGTCCGCACAGCACACCGGACGACAATACGGCGCCGTACCGGTACTTCACCGGACTGACACCCAAGGTCGCGGCGGCGTCCGGGGATTCGCCGACGCCGCGCAGCCTGAGGCCCCACACGTGCCGGGACAGCAGGAGCGCGGCGATGCCGACCGCGAGCCAGGAGAGGTAGGCCAGCGGGCTCAACCCCCCGATCAGGGGAAGGCCGTTGAGCGAGGGGTCGCTGAACGTGCCCTGGACGCCGAAGACCGTCCGCAGCAGGAAGCTCGTCAGGCCGACGGCCAGGAGGTTCATGGCGATGCCGAGCACCACCGCGTCGCCCTTCAGGGTGATCGCGCCGACCGCGAGGATCAGCGAGTACGCCGCCGCCGCGAGGGCCGCCGCGAGCACACCGAGCCAGGCGCTGCCGGTGAACCAGCTGGTGGCGACCGCCGTGAAGCAGCCCAGCAGCATCATGCCCTCAAGGCCGATGTTGAACACGCCGGCCCGCTCGCAGATCGCCCCGCCGAGCGCGGCGAGCAGGATCGGGGTGAGCGCGCGCAGCGCCGACATGAGGAGGTCGGAGTCGAAGAACATCAGACCGCCCCCTTCTTCTCTCGTCGCACGAGTCGGGCGAACAGCCGCTGCGGGAACCGGAGCCGGGCCGCCAGGAACACGATCACAATCGCTTGCAGCACCTGCGTCAGCTCGCGCGGCACCTCCGTCGTCCGCTCCATCGCGAGCCCGCCGACCTGGAGGACCGCGAAGAAGAACGACGCGATCAGCGTGCCCACCGGAGCCGCCCCCGCGAGGAGCGCCGCCGTCAGACCCGTCCAGGTGTAGCCGGGCGCGGTCAGCGAGCCGTCCACGAACCGGTACGGGAAGCTCAGCACCCCGATGGCGCCGACGAGTCCGGCGAGCGCCCCCGACACCGACATCAGCTTCAGCGTCAGGCCCGCCCGTCCGACCCCCGCGTACGCGGAGAAACGGGAGTTGAGGCCGGTCATCCGGATCTCGTACCCGAACGCCGTGCGCCGGTCGGTGAACCAGTAGGCCGCCGCCGCGAGGACGACGAGCACGAGACCGACGGTGACCGTCGAGCCGCCGAAGGTGGGCAGGGCGACCCCGCCCGGGAACGCCCGCGTCTGGGGCAGGCTGGAGCCCGGCTCCTTCAGCGGGTACCGGGCCAGGTACGACGCCAGCGACACCGCCGGATAGCTCAGCAGCAGGCTGCTGACCAGCAGGGGGACACCGAACCGGTTCTCGCACAGCGCGGCGAGCACCGCGTACCCGGCGCCGGCGGCCATCCCCGCGAGGAGGGCGAGGGCGACGGTGAGGGGGGCCGGGAGCGGGGAGTACAGGGCCGTCGTCGCCGCCGTGATCCCGCCCAGCACCATCTGACCGTCCCCGCCGAGGTTGATCAGCCCGGCCCGCAGCGGGACGGCCAGCGCGAGGGCGAGGCCGAGGACGCTGGTCCCGGTGGTGAGGGTGGCGCCGATGCCGTCCGCGCCGAGGGCGCCGGTGAGGACGGCGTCGTAGGCGGTGAGGGGGTCGGAGCCGGTGCCGAGGAGGAAGAGGGCGCCGATGAGGAGGCCGGCGAGGACGGAGGCGGTGACGGGGGAGCGGAGGGCCGCGGTGAGGCGGAGCACGACGCTTCGAGGCGTGACGGTCGTATCGGATGACGTCATGCGTCCTCACCTCTGCCGTTTCCGCCGGCCATCGCGAGGCCCAGCACCCTCTCGTCCGCCTCCTCCTTCTCGTACGCCCCCACGACCCGCCCCTCGTACATGACCAGCACCCGATCCGCGAGCCCCCTGATCTCGCTCAGCTCGGCCGACACCAGCAGCACCGAGTGCCCGGCGTCGCGGTAGGCGATCAGCTGGTCGTGGATGTTCTGGACGGCGCCGATGTCGACGCCCCGCGTCGGCTGCTCGACGAGCAACAAGGGGGCGGCGTGGGCGAGTTCACGCCCGATGAGGAGCTTCTGGAGGTTGCCGCCGGACAGTGAGGAGGCCGGCGCCGTGACGGACGCCGTCTTCACCCCGAACCGCTCGACCAGTGCGCGCGCGTGCTCGCGGACCGCGCCCGGCGGCAGCAGTCCGCGCCGGGACAGCGAGGTCCGGTGGTGGCCCATCGCCAGGTTCTCGGCGACGCTCGCCGCCGGCGCCGTACCGACCGCGTGCCGGTCCTCGGGGACGTACGCCAGGCCGTGGGCGCGGCGTTCGGCGGCCGAGGCGTGCGTGAGGTCGCGGCCCTGGACGGACACCCGCCCGCCGGTCACCGCCCGCAGCCCCGCCAACGCCTCGACCAACTCGCTCTGCCCGTTCCCGGCGACCCCCGCGACCCCGACGATCTCACCGGCGCGGACCGTGAGGTCCACATCGTGGACACCCGGCGACGACAGCCCCCGTACGTCGAGCACCGGCTCACCCGGCGTCCCCGCCGCGTGCACCCGGTCCAGCTCCACCGCGCGCCCGGTCATCGCCGCCGCGATCTCCTCGGCGGACGTCTCCGCGGTGACCAGCCGGGACACGACCCGGCCGTCCCGCAGCACCGTCACCCGGTCCGACCCCTCCAGCACCTCACGGAGCTTGTGCGTGACGAGGACGACCGTACGGCCCTGCGCGGCGAGGGACTTGAGGACGGCGAACAGGGCGTCCGCCTCGGCCGGCGTCAGCACGGCCGTCGGCTCGTCGAGGATCAGCGTCCGCGCGCCCCGGTGCAACAGCTTGAGGATCTCGACGCGTTGCCGCAGCCCGACCGGCAACTCGCCGACCCGCGCGTCCGGTTCGACCGCGAGCCCGTGCTCCTCGGCCAGCTCCCGCACCCGCCGCCGGGCCGCGCCCCGGTCCACCAGCCCGAACCGGCGCGGCTCGGCGGCGTACACGACGTTCTCGGCGACCGTCAGCGAGTCGAACAGCTTGAAGCTCTGGTGGACCATGCCGAGCCCGGCGGCCATCGCGTCGGACGGGCTCGCGAACGACACCTCGCGGCCGTCGACCCGGATCGTCCCCGCGTCCGGGCGCAGCATGCCGTACAGGATCGACATGAGCGTCGACTTGCCCGCGCCGTTCTCACCCATCAGAGCATGGATCTCACCCTGTGAGACGGTGAGGTCGACGGAGTCGTTGGCGAGCGTGCCGGGGAACCGCTTCGTGATCCCCAGCAGCTCGACAGCGGCCCCGCCGCCCCCGGCCTCAGCCCGCGGCGGGGTCATCGACGGTCAGCGTCCCCGCGACGATCTGGTCGCGCAGCGCCTTCACCTTCGTCAGGACGTCCGGGTGCTGCGCGATCACGCACTGCGAGGACTCCACGCCCGTCTCCAGACCGGTCAGGCTGATGCCGCCCTCCTTCAGCCCGTACGACACCGTCGTGCCCGCCTTCCCGCCGAGCACCGCGTCGATGCCCTTCTGGACGGCGATGTCGGTCCGCTTGATGACGTTGTCGACGACCGTGCCCGGCGAGGAGGGGCACTGGTTGACGTCGACGCCGTACGCGAACGCGCCCTTGGCCTTGGCCGCCTCGAAGACGCCGTAGTTGCCAGCCGCAGCCGCCGCCATCAGCTGGTCGTAACCCTGCGAGAGCAGCGTGTTGGCCTGCTCCTTCGCGCGCGCCGAGTCGTCGAAGGGGGACTGCCCGCCGACGAATCGGGTGCCCGTGGACGTCTTGGGGGCGACCTTCTTCGCGCCCGCCGCGAACGGGTCGCTGTAGCGGCGGAACTGCGGGGTGTCGAGGACGTCGACCGCGCCGACCTTGCCGGACTTGGAGAGCAGGCCCGCCTCGGCGCCCGCGAGGTAGACGCCCTCGTGCTCGCGGAAGACCGCGCAGCTCACGTTCTTGAAGGGCTTCGCCGTGCACGCGTCGATGATCAGGAACTGCTGGCCGGGGTTCTTCTGCGCCTGCTGGGCGACGATGTCCGCGAACTCGAAGCCGACCAGGACGATGACGTCCGGCTTGGCGTCCACGGCGGCCTGGACGTTCTGCTGCTGAGACGCGGTGTCCGTGGACTGGTACACCTTCTGGGAGCCGCTGTGCTCCTTCGCCGCCGCCTCGACGCCGGTCACCGCGAGCTTCAGGAACTCGTTCTGCCCCACGGCGTCCGGGGTGACCAGGGTGAACGACTTCCCGGAGGAGCCGGAGGCGGCCGTGCCGGTGTCCTTCTTCGCGGCGGCGTTGCACGCGGTCGCGAGGAGGACCGTGCCGGCGGCGAGCGCCGTGAGCTGGAGGGTGCGGCGGGGTCTACGGTGCATGGCGGGCGGCCTTCCGGGTATGGCGAGCGGCGCTCCGCGGGGGCGACGGTGCCGGGCCGCGAGAGCGCTGGGGGAGGGGTCGTTCGAGGGGTGTGGGGGAAGCGGTGGGGGAAGGGTTCAACCGCGACAGCGGTCGCCGCAGCACCGGCCGAAATCGAGGAAACGGCGCTTCGTGAGCAGCGGCACAGCTCCTCCTCCGTCTCGGCCAGTGGGATCGGTGGTGGACTGTACCACCCGGTTTCAGCCACCCGACAGACTGTCTCGAACTGTGGTTCTCCGAGGTCATGTACGGTGTCGGACACCACAGGACCCCCAGGAGCGATCCCTTATGTCCCAGGAACTGCGTGCCGTCGACTGGACCGGCTCCGGCCTCGCCCTCATCGACCAGACCGTGCTCCCGCACCGCACCGAGACCGTGGACATCCGCGATGTGGACGCCCTGATCGACGCGATCAAGCGCCTCGTCGTCCGCGGCGCCCCCGCGATCGGCGCGGCCGGCGGCTACGGGGTCGCCCTCGCCGTCATCCAGGGGGAGCGCGAGGGCTGGAGCGACCTCCAGGTCCTCGACGCCGTCGCCCGCGTCCGCGAGGCCCGCCCCACCGCCGTCAACCTGATGGTCTGCGTCGACCGCGTCATGACCCGGTACGCCGAGGGCCTCGACGCGGTCCTCGAAGAAGCCGCCGCGATCCAGCGCGAGGACGTCGAGGCGAACCGCGCGATGGGCGTCCACGGCGCGGACTGGCTGATCAAGAAGGCCGGCGTCGACCGCCCGCTGCGCATCCTCACCCACTGCAACACCGGCGCCCTCGCCACCGCCGGCTGGGGCACGGCCCTCGGCGTCGTCCGCGAACTCCACGCCCGGGGCCGGGTGGAGGTCGTGTACGCCGACGAGACGCGCCCGCTGCTCCAGGGATCGCGGCTCACCGCCTGGGAGTTGGTCCAGGAGGGCATCCCGCACTACGTCCAGGCGGACGGCGCCGCCGCCGGCACCATCCTGCGCGGCGAGATCGACGCAGCGATCGTCGGCGCCGACCGCATCGCGGCCAACGGCGACACCGCGAACAAGGTCGGCACGGTCGGGGTGGCCCTCGCCTGCGCCGACGCCGGCATCCCCTTCCTGGTCGCCGCCCCCACCACGACCGTCGACCTCGCCACGGCCACCGGGGACGACATCCACATCGAACTCCGGGGCGAGGACGAGGTGCTGGAGTGGGGCGGCGTCCGCACCGCGCCCGCCGGGTCACGCGGCCACAACCCGGCCTTCGACGTCACGCCGGGCCGTCTCGTCACCGGACTGGTCACCGAGCGCGGGGTGTTGGAGGTCTCGGCGGGCGAACTGCCGGGCGAGCGCCTCAAGTAGACGGGACATCAGAAAGGGAGGGAGCCGATTTCCCGGCTCCCTCCCTTTCTCCGTTTCCCGGACCTCAGCGCCGGGCCAGCTCCAACTCCAGCAGCCACTCCACGACTTCGGTGTGGTGCCGGGCCTGGCGCGGATCGGCCCCCCACACGTACAGCCCGTGCCCCGCCACGACCACCGCCGGCATCAGGGGGTTGCGCGCCTCCTCCAGCCGGTCGCCCAGCTCCTTCATGTCCTGGCTGTTGGCGATGACCGGCAGGACGACCTCGACGCCGTGCGCGGGCTGCCCCACGCCCTTCAGCATCTCGACGTCCCGGAACGGAATCCCGCCCGGCTGCCGGTGACCCATCGTCACCGACGCGACCGTGTGGACATGGACGACCGCCCCGGCCCCGGTCAACGCGGCGACCCGGGCGTGCAGTTCGGCCTCCGCGGACGGCTTGCCGCCCTGTACTGCGGCCCCCTGCCCGTCCACCAGCACCACGTCGGCGGGGGTCAGCTCACCCTTGTCGTGCCCGCTCGCCGTCACCGCGAGCCTGAGCGGCTCCCGGGACAGCACCACCGACAGGTTGCCCGAGGTCCCGCGCATCCAGCCGAAGGAGGCGAACCGCGCGGACTCGGCGGCGAGCACGGCACCCGCCTCGTGAAGGTCCTGCGCGCTGATGCCGTCGGTCATGCGATGCTCCCGGAAACGGTGATCTCGTCGAACGACCCCGCCTGCGCGTGGTCCCCGACGCCTTGCTCGAAGTACGGCTCCCCGGGCCGCCGGATGCCCACGGCATGCCAGCCGGCCTCCCGGGCGGCGTCCAGCTCGCCCGGCCGGTCGGAGAGGAAGAGGAGACGGGACGGCTCGACGCCCGTCGCCTCGGCGATCCGGCGGTACGACGCCGCCTCCTGCTTGGGCCCGGCGTTCTCCGTGTCGTACAGACCCGACGTCAGCGGCAGGAGATCGCCGTCCGGCGTCGCGGAGAACCAGGCGCGCTGGGCGGCGACCGAACCCGACGAGTAGACGTACAGCCGCACTCCGGCCGCGTGCCAGGCGCGCAGCCGGGGGACGACGTCGTCGTAGAAGTGCGAGACGAGGTCGCCCCGCGCGAAGCCCTCCGCCCAGACGATGCCCTGGAGGGTCTTCAGCGGGGTCGCCTTGCGGTCCTCGTCCAGCCAGGCGTTGAGGGTCTTCTCGATCGCGGCGGCGTCCGCGTCCGGCTCCCCGGACAGCTCCCGCACCTGCGCGATCGCCCGCGCCACCGCCGGCTCGTCCGCCCGCTGGGACAGCAGGTCCGCGAACCGGACACGCGAGTAGGGGTACAGGACGTCCACGACGAACCCCGTGGCGCTCGTGGTGCCCTCGATGTCGAGCACCACAGCGTCCACGGCGTAGCGGAGCGTCACGCGACGTACCCGGCGGCGATCGTGTCGTAGTCCGGGAAGCGCCCGGCGATCGTCGAGCCGGTGAAGCTGCCGATCCAGCCGTCCTCCTCGTGGAAGAAGCGGATCGCCGTGAACGACGGGTTCGTGCCCATGTCGAACCAGTGCGTCGTGCCGCGCGGGACGCCCAGCAGGTCGCCCTTCTCGCAGAAGACCGCGTGGACCTCGCCGTTCACGTGCAGATAGAAGATGCCGGAGCCGGAGACGAAGAAACGGACCTCGTCATCGTCGTCGTGCGTGTGCTCCTGGAGGAACTTCTCCCGGGCGGCCTTCGCCTTCGCCGGGAACCCCGGGTCGTCGCTGGGGTGCAGGCCGAGGACGTCGACCGTGGTGAAGCCCTCCTCCGCGTTCAGCTTCTCGATCTCCGGGCCGTACGCGGCGAACACCGTCTCGCTGTCCGCGTCGAACGGGACGTCCTCGTGGATCGGCCACTGCTCGTAGCGCACGCCCAGCGGCTTCAGGGCCTCCGCGATCTCGGCGGGGTCGGAGGTCCGGCGGACCAGGGTGTCCGGACCGGACTCGGGCCAGGTGGTCAGGAGGGTCATGACAACAGCTCCAGAGTCTGTCGGGGTCTTCCGGCCGGAAGCCGCCGTCCGGATACCGAGACGAGCGCCGGTCGGTCGGGGAGGAAAGGGGCAAGCGCCGCTTCGGTGATGGTAACGCGAGCTTTGACGATCACCCGGTGTGACGTAGTCGTTGTCTCATTCCTTGAGAATCCCCTTTTACACCTTTGACGTATGGCTGAAACCGTTCTCATGATCTGTGTATGAAGACGCTGCTGCTCGTGCGGCGGCTGTACGTGGACTTGCTCCGGTCGACCACAGCCAGCTGTCGCTGACCGTTCCCGGAGCCATCGGCTCCGTCTCCCCGCCTCCCCTCGGCGCGCGCCCGACGGCGCATTTCTCTCGTACCACCTGTACCTGGAGCCCCTCATGTCCCGTACCCGCCTGCCTCTCGCCGCGCTCTCGCTGGTGTCCGTCTCGGCTCTCGCCCTGAGCGCCTGCTCCCAGTCCTCGGACGCCTCGACCAAGACGAGCGGCGACTCGGCCGCCTCCGCCCAGGCCGCCACCGGCAAGAAGCCCGCCCCCTTCGACTCGGGCGCGGTCAAGGTCGCCCTGGTCCGCCAGAGCGGCGCCGGCGACTACTTCGAGCAGTGGGGCAACGGCGCGAAGGCCCAGGCCAAGGCGCTGGGCATCGACCTGACGGTGTACGACGCGCAGGCCGACAACGCCAAGCAGGCCACCGACCTGTCCTCCGCGATCAACTCCGGCGCCAAGGCGATCATCATCGACCACGGCTTCCCGGCGACGATCCAGCCGGAGATCGACCAGGCCGTCAAGAAGGGCATCAAGGTCGTCGTCTACGACGTCGAGACCGCCACGAAGGGCGTCGTCACCACCCGCCAGAACGACGCGAGCATGGCCCAGGCCGTCCTGGACGTCATGGCCACGTCCCTCGGCAAGAACGCCAAGGTCGGCTACGTCAACGTCGCCGGGTACGCCGCCCTCGACAAGCGGGACTCCGTCTGGAAGACCGAGGTCACCGCGCAGGGCTGGAAGCAGGCGTTCAAGGTCGGCAAGGTCACCGACTCCACCGCCACGGACAACGTCCCCCTCGTCTCCGCCGCGCTCACCCAGAACTCCGACGTCACCGGCGTCTTCGCGCCCTACGACGAGCTCGCCAAGGGCACCGTCCTCGCCGTCCAGAACAAGAAGCTCCAGGACAAGGTCAAGGTCTTCGGCGCGGACGTCTCCAACGCGGACATCCAGCAGATGACCGCCGCCGGCAGCCCGTGGGTCGCCACCGCCGGCACGGACCCGTCGGCGGTCGGCGCGGCCGTGGTGCGGACGACGGCCCTGGAGCTGGCCGGCCAGCTCGGGAAGACCACCGTCGAGTTCCCGGCGGTCGCCATCACCCAGGACTTCCTGCGCGAGAAGAAGATCGCCAACATGGACCAGCTGCGCACGGCGCTGCCCGCGCTGAACCTGTCCCAGGTGTCGACCGCGGACTGGATCGCGAATGTCGCCCACTGAGACGGCTGAGACGACCGAGGGAGCTTCTGCCGAGACGCCGGCCGTCGGTCTCACCGACGTCAGCATGGCGTTCGGCGGCAAGACCGTCCTCGCCTCCGTCTCCCTCGACATCGCCCCCGGCAGCGTCGTCGCGCTGCTGGGGGCGAACGGGGCCGGCAAGTCCACGCTGATCAAGATCCTGTCCGGCGTGCACGCCGGACACGGCGGCGAGGTGCGCGTCGCGGGGGAGCCCGTAGCCCTCCAGTCCCCGTCCGCCGCACGCAAGTTGGGCATCCAGACCGTGCACCAGCGGATCGGCGAGGGCATCGTCCCCGGCCTGTCCGTCGCCGAGAACCTCGTCTTCGAGGAACTCGCCGCCCAGCGCGGCAACCCCTTCCTCAACGGCCGCCGCACCCTCGCCCGCGCCCGCGAGATCCAGGCGGGCCTCGGCCTCGACTGGAGCGACGCCGTCCTCAAGCGCGACGTCACCGAACTCGGCATCTCCGACCGCCAGTTGCTCATCCTGGCCCGCGCCCTCGCCACCCGCCCCCGGCTCCTCATCCTCGACGAACCGACCTCCGCGCTCTCCGCCGCCGAGGCCGAACGCCTCTTCGCCCTGGTCGAGAAGATGCGCGAGGACGGCATCGCCGTGCTCTACGTCTCCCACCGCCTCGGCGAGATCGACGCGCTCGCCGACCGCCTGGTCGTCCTGCGAGACGGCCGTCTCACCGAGGACCAGGCGAAACCCTTCGACTGGGACGCCGCCCTGCGCGCGATGCTCGCCCAGGAGCAGGAGGCGACGACGGCCCGCCCGCAGCGGGAGGGCGCCGCCGGCGACGTGGCCCTGTCCCTGCGCGGAGTCCGCCTCTTCCCGGGACAGCACCCCCTCGACCTCGACCTGCGCGCCGGTGAAGTCACCGGCGTCGTCGGCCTGTTGGGCGCCGGCAAGACCGAGCTGGCCCGCGGCCTGTTCGGCGCCGAACCCTTCCCCGCCGGCACGGTCGAACTGGACGGCGAGCCGTACACCCCCCGCCGCCCGGCCGACGCGATCCGCGCCGGCGTCCACCTCGTCCCCGAGGACCGGCACGCCGACGCCCTCGTCCCCGGCTGGTCCGTCGCCCAGAACGTGTCGCTGCCGTTCCTCAAGTCCCTGTCCCGCCTCGGCCTCCTCCAGAGCGCCAAGGAGGACGCCCTCGGCCGGGACACCATCGCCGCCCTCGGCGTCGTCACCCGCGACGAGCACAGCACCGTCGAGGAACTGTCCGGCGGCAACCAGCAGAAGGTCGTCGTCGGCCGCTGGCTCGCCGAGACCCCCCGCGTCCTCATCCTGGACGAGCCGTTCCGAGGCGTGGACATCGGGGCGCGCCGCGACATCGGCCGCCGCGCCCGGCAGCTCGCCGCCGAGGGCGCCGCCGTCCTCGTCCTGTCCGCCGACGTCGACGAGATCCTGGAGACCGCCGACCGGGTCGTCGTCCTCGCCGCCGGGGAGATCCACCTCGACGCGTACGGCCGGGACGCGGAGCGCGACCGCGTCATCCAGACCATCTCGGCGTCCGTCTGACGCTCGCCTCGCCGAAGGAAGCAGCCCCCTCCATGACCACCACCCAGAGCACCGAGGCCCCGGCGAAGGCGGCGACCCCGCCCACCGCGCCCACGGCCGTCCGCGTCCAGAACGCCGTCATCAAGTACGGGTTCATCTTCGTGACGGTCGCGCTGTTCCTGTACTTCGCGCTGAGCGAGGGCTCCTTCCGCGAGTCCGCGACCCTCCTCGACACCCTGCGCTACGTGTCGGTCGCCGCGATCCTCGGCCTCGGCGTCACCCTCACCATGGCCGTCGGCGGGATGGACATGTCCGTCGGCGCGGTCGCCGGGCTCGGGGTGTCGGTCGCCGCGCAGACGATGGTCGTCCACAACCAGGTCGGCGCGGTCGCCATCGTCGCCGTCCTCATCGCGGGCGCCCTCGCCGGACTCCTCAACGCGCTGCTGATCGTCGTCCTCAAGATCCCCGACATGCTCGCCACCCTGGGCACGATGTTCGTCATCCAGGGCAGCAAGCTGATCCTCGTCGACGGGCAGTCGATCACCTCCGGCATGACCATGTCCGACGGGTCGACGGCGCCCGGGAAGTTCACCGCCGGGTTCCTGAAGATCGACCGGGGGACCGTGTTCGGCATCCCCGTCTCCGTACTGATCTTCGGCGGGCTCACCGTCGCCGCGTGGGTGTTCCTCGCCCGCACCCGCTGGGGGCGCGTGCTGTACGCCATCGGCGCGAACCCCGAGGCGTCCCGGCTGGCCGGCATCCGCGTCGGCGCCTACCGCGCGCTCGCGTACGTCATCTCCGGCGTCCTCGCCTCCGTCGGCGGGCTGATCCTCGCCTCCCGCATCGGGCAGGGCGACGTCAGCGCCGGCACCTCGCAGCTCCTGGAGGCCGTCGCCGTCGCCCTCGTCGGTACGTCCGTCCTCGGCCGGGGGCGTCCCAACGTGTGGGGGACCGCGCTGGGCGCCGTCCTGATCGGCATCATCACCACCGGGCTGACCATCAAGGGCCTGCCGTACTACACGCAGGACGTCGTCGAGGGCGCGGTGCTGATCCTCGCCCTCGTCTTCAGCTTCACCTTGTCCAAGCGCCGTACCGCATAAGGGAGTTCTGATGGGTTACCGCATCCTGGAGACCGAGGACATCGCGGCGTACCTGCGGGAGCGCGGCCACTGGGCCGAGGCGGCCGATCCGGAGGTCCGCGAGGTCTCCGACGGCAACATGAACCGGGTCTTCCTCGCTTCCTCCGCCGACGGCGGCCACAGCCTCGCGGTCAAGCAGGCGCTGCCCTGGGTGCGGGTCGCGGGCCCCTCCTGGCCGATGAACCCCGACCGCGCGGACGCGGAGGCACGGGCCTACGAGCAGGTCGCGAAGGTCGCCCCCGACAAGATCCCCGCGATCCTCGGCTACGACCCCGAGAACTACGCCCTCGTCATGGAGGACATGTCCGACCTGGAGGTCCTGCGCACCCTCCTCAACGAGGGCGCCTCCTACGGTCCGGACACCTCCGCCCGCATCGGCGAGTTCGTCGCCCAGCTGACGTTCACCACCAGCGACTTCGGCATGCCCTCCGCCGAACGCAAGGCGCTGGTCGCGGCCTCGGTGAGCCCGGAGCTGTGCAAGATCACCGAGGACGTCGTGCTGTCCGAGCCGTACATCGAGCACGAGCACAACCACTGGCTGCCCGAACTGGCCGGCCTCGCCGCCGAGTTCCGCTCGGACAGCGTGCTGCGCACCGAGGTCGCCGACCTCCGGCACACCTTCATGACCAGCGCCCAGGCACTGCTGCACGGCGACCTCCACACGGGCAGCGTCATGGTGGGGGAGCGGGACGGCGCCCACGTCGTCCGCGTCTTCGACCCCGAGTTCTCCTTCGTCGGCCCCATCGGCTACGACCTCGGCCTGTACTGGGCCAACGCCCTCGTCTCGGAGGAACGCGCGCGGGCCCTGGGCACGTCGACCGACCACGCCGACCAAGTACGCCTCTCCTGGGAGGCGTTCGAGACGGAGTTCCGCCGCCTGTGGCCGACGAGGGTCGACACCTTCTTCGACGACGCCTACCTCGACCGCTTCCTGCGCCGCGTCTGGACCGACTCGGTCGGCTACGCCGGCACGGAGATCGTCCGCCGCATCATCGGCTTCGCCCACCTCACCGACCTGACGACCCTCCCGGACCCGGCCCCGGCTTCCCGCCGGGCACTGCTGCTGGGCCGCGAACTGATCGTGCGGCGCGCGGAGTTGACCGATGTGGAGTCGGTCCGCCGCCTCGTCTCCTCACTCGCCTGAGAACCACTCCTCACCGGCGGCCCACCGCCGCACCCAGTCCCCGAACCCCGGCCCGCCGTACGGCATCGCGCCCTCACCGGTGACGAGCCAGACGCGCCCGCGCTGCGGGCCGGTGACGACGAGGTGCCAGTCCATGCCGCACCCGTCCGTCCCCAGATTCAGCGAACCGTCGTGGGCGACCCGCTCGATGACGGCGCCGGGGTCCTCGTACCCCCCGTCGTCCTCCCACACCCACATCCCGGTGAGCGGGAAGGGCTCGGCCGGCCGCTGCCCCCCGGCGCTCTCGGCCAGCCCCGCCCACCCGTACTCCGGCGGCCCCTGGAAGGAGCCGTCCGCGATCTCCGCGACGAGCGTGCGGTACGGCTCCGGCAGCACCACGCCATGCCGCTCCTCGAACTCCCGCACCCCCGCCCACCCCAGCGGGGACGCGCCCTCCCCCTCACCGAACGCCTCCCGCAGCGCCGCGAGTTCCGCCGGGTCCGCCTTCTCGATCTCCATGCCTCAGGGATAACACCCGGCACTGACAACCGGGTACGCGAAAGGGGCGGCCCCCCGACTTCGGGAGAGCCGCCCCTTTCGAGGTGTCCGTTACTTCTTGTCGAGCAGGTCCTGCACCTTCGCCCGCACCTCGTCCGTGGCGAGCCCACGGATCGTCAGGGTGGTCCGGCGGCGCAGGACGTCGTCCTGGGTCTCGGCCCACTCGTTGTCGCGGGCGTAGACGACCTGGGCCCAGATCTCGGGGGCGTCGGGGTGGACGCGCTCCGCGAGCTCCGGGTTCTCGTTCGCCAGACGGGCGATGTCGAAGGCGAGGGAGCCGTAGTGGGTCGCGAGGTGCTTCGCCGTGTCGGCGGACATCCGGGGGCCGGGGGCCGGGTTGTCGACGAGGAGGCGGTGGGCGACCGCGCGGGGGTTCGCGACCCCGGGCAGGGGCAGCTTCTTCGGCAGCGAGGAGATCGGCTCGAAGTCGTCGCCCAGCGGGTGACCCGGCAGGGACTCCAGCTTCTGCATGACCGTACGGCCGATGTGCCGGAACGTCGTCCACTTGCCGCCCGCGACGGACAGCATGCCGCCCCGGCCCTCGGTGACGACGGTCTCCCGCTTGGCCTTGGCCGTGTCACCCGGACCGCCGGGCAGGACGCGCAGACCGGCGAACGCGTACGTGATGTTCTCCCGGGCGAGCTGCTGGTCCCGGACGGAGAACGCGGCCTCGTCGAGGATCTGCGCGGTGTCCTTCTCGGTCACCGACACGTCCGCCGGATCGCCCTCGTACTCCTCGTCCGTCGTCCCGAGGAGCAGCATGTCCTCCCAGGGCAGCGCGAACGTGATCCGGTACTTGTCGATCGGCGTCGCGAGCGCGGCCTTCCACGGGGAGGTGCGCTTCAGGACGAGGTGCGCGCCCTTGGAGAGGCGGATGGAGGGGGCCGCGTTCGGGTCCTCCATCCTGCGCAGGTGGTCGACCCAGGGGCCGGTCGCGTTCAGGACGAGGCGGGCGTTGACCCCGAACTCGTCGCCCGTCGTCCGGTCCTTGAGGTCCGCGCCGGTGACCCGGCCGTTGGTGAAGCGCAGGCCGGTGACCTCGGCGTGGTTGAGGACGGCCGCGCCGGCCTCGACGGCCCCGCGGACCGTCATCAGGGCCATGCGCGCGTCGTTCATCTGGTCGTCGCCGTAGACCGCGACGGCCTTCAGGTTCTCGGTGCGCAGCTCCGGCACGTCCTGCGCCGCCTTCGCGGGGGACAGGAGGTGGCCGACGCCGTCACCGAACGCGGAGAGCGCGGAGTAGGCGAACACGCCCGCCCCGAGCTTCGCCGCGCCGTGCGGGCCGCCCTTGTAGACGGGCAGGTAGAACGTGAGCGGGTTCGCCAGGTGGGGGGCCACCTGACGGGACACCGCGCGCCGCTCGAAGTGGTTCTCCGCCACCAGCTTCACCGCGCCGGTCTGCAAGTAGCGCAGACCGCCGTGGAGCAGCTTGGAGGAGGCGGAGGAGGTGGCGCCGGCGAAGTCACCGGCGTCGACCAGCGCCACCCGCAGACCGGACTGCGCGGCGTGCCAGGCGGTGGAGATGCCCAGGATGCCGCCGCCGATCACGAGGAGGTCGTACGACGCCTTGGCGAGCTGCTCCCGGGTCTCGGCTCTGCTCGGGTTGGAGGCGGAGGCCGGGTGCGTACCCAGGGCAGGCACGGTCTGGAGGGTGGGCTGACTGGTCATGTCGGGTTCTTACTCCTCATCAGAGCTTGACGCGGGGGGTTCGCTTCAGCTCTCGTCCTCGATCCAGCCCATGGTCCGCTCGACGGCCTTGAGCCAGGTCTTGTACTCACGGTCGCGGGTCTCCGCGTCCATGCGGGGGGTCCACTCGGCGGCCCGGCGCCAGTTGGCGCGCAGGTCGTCGGTGCTGGTCCAGAAGCCGACGGCGAGGCCGGCGGCGTAGGCGGCGCCGAGGCAGGTCGTCTCGGCGACCATCGGGCGCACCACCGGGGCGTCCACGAAGTCCGAGAGGGTCTGCATCAGCAGGTTGTTGGAGGTCATGCCGCCGTCGACCTTGAGGGCCGCGAGCTCGACGCCGGAGTCCTTCGTCATGGCGTCGGTGATCTCACGGGTCTGCCAGGCCGTGGCCTCCAGGACGGCGCGCGCGAGGTGCGCCTTGGTGACGTACCGGGTGAGGCCGGCGATCACACCGCGGGCGTCGGAGCGCCAGTGCGGGGCGAACAGGCCGGAGAAGGCCGGGACGAAGTAGGCGCCGCCGTTGTCCTCGACGGACAGGGCGAGCGTCTCGATCTCGGCGGCGGTGGAGATCAGGCCCATCTGGTCGCGCATCCACTGCACCAGCGAGCCGGTGACCGCGATCGAGCCCTCCAGGGCGTAGACCGGGGCGTCGTTCCCGATGCGGTAGCCGACCGTGGTGAGCAGGCCGGAGTACGAGTTGATGATCTTCTCGCCGGTGTTCATCAGCATGAACGTGCCGGTGCCGTAGGTCGACTTGGCCTCGCCCTCGGCGAAACAGGTCTGGCCGAAGAGGGCCGCCTGCTGGTCGCCCAGCGCGGAGGCGACCGGGATGCCGCCGAGCAGCTCGCCGAGGGGGCCGCCGGTGACCTCGCCGTAGACCTCGGCGGAGGAGCGGATCTCGGGGAGGATCTGGAGCGGCACGCCGATGGATTCGGCGATCTTGTCGTCCCACGCGAGGGTGTGCAGGTTCATCAGCATCGTGCGGGAGGCGTTGGTGACGTCGGTGTAGTGCTTGCCGCCGTTCACACCGCCCGTCAGGTTCCAGATGACCCAGGTGTCCATCGTGCCGAACAGGATGTCGCCCGCCTCGGCGCGCTCGCGCAGGCCCTCGACGTTGTCGAGGAGCCAGCGGGCCTTGGGGCCGGCGAAGTAGGAGGCCAGCGGGAGGCCGGTCTCGCGGCGGAAGCGGTCCTGGCCGACGTTGCGGCCGAGCTCCTTGCAGAGGGCGTCGGTGCGGGTGTCCTGCCAGACGATCGCGTTGTGGACGGGCTCGCCGGTGTTCTTGTCCCACAGCAGCGTCGTCTCACGCTGGTTGGTGATGCCGATGGCCTTGATGTCGTCGCGCGTGATGCCCGCCTTGGCGATGGCGCCGGCGACGACCTCCTGGACGTTCGTCCAGATCTCGTTCGCGTCGTGCTCGACCCAGCCCGGCTTCGGGAAGATCTGCTCGTGCTCCTTCTGGTCGACCGAGACGATCCGGCCGTCCTTGTCGAAGACGATGCAGCGGCTGGAGGTGGTGCCCTGGTCGATGGCGGCGATGAACGGGCCGGTGGTGTGGGCGTCGGTCACTGTGTGCTCCCGGGGGATTCCGTGGTTATGGGGCTTGACGATCGGCGTTCGCCGAGAGTTTCGAGAACCCGTACCTCGTACGGGTGAAACCCGCGGCTGCTAGGCGAACGCGACGTTGTAGATGCCCGCCGCGATGGCGCCGCCGACGAGCGGGCCGACCACGGGAACCCAGGCGTAGCTCCAGTCGGAGCCGCCCTTGTTGGGCAGGGGCAGGAGGGCGTGCACGATACGCGGACCGAGGTCACGGGCCGGGTTGATCGCGTAGCCGGTCGGGCCACCGAGGGACAGACCGATCGAGACCACCACGAGGGCGGTGATCAGGGCGCCCAGCGTGCCGAGGCCCTTGCCGCCGTCGTTGAGACCCTGCGTGAGGACCGCGAGCACCAGCACGATCGTGCCGATGACCTCCGTGGCGACGTTCTGCCAGGCCACCCGGATCTCCGGGCCGGTGGAGAAGATGCCGAGCACGGGGCCCGCGCCCTTCTCCTGCGCCTCGACCGACTTGGTCGTCGGCTCGCCGACGATCTCCTTGTCGGTGAGGTGCGCCAGGAACTGGCCGTAGTAGGCGATCCACACCAGGGACGCGCCGATCATGGCGCCGAGCAGCTGCCCGCCCCAGTAGATCGGGACGTCGCTCCAGTCGATGCCGTCCTTCTTGAGCGCGAGCGCCAGGGTGACGGCCGGGTTGAGATGCGCGCCGGAGAGCGGCGCGGAGGTGTAGACGGCCGTCAGAACGGCGAAACCCCACCCGAAGGTGATGGCGAGCCAGCCGGCGTTACGGGCCTTGCTGGCCTTCAGCGTGACGGCGGCGCACACGCCGCCGCCGAGCAGGATGAGTATGGCGGTACCGATGGTCTCGCCGATGAAGATGTCGGAGCTGGACACCCGCGACTCCTTTGTCCTTCGTCCAGGGGAAGCCGAACCCCGGGTCCCTCCGGGGGTTCCGCGCCCTCGGGGGTGAGAGCGATGGCGGCCCTTGGCACTGTCACACTCTAGCGCGTATTGCCGGTAGGTGTTCGACAATGCCGACCGATGGACGGGAGTCTTGCCCCGGCGTTACGTGTGCGTCAAGAGTTCTGTTATCGGAAACCTGATCGTTATTGATAGTCATGAGTTATTGATCTTCGCGAGATCAGCCCATGTCTGACCGGTTATGTCCGGATCAGGGTATGCCGAGAACCGGAACGTCGCCCGACGTCCCGGTGGTCTCTCACCCACTTCTCAGAAGCGGCCGACCGCTCCTCAGAACCTGCCCGCGCCCAGGTCCCGCGACACCGCGCGGGCACAGTCACGCACCGCCGCGATCAGCTCGGGCCGCAGCTCCCCGTCCGGACACACCCGCTCCACCGCGCCGGTGATCCCCACCGCGCCCACCGGCATCCGTCGCCGGTCGTGGATCGGCGCCGCGACCGACGCGACACCCTCCCAGGTCTCCTCCACGTCCGCCGCGTACCCACGCGCGCGCGTGATGTCGAGGATCTGCTCGAACGCCTTCAGCTCGCACACCGTGCGGTCCGTGAACGACCGCCGCTCGGTCTCCAGCGCCTCACTGTGCGCGACCGGGTCGTACGCCGTCAGCACCTTGCCCAGCGCCGTCGAGTGCAGCGGCTGCATCGCCCCGATCTCCAGCACCTGCCGGCTGTCGTCCGGGCGGAACACGTGGTGCACGATCAGCACCCCCTGCTGGTGCAGGACGCCCAGGTGCACGCTCTCGCCGCTGGCCCGCGCCAGGTCGTCCGTCCACACCAGGGCCCGCGCGCGCAGCTCGTGCACGTCCAGGTACGTCGTCCCCAGCCGCAGCAGCTCCGCGCCCAGCTGGTAGCGCCCCGACGCGTCGTCCTGCTCCACGAACCCCTCCTGCTGGAGGGTGCGCAGGATGCCGTGCGCCGTGCCCTTGGCCAGGCCCAGGGCCGAGGCGATGTCCGACAGGCCGAGCCGCCGCTCGCCGCCCCCGAGGAGCCGCAGCATCGCGGCCGCCCGTTCGAGCGACTGGATGTTCCGTGCCATCGCCGTCCTGCCTCCGTCCCCTTGCGACCGGCTCGCGCCGACCCCGACCGCTGTTCGTCCACACCGGCCGGCCTCCCGTGGCCGTCTCCGCAGCCATCGTTCGGCAATGCCGAACACTACCGGTCCATGCCGACCTCCTGCCAATGGTCGGTAGCCGTGTGTTGCTCCACAGGTCGCCCCTCGGCCACCCACCGGAACCCCCGAAGTATCCCCGCGCGCCCCACCCGCCCCCGCACCGACCTCACCCGACACCCCCGGCCGCACCCCCTCCGGAAGGAAAATCCCCGGACCCCGCACGGTCGTGTCGCACACGAACACGAAGGGGACATCCGCCCGAGAAACACTCGACCCCCACCGTCCGCCCCCTGGAACGACCTGACAGCACACCCCCGTCCCCCGCTACCCTGGCCCCAAAGCCGACAGCCGTCGCACCCGAGGGAGCCCTTACATGGCCTCTGTGCCGCCGACCCCTTCCGCCGACAGCCGGACCCGCGTGTCCGCGCTCCGAGAGGCGCTCGCCACCCGCGTGGTGGTCGCCGACGGAGCGATGGGAACCATGCTCCAGGCCCAGGACCCCACCCTGGAGGACTTCCAGGACCTCGAAGGCTGCAACGAGATCCTGAACCTGACCCGCCCGGACATCGTCCGCTCCGTCCACGAGGCGTACTTCGACGCCGAGGTCGACTGCGTCGAGACCAACACCTTCGGCGCGAACTTCGCGGCCCTCGCCGAGTACGACATCCCCGAGCGCGTCCACGAACTCTCCGAGGCCGGCGCCCGCATCGCCCGCGAGACCGCCGACGCCTACACCGCACGCGACGGCCGTCAGCGCTGGGTCCTCGGCTCCATCGGCCCCGGCACGAAACTGCCGACCCTCGGCCACGTCGGATACACGACGATCCGCGACGCCTTCCAGCAGAACGCCGAGGGCCTCATCGAGGGCGGCGCCGACGCCCTCATCGTCGAGACCACCCAGGACCTCCTCCAGACCAAGGCCGCCGTCATCGGCGCCCAGCGCGCCCGCGACCTCGCCGGACTCGACGTACCGATCATCGTCTCCGTCACCGTCGAGACCACCGGCACCATGCTGCTGGGCTCCGAGATCGGCGCCGCGCTCACCGCCCTGGAACCCCTCGGTATCGACATGATCGGCATGAACTGCGCGACCGGCCCCGCGGAGATGAGCGAACACCTCCGCTACCTGGCCCGCAACTCCCGCATCCCCCTGTCGTGCATGCCGAACGCCGGCCTCCCCGTCCTCGGCAAGAACGGCGCCACCTACCCGCTGACGGCCCCCGAACTCGCCGACGCCCACGAGACCTTCGTCCGCGACTACGGCCTCAGCCTCATCGGCGGCTGCTGCGGCACCACCCCTGAGCACCTGCGCCAGCTCGTCCACCGCGTCCGGGACATCGCCCCCACCCCCCGCGACCCGCGCCCCGAACCCGGCGCCGCCTCCCTCTACCAGACCGTCCCGTTCCGCCAGGACACCTCCTACATGGCGATCGGCGAACGCACCAACGCCAACGGGTCGAAGAAGTTCCGCGACGCCATGCTGGAGGCCCGCTGGGACGACTGCGTGGAGATCGCCCGCGAACAGATCCGCGAAGGCGCCCACATGCTGGACCTCTGCGTGGACTACGTCGGCCGCGACGGCGTCGCCGACATGGCCGAACTCGCCGGCCGCCTCGCCACCGCCTCGACGCTCCCGATCGTCCTCGACTCCACCGAGGTCGACGTCATCCAGGCCGGCCTGGAGAAGCTCGGCGGACGCGCGGTCATCAACTCCGTCAACTACGAGGACGGCGACGGCCCCGACTCCCGCTTCGCGAAGGTCACCCGGCTCGCCCAGGAACACGGCGCGGCGCTGATCGCGCTGACGATCGACGAAGAAGGCCAGGCCCGCACCCCCGAGAAGAAGGTCGAGATCGCGGAACGGCTCATCGACGACCTCACCGGCAACTGGGGCATCCACGAGTCCGACATCCTCATCGACACCCTGACCTTCACCATCTGTACCGGCCAGGAGGAGTCCCGCGGCGACGGCATCGCCACCATCGAGGCCATCCGCGAACTCAAACGCCGCCACCCCGACGTCCAGACCACCCTCGGCCTGTCCAACATCTCCTTCGGCCTCAACCCGGCCGCCCGCATCCTGCTGAACTCCGTCTTCCTCGACGAATGCGCCAAGGCCGGCCTGGACTCCGCGATCGTCCACGCCTCGAAGATCCTCCCCATCGCCCGCTTCACCGAGGAAGAAGTCACCACCGCCCTCGACCTCGTCTACGACCGCCGTGCCGAGGGCTACGACCCCCTCCAGAAGCTGATGGCCCTCTTCGAAGGCGCCACCGCCAAGTCCCTCAAGGCCAGCAAGGCCGAGGAACTCGCCGCCCTCCCCCTGGAGGAACGCCTCAAGCGGCGCATCATCGACGGCGAGAAGAACGGCCTCGAAGCCGACCTCGACGAAGCCCTCACGACCCGCCCCGCCCTCGACATCGTCAACGAGATCCTCCTCGACGGCATGAAGGTCGTCGGCGAACTCTTCGGCTCCGGCCAGATGCAGCTGCCGTTCGTCCTCCAGTCCGCCGAGGTCATGAAGACGGCCGTCGCCCACCTCGAACCCCACATGGAGAAAACCGCCGACGGCGAAGGAGGGGCCGGCAAGGGCACCATCGTCCTGGCCACGGTCCGCGGCGACGTCCACGACATCGGCAAGAACCTCGTCGACATCATCCTGTCCAACAACGGCTACAACGTCGTCAACCTCGGCATCAAACAGCCCGTCTCCGCGATCCTCGACGCCGCCGAGGAACACAAGGCCGACGTCATCGGCATGTCCGGACTCCTCGTGAAATCCACCGTGATCATGAAGGAGAACCTGGAGGAGCTGAACCAGCGCGGCCTCGCCGCCAGCTACCCCGTCATCCTCGGCGGCGCCGCCCTCACCCGCGCCTACGTCGAACAGGACCTCCACGAGCTCTACCAGGGCGAGGTCCGCTACGCCCGCGACGCCTTCGAGGGACTGCGCCTCATGGACGCCCTCATCGGCGTCAAACGCGGCGTCCCCGGCGCCGTCCTCCCCGAACTCAAGCAGCGCCGGGTCCGCGCCGCCGGCGCCGTCGTGACCGAGGAGCAGCCGACCGAGGAAGGGCACGTCAGGTCCGACGTCGCCATCGACAACCCCGTACCGAAAACCCCCTTCCAGGGCACCCGGATCATCAAGGGCATCCCTCTCAAGGACTACGCCAGCTGGCTCGACGAAGGCGCCCTCTTCAAGGGACAGTGGGGCCTCAAGCAGGCCCGCGCGGGCGACGGGCCGACGTACGAGGAACTCGTCGAGCACGAGGGACGGCCCCGGCTGCGCGGCCTCCTCGACCGCCTCCAGACCGACAACCTCCTCGAAGCCGCCGTCGTCTACGGCTACTTCCCGTGCGTCTCCAAGGACGACGACCTGATCATCCTCGACGACCAGGGCAACGAACGCACCCGCTTCACCTTCCCCCGCCAGCGCCGGGGCCGCCGCCTGTGCCTCGCCGACTTCTTCCGCCCCGAGGAGACCGGCGAGACCGACGTCGTCGGCCTCCAGGTCGTCACCGTCGGCAACCGCATCGGCGAGGAGACCGCCAAACTCTTCGAGGCCAACGCCTACCGCGACTACCTCGAACTCCACGGCCTCTCCGTCCAGCTCGCCGAAGCCCTCGCCGAGTACTGGCACGCCCGCGTCCGCGCCGAACTCGGCTTCGCCGGCGAGGACCCCGCGCAGATCACCGACATGTTCGACCTGAAATACCGCGGCGCCCGCTTCTCCCTCGGCTACGGCGCCTGCCCGAACCTGGAGGACCGCGCCAAGATCGCCGAACTCCTCCAGCCCGAACGCATCGGCGTCCACCTCTCCGAGGAGTTCCAGCTCCACCCCGAGCAGTCCACCGACGCGATCGTCCTCCACCACCCGGAGGCGAAGTACTTCAACGCACGATGAGCACACGGTGAGCGCGCGATAAGAAACGCGCGCCGCCGCCGCGAGTCGTACACTGGTCGGTCCACCGCAGGCCGGTCGCCCACTCCGTCTGGAACGGAGCGCGTGACCGGCCTGCTCGTCCCTCCCGCGCCTTCCAAGGAGGTACTGGATGACCAGTACGGTCCCCGCACCCGCAGCGATCACCGCCGAGGGCTCCGCCCTCCAGGCAGTCCTCCTCGACATGGACGGCACCCTGGTGGACACCGAGGGCTTCTGGTGGGACGTCGAGGTCGAGATCTTCAAGAACCTCGGCCACACCCTCGACGACTCCTGGCGGCACATCGTGGTCGGCGGCCCCATGAGCCGCAGCGCCGGCTTCCTCATCGAGGCCACCGGCGCCGACATCACCCTCGACGAGATCTCCGTCCTGCTCAACGACGGCTTCGAGGACCTCATCGGCCGGGCCCTGCCCCTCATGCCGGGCGCCGCCCGCCTGCTCGCCGAACTCGCCGCGCACGACGTGCCCACGGCCCTGGTCTCCGCCTCCCACCGGCGCATCATCGACCGAGTCCTCGCCTCCCTCGGCCCCCAGCACTTCCGGCTCAGCGTCGCCGGCGACGAGGTCGCCCGCACCAAGCCGCACCCCGAGCCCTACCTCCTGGCCGCCGCCCGCCTCGGAGTCGATCCGGCCAGATGCGCCGTCATCGAGGACACCGCGACCGGAGTCGCCGCCGCCGAGGCCGCGGGATGCCAGGTCGTGGCCGTGCCGTCGGTCGCCCCCATCGCGCCCGCCGCCCGCCGCACCGTCGTATCCTCCCTGGAACACGTCGACGTGCCATTTCTGCGCGGACTGATGGCCGCCTGACCGGGCCCCGGCCGAAAACCCCGGGCACCCCCGATAACCTGGGAATTCACGGAAGGCGACGCGGCGCAATTCAGATCCCCGGCATTCCGCGGAACGGCCGGAATTCCGCCCTGCCCCCGGTGTGACATTCCCCACTCGCGGACGCCTTTTCCGGTGCCCTCCGTCCTGCCCAAGTGTCCCGATTCATGAACCGCTGCACGAAACATTCCAGGGCTGATTCTCCGGTCCGTTCGCATGCGGCTTCACAGCGTGAGGAACCATCAACTCCGGTATGCGCAAGCCGACGCGCGGGTGCCCACTAACCTCGTACAGAACCACCCCGAGACCGCCGCCGAGGAACTCGCACAGCCCCTGGAGAAAGCCGCACATGAACCGCACCACCACGGAGCCGCGACCGGCCCCGGCACGGGCTGGTTCCCCGGCTTCCCCCACGCGAAGACCCACCTCCGGCCGCCCCCCACACACGGCGAGCCCGACAACTCCCTCACCCCGGAGTCCCGCCGCGCGGCCGACCGCCGCGCAGCCGCCGCCGGCCCGGACAGCACCGGCACGGCGTACGCGCTGAACTCCTCACCGACTCACCGGCCCACCCGACTCACCGACAGCGATCGACCGAGTCACCGGGCCACCGAGTCATCGACACCGAGAATCCGACGACAAGGCACGTACACGTGAACAAGCGCACCCAGTGGCCGGTCCTCCCGATCGTGGCAGGGCTCGCCTCCGGTCTGTTGACCGGCTGCGGCTCCGAGAACGGCTCCTCCGGAGGCAGCGGCTCCTCCGTGGTCATGGGGATGTCCGACGACGTCCTCGCCACCGACCCCGCCTCCGGCTACGACCCCGGCTCCTGGCTGCTGTTCAACAACGTCTTCCAGTCCCTGCTGTCCTTCCCCAAGGGCGGCACCGACCCCGAACCGGACGCCGCCAAGGAGTGCACCTTCACCGACACGGAGACCAAGGTCTACCAGTGCACCCTGAAATCGGGACTCAAGTTCAGCAACGGTGACTCCCTCACCTCCGAGGACGTCAAGTTCTCCTTCGAACGCATGCTGAAGATCAACGACGAGTCCGGCCCCGCGATCATGTTCCCCATGCTCGACAAGGTCGAGGCCCCCGACGAACACACCGTCGTCTTCCGCCTCAAGGTCGCCGACGCCACCTTCCCCAGCAAACTCGCCTCCGGCGCCGGCTCCATCGTCGACCACAAGCAGTACGACGCGGACGGCCTGCGCAAGGACGGAAAGGCCGTCGGCTCCGGCCCCTACAAGCTGGAATCCTTCGACGAGGACCAGGCCGTGTTCTCCGTCAACGGCAACTACAAGGGAAACGCCCAGGTCAAGAACTCCGGCGTCACCCTCAAGTTCTTCAAGGGCGACCAGGCCGCCCTCAAGAAGGCCCTCCTCGACGACAAGGTCGACATCGCCTACCGGGGCCTCACCGCCGCCGACATCACCGACGTCCAGCACAGCGCCAACAGCAAGGACCTCGACGTCGTCGAAGGCACCAGCGCCGAGGTCCAGCACCTCGTCTTCAACATGAAGGACCCCGTCGCCGGGAAACTCCCCGTCCGCAAGGCGATCGCCTACCTCATCGACCGCGACGCCCTCATCAAGGACGTCTACGAAGGCACCGCCGACCCCCTCTACTCGATCATCCCCGCGGGCATCACCGGCCACAACACCGCCTTCTTCGACCGCTACGGCGCCCGCCCCTCCGCCGAGAAGGCCGAAGCGGCCCTGCGCGACGGCGGCATCACCGACAAGGTCAAGCTCACCCTCTGGTCCACCCCCTCCCGGTACGGCCCCGCCACCGACCAGGAACTCAAGACCATCGCCGCCCAGCTCAACGCCAGCGGCCTCTTCGACGCCGACGTCAAGTCCGTCGCCTTCGACCAGTACGAGAAGGACATCGAAGCCGGCAAGTACGGCGTCTACGTCAAGGGCTGGGTCCCCGACTACCCCGACGCCGACAACTTCACCGCCCCCTTCTTCGGCGACGGCAACGTCCTGAACAACCACTACACCAACGAGACCATCACCGGCACCCTCATCCCCCGCACCGCCGCCGTCACCGACCGCGCCGCCACCGACAAGGACTACGGCCAGCTCCAGGACATCGTCGCCGAGCAGCTCCCCGTCCTCCCCGTCTGGCAGGCCAAGCAGTACGCCGTCACCCGCGACGCCGTCTACGGCCTCGAATACTGCCTCGACGCCTCCACGGTCTTCCGCTTCTGGGAACTCAGCAAGGGCTGAACGGCCTTCCTCCGTACGACGACGGGGCGCCCCTTCTTCCCGAAGGGGCGCCCCGCGTCGTCGTAGTCAAGTCACCCGGCGTCGGTCCCTACTGCGCCCCCGGCCGCACCAGACCGCTCTCGTACGCGTACACCGCCGCCTGCACCCGGTCCCGCAGACCCAGCTTCGTCAGCACATGCCCCACATGCGTCTTCACCGTCGTCTCGCTCACGAACAGGTCCGCCGCGATCTCCGCGTTCGACAACCCCCGCGCCACCAGCTTCAACACCTCGACCTCACGGTCCGTCAACGTGTGCAGCGTGTCCGGGACCGGGTCGTCACCCGACGGCAGATGCGTCGCGTACTTGTCCAGCAGCCGGCGCGTGATGCTCGGCGCGAGCATCGCCTCACCCGCCGCCACCACCCGGATCGCCTGCACCAGCTCGTTCGCCGGAGCGTCCTTCAGCAGGAACCCGCTCGCCCCCGCCCGCAACGCCTCCACCACGTACTCGTCCAGATCGAACGTCGTCAGCACCAGCACCTTCGCCGGACCGTCCCGCTCCGGACCCGTGATCTGCCGGGTCGCCTCCACACCGTCCATCCGGGGCATCCGGATGTCCATCAGCACCACGTCGGGCTGCAACGCCCGCACCTGATCCAGTGCCTGGAGACCGTCACCGGCCTCCCCCACGACCGCGATGTCCTGCTCCGCCTCCAGGATCATCCGGAAGCCGGTACGCAGCAGCGGCTGGTCGTCGACCAGTAGGACACGGATGGCCACGAAAGTCTCCTTCGATAGTCCGGACCCATTCTGCCCTGCGCACCACGACCGGACTCGACAGGCCCTAAGGCTCCCGCGACACCGGGGAAGCCAGCGGCAGCGGATACGGCGGAGGCGTACCGCCGAACTCCGGGCAGTGCGCCTGATGATCGCACCAGCCGCACAGCTTCGTCGGCCGCGGACGCCAGTCGCCCGTGAGGGTCGCCTCCCGGATCGCCTCCCACAGCGCGAGCAGCTTGCGCTCCACCCGCTCCAGATCGGCCGGGACCGGGTCGTACGTCACGACGTCACCGCTGCCCAGATAGACCAGCTGGAGACGGCGGGGGACCACGTTCTTCAGCCGCCACACCACCAGCGCGTAGAACTTCATCTGGAACAGGGCACCCTCCGCGTACTCCGGGCGGGGCGCCTTGCCCGTCTTGTAGTCGACGATCCGCACCTCGCCGGTCGGCGCGACGTCCACCCGGTCGATGATCCCGCGCAGCGTCAGCCCCGACTCCAGCTCCGCCTCCACGAACAGCTCCCGCTCGGCCGGCTCCAGCCGCGTCGGGTCCTCCAGCGTGAACCAGCGCTCCACCAGCCGCTCCGCCTCACCCAGCCACTTCCCCAGCCGCTCGCCCTCCGGATCGTCCGCGAACAGCTCCGCGACCTCCGGACGGTTCTCCCGCAGCCGCTCCCACTGACCCGGCACCAGCCCCTTCGCCCTCGGCACCGTCCGCTCCCCGGCAGGCGCGTCGAACAACCGCTCCAGCACGGAGTGCACCAGCGTCCCTCTGGTCGCCGCCTCACTCGGCTTCTCCGGAAGCCGGTCGATCACCCGGAAGCGGTAGAGAAGGGGACACTGCATGAAGTCCCCGGCACGGGAGGGGGAGAGGGAGGTGGGGGAGCGGGGGGTTGGCGGGGGAGCGGGGGTGGTGAGGGCGTCAGAGGTGGTGGGGGAGCCGGGGACGTCGAGGGAGGCAGGGGAGGCGGAGGAGCCTGGTGCCGACGGGGTCTTGGGGGTGTCGGGGGAGTGGGAGGTGTCGGGGGAGTCGATGGGGCCTGTGGGGAAGTCGGCGGGGGGCGCCAGCGTGGGTGGAGGCGTGGTTGTGGGATCGGCGAGAGGTTCCCGGGTGGTCGGGAGACGGCTCGGGGAACCGGTTGAAGGCCCGCTGCCCGGCGACGCCGTGCGCGTCGTCCGGTCCTCCTCCGGCCCGCCCACGCGCGCGAGGAGAGCCGCCACCGCGTCCGCCGCGCGCCCGGCAGCCCGACCTGCGGTACCGGACGGCGCCTCAGGGGCACCGGGGAGCTCCGTACGAGCATCCCGGGCCGGCGTCGTACCGGCATCCGCGTCGGAGACGGCCCCGCCTGCGGCACCCTCCGCGCCCGCCCGCGTGTCCGCCCCGCCGCGGCCCGCCGTCACACCCTCGCTGCTGCTCTCCATGCCCCAGACCCTACGGCTCGCCACTGACAGTCACCCGCATCCCTGCCCGCCCGCCCCCTCCGACGGCCAGGCGAACACAGGGGGTGCCGGGGCGGAACGCGCCGCGACGGCCGCATACCATCGGTCGGAGACCCTTCCGCCCGGCAGGCGCGGGAGACCTTGCGATCGAGGGGACACCGTGGTGGAAAGCGGCGGGAGCGGGCAGCCGCGGCCGGACAACGAACAGCCGACCGAGCACCCCTCCGACCCTGCGCCCCAGGCGTCCGAAACCCCCGAGAAGCCCGAGGCGACGGCCACCCCCGAGCCCACCGCCACCCCCTCGACCCCGCCCGACGACGAGACCCGCCAGATCCGCCTCCCCGCCGAACCGCCGTCCCCGGACGCCACCACGAGCCCCGACGGTCCCGCCGAGCCGTCCCCGGACGACACGCCCCGCCCGCCCGCCGAGCCCGCGCACCCTGCCGAGCCCCCGGCCCCGAGCGCCCCCGCCGCGAGCCCGCGCCCTTCCGACGCCCCGCCGCTCGACGACGCGACCCGCCAGATCCGCCTCCCCGTCGCACCGTCCTCTTCGAACGACGCCGCCGAGAGCCCCGACCCGTCGGGCAACCCACCGGCCGACGACGAGACCCGGCAGATCCGGCTCCCCGCCGACCCCGTGAACCCCCCGGCCCCGAGCCCGTCCGCTGCCCCGTCGGCCCGGGCCGATGACGAGCCGCCCGCTACTGCACAGCCTTCTGCCGCCGAGCAGTCGCCCGCCCCTGTACAGCCGTCAGCCGCCGCACAGACCTCCACCTCCGCTGACCCGTCGGCCCGGGCCGATGGAGAGCCGCCCGCTGCCGCGCAGCCTTCCGCCGCCGCGCAGCCCCCCACCCCGGAGCCCGCGAGCCTGGAGAAACCCCCCGCCCAGCCCGCCCCCTCGGAGGGCACCCCGCCCGTCAGCCCCTTCAGCACCCCCGACACACACCCCGACCACCCGCACGCGCACAGCGCAGGGGCCGGGGCCGGGGCCGGGAAGAAGGAGGCGGAGAAGGCGCGCGAACCGCGCAGCGGGATTCTGATGGGGCGGCCCTTCGGCGTCCCCGTGTACGTCGCCCCCAGCTGGTTCCTCGTCGCCGCCCTGATCACCTGGGTCTTCGGCGGACAGCTCGACCGCGTACTGCCCGAACTCGGCGCCACCCGCTACCTCGTGGCCCTGTTCTTCGCCGTCGCGTTCTACGCCTCCGTACTCGTCCACGAACTCGCCCACACGGTCGCCGCACTCCGCTTCGAACTCCCCGTCCGCCGTATCCAGCTCCAGTTCTTCGGCGGCGTCTCGGAGATCGAGAAGGAGGCGGAGACCCCGGGCCGCGAGTTCTGGCTCGCGTTCGTCGGCCCGCTGCTCTCCCTCGTCCTGTCCGGCCTGTTCTACCTGGCGATGCTCACGGTCGAACCCGGCACCGTCCCCGGCGTCCTGCTCGCCGGCCTGATGATCTCCAACCTCATCGTGGCGATCTTCAACCTCCTCCCCGGCCTCCCCCTGGACGGCGGCCGGATGCTGCGCGCCGTCGTCTGGAAGATCACCGGCAGGCCCATGGCCGGCACCGTCGCCGCCGCCTGGGTCGGCCGCGCGCTCGCCGTCTCCGTCCTCATCGGCCTCCCCCTCCTCACCCAGTCCGGCGCGCTCGGCACCACCGCCGAGGACAGCGTCGGCATGGACACCGTCACCGACGCCCTGCTCGCCGCGATCCTCGCCGCGATCATCTGGACCGGCGCCGGCAACAGCCTCCGCATGGCCCGCCTGCGCGAACACCTCCCCGAACTGCGCGCCCGCAACCTCACCCGCCGCGCCGTCCCCGTCGAGACCGACACCCCTCTCTCGGAGGCCCTGCGCCGCGCCAACGCGGCCGGCGCCCGCGCGCTCGTCGTCGTCGACGCCCACGGCGAACCCCTCTCCCTCGTCCGCGAGGCCGCCATCGTCGGCGTCCCCGAACACCGCCGCCCCTGGGTCGCCGTCAGCGGCCTCGCCCAGGACCTCACCGACGGCATGCGCGTCTCCGCCGAACTCGCCGGCGAGGACCTCCTCGACGTCCTGCGCGCCACCCCCGCCACCGAGTATCTCGTCGTCGAGGACACCGGCGAGATCTACGGCGTCCTGTCCGCCGCCGACGTGGAACGCGCGTTCGTGAAGGCGATGGCCCGCCCCAACTGAGGACCGGCCCGGGGCGGGCCGCGAGTGGTCGGCGGCCTCCACAAACCCCGGTAGGCTGTTCACATGTCCGAACCGACCGGTGCCGCCCGCAGGCGCGGGCCCTTCAAGGTCGGGGACCAGGTTCAGCTGACCGACCCCAAGGGCCGTCACTACACGTTCACGCTCGAAGCCGGGAAGAACTTCCACACCCACAAGGGTTCCTTCCCGCACGACGAACTGATCGGCGCACCCGAGGGCAGCGTTGTCCGCACCACCGGGAACGTCGCCTATCTCGCGCTGCGCCCCCTGCTCCCCGACTACGTCCTGTCCATGCCCCGCGGGGCGGCCGTCGTCTACCCGAAGGACGCGGGACAGATCCTCGCCTTCGCCGACATCTTCCCCGGCGCCCGCGTCGTCGAAGCAGGCGTCGGCTCCGGCTCGCTCAGCAGCTTCCTGCTGCGCGCCGTCGGCGACCAGGGCATGCTGCACAGCTACGAGCGCCGCGAGGACTTCGCGGAGATCGCCCAGCAGAACGTGGAGCGCTACTTCGGCGGCCCCCACCCCGCCTGGCAGCTCACCGTCGGCGACCTCCAGGACAACCTGTCCGACACCGACGTCGACCGCGTCATCCTCGACATGCTCGCCCCCTGGGAGTGCCTGGAGGCCGTCTCCAAGGCCCTCGTCCCCGGCGGCATCGTCTGCTGCTACGTCGCGACCACCACCCAGCTCGCCCGGACCGTCGAGTCCATCCGCGAGATCGGCTGCTTCAACGAGCCGAGCGCCTGGGAGTCGATGATCCGCAACTGGCACATCGAGGGTCTCGCCGTCCGCCCCGACCACCGCATGATCGGCCACACCGGCTTCCTCCTGACGGCCCGCCGTCTCGCCGACGGCGTCGAGCCGCCCATGCGCCGCCGCCGCCCCGCCAAGGGCGCCTACGGCGAGGACTACTCCGGCCCCAATGCCGACGGCGGCGTCGGCGAACGCTGACCCTCCCCTCCGACTTACCCCGCACAACGCCTCATGCCGTGGCGGAGTTCCCGCGAATTCGACAGGAACCCCGCCACGGCATCGTCGTACCTACGGCTCGTACGACCATCACCCCGCCGTTCCCCCGCCCCGCCCCCTGTGGCACGATGCTGGCACTCCCGCCCCCCTTTCGGCACAGCCCCACAGGAGACGCGCACTCGTGCAGCACCCCGTCGTCCCGGAACTGGCCCACACGCACACCCGGCCCATCCACTGGGTCGCGACCGCCACGGCGATCGCCGGAGTCGTCGCCCTCTCCTCGGTGCTCCAGCCCGGCCCCGCGACCGCCGCACAGCCCACACCCACGACGAAGGCGGACGACAGACCCGCCGTCGCCCCCTCGGTCGCCGGAGTGAAGTTCCCCCTGGACTGCGGCCCCGTGAAGGCACTGGTCGTCAAACAGGCCGCCGGCGACCTCGACGGCGACGGCAGGCCCGAGACCGTCGCCGTCGTCCACTGCGACGCCCCCATGGGCACCCCGCCCGACGCCGTGTACGTCATCACCCAGGGCCCGAAGGACAGCGCACCGCGCGTCGTCGCCACCCTCGTCACGCCGAAGGACCGCAACACGGTGACCACCCTCACCGTCACCGACGGCGCCGTACGCGCCACGCTCCTCGGCTACTCCACGCCGGACGTGCCCAGTTGCTGCCCCGACGTGAAGAGCGACGCGCAGTGGCGGTGGAAGAGCGGCGCTTTCGTCCGCTCGACACCCGCCGGCGCCCGCAGCGTCTGAGACCACCCGGGGTGACCTTCCGGTCACTCCGCGTCCGGGCCGTACACCTCCACGCTGTCCGAAACGCGCCGTACATGAATGCACTCGCCCGGACACTCACGCGCCGAATCCACCACATCCGCCAACAACGGCAACGGAACCGGCGCCACCGCACCCGGCGCCTGCAACAGCTCCTCACCCGGACCCCGCACATACGCCAGACCGTCGATGTCGAGCTCGAACACCTCCGGCGCGTACTGCGCGCAGATCCCGTCCCCCGTGCAGAGATCCTGGTCGATCCAGACCTCCAGCGCACCCGCCTCCGCGACCACGTCCACCACTCCCGAGACTCCCGCCGTTTAACACCGAGCCCCACGGGAACCATGCAGGCTCTGACCGCCGTTGAACACTTCGACCCTACCCGGACCCGCTTCCCAATCATGTTCGGTGGGTATTCCCCTGGCGTGAGGGAGAGCGCAAGGGTGAAGATCGGACACACCCCGACCGTCTTTGTGATCTAGGGGTTTCAACCGACACCCACCCAGGTAGGGTCTGGAAGCGTCCAGCTCCCCATGGAGGAGGTGAGGACCGTGGCAGCCCACGACGACGACATGAACCGCGGCATCCGCCCGGGACGAGGGTCCGACGACCCGTCCGGGCAGATTGCCTACCTTGAGCAGGAGATCGCCGTCCTGCGCCGCAAGCTCGCCGACTCTCCGCGGCACACGAGGATTCTCGAAGAGCGGATCGTCGAGCTACAGACCAACCTGGCCGGCGTGTCCGCCCAGAACGAACGACTCGCCAACACGCTCCGCGAGGCCCGCGACCAGATCGTCGCCCTCAAGGAGGAGGTCGACCGGCTCGCCCAACCCCCGGCCGGCTTCGGAGTCTTCCTCCAGGCCACCGAGGACGGCACCGCCGACATCTTCACCGGAGGCCGCAAACTCCGCGTGAACGTCAGCCCGAGCGTCGACCTCGACGACCTCAGGCGCGGCCAGGAAGTGATGCTCAACGAAGCACTCAACGTGGTCGAGGCCATGGAGTACGAGAGCGTCGGCGACATCGTCACCCTCAAGGAGATCCTGGAGGACGGCGAACGCGCCCTCGTCCAGGGCCACACCGACGAGGAGAGGGTCGTACGACTCGCCGAGCCCCTGCTCGACGTCACCATCCGGCCCGGCGACGCCCTCCTCCTCGAACCCCGCTCCGGCTACGTCTACGAGATCGTGCCCAAGAGCGAGGTCGAGGAACTCGTCCTCGAAGAAGTCCCCGACATCGGCTACGAACAGATCGGCGGCCTCGGCGGACAGATCGAGGCCATCCGCGACGCGGTCGAACTGCCCTACCTGTACCCGGACCTCTTCAAGGAGCACGAACTCCGCCCGCCCAAGGGCGTCCTGCTCTACGGCCCCCCCGGATGCGGCAAGACGCTCATCGCCAAAGCCGTCGCCAACTCGCTGGCCAAAAAGGTCGCCGAAGTCACCGGCCAGGCCCAGGGCAAGAGCTTCTTCCTCAACATCAAGGGCCCCGAACTCCTCAACAAATACGTCGGCGAGACCGAGCGGCAGATCCGCCTCGTCTTCCAGCGAGCCCGCGAGAAGGCCAGCGAAGGCACCCCCGTCATCGTCTTCTTCGACGAGATGGAATCGCTGTTCCGCACCCGCGGCTCCGGCGTCAGCTCGGACGTGGAGAACACCATCGTCCCCCAGCTCCTCGCCGAGATCGACGGCGTCGAGGGCCTCCAGAACGTGGTCGTGATCGGCGCCTCCAACCGCGAGGACATGATCGACCCCGCCATCCTGCGCCCCGGCCGCCTCGACGTGAAGATCAAGATCGAACGCCCCGACGCCGAGGCCGCCAAGGACATCTTCGGCAAATACCTCACCGAACGCCTCCCCCTGCACGCCGACGACCTCGGCGAACACGGCGGCAGCAAGACGGTCACCGTCGACAGCATGATCCAGACCGCCGTCGAGCACATGTACGCCGAATCCGAGGAAAACCGCTTCCTCGAAGTCACCTACGCCAACGGAGACAAAGAAGTCCTCTACTTCAAGGACTTCAACTCCGGCGCCATGATCGAGAACATCGTCGGCCGCGCCAAGAAAATGGCGATCAAGGACTTCCTCGACAAGGAACAGAAGGGCCTGCGCGTCTCCCACCTCCTCCAGGCATGCGTGGACGAGTTCAAGGAGAACGAGGACCTCCCCAACACCACCAACCCCGACGACTGGGCCCGCATCTCCGGAAAGAAGGGCGAACGGATCGTCTACATCCGCACCCTCATCACCGGAAAGCAGGGCGCCGACACCGGACGCTCCATCGACACGGTGGCGAACACCGGACAGTACCTGTAAAGAAGACAGGGCGGCTGCGGGTGCCCCCGGGCACTCGCAGCCGCCCCGTTTTATCCACCCGCACAACGAACAATCCGGCCAACAAGCCGGAACCATGCAATGACGCAAATGATCTCCCCGCCGGCGCGCAGGCGTTCTAGGCTCTTTCGTACCGCCGAGTCGCACAGTGCGGGGACGGGCACCGCACACGCACCGAGGCACCAGCGGTACTTGAGCGACGCCCACCACGGGCGCCGCCGGGCAAGGAGGGCCGCATGACCGTACGGCGAGTAATGGGCATCGAGACGGAGTACGGCATCTCCGTCCCCGGCCACCCCAACGCCAATGCCATGCTCACCTCGTCCCAGATCGTCAACGCCTACGCCGCGGCGATGCACCGGGCCCGCCGGGCCCGCTGGGACTTCGAGGAGGAGAACCCCCTGCGCGACGCCCGGGGCTTCGACCTCGCCCGCGAAGCCGCCGACGCCAGCCAGCTCACCGACGAGGACATCGGCCTCGCCAACGTCATCCTCACCAACGGCGCCCGCCTCTACGTCGACCACGCCCACCCCGAATACAGCTCGCCCGAAGTCACCAACCCCCGCGACGCCGTCCTCTGGGACAAGGCCGGCGAACGCATCATGGCCGAAGCCGCCGAACGAGCCGCCCAGCTCCCCGGCGCCCAGCCCATCCACCTCTACAAGAACAACACCGACAACAAGGGCGCCTCCTACGGCACGCACGAGAACTACCTGATGAAGCGCGAGACCGCCTTCTCGGACATCGTGCGCCACCTCACGCCCTTCTTCGTCTCCCGTCAGGTCTTCACCGGCGCCGGACGCGTCGGCATCGGCCAGGACGGCCACGAACACGGCTTCCAGATCAGCCAGCGCGCCGACTACTTCGAAGTCGAGGTCGGCCTGGAGACCACCCTCAAACGGCCCATCATCAACACCCGCGACGAACCCCACGCCGACGCGGAGAAATACCGCCGCCTCCACGTCATCATCGGCGACGCGAACCTCTCCGAGATCTCCACCTACCTCAAACTCGGCACCACCGCGCTCGTCCTCTCGATGATCGAGGACGGCTTCATCGCCGTCGACCTCGCCGTCGACCAGCCCGTCCGCACCCTCCACCAGGTCTCCCACGACCCCAGCCTCCAGCGCCTCGTCACCCTCCGCAGCGGACGCACGCTCACCGCCGTACAACTCCAGATGGAGTACTACGAGCTGTCCCGCAAATACGTCGAGGAACGCTACGGCGCCGACGCCGACGAGCAGACCAAGGACGTCCTCGCCCGCTGGGAGGACACCCTCACCCGGCTGGAGAACGACCCCATGAGCCTCGCCGGGGAGCTCGACTGGGTCGCCAAGAAGGAGCTCATGGAGGGCTACCGGCGCCGGGACGACCTCGACTGGGACGCCGCGCGGCTGCACCTCGTCGACCTCCAGTACGCCGACGTACGGGCCGAGAAGGGGCTCTACAACCGGCTGGTGCAGCGCGGGCGGATGAAGCGGCTGCTGGACGAGGCGGAGGTCGAGCGGGCCAAGTCGGAGCCGCCGGAGGACACCCGGGCGTACTTCCGGGGCCGCTGCCTCGACCAGTACGCCGACGACGTCGCCGCCGCCTCCTGGGACTCGGTCATCTTCGACCTCCCCGGGCGCGACAGCCTCCAGCGTGTCCCAACCCTGGAACCACTACGCGGAACGCGAAATCACGTCAAGGAGCTGCTGGACCGGTGCCGGACCGCGGAAGACCTGGTCCGGGTGCTGTCCGGCGGCTGAACACAAGATCCCCGGAGACGGGTGGAAACCCCCTCCTCCGGGAATCATCGAGGTGGCCCCCGCGCGTTGTACCAACTGCGGGGCCGATGTCGGACCCGGATTGTAGGGTCTGATCACACTGGCATATCGGGCGAAACTGAGCGGGGTGAAGGTTCATGGCGACCAAGGACACCGGCGGCGGCCAGCAGAAGGCGACCCGGACGAACGAAGAGGCCGAGGAGCAGGCGGCGGAGACGTCGGGCTCGGAAGACCTCAAGGAACGACACGAGAAGCTGAGCGACGACGTCGACTCGGTTTTGGATGAAATCGACGACGTACTTGAGGAGAATGCAGAGGACTTCGTTCGTGGATTTGTTCAGAAAGGTGGGGAATAGTCCGAATTGACCTTCGAATCGAAGGTGACGGGGGTCGAAGGTTATGGACGAATCCAACGCGAAGCACTGCTCGGGTTGCGGGCGGGATCTGCCGCTCAAGTCGTTCGCGAAGGACAAGAACCGGCGGGACGGCCTTCAGGCCCGGTGCCGGGAGTGCGTGGCCGAGTATGGTGCCGCGCACTACCGGCGCCGTCGGGAGGCCATGGGTAAGAAGGTGTGGGAGAAGGCTGACGTCCCGGCGGGTCACAAGCTCTGTCGGACCTGCGGGGAGTACAAGCCGCACAGCGATTTCCACCGGCACCGGAAGTCGTCGGACGGCCTGGCCGGCCGATGTAAGCCGTGCCGGGCGATCGAAGGGCGGCAGCGTCACCTCAAGCGCAACTACAACCTCACCGAAGCCCAGCGCGACGAGATGATCGCGGAGCAGAAAGGGCTCTGTGTCATCTGCCTGAAAGCCCCCGCCGTTCATGTGGATCACTGCCATGAGACGGGTAGGGTCCGTGGCGTACTGTGCTTCAACTGCAATTCGGCCATCGGCAAGTTGGGGGACGACCCCGATGCGGTTCGTCGGGCGGCCGCCTACCTGGAAGGAATCTCGTGGAAGCCAACACTCGTGGCACCGGGCGTCTACCAGCTGCCTTCCTGACGCCCGGGTCCTCCTCGTTCATGGATTTCCTGTCGGCGCATCAGCCGCAACTGCTCCCGGGGAACAGGCAGTTGCCCCAGGTTCAGGGCGTGATCGAGGCCCCGCACGGGACGACGATCGTCGCGGTGACGTTCCAGGGCGGGGTGATCCTCGCGGGTGACCGCCGCGCGACGATGGGGAACATGATCGCCCAGCGGGACATCGAGAAGGTGTTCCCGGCGGACGAGTACTCGGCGGTCGGGATCGCCGGCACGGCGGGCCTCGCCGTGGAGATGGTGAAGCTGTTCCAGCTGGAGCTGGAGCACTTCGAGAAGGTGGAGGGCGCCCAGCTCTCGCTGGAGGGCAAGGCGAACCGCCTGTCGACGATGATCAGGTCGAACCTGGGCATGGCGATGCAGGGCCTCGCGGTCGTCCCGCTGTTCGCCGGTTTCGACGTGGACCGCGCGAAGGGCCGCATCTTCAGCTACGACGTGACGGGCGGCCGTTCCGAGGAGCACAACTACTCGGCGGTCGGCTCGGGTTCGATCTTCGCGCGGGGCGCGCTGAAGAAGCTGTTCCGTGACGGTCTGTCGGAGTCCGAGGCGACGACGCTGGTGGTGCAGGCGCTGTACGACGCGGCGGACGACGACTCGGCGACGGGCGGTCCGGACGTGGCGCGCCGGATCTATCCGATCGTCACGGTCATCACCGACGAGGGTTTCCGCCGGCTGACGGACGCGGAGGCCGCCGACATCGCGCGTTCGGTGCTGGAGAGGCGGCTGGAGCAGCCGGACGGCCCGCGGGCCGCGCTGCTGTAGCGGTGGATCTCCGTTTCTTGTCAGTGATCGAGTGACCCTCTCAGAGTCAGAATCAGAAAAGGACGGGTAACCGGTGTCGACGCCGTTCTATGTGTCTCCCCAGCAGGCGATGGCGGACCGCGCGGAGTACGCCCGTAAGGGCATCGCGCGGGGCCGGAGTCTGGTCGTCTTGCAGTATGCCGACGGCATCGTGTTCGTCGGCGAGAATCCGTCGCGCGCGCTGCACAAGTTCAGCGAGATCTATGACCGGATCGGTTTCGCGGCGGCCGGTAAGTACAACGAGTACGAGAACCTGCGGATCGGTGGTGTGCGGTACGCGGATCTGCGTGGGTACACGTACGACCGGGACGATGTGACGGCCCGGGGGCTTGCGAACGTGTACGCGCAGACGCTGGGGACGATCTTCTCGTCGTCGGCGGAGAAGCCGTACGAGGTGGAGCTGGTGGTCGCGGAGGTCGGTGAGACGGTCGAGGGTGACCAGATCTACCGGTTGCCGCACGACGGTTCGATCGTGGACGAGCACGGCTCGGTCGCGGTGGGCGGGAACGCGGAGCTGATCAGCAACTATCTGGATCAGCGGCACCGTGACGGGATGAGTCTGGCGGAGGCGCTGAAGCTGGCGGTGCAGGCGTTGTCGCGGGAGGCGAACGGCACGCAGCGGGAGATTCCGGCCGAGCGTCTTGAGGTGGCGGTCCTGGACCGTACGCGTCCGCAGCAGCGGAAGTTCAAGCGGATCGTGGGTCCGCAGCTGTCGCGTCTGCTGGAGGCGGAGGGTCCGGCGACGGAGGCGGAGAGCGCCGAGGAGGCCGAGGGTTCCGCCGGTTCGGGGGATTCCGGCGAGGAGTAGTCGGCCTCTTTTTTCCCTGTACGTGCCCCGGCCGGGTTCTCCGGCTGGGGCACGGGGTGTTTCAGGGGCGGGGCGGCGGGGGTGCGGTGGAGCCGCGGACGACGAGGTGGACGGGGATGTCGCCCTGGTCGGGGGTGCGGCCGTCGAGGACGGCGAGGAGGGCGTGCATGCCGCGTTCGCCGAAGAGTTCGGCGTCGAGGCGGACGGTGGTGAGTTCGGGGTCGATGGCGGTGGCGAGGGCGAGGTCGTCGAGGCCGGTGACGGAGATGTCGTCGGGGACGCGCAGGCCGAGGCGGCGGAGGGCTTTGTAGGCGCCGGCGGCGAGTTTGTCGTCGTCGCAGACGACGGCGGTGGGGTGGGGGCCGTCGCGGAGGGCGTGGGTGACGGCGTGCCGGGCGTCTTCGATGGCCATGGGGGAGCGGGTGGTGCGCAGGGTGGTGCCGGGGACGGTGGTGAGGCGTTCGGCGAGGGTGTCGGCTCGGACCTGGAAGGTCCAGGAGGGGACGTCGGCGGCGAGGTGGAGGAAGTGGTGGTGGCCGAGGCCGAGGAGGTGGTCGGCGATCTGGCGGGTGCCGTCGGCGATGTCGAGGTTGACGGTGGCGGCGCCGAGGCTGCCGTGGGGGTCGCTGTCGAGCATGACGAGGGGGAGCTGGTCGCCGCGGATGGCGGTGAGGGCGTCGGCGGCCATGGAGGAGGCGATGACGCCGTCGAGGGCGGCCTGGGCGCTGGCGAAGGGGTTGCGGGCGGGGCCGATGCCTTCGGGGGAGGGGTAGAGGACGAGGCCGAAGCCGTGCTGGGCGGCGATGCGGGCGGCGCCGGTGTAGACGCCGGCGAAGAATTCGGTGGTGAGGGCGGGGACGACGAGGAGGATGGTGCGGGTGTGGCCGAGGCGGAGGTTGCGGGCGGCGAGGTTGGGGCGGTAGCCGAGGTCGTGGGCGGCTTGGCGGACGCGTTCGGCGGTGGGTTCGGAGACTCTGCCGCGCCATTTGTCGCCGAGGACGAGGGAGACGGCGGCCTGGGAGACTCCGGCGGCGTGGGCGACGTCGCGGCTCGTGGGGCGCGTGGTGTTGCGGGCCACCGTGGGTCTGCCTCCGCTGTGGGTCGTCGCCTCCTGGCGTTCCGGTCCCGGTCTGGACCGGTGGTCTGGGGTCATGGTACGTATGACCCTGGACGTTATACGTAACACGTGCACGGTGGGAGGCGGGATGGCCGGGGGACTGGCGGGGTACGCGGAGGTGGCGCGGACGCGGTACGCGCTGCGGCTGCTGGTCGGCACGCTGGTGGGCCGGCTGCCGTGCGCGACGGCGGCGATCGGGATCGTGCTGTTCACGCGCGCTGAGGGCGGCTCGTACGGCCTGGCGGGCGTGCTGGCGGCGGTGTACGGCGTGGCGAACGCGGTGGGCCAGCCGGTGCTGGGGCGGCTGGTGGATCTGCGCGGGCAGCCGCGTGTGCAGCTGCCGGCGGCGCTGGGCGCGGCGGCGGGGATGGCGGTGTTCGCCTGGAGCGGCCTGGAGCCCCTGTGGCTGGCCTGTGCGGCGGTGGTGGCCGCGGGGCTGCTGACGCCGCCGCTGGAGGGCGGTCTGCGGGCGCTGTGGCCGTCGGTGCTCAAGCGCGAGGACCAGGTGCACACGGCGTACGCGATGGACTCGGTGGCGCAGGAGGCGATGTTCACGGTCGGGCCGCTGCTGGTGACGGTGTGCGCGTCGGTGTGGTCGGAGCGGGCGGCGCTGCTGGTGATCAACGCGGTGGGGGTGGTGGGGGCGCTGTCGGTGGTGGTGTCGCCGCCGTCGCGTACGTGGCGGTCGGCGCCGCGTGAGGCGCACTGGCTGGGCGCGCTGCGGTCGCGTCCGCTGCTGGCGCTGCTGGGGGCGTGTGTGTTCATCGGGGTGGCGCTGGGGTCGATCACGGTGGCGTCGGTGCCGTACGCGGACGGTCACGGCGGGGACGCGGTGTACGGGTGGATGCTGGCGGCGCTGGGGCTGGGGGCGCTGGTGGGCGGGACGGTGTACGGGGCGCGGTCGTGGCCGGGGTCGCCGCAGCGGCGGCTGCGGGTGATCGTGGCGCTGCTGGCGGTGTGTTACGTGCCGTTGATGCTGCGGCCCGGCGCGGTGGCGATGGTGGCGTTGTCGGCGCTGGCGGGGGTGTTCCTGGCGCCGGCGATCACGTGTTCGTTCGTCCTGGTGGACCGGTACGCGCCGCGGGGGACGGTGACGGAGGCGTTCTCGTGGCTGGTGACGATGTTCACGGTGGGCCAGTCGGTGGGGACGGGGGTGACCGGGTCGGTGGTGGAGGCGGGCGGCACGCTGTGGGGGTTCGCGGTGCCGTCCGTCGCGGGTTTTGCCGCGCTGCTGGTTTTGCTGGCGACGAGGAGGGTAATGGAAGCGCCGGCTGTTCGCGCGGTGGTCGTGGTGTCGTCGGAAAATGATCTGAACCGTGCCGTCGAACCCCGTTTCAGTTCCGGCGATCGGGCGTAATGTTCAGTCATGGACCGCCGCATTTTCGGGCTGGAGAACGAGTACGGCGTCACGTGCACGTTCAGGGGACAGCGGCGTCTGTCTCCTGACGAGGTGGCGCGGTACCTCTTCCGCCGTGTCGTGTCATGGGGCCGCAGCAGCAATGTCTTTCTGCGGAACGGAGCCCGCCTCTATCTGGATGTGGGTTCGCACCCCGAATACGCGACACCCGAATGTGACAACGTGACCGAGCTGGTGACTCACGACAAGGCCGGCGAGCGCATTCTCGAAGGACTTCTGGTGGACGCGGAACGGCGCCTGCACGAGGAAGGAATCGCGGGCGACGTCTACCTCTTCAAGAACAACACGGACTCGGCCGGTAACTCCTACGGCTGCCACGAGAACTATCTGGTCGCGAGACACGGGGAGTTCTCCCGTCTCGCCGACATCCTGATCCCGTTCCTGGTGACGCGTCAGCTGCTGTGCGGGGCGGGCAAGGTGCTCCAGACCCCGCGGGGCGCTGTGTACTGCGTGAGCCAGCGCGCGGAGCACATCTGGGAGGGCGTCTCCTCGGCGACGACCCGGTCCCGGCCGATCATCAACACCCGTGACGAACCGCACGCGGACGCGGAGCGCTACCGCCGGCTGCATGTGATCGTGGGCGACTCGAACATGTCGGAGACGACGATGCTGCTGAAGGTCGGCGCGACCGACCTGGTGCTGCGGATGATCGAGGCGGGCACGGTCATGCGGGATCTGACGCTGGAGAACCCGATCCGGGCGATCCGTGAGGTCAGTCACGACATCACGGGCCGCCGCAAGGTGCGCCTGGCGAGCGGGCGGGAGGCGTCGGCGCTGGAGGTGCAGCGCGAGTACTACGAGAAGGCCGTCGACTTCTGCGAGCGGCGCGGTATCCGCACGGGGACGGTCGAGCAGGTCCTGGAGCTGTGGGGCCGGACGCTCGACGCGATCGAGGCGGAGGACCTGGACCGGATCGGGACCGAGATCGACTGGGTGATGAAGTACCAGCTGATCGAGCGGTACCGGGCCAAGCACAACATGACGATGTCGCATCCGCGGGTGGCGCAGATCGATCTCGCGTACCACGACATCCACCGTCGCCGGGGTCTGTACTACCTGCTGGAGCGCAAGGGGCAGGCGGCGCGGATCTGCAACGACCTGAAGATCTTCGAGGGCAAGTCGGTGCCCCCGCAGACCACTCGGGCCCGGTTGCGCGGTGACTTCATCCGGCGGGCGCAGGAGCAGCGCCGGGACTTCACGGTCGACTGGGTGCATCTGAAGCTGAACGACCAGGCGCAGCGGACGGTCCTGTGCAAGGACCCGTTCCGTTCGGTCGACGACCGGGTGGAGAAGCTGATCGCCGGGATGTGAGGGACACGTTCCGGTGACAGGCCGGAACGCAACACGGGCGCCGTACGTTTTCCGTACGGCGCCCTTTGCACGCCGTAGAGTTGCGCGCACGCCATCCACAAGATCGACCGATTACGAGGCTTCCACCGTGCGCCGACGCTCCCTCATCCTCGCCGCCGTCCCCGTGGGACTGGTCACGCTCGCCGGCTGTGGCGACGACAAGTCCGACTCGAAGAAGGCGAGCGACAGCGCGTCGCAGTCCGCCTCGGAGTCCCCGTCGGCAGCTCCGGCGCCGAAGATCGTGGACGGTCCGCTGCCGGCCGTGACGGCGGGTCAGAAGTTCGGTGAGAAGCCGACCGTGGCGAAGGGTTCCGGTTCGCCGTCGGACCAGCTCGCGGTGAAGACGCTGGTCGCGGGTGGTGGGAAGACGATCGCCGAGGGCGATTTCGTGTGGGCGCACTACCTGGGCCAGATCTGGGACACGGCGAAGGTGTTCGACAACTCCTACGACCGTAAGACCCCGTTGTTCATCCAGCTCGCGCAGGGCAGCATCATCGACGGCTGGCGGTACGCGCTGGCGGGGAAGAAGACGGGCAGCCGGGTGGAGTTCTCGGTGCCGCCGACCTGGGGGTACGGCTCGGCGGGCCAGTCGCAGGCGGGCATCAAGGGCACGGACACGCTGGTGTTCGTGGTGGACGTGCAGGACACGTTCAACGGCAAGTCCTCCGCGAAGGGCAAGGACGTCGCGCAGGACGACGCGGCGCTGCCGAAGGTCGGGACGAACACGGACGGCAAGGCGCCCTCGGTGGAGATCCCCAAGTCGGCCGCACCGAAGGAGCTGGTGGCGAACTACGTCATCGAGGGCGACGGCGCGGTGGTGAAGGCGGACAGCACGCTGGTCGTGCAGTACAAGGGCGTCGTGTGGGAGACCGGCAAGGAGTTCGACTCGTCGTACAAGCGTGACCAGCCGACGTCGTTCTCGCTCCAGCAGGTCGTCAAGGGCTGGGCGCAGGGGCTGACGGGCAAGAAGGTCGGCAGCCGCGTCGTCATCGTCGTCCCGCCGGCGCTGGGCTACGCCGACAACCCGCCGGCGGACAGCGGTATCGAGAAGACGTCGACGATGGTGTTCACGGTGGACATCCTCGCCTCTTCCTGACACCGCCTGGCTTCTTCAGGACGTGGCGCAAGATGTAAGACTGT
Source organism: Streptomyces sp. NPDC004539 (assembly GCF_040610055.1). NCBI lineage: Bacteria > Bacillati > Actinomycetota > Actinomycetes > Kitasatosporales > Streptomycetaceae > Streptomyces > Streptomyces sp. NPDC004539. The sequence goes on along the minus strand of NZ_JBEXLS010000011.1, from coordinate 167,698 downwards.
GCGGGTTGCCTTTTTGTGAACGACCAGGAGTTTGACGTGAGCATCGAGAAGCCCGAGATCGACTTTCCCGAGGGTCAGCCGCCGGCGGACCTGGAGATCAAGGACATCTGGGAGGGTGACGGCGAGGTCGCGCAGGCCGGTCAGACCGTGACCGTGCACTACGTGGGCGTCACCTTCGCGACCGGCGAGGAGTTCGACGCGAGCTGGAACCGCGGCTCGGCCTTCAAGTTCCCGCTGGGTGCCGGCCGGGTCATCAAGGGCTGGGACCAGGGCGTGCAGGGCATGAAGGTCGGCGGTCGCCGTCAGCTGACCATCCCGCCGCACCTGGGCTACGGCGCCCAGAGCCCGACCCCGGCGATCCCCGCCGGCTCCACCCTGATCTTCGTGGTGGACCTGATCGCGGTCTGAGCGGCGCACGACCGGTAGCGACCGGGTGAGGCCCATGCCTGTACGGGCATGGGCCTCGGCTTTTGTCCGGGCGGCGCGGGGCGGTACGGTCATCCGTCGGAAGCACCATAGGAAAGGCGAAGGGCGTCGATGGCCATTGCCAAGGCCGAGCGGCTCATGAACCTGGCGCTGTGTCTGCTGGGGACGCGCAGACCGCTCAGCAAACGGGAGTTGCGGGAATCCATCGAGGCTTACGTCGAGACCGGTAGGTCGGGCGGGGGTGTGACCGGCAGGCCGGGTGAGGGTGCGGCGGGTGTGGACGACGCCTTCAACCGGATGTTCGAGCGCGACAAGGACGATCTGCGCGAACTCGGGCTGGTCATCGAGACGGTGGAGAACCTGGACGGCGAGGTCGGTTATCTGGCCCGCCGGGACAGCAACCGGCTGCCGCCGATCACCCTGGACGCGGAGGAGGCCGCCGCGTTGGGGCTCGCCGCGAAGGTGTGGCAGCAGGCGAGGCTGGCCGGCGCCGCGTCGGGCGCGCTCCAGAAGCTGCGTGCGGCCGGGCTGCCGGAGGACGTCGACCCGTACGAGGCGCACGGGGCCCTGGAGCCGCGTATCCCGGTGCACGAGGCGGCGTTCGAGCCGTTGATGCTGGCGTGCCGGGACCGTCGTCCGGTGGTCTTCGAGTACCGGAAGGCGACCGCCGCGCGGCCGGAGCCGCGGCATGTGGAGCCGTGGGCGCTGGAGTGCTGGCGCGGGCACTGGTATCTCGCCGGGTTCGACCGGGACCGGGGCGCGGAGCGGGTGTTCCGGCTGTCGCGGATCACCGGGCGGGTGCGGTCGCGGGGGACCGGGTACACCGTGCCGGTTCCGGACGTCGTCACCGTGCGGGAGACCGTGGCGGGCTGGGCCGGGGAGGGCGCGGACCGCAGTGCGGTGATCCGGCTGCGGGCCGGGGCCGGTTACCCCCTTCGGGCGAAAGCGACGGCGGTCCGGGAACTCGGGGACGGCTGGGACGAGTTGGAGATTCCGTACGGGCACGGTCTGGACGCCTGGCTGGTGGAGTTCGGGCCGGATGTCGTGGTCGTCGGGCCGGCCGAGCTGCGGGCGGACGTCGTGGACCGGCTGCGGGCCGTGGCCAAGGGCTGAGGGGGACGGGGAGAGCATGGCGGGCAAGCCGGTACGGCCGGTGAACGCGATCGACCAGACGCGGCGGATGCTGTCGCTGGTGACGTATCTGAGGGAGCGGCCCGGCGCGCGCGTCGAGGACGTGGCGCGGGCGTTCGGGATCAGCGAGGAGGAGCTTGTCGCCGACCTGGACGTGCTGCCGATGTGCGGGACGAGTTTCCGGGGCGGCGACCTCCTGGACATCGACACGGACGGCGAGCACATCTGGTGGCACAACCCCGACGATGTCGCGGAGCCGCTGCGGCTCGCGGCGGACGAGGCGACGGCGCTGCTGGTCGCCGCGCGCGCGGTCGCCACGCTGCCGGGGCTGCGCGAGGGCGACCGGCAGGCGCTGGTGCGGGCGACCGCGAAGGTGGAGGCGGCGGCCGGTGAGGCGGCCGGGGCGAGCGCGCGGCTGTCGGTGACGTTCGAGTCCGAGGGCGGGGTCTTCGCCGAGGTCGACCGGGCGATCGCCGAGCGGCGCCGGCTGTGGATGCGCTACTACTCGCCGGCCCGTGACGAGGTCACGGAGCGGGAGATCGACCCGATCCGCCTGGTCAGCGTGGGGCACACGTACGTCGAGGCGTGGTGCCGGCGCTCGGAGGCGCGGCGGACGTTCCGGCTGGACCGGGTCGCCGAGATCAAGATCCTCGACGAGCCGTCGGCGCCGCCCGAGGTGGAGCTGCGGGATCTGTCGCTGGGGCTCGTGCAGCCCGCCGCGGAGGACCCGGAGGTCGTCGTCGAGGTGGGGCCCGGGGGCCGCTGGGTCGCCGAGTACTACCCGCACGACAGCGCGGAGGAGCTGCCCGACGGGGGGCTGCGGATCACGCTGCGCACACCCGATCCGGCGTCCCTGCGGCGGCTCGCGCTGCGGCTGGGCGCCGACGGGCGGATCGTGGCGCCGCAGGACCTCGCGGACAGCGCCCGTGAGGCCGCGCGGGCGGCGCTGGCCGGGTACGACGAGGCCGGGACGAGGGGAGTGGCGGGGTGAGCGAGTCGTCCGGGGGGCCGGAGATGACGGTGGCGACCGCGTTCGCGGGTATGAAGGACGTGGGAATCGAGGCGGTCACGCCGGTCGTGTTCACCGCGGGGTGTCCTGAGTGCCGGGGGCGGTTCGAGCTGGAGGCGTCCGCGCTGATGCTCGCGATCGGGGGGAGCAGCAGGACGACGTTCTACTCGTTCACGTGCCCCGTGTGCGAGGAGACGGTGCGCAAGCCGGCGGGGGAGCGGATCGTGGGGCTGCTGGTGGAGGGCGGGGTGCGGACGCTGCGGTTGCAGGGGGCGTAGGGGTTCTCGGGGGTGTCCGGTGGCCGCCCGTCACCGGGTGCCTGGGGGAGCGCTACGCTCGGGGCATGTTCTGGGCGATGGTCGCGGTTGCTGTGGGTTTCCTCGGGCTGCTCGTGCTGGGGGTGCTCGCGGTGCGGGTGTTCGTGGAGGCGCGGCGGCTCGGGGCGCAGGTCGCGGCGTCGGCGGAGCGGATCGGGCGGGCCGCCGAGGACCTGGAGAGGGCCGCGGTGAGCACCGCGCGGGCTGTCGACTCGCTGTGAGTACCGCTGTGATGGTTCTGTGAGTCCGGCGGCGGATGCGATTTGGGCGACTTCTCCCTCCCGCGCCGACGGGTGCGGCGGGTACGCTGCTGGTCGCGGACCGGAGAACGAGGCCCGATTCGCGGAACAGGGAGTACGCACGGGGATTGCCTGACGTTCACCCCCGGGAGTTACGATCGCTGAGAGCACGATCGTTCGGACACCTGTCCGACCGGTCGCACAGCATCCCCACCCAGCCGCCTCGGTGAGAAGGTAAAGACTTATGTTCGGAAGGCTCGGAGCCCCCGAGATCATTCTCATCCTCGTCGTCATCATCCTGCTGTTCGGCGCGAAGAAGCTTCCGGACATGGCCCGCTCCCTCGGGAAGTCCGCGCGGATTCTGAAGAGCGAGGCCAAGGCGATGAAGGAGGAGGGCGGCAACTCCGCCACCACCTCGGCCGCCCCGCCCACCCCGGGTGACCAGGCCAATGCGCAGCGCACCATCCAGGCGGCCCCCGGCGACGTGACCAGCTCCCGCCCGGTCACCGAGCCGACGGACTCCACGCAGCGCTGACGCAGGGCCGGTGAACTCCGGCCCACCGCACGAGATGGGAACGTGGGTTGCTCAAGTCTGCCCGCAAGAAGGAGAAGGACCCCGAGGGGCGGATGCCCCTCGCGGAACATCTGCGTGAGCTGCGCAACCGGCTCGCCAAGGCTGTCCTGGCGATCGTCGTCGTCACGATCGTCGCCGCCTTCTTCTACAAGGACATCATCGAGTTCTTCACGAACCCGATCCTGGACTCGGTCGGGTGCAACGCCACCCTCTCCGAGCTGGCGCAGCAGCGCACCGGAACCTGCGCCCGCATCGTCCTGAACGGTCTGCTGACCCCCTTCACGCTCGCCCTCAAGGTCTCCCTGATGGCCGGTGTGATCTTCGCTTCCCCGATCTGGCTCTACCAGCTCTGGGCGTTCATCACCCCGGGTCTGCACAAGCACGAGAAGAAATACGCGTACGTCTTCGTCGGCACCGGTGCCCCGCTGTTCTTCGGCGGCGCGTTCTTCGCCTACAAGACGCTGCCGACGATGGCGAAGGTCCTCCTGGAGTTCTCCCCGGCGGACCTGGACAACCAGCTGCCGCTGGACGATCTGCTCGACCTGATCGTCCGCATGGTGCTCGTCTTCGGTCTCTCCTTCGAGCTGCCGCTGCTCCTGGTGATGCTCAACCTGACCGGGGTGCTGACCGGCAAGCGGATGCTCGGCTGGTGGCGCGGCATGATCATGGGCATCACCGTCTTCGCCGCGGTGGCCACGCCCAGCACCGACCCGCTGACGATGCTGGCGCTGGCCGGCCCGATCTGGGTCCTCTACTTCTGCGCCACGCTGGTCTCCCTGCTCAACGACCGCCGCAAGCGCCGCCGCGAGGAGATGGGCCCGGCGGACGACGAGGCGTCCGAGCTGGACCTCACCCCGCAGGACATCGGCGAGGTCGAGTCGGTCAGCTCCTCCCGCGCGCTCCCGGGCCAGTCGAACAACACCGACCGGGTCAACGGGTACGACGACGTCACCTGACCGCCCTCGCCCGACGGGCCACGGCCGGACGCTCACCGAGTGTCCGGCCGTTTCCGTCCGGCCGGGCTGTTTGTCCACGATCCGGATAATGATCGTCCCGTTGTCAGTGGGGGCCGGTACGCTCGAAGCACGATGACAGAGGACCTCTCCCCGGCCGAGCGGTACGCGGCGGCGCGCATGCGCGCTGTCGAGCAGGCGACCGCGCTGGCCGGGTTCCGCGAGATGTATGAGTTCGGGCTCGACGCCTTCCAGATCGAGGCGTGTCGGGCGCTTGAGGCGGGGAAGGGGGTGCTGGTCGCCGCTCCCACGGGATCGGGCAAGACGATCGTCGGCGAGTTCGCCGTCCATCTCGCCCTGGGCCAGGGCAAGAAGTGTTTCTACACGACCCCGATCAAGGCGCTCTCGAACCAGAAGTACGCCGACCTGTGCCGCCGCTACGGCGCGGACAAGGTCGGGCTGCTGACCGGGGACAACAGCGTCAACTCCGACGCCCCGGTGGTCGTGATGACCACCGAGGTCCTGCGGAACATGCTGTACGCCGGTTCGCAGACGCTCCTCGGCCTCGGGTACGTCGTGATGGACGAGGTGCACTACCTCTCCGACCGGTTCCGGGGCGCCGTCTGGGAAGAGGTGATCATCCACCTCCCCGAGTCGGTGACGCTGGTCTCCCTCTCCGCGACCGTCTCCAACGCCGAGGAGTTCGGCGACTGGCTCGACACGGTCCGCGGCGACACCGAGGTCATCGTCTCCGAACACCGCCCCGTCCCCCTCTTCCAGCACGTCCTGGCCGGACGGCGGATGTACGACCTGTTCGAGGAGGGCGAGGGCAGCAAGAAGGCCGTCAACCCCGACCTCACCCGCCTCGCCCGCATGGAGGCGCAGAGACCCTCCTACCAGGACCGCAAGCGCGGCCGGATGCGGGAGGCCGACCGGGAGCGGGAGCGCAGATCCCGCTCGCGCGTGTGGACGCCGGGCCGCCCCGAGGTCATCGAGCGGCTCGACGCCGAGGGACTGCTCCCCGCGATCACGTTCATCTTCAGCCGCGCCGCCTGCGAAGCCGCCGTCCAGCAGTGCCTGTACGCCGGTCTGCGGCTCAACGACGACGAGGCGAGGGCCAAGGTCCGTGCCCTCGTCGAGGAGCGCACGGCCGCCATCCCCCGCGAGGACCTCCACGTCCTCGGCTACTTCGAGTGGCTGGAGGGCCTGGAGCGGGGCATCGCCGCGCACCACGCGGGCATGCTGCCGACCTTCAAGGAGGTCGTCGAGGAACTGTTCGTCCGAGGGCTCGTCAAGGCCGTCTTCGCGACGGAGACGCTGGCGCTCGGCATCAACATGCCCGCCAGGTCCGTCGTCCTCGAAAAGCTCGTCAAGTGGAACGGCGAGCAGCACGCGGACATCACGCCGGGCGAGTACACGCAGCTCACCGGGCGGGCCGGGCGGCGCGGGATCGACGTCGAGGGGCACGCGGTCGTGCTCTGGCAGCGCGCCATGAGCCCCGAGCACCTCGCCGGCCTGGCCGGGACGCGGACGTACCCGCTGCGGTCGAGTTTCCGGCCCTCGTACAACATGGCCGTCAACCTCGTCGAGCAGTTCGGACGCCACCGGTCCCGGGAGCTGCTGGAGACGTCGTTCGCGCAGTTCCAGGCCGACCGGTCGGTCGTCGGGATCTCCAAGCAGGTCCAGCGCAACGAGGAGGGCCTCGACGGCTACAAGGAGTCGATGACCTGCCACCTCGGGGACTTCGAGGAGTACGCCCGGCTGCGGCGCGAACTGAAGGACCGCGAGACCGAGTTGGCCAAGCAGGGGGTCGCGCAGCGGCGCGCCGAGGCCGCCGTCGCACTGGAGCGCCTCAAGCCCGGTGACGTCATCCACGTCCCCACCGGGAAGTACGCCGGGCTCGCGCTCGTCCTCGACCCCGGGCTGCCCGCCGGGCGGGCCAACGGGCATCGCGGGTTCGAACACCACGACGGGCCACGGCCGTTGGTCCTGACCGCCGAACGGCAGGTCAAGCGGCTCGCGTCCATCGACTTCCCCGTGCCGATCGAGCCGCTCGACCGGATGCGCATCCCCAAGACGTTCAACCCCCGCTCACCGCAGTCCCGGCGCGACCTCGCGTCCGCGCTGCGCGCCAAGGCCGGGCACATCCCGCCCGAGCGGGCCCGCAAGCAGCGGGCGCAGGCCGCCGACGACCGCGAGATCGCCCGGCTCCGCGCGGAGCTGCGCGTGCACCCCTGCCACGGGTGCGCCGACCGGGAGGACCACGCGCGGTGGGCCGAGCGGTACTACCGGCTCCTGCGCGACACCTCGCAGCTGGAGCGGCGGATCGAGGGGCGGACCAACACCATCGCCCGGACCTTCGACCGGATCGTCGCGCTGCTGACCGAGCTGGACTATCTGCGCGGGGACGAAGTCACCGAGCACGGGCGGCGGTTGGCCCGGCTGTACGGCGAACTCGACCTGCTCGCCAGCGAATGTCTGCGGGCCGGGGTGTGGGAAGGGCTGTCGCCCGCCGAACTCGCCGCGTGCGTTTCCGCGTTGGTGTACGAGGCGCGGGTCGGGGACGACGCGATGGCTCCCAAGGTGCCGTCCGGGGCGGCCAAGGCCGCGCTCGGGGAGATGGTGCGGATCTGGGGGCGGCTGGACGGGATGGAGGAGGAGTTCCGGATCAGGCAGACCGAGGGGGTGGGGCAGCGGGAGCCGGATCTCGGGTTCGCGTGGGCCGCCTACTCGTGGGCCTCCGGGAAGGGGCTCGACGAGGTGCTTCGGGAGGCGGAGATGCCGGCCGGGGACTTTGTGCGGTGGTGCAAGCAGGTGATTGATGTGCTGGGGCAGGTTGCGGCTGCGGCGCCGTCGGAGGGGTCCACTGTGCCGAAGGCTGCGCGGAAGGCGGTTGAGGGGGTGTTGCGGGGGGTGGTGGCCTATTCGTCGGTGGGGTGAGGGTTGTTCGGCGGGTGCGGGTGCTTCGTGGCTTGTCGCGCAGTTCCCCGCGCCCCTAAAGAACCTCACCATCACGTTCGTTTAGATAGGGGCGCCAACCTCCGTACGCCGTTATGTCCTCTGCGTTTTCCAGTGCCGCTGGTTCGCAGAGGAAACCCGTGACCTGGGTGCCGTCTGTCAGCTGTACCTTTCCCAGCGTCATCGGGCGTGGGAGAGTTGACAGGAAGCAGCCCAGTGACTCCGCGGACAGGCGCCAGACCTCTGTTTCCATGGCTGCTCCCCCTTCTTCTACGTGCACCAGGCCCGGTTTCGGTGGGGTCGTGTCCAGGGCGTACATGCGGTAGTTCGGGGCCGTTGTCGTGGTGCGGTCCAGGACTGCGCCCAAGGACAGGAGTTGGGGGTTCAGGGGCTGGCCCGTCAAGTGGGCGCCCACTACGGCCAGGTGGACCTCGGGTGTCAGCAACTCGGCGATTCTCGCCAGGCGTTCGTCCGTGTGGGCCGGGCCTATCAGCATGACGCCGAAGGGGAGGCCGTTCACCTGGGCGGCGGGGACTGCGGCGGCGGCCAGGTCGAAGAGGTTGGTGGAGTTGGTGAAACGGCCCAGGCGGGCGTTGGTGGTGAAGGGGTCGGCCGCTACTTCGGCCAGGGTGGGGTGAGTTGGGGCGGTCGGGAGCAACAGGGCGTCCGCGTCGGCCAGTTCCTTGAGGGCCTTCGTGTGGAGGGTGGCCAACCTTGCCTGGTCCGTGAAGAGTTGGTGGGCCGGGATGTCCCGGGCACGGGTGATGATGGTGGCCACGGTGGGGTCGAGGTCGGGGGTGGATTTCTCGATGAAGGGGCCCACCGCTGTGTAGCGTTCGGCGACGAAGGCGCCCTCGTAGAGGAGGGCCGCCGCTTCGGTGAACGGGGTGAGGTCGAGGGGGCGGATCTCGGCGCCCGCCGAGGCGAGCCGGCGGACGGCGTCGTCGTAGGCGTCCTGCCAGCCCTCGTCGAGGGGGCCGAGGTGTTCGGGGGTGGCGACGGCGACGCGCCAGGGGCCGGGGGCGCGGGGTGGGGTGGGGCTGGGGGCGGTGGTCATGTGGGCGAGGGCCTGTTCGGCTTCGCGCAGGGTGCGGGCGAAGACCGTGACGCAGTCCAGGGAGGCGCAGGCCGGGACCACGCCGTCCGTCGGGACCAGGCCCTTCGTCGGTTTGAGGCCGACGATGCCGTTGAAGGCCGCCGGGACCCGGCCCGAGCCCGCCGTGTCCGTGCCGAGTGCCAGGTCCGCGATGCCCAGGGCGACCGCCACCGCCGAACCCGAGCTGGAGCCGCCGCTGATCCGGGCCGGGTCGTGCGCGCCCCGGACCGCGCCGTGCGGGGAGCGGGTGCCGACCAGACCCGTGGCGAACTGGTCGAGATTGGTGGTCCCGAGGACGAGAGCACCGGCCGCGCGCAGCCGGGCGACCACCGGGGCGTTCGCCGCAGGGTCGTACGCGTACGAGGGGCAGGCGGCCGTCGTGGGGAGGCCCGCGACGTCGATGTTGCCCTTGACGGCGAGGAGCCGGCCGGCGAGGGGGAGGTGGTCGCCGGCGGCGAGACGGGCCTCCAGGGCCTCGGCCTCGGCCTCCAGGTCGGCCTGGGGGCGCAGGCCGATCCAGATCTCCGGGCGGTCGACGGCCTCGATACGGGCGTAGGCGGCGCGGACCCGGCAGACGAGGGTGGCGCGGACTCGGGGGGTGGGCATGGGGTGCGCCTCTTTCAGTTCGCGGCCGGGGTGAGGGTGTGCGTGGTCGGGGTGGACTCGGCGGGGTGTTCGATCTGGTCCGACCGGGCGGGAGTTCGGCTGGCCGGGGGCGTAGTCGTGGTCGTGGCCGTGAGCGGTGCCAGGACCAGCAGGGCCGTGCCCGCCTCCACCTGGTCGCCCGGTCCGGCCAGGATCTCGTGGACGACACCGGCGGCCGGGGCGTGGACGCGGGACTCCATCTTCATCGCCTCCAGGGCCAGGAGGGGCTGCCCGGCGGTGACCTCGTCGCCCTGACGGACGTTCACCTGCCAGACGGACGCCGCGAATTCGGCCTCGACGAGACGGCCGCCCGGCGGGACCTCGACCTCCGCGGGCGGCGGCGCGGGCGCGTCGGCCGCCTCCGCGCGCGCGAACTCGCCCGCCGCTTCCCAGGCTTCGCGCTCGGCACCGAACGCGTGCTGCTGGGTTCGCCTGAACTCCGCGATGGAGTCGGCGTGTTCGGCGAGGAACGCCTCGTACTCCGCCAGGGAGAACGTGCCCTCCTCGACGCGGGGGACGAAGCGGCCCGAGGTGATGTCCGCGCGCAGGTCGAGGAGTTCGTCCCCGTCGACCGGATACCACTTGATGCGGTCGAAGAAGCGCAGGAGCCAGGGCTTGCCGGGTTCGAAGGCGCCGCGCTGCTGCCAGGGGGACCAGACCTGGGTGGTGCGGCCGACGAACTGGTAGCCGCCGGGCCCCTCCATCCCGTAGACGCACAGGTAGGCGCCGCCGATGCCGACGGAGTTCTCGGCGGTCCAGGTCCGGGCCGGGTTGTACTTCGTGGTGACCAGACGGTGGCGGGGGTCGAGCGGGGTGGCGACGGGGGCGCCCAGGTAGACGTCGCCCAGGCCGAGGACGAGGTACTCCGCGTCGAAGACCGTGCGGTGGACGTCGTCGACCGTGGCGAGGCCGTTGACGCGGCGGATGAACTCGATGTTCCAGGGGCACCAGGGGGCGTCGTCGCGGACGCCCGCCATGTAGCGGGCGATGGCCTCGCGGGTCGCGGGGTCGTCCCAGGAGAGGGGGAGGTGGACCGTGCGGGAGGGGACGGTGAGTTGGGCGGTGGGTGGCAGGGCCTCCGTCAACCGGCGGATGCGGGGCAGGAGTTCGGACAGGGGGAGGCGGGCCGGGTCCGTCTTGATCTGGAGGGAGCGGATGCCGGGGGTGAGGTCGGTGACGCCCTCGATCGCCGCCTCCGACACCGCCTCCATCAGGGCGTGGACGCGCATCCGCAGCGCCAGGTCCAGTTGCATGGGGCCGAATTCGACGAGGAGGTTGTCGTCGCCGCTGCGGCGGTAGGTGACGTCGCCGTCGTGGGCCAGGATGCCGCCGTCCTGAATCTCCGGGCGGGGGGCGCCTGTCACGTCGACCGGGGCGAAGCGGACCGTGTCGCCGGGGCGGAGCTGGCCCAGCTTCCAGCGTTCCGTGGAGAGGATCGTCGCCGGGCAGACGAAGCCGCCGAGGGAGGGGCCGTCGGGGCCGAGGAGGACCGGCATGTCGCCGGTGTAGTCGACGGCGCCCACCGAGTACGGGGTGTCGTGGATGTTGGAGGGGTGCAGGCCCGCCTCGCCGCCGTCGGTGCGCGACCAGCGGGGTTTGGGGCCGACGAGGCGGACGCCGGTGCGGGCCGAGTTGAAGTGGACCTTCCAGTCGGCGGCGTAGAAGTCGTGGATGTCGGCCTCGGTGAAGAACTCCGGGGCGGCGTGCGGGCCTTCGGTGACGGCGAGGTGCCAGGTGGAGGTGAAGGAGGGGGGTTCGGCGGGGGTTCCCGGCGCGTCGGCGGGGGCCCCCTCGGCGATCGTCCCGCCGTGCAGGACGTCCCCCGGTCGCAGCGCCCTGCCGCCGTGTCCGCCGAACCGGCCCAGTGTGAACGTGCTCGCGCTGCCCAGGAATTGGGGTACGTCGAGGCCGCCCGCGAAGAGGACGTACGTGCGCAGGCCGTGTTCCGTGGGGGCGCCGACCTTGAGGACGCCGCCGGCCGGGACGGTCACCGGCGTGCCCTGGGGGATGTCCTCGCCGTCGACCGTGACCGGTGCCGGGGCGCCCGTCACGCACACGGCCGTCGGGTGGGTGAACCTCAACTCCGGGCCCTGGAGCGTGCATTCGAGGCCGGGGGTGCCCTCCGGGTTGCCGAGGGCGCGGTTGCCGAGGCGGAAGGAGCGGTCGTCCATCGGGCCGGACGGGGGGACGCCGACCTGCCAGTGGGCGGTGCGGCCGGGCCAGTCCTGGACGGTCGTGAGGGTGCCCGCGGAGACGACCTCGATCCGGGGGGTGGGGTCGATGACCGTCGTCAGGGTCGCCGTGGAGTGCGTGGCCGCCGCGAAGTCGCCGTTCTCCAGGGCGGCTTGGAGGAAGCCGAGGTTCGTCTCGATGCCGTCGACACGGGTGCCGGCCAGCGCCTTCGCGAGGCGGCGCAGGGCGTCGGCGCGGTCCGTGCCGTGCGCGACGACCTTCGCGAGCATCGGGTCGTACGACGTCGTCACCTCGGTGCCGGTCTCCACCCAGCCGTCGACGCGGACGTCGTCCGGGTAGGAGACGCGGGTCAGCAGGCCCGCGCTGGGGCGGTGTTCGCGGGTGGGGTCCTCGGCGTAGAGGCGGGCCTCGACGGCGTGGCCGTGCGGGGTGGGCGGGGTGCGGACGACGTCCCGGTCGCCCTGGGCCAGGCGGAGCATCCAGGCGACCAGGTCGACGCCGAAGATCTCCTCGGTGACCGGGTGTTCGACCTGGAGACGGGTGTTGACCTCCAGGAAGTACGCCTCCTCGCGGGCCGCGTCGTACACGAACTCGACCGTGCCGGCCGAGCGGTAGCCGACCGAGGCGCACAAGTCGTGGGCGTTCTCGGCGAGTTGGCGGCGGATGTGGTCGGGGAGACCGGGGGCCGGGGCCTCCTCGACGACCTTCTGGTTGCGGCGCTGGAGGGAGCAGTCGCGGTCGCCGAAGGTGACGACCGTGCCGGTGCCGTCGCCGAAGACCTGGACCTCGATGTGGCGGGCGTGCTCCACCAGGCGTTCCAGGAAGACGCCGGCCGAGGAGAAGGAGGCGGCGGCGACGCGGTGCACGGACTCCCAGGCGTCCGTGAGGGCCTGCGGGGTGTGGCAGGCGGACATGCCGATGCCGCCGCCTCCGCCGGTCGCCTTCAGCATCACCGGGTAGCCGATCGTCCCGGCGCTCTCCAGGGCCTCCTCCAGGGAGGCGAGCAGGCCGGTGCCGGGGGCCAGGGGGACGCCCGCCGCCTCCGCCGCCGCTCTCGCCGTGTGTTTCGCGCCGAAGAGGTCCAGGTGGGCGGGGGTGGGGCCGACGAAGACGAGGCCGGCGCGTTCGCAGCGGCGGGCGAAGTCGGCGTTCTCCGAGAGGAATCCGTAGCCGGGGTGGATCGCGCCCGCGCCGGTGTCCCGCGCGGCCTTCAGGACGAGGTCGGCGTCGAGGTACGAGTCCTTCGCCGGGGCGGGGCCCAGGCGGACCGCCTCGTCGGCCAGCCGGACGTGGGGGGAGTCGCGGTCGGGGTCGGAGTACACGGCGACCGTGCGGAGGCCGAGGTGGCGGGCCGTGCGGATGATACGGGCGGCTATCTCGCCCCTGTTGGCGACGAGGAGGGTGTCGAAGGGGGTGGGGGGTGCGCCGGTGGTGGGGGTCATGCCGGGTCCGCCCCTTCGGTCGAGTCGCCTGCCCCGGGCGGCTCTTCGATCGTCATCTCGACCGGGGTCGGGTCGAAGCCGTTGCACGGGTTGTTGATCTGGGGGCAGTTGGAGACGAGGACGAGGACGTCGCGTTCCGCGCGGAGGGTGAGGGAGAGGCCGGGGGAGGAGAGGCCGTCGACGATGCCGAGGGTGCCGTCCGGGTCGACCGGGACGTTCATGTACCAGTTGATGTTCGACACCAGGTCCCGTTTGCCGAGGCCGTACTTGGCGCCCTCCGCGAGGAAGTTGTCCACGCAGGCGTGCTGGGACCAGGTGTGGTGGCCGTAGCGGAGGGTGTTGGACTCCTTCGAGCAGGCGCCGCCGATCGTGTCGTGGCGGCCCACGTCGTCCCTCAGCACCGTCATCAGGGGCGTGTGTTCGTTCGACAGCAGCACGCTGCCCGTCGTCAGGAAGAGGCTGCCCTGGGCGTGGACGGTGTCCGGGGCGCTGTAGCGGATCGTCGTGTCGTCGGCGTCGTACACGAGGAAGTCGACCGCCTGGTTGCCGTGGAGGTCCGTGATGGTCAGGGTCTCGCCCCGGTGGACGGTCGCCGACCAGGCGGCCCGTGCGGGGACCACTGTCTTCCTGCTCATGAGCGGCCCCTTGCGGTGAGGAATTCCGTGGTGTTGAGGAAGGCGCGGCGGGCTTCCGGGGTGCTGGTCCAGAGGGGGTCGGTGTCCGTGGTGGGGGCGGAGCGCCAGGCCAGGACTTCGAGGGGGGTGCTGATGTAGTCCGGGCGGGGGTCCGTCGGGTGGGGGACGTTCGCGATCAGGATCGTGACGTCCTGTTCCGTGCGGAGGGTGACGCGGGCGCCGGGGCCGGCGGAGCCGGTGAAGCGGAGGGTGCCGTCCTCGTCCGCGCGGACGCCCTGGAAGAAGGAGAGGGACGGGGGGAGGTCCCGGGGGTCCAGGCCGTTCTTGGCCGCGGCGAGTTTGAGGAGTTCGCGGCCGGCGGGGGTGGGGGAGTGTGGGGTGCCGTCGCCGTAGCGGGCCGTGTTGCGTACGAGGGTGCTGGTGCCGCAGAGGGTGTCGTGGTGGGCGGAGGTGTCGTCCGTGAGGGTGGCGAGGACTCTGCCCTGGTCGGAGAGGAGGAGGGTGCCCGGGGTGAGGTAGGCGTTCCATTGGACCTTGACGGTGTCCGCGACGTTGAGGCGTTCCCAGGGGCGGGTGTCGGCGTAGAGGAGGACGTGGGCGCAGGCGTCGCCCTGGAGGTCCGTGAGGCGGAGTTCTGTTCCTCTGGCGAGGGTGCGGTGGGTGTAGTTGCCGCCTGCCACTGTTTCCGCCCAGACCAAGTGGCCTGCCTCGCGCGGGGGGTTGGGCCAGGTGGTGGCGGGGACGATCGGCATGTTCTCCGCGGGCGTGCCCTCTTGGGCCCGGGCGTGGGCTCGGGCTCCGTGGGGGGTGGCTGTCGGCATGGTGCCTCCGGCGGGCGGGGGTTTCTGTCGTGTGACAGAAATTAGGGGTGGGGGGATTCGGGGGGGTTGCCCGGCTGTTTCGGTGGGGTTGCTGAGCGCTCACATTTCCTCGCCCCCGCCGCCCCTACCCGTCCCATCCCTGGGGGAGGGCCCCCAGAGCCCCCCGGGGGAGGGCGGAGGGTGTTGACGGGTGGGACGGGTAGAGGCGGGGCTGTGGGGGTGGGTGGAGCTCTGTTGCCGGGTGCGGGTCCTTTGTGGCTGATCGCGCCGTTCCCCGCGCCCCTTGGGTGAGCGGGGTGAGGTGGGATTGTTCGCTCGCGCGCCAAAAGGCTTCGTGTGGTGTGGCGGCAAGATCGTTCGTCCGCGTCGGAGGCGTTGTGCGAGGATCGGTGTATGAGTAGCCCAGGTGGACGGCGTGTGGGGCGGCCTCGGGCTGTGGAGCGGGTGGGGTGGGGGGTGGACCCTCGGGGGGAGTTGTTGGGGGCGGCGGCGGAGCTTTTCACCGTCAAGGGGTATGCCGCGACCAGTACTCGGGCGGTGGCCGAGCGGGCCGGGATGCGGCAGGCGACGATGTATCACTACGTGTCGGGGAAGGAGGAGCTGCTCGTCGCGTTGTTGGAGTCGACGGTGGCTCCTTCGTTGAGTTATGCGCGGGCGTTGCTCGGTGAGGAGGGGCGGGGGGCCCGGGAGCGGTTGTGGGAGCTGTGCCGGGCGGATGTCGAGGTGTTGTGCGGAGGGGAGTTCAATCTCGGGGGGCTTTATCTGCTGCCCGAGGTGCGGGGGGAGGGGTTCGCCGGGTTCCGGGCCGCCCGGGAGGAGCTCAAGGGGGCTTACCGGGAGTTGGTCGGGGAGGCCGCCGGGCTTGAGGGCGGGGAGTTGGAGTTGCGGACCGATCTGGTCTTCGGGCTGATCGAAGGGGTCATCCTCGTACGGCGGGACGCTCCCGGTCGGGCCGTCTCCGAGTTCGCGCGGGCGACCGCGGACGCGGCGTTGAGGATCGCCGGGGTCTGAACTGTCGTACGCCTGCGCGACGTCACTGTTCGTATTCGAACGAATTCGCAGTGTTTAAAACGAACGACCATACCTCTGTCGGGGGATGCCTTTCAGGCGGTTGCCGAACATGACGCGGCGTTGATCCGGTCGGACTAAGCTCGCCCGCAGCGCACCCGGTTGAGATGGATTCGTGCGCTTGTTCCCGAATGTTCTGAAGATGCGGACAATTCCCGACAGAGGGTCCCCATGGTGAGTGCTCAGTCCTCCGCGCAGTCCCCGTCCGGGCGTGAACGCCCCTTCGCCCGGGTGCTGTTGCCCCCGGCGATACTGATGACCGCGGTGAGCGGAGCGGCTGTCGCGCTGGTCCCGCGGTCGGCTCGGGTCGCGGTCGGCGTCTGCGGGGCCGTCGCCACGGTGCTGGTGGTGATGACCGCCGTCGAGGTGGTCCGGCGGGGACGGCGGCTGCGCGAGCTGCGGGCCGACACGGAGCGCCGTACGGCCGCCCTGGAGCGCCGGATCGAGACGTACGCGACCCTCAACCTGAGAGTCGCCGAGGACCACGTACCCACCGCCGTCAAGGTGCTCAGGGCGGGCAACTCCCCGCGCGAGGTCCTCCAGTTGATGCCGGACATCGACCCGACCTTCCGCGACCTCGACCGCGCCCAGGCCGGCGTCGTCACCAGCGTCCTCGACATCGTCGAGCACCAGGAGAACCTCCGGGACTCCGCGCTGCGCTCGTACACCTCCGTCGCCCGGCGCATCCAGGCCATCGTCCACCAGCAGAACGACGAACTGCTGGAGATGGAGTACGACCACGGCAACAACCCGCACGTCTTCGACGACCTCCTGCGCATCGACCACGGCACCGCGATGATCGGCCGCCTCGCGGACTCCGTCGGCGTCATCGGCGGCGGCCGGCCGAGCCGTCAGTGGCCCGCGCCGGTCCCCCTGTACAGCGTGCTGCGCGGCGGCATGTCCCGGATTCTGGAGTACCCGCGGATCAAGCTGGAGTCGATCGCGAAGGTCAACATCCGCGGTATCTCCGTCGAGCCGGTCATCCACGCCTGCGCCGAACTCATGGACAACGCCACCCGGTTCTCGCCCCCGGCGAGCATCGTGCACGTCAACGCGATCGAGGTGCAGACCGGTATCGCCATCGAGATCGAGGACGCCGGCGTCAGCCTCAGCGAGGAGGGCCGCGCCCGCGTCGAACGCATCCTGGAGGACGCCAAGCGCGGCGAGGACATCCACGACGACGGCGGCGCCCCCCGCCTCGGCCTCGCCGTCGTCGGCCGGCTCTGCACGACGTTCAACATGCAGTGCTCGCTGCGCGTCTCGGCGTACGGCGGCGTCCGCGCCGTCCTCATCGTGCCCGCCGAGATGCTCACCGAGGGCCCGGAGACGATCTACGCGCACGGCATCGGCGCGGGCGCCACCCCGACCCTCGACCTCGGCGGCGTCAAGGGCCCCGAACGCCGGCCGAAGAAGCGCCGCCCCACCAGCCCCCGGCTGCCGGAGGGCGTGTCCGTGCGGGAGGACGAGACGCCCGAGGTCACCGAGTGGACCGCCGAGGGCCTCCCGCAGCGGCGCAGCAAGGCCGTCGTCTCCATCCTCGACTCCTACCCCCAGGCGTACGCCCGCCAGCTCGCGGAGGAGGCCGCCGAGAAGGCCGCCGCACGCGGCGAGCCGGTGCCGGTCGACCCGGAGGAGGAGATGTGGGCCGAGGCCGCCGCGCGCGTGCTGGCCAAACCCGCGCCGAGCGGACCCGCGCCCGGCCTCGGCTTCGAGGCGTTCTGGGCGGGCCTGAAGGACAACACGCCCGACGGCGTGCACCCCACCGACTTCACCCGCAATCCCACCGCATACCTGCACCTGATCGACGACAAGGCCACGGCCGACGACGAAGGGGACCCGACGTGATCAAGCAGCGCGCCAACTTCGACTGGATGCTCAAGGAGCTGTACAGCGGAGTCCCGGGCATCGAGATGATCGTGGTGCTCTCCGCCGACGGACTGCGCATCGCGCGCTACGGCGGCGACCCCGACGCCGCCGACCGGGTCGCCGCCGCCTGCGCCGGACTCCAGAGCCTCGCCGGGGCCGTCGCTGAGGAGATCCCCACCGTCGAGGGCGACATGAAGCTCGTCGTCATCGAGATGAACGGCGGCTACTTCTACCTGATGGCCGCGGGCGCCGGCGCCTATCTCGCCGTCCTGTCCGACGTGCGCTGCGAACCCGGCGCGATGAGCCTGCACATGCGCGACCTCGTCGTACGCATCGGATCGCATCTCACGAGTCCGCCCCGGCGGAAAGGGCAGACCGTATGACTCCTCCGCGACGCCGGCGGCGTGCCGCCCTGCGGCCCCTGCCCGAGCCGCCCGCGGTGGCGGCGGGGGAGGAGAAGGAGAAGAAGGCACCCGAACGGCTCTACACGATCTCGGGCCCCGACGGCGAACGGGTCCCGCTCGACCTGGTCACGCTCGTCGTGGCCCGCACCGAACCGAACTCCTCGACCGGGCCCGAGCGGACCGTGGTGCTGCGGATGTGCGCGACGCCGCTGTCGCTCGCCGAGGTCTCCGCGTATCTCGCGCTGCCGTTCAGCGTGGTGTCCGTGCTGATCACGGACATGCTGGCGGCCGGCCTCCTCGACTCGCGGGCCCCGATCGTCCGGCAGAAGATCCCCGACCGGTCCCTCCTCGAAGCGGTGATGCATGGACTTCAACGCCTCTGACACGCTCCCCGGCCCACGCGCCGAGGACCGGCTCCCGCACACCACCGCCGCCGCGGCGAAGATCGTCATCGTGGGCGGGTTCGGCGTCGGGAAGACCACGATGGTCGGCTCCGTCAGCGAGATCAGGCCGCTGACCACCGAGGAGACCATGACGCAGGCCGGGATCGGCGTCGACGACGACTGCGGCTCCGACACCAAGACCGCGACCACCGTCGCCATGGACTTCGGGCGCATCCGGATCAGCGACGAGTTCGTCCTCTACCTCTTCGGGACACCCGGCCAGGAGCGGTTCTGGTTCCTGTGGAACGGGCTCTTCGAAGGGGCCCTCGGGGCGGTCGTCCTCGTCGACACCCGCCGCCTCGACGTGAGTTACGAGGTCATGGGGCGGCTCGAAGAACGCGGCGTGCCGTTCGTCGTCGGCGTCAACACCTTTCCCGACGGGCCCCGTTACCCGATTCCCGTACTGCGCGGGGCACTTGACCTCAACCCCCGTATCCCGATCGTCGAGTGCGACGTCCGCAGGCGCGCCTCCAGCCGGGATCTCCTCGTCACCCTCATGGACTTTCTCGGCACCCTCCTGAACAAGGGCGCCCTCGTCTGACGGCTCCGTCCCGAACGTCTGACGGCTCCTTCCCGAAGCTTCTGAAAGCGACTTCCCCGTGACGTCTGACCACACCCCCACGACCACCACCGAACCCCCCGCCGGCTGCCCCGCCCACGGCCGCGGCGCGGGCGGGCTGACCCGGCTGTTCGGGCCCGGCGCCGAGGACCTCAACGGGCTGTACGAGCGGCTGCGCGAGGAGCACGGCCCCGTCGCGCCCGTCCTCCTCCACGACGACGTGCCCATCTGGGTCGTCCTCGGGCACGCCGAGAACCTCCACATGGTGCGCTCGCCCACCCACTTCACCCGCGACAGCCGGATCTGGACGCCCCTCGTCGACGGGCAGGTCAAGCCCGACCACCCGCTCATGCCGCACATCGCCTGGCAGCCCATCGCCTCGCACGCCGAGGGCGACGAGCACAAGCGGCTGCGCGGCGCCGTCAAGGCGTCCATGGAAGGGCTCGACGACCGGACCCTGCGCCGGTACATCAACCGGTCCAGCCAGCGGCTCGTCAACGAGTTCTGCGAGAGCGGGAAGGCGGAGTTGGTCACCCAGTTCGCCGAGCACCTCCCGATGGCCGTCATGTGCCACGTCCTCGGCATGCCCGAGGAGTACAACGACCGGCTCGTGCACGCGGCCCGTGACGCGCTCAAGGGGACCGACACCGCGATCGCCAGCCACGGGTACGTGATGGACGCGCTCAGTCGGCTGACCGCACGCCGGCGCGCCGAGCCGCTCGACGACGCCGCCAGTAAGCTCGTCACGCACCCCGCGAAGCTCACCGACGACGAAGTCCGGGAGCACTTGCGGCTGTTGCTCTTCGCCGCCTACGAGGCCAGCGTCAACCTGCTGTCCAGTGTGCTGCTCCAGGTCATCATCGACCCCCGGTTCTACGCCAAGCTGAACGGGGGGCAGATGACCGTGCCCGAGGCGGTCGAGCAGTCCCTGTGGGACCATCCGCCGTTCAGCACGATCTTCGCCTACTTCGCCAAGGTGGACACGGAGTTGGGCGGGCAGCGGATTCGGAAGGGGGACGGGCTGCTCTTCGCGCCGGCCCCCGCGAACGTCGATCCGCTGATGCGGCCCGATCTGTCCGCGAACATGCGGGGGAACCGGTCGCATCTCGCGTTCGGGAGCGGGGCGCACGAGTGTCCTGGGCAGGATGTGGGGCGGGCCATCGCCGATGTGGGGGTGGACGCGCTGCTGTTCCGGTTGCCCGATGTGCAACTCGACTGTCCTGAGGCGGAGTTGCGGTACACGCAGTCCATCTCGTCGCGGCATCTGGTGGCGTTGCCGGTGCATTTCGATCCCAAGCCGCAGCAGGAGATCACGCACAAGCCGAGCCATGCGAATCTGCCGCAGCCGAGGGGGAGTTGGCCGTTGCCTTCGCGGCGGCGGGTGGCGCCCGAGGCGAGGGCGGAGGCGGAGGCGGTCGTGGCTGAGGTCGAGGCCGCTGATGCTGTCGCTGTCGCTGTCGAGGAGACGGTCGTGGTGGAGGCGCGGCGGCCGGGGGTGTGGCGGCGGGTGCTGGTCTGGTGGCGGGGGTACTGAGGGGTCGAGCGGGTCGGGTCGGGGGTGGCCTCAACTGCCCCCGGCCCACTCCTCGTACGACTCCCATGCCTCCAATGTCCGTCCGCTGTGCAGGTGATGGTCGCGGCCGGTGATCGGGTCTGTGAAGTGGAGTTCTCGGGCCAGGAGTTGGAGGGGGCGGTGGAAGTCCGTCGGGGGGACGGGGGGTTGGATCTCCGGGTAGAGGGGGTCGCCCAGGAGGGGGAGGCCCAAGGAGGCCATGTGGACGCGGAGTTGGTGGGTCTGGCCGGTTTCCGGGGTGAGGCGGTAGCGGGCCAGGTCGGTGCGGTGGGTGAGTTTCGTGATGTGGGTGATGGCGTTGGGCGGGCCGGGGAGTTCGAGGGTGATGAGGGAGGTGCGGGGTTTTTCCATGCGGGAGGTGAGGGTCAGGGGGAAGGTGGGGGTGGGGGAGGCCGAGGTGTGGGGGGTCGGGGAGTTCGGGGCCACCGCCTCGTACACCTTGTGGATTCGGCGGTCTCTGAACAGGGTCTGGTAGGCGCCGCGTTCCTCCGGGCGGATCGTGAAGAGGACCAGGCCGGCGGTGAGGCGGTCCAGGCGGTGGGCCGCGCCGAGGGTGGGGAGGGAGAGGTCGTGGCGGAGGCGGGCCAGGGCGGTTTCCGCGATGTGGCTGCCTCGGGGGGTGGTGGCGAGGAAGTGGGGTTTGTCGGCCACGACGATGTGGGTGTCGCGGTAGACGATGTCGACGGGGTAGGGGACCGGGACTTCGGGGGTGAGGTCTCGGTGGAACCAGACGTACGTTCCCGGTGTGAAGGGGGTGGTCTCTGTGACGGCTTGCCCGTCCACCCCGACGACCCTTCCCCGCGCGAACAGTCCCTCGACGACTCCTTCTCCGGCTCCGCTGAGGCGCTCCACGAGGTACTCCCGAACCGTCTCCCACGTTCCCTCCCCGGGGAGCCTTACCTGTACGGGGTCGACGCCGTTCCGCTGGGGGAGGGGGGAGGGTGGGGCGGGGGTACGGCGACGTCTCATGGCAGGTCAGGGTACGGGGTGGGGGCGAGGTGGGCGCAGGTTCGGTGGGTGGGGTGCGGGCCGGTGGGTGGCTGGGCGGGTGGGGTGCTTGCCCGCGCGTGCGGGGTGCCTCCCCCGAGCTCTTCGAGCAGGGGGGACCCCCAGCCCACCCGTGCCCTGGCGGCACGACTGCCCGCAGCTAGGTGGCGGGAGGAGACGTGGGCGCGGGCGGGTGGGCCGTAGGGGTGCGGCATGGCTGGTCTCGCAGGCGGGTGGCGGCGGTGGAGCGGCTGCGGGTCGGAGAGGGCGTGGCTGGGTGGCCGTAGTCGCGTGAGCGCGTGTCGGTGTCGTATGCGTGTGCCCCCCAGTCGCCCTCCGCCCATGCCTACCCCCTCCGCCTCCCCACCCGGTACGCCACCCCCAGTGCCACCGTCACCCCCAGGAACAGGACTGTGAACCACTGGAAGTACCAGTGGCCGCCGGCCGGGTCGTAGACGGCGGCTCGGGGCCAGGCGAGGTTGAGGGTCATGAGGGTGCCGTAGAGGACGGCGAGGATGTTGATGGGGAGGCCCCAGCGGCCGAGGGTGAAGAGGGGGGCGCCGGTTTCGTCGGTGTCGGTGGGGGTGGGGTGGGGCCAGGTGTGTTTGAGGCGGTGGAAGAGGAGGGGGGCGGTGACCATCGCGTAGGCCAGGTAGAGCATGACTATGCAGGTCGTGCCGATGGCCAGGAACGCCTCGGGGGAGGCGAAGTTGAGGAGCAGGAGGGCGGCGGCGAGGGTGCCTACGACGAGGGCGGGGGCCGTGGGCATGCCGGTGCGGGGGTTGACCCGGGAGAGGGTGCGGGAGAGGGGGAGGTGGCCGTCGCGGGCCATGGAGAAGAGCATGCGGGAGGCGGACGTCTGGATCGCCAGCGTGGCCACGGCGATCGCGACGACGACGTCGGCCAGCAGCGCCTTGCCCACCCCGTCGCCCAGGCTGCTCGTCAGGACGTAGCTCAGCCCGTCCGTGGCCAGCCGCCCGTCCGTCAGGCTGGGAGCCGCGAGGAGCCCGGCGAGGACGATCAGCCCGCCGAGGAGGCCCGCCGCGGTGAGGGCCGAGAGGATCGTGCGCGGCGCCGTCCGGCGGGGGTTGTGGGTCTCCTCGCTCATCTCCCCGGCGCTGTCGAACCCGATCATGACGTACGCGGCGGTGAAGGAACCGACGAGAAGCGCCCCGAACAGCCCGTCCTGGAGGGCCCCTCCGGTGTGGAAGGTGATCGTCGGCGTGCGCTCGGAGTGGGTGAGCAGGAGGACGACGATGAGGACCGCGCCGATGATCTCGGCGGTCACGCCGACCCGGTTGACGACGGACATGACCCGGTTGTCGACGACGTTGACCAGCGTCGTCAGCACCAGCAGGAACACCCCCAGCAGCGCCGCGTTCGCCGCGCCGTCCGCCGAGGTCGGCGCGGGGTCGGAGCCGATCAGCTGGAAGCCGGACCACAGGGCGGGCAGCACCATCTGGAGGGCGAGGGCCGCGGCGGCGACGACCACGATCTGGCCGATCACCATGATCCAGCCGGCGAACCAGCCGAACGCGGGCGTGGAGAGCCGGGACGACCACTGGTAGATCGCCCCGGATATCGGGTAGCGGGCGGCGAGTTCGGCGAAGCAGGCGGCCACCGCGAGCTGGCCCAGCAGCACCACCGGCCAGGCCCAGAAGAAGACGGGGCCGCCGAACGCGTACCCGAAGGCGAAGAACTGGAAGACGGTGGTGAGGACGGAGATGAAGGAGAAGCCGGCGGCGAAGGAGGCGTACCGGCCGAGGCTTCGGTGGAGCTCCTGGCGGTAGCCGAACTCCGCCAGGGAATCGGTGGGGGGATCGGGTCGTACGTCGGTGAGGGGCGTGGTCGTCACGGCGGCACCTGCCTTCGGCGCGTGCTCCAGCACGTATTCCTGTCGGGTGACAGAAATTAGGGATGTGCTGTTGCGTGCGCGTCACGCGGGCATGTCCGCGACGGACCCAAGTCCTCACGGCGCCGTGCGGCGAACGGCGTGCGGGTGGTGGGACTACGCGGCCGGCGACTCCTGCTCGGCCTCGATGCGCGCGTTCCACTCCCGCTTGGACGCCTGCCAGCCGTCCTCGTCGTGCCCGAGCCGCCAGTAGCCGGAGATGGAGAGGTCCTCGCGGGCCAACTGGCGCTCGACGCGCAGCAGTTGCCGGAGTTCCTTCACGAAGTGCGCCTCGCCGTGCACGAACGCGTGCACCCGGCCCTCGGGCCAGTCGAGCGCGCGGACGGCCTCGACGAGCAGCTCGCCGACCGGCCGCTCCCCGCGGTGCAGCCACGTGACGTCGACATCGGAGTCGATCTTCTGCTCCTCCTCGGGCCCGGCGATCTCCACGAAGGCGTGGGCGACGGCCCCGGCGGGCAGCGACTCCAGGGTGGCGGCGATCGCGGGCAGCGCGCTCTCGTCCCCCACGAGGAGATGCCAGTCGGCGTCGGGGGCGGGGGCGTAGGCGCCGCCGGGTCCCATGAAGCGGACGGTCTCGCCCGGCTGGACGCGCATCGCCCAGGGTCCGGCGAGCCCCTCGTCGCCGTGCAGGACGAAGTCGAGGGTCAGCTCGCGGTGTTCCGCGTCCCAGTGGCGGACGGTGTAGGTGCGGGTCACCGGCCACTGTTCACGGGGGAGTTCCTCGCGCAGGCGCTCCAGGTCGAAGGGCTCGGGGTATTCGGTGCCGTCCGGGGAGAACAGCATCTTGACGTAATGGTCGGTGCAGGTGCCCGCCGAGAACTCGGCCAGCCCCTCGCCGCCGAGCACGACCCGCTGCATGTGCGGGGTGAGTCGTTCAGTGCGGACGACCCGCGCGGAATGGGGCTTGCGCGGCCTGCGTGCCGGACGCTCTGCCATGACGACCTCCCACTGCTATGGTTAGGTTTACCTAAGTTAGCATCACTCCCCCCATTCCCGCCTCCTTCGTCCCAGGTGGCGGTTGTGCGCTCCCGCAAGGAACCTCGCCACCTGCGAGAACGTCACTCTTCTTTACGAGAACGTGACTTCCGAAGCTTGAGGCGCCCCGGAAATACGTCAGCTCCCCAGCGTCCCCAGCAGCCTCCCCAGCGACCCCCCGAGCCCCCACCGCGCCCCCAGCGCCGCCACCGCCTCCGCGTCCCGCGCCCCGCGCGGCAGCGCCGTCTCCACCTCCGGCACCGGCACGTCGTCCGCGACCCGCACCACCGTCGGCGCCACCGCCACGTACGGCCGCGACTCGTCCAGCCGCTTGCGCTGCGACGGCGTCAGCTTCGCCTGCGGGTCGTCCACGGCGGCCATGATCCCCGCCAGGTCCCCGAACTCGGCCAGCAGCTTCGCCGCCGTCTTCTCCCCGATCCCCGGCACCCCGGGCAGCCCGTCGCTCGGGTCGCCGCGCAGCAGCGCCAGATCCGCGTACCCCCGCCCGTCCACCCCGTACTTCTCGCGCAGCCAGGACTCGTCCGTGACCTGGAGCGTCCCGACCCCCTTCAGCGGGTACAGGACGCGCACGCCCCGGGCGTCGTCCACGAGCTGGTACAGGTCCCGGTCCCCGGTCACGATGTCCACCGGGCCCTTCGCCCGCGCCGTGAACGTCCCGATCACGTCGTCCGCCTCGTACCCCGCGACCCCCACGCGCGCGATGCCCACGGCGTCGAGCACCGCCTCGATGATCGGCACCTGCGGCGACAGCGTGTCCGGGATCTCCTCCGCGTCCGGCCCCTCGGGGCGTTCCTCGGCGACCCGGTGCGCCTTGTACGACGGGATGAGGTCGACCCGCCACTGCGGGCGCCAGTCCGCGTCCATGCAGGCCACCAGCTCGTCCGGCTGGTGGTCCTTGACCAGCCGGTCGATGAAGTCGAGCAGCCCGCGCACCGCGTTCACCGGCGTCCCGTCCGGCGCCTTCACGGACTCCGGGACCCCGAAATAGGCGCGGAAGTAGAGGGAGGCGGTGTCGAGAAGCATCAGTCGTCCGGTCACCCCCGCATCATGCCGCACCCCACCGACAGTGACCCGCCCGTGTTCACCCCGGTGGCCGTGTGAAACGGGTGTGCACCTGTTGTGAGCTGGGACACCTGTGCGTTTGGCCGGAAAGGACCCGGGCAGGCGGGCCCTCGGAGCGGTGCCGGTTGCGTGTACGGCAACCGGTTGCGCTCCCGACCATGTCCCCGACCGGAGAGGTTCGCGTGTCCGCCAGGCTAGAGGCAGACCAGCTCTACAAGGTGTTCGGCAGAAAACCGGACGACGCAGTCGACAGGCTCAGGAACGGTGAGGGCCGCGAGGAACTGCGCGCCGACGGCGCCATGCCCGCCGTCATCGACGCCTCCTTCACCGTCGAACCCGGCAGCATCTTCGTCGTCATGGGCCTGTCCGGCTCCGGCAAGTCGACGCTGCTGCGCATGCTCAACGGGCTCCTGGACCCCACCTCGGGCGAAGTCCGCATCGACGGGCGGGAGTTGACCGCGCTCGACGACCGCGAGCTGAGGGAGGTGCGTGCGCGGAAGGTCTCCATGGTCTTCCAGCACTTCGCGCTCTTCCCCCACCGCACGGTCCTCGACAACGCGGCCTACGGCCTCGCCGTCCAGGGCGTCCCGCGCCCCGAACGCGACGAACGCGCCGCCGAGGCGCTGAAGTTGTGCGGCCTGGAGGGCTGGGAGGACTCCTGGCCCGACGAGTTGTCCGGCGGTATGCAGCAACGCGTCGGCCTCGCCCGCGCGTTGGCCACCGACGCCGACCTGCTCCTGATGGACGAGTCGTTCAGCGCGCTCGACCCGCTGATCCGCCGCGACATGCAGGACCAGCTCCTCACGCTCCAGCAGACCCTGAAGAAGACCATCGTGTTCATCACCCACGACCTCAACGAGGCGATGCGCCTCGGCGACCGGATCGCCGTCATGCGCGACGGCCGCATCGTCCAGAACGGCACCGCCGAGGACATCCTCCTGCGCCCCGCCGACGACTACGTCGCCTCCTTCATCCAGGACGTCGACCGCTCCCGGGTGCTCACCGCGTCCGCCGTCATGGACACCGACGCGGACGGCCACGACGCCGACTGCTCCTGCGAGACCGCGACGCCGGGCACCCCCTTCACCGAGCTGTGCGGGATCTGCGCGCGCGTGGACCACCCGGTGGCCGTCCTCGACGACGAGGGGACGGTCGTCGGCGTCGTCACGCCGAACCTCCTGGTCGAGTTCATGGCGGAGGAGGGGGCGACCCATGCCTAGGCTCCACCTCGGTGACTGGGTCGACTCCGGTGTCGACTGGCTGGTCACCCACCTGGCCTGGCTCTTCGACGCCGTCAAGGCGGTGGTCGAGGGCCTGTACGACGTCCTCGACGGCGTGCTCAACGCGCCGGAGCCGCTGCTCCTCGCGGGCATCCTCGCCGTCCTCGCGTGGTGGCTGCGCGGCCTCTCGGCGGGCGTGCTGTCGTTCGCCGGGTTCGCGCTGATCGACTCGCTGGACCTGTGGGAACGCGCGATGTCGACGCTGTCCCTCGTCCTGGTCGCGACGTTCATCGCGCTGGTCGTCTCGGTCCCGCTCGGCGTGTGGGCGGCCCGCTCGAAGACCGTCAGCGCGGCGCTGCGCCCGGTGCTGGACCTGCTCCAGACGATGCCGTCGATGGTCCTCCTGATCCCGGCGATCCTCTTCTTCGGAATGGGCGTACCGGCCGGCGTGATCGCCACGCTCGTCTTCGCGCTGGCCCCCGGCGTCCGGATGACGGAGCTGGGCATCCGCCAGGTCGACGCCGAACTCGTCGAGGCCGCCGAGGCGTTCGGGACACGGCCCCGCGACACCCTCTTCCGGGTGCAGCTGCCGCTCGCGCTGCCGACGATCATGGCGGGCGTCAACCAGGTCATCATGCTGGGCCTGTCGATGGTCGTCATCGCGGGCATGGTCGGCACGGGCGGGCTCGGCGGCGCCGTCAACGAGGCCATCGGGCAGCTCGACATCGGGCTCGGCTTCGAGGCCGGGCTCGGGATCGTCGTCCTCGCGATCTACCTCGACCGGATGACCGGCGCGCTCGGCACCCGGCTCTCGCCGCTCGGGCGGCGGGCCGCCGCGAAGGCGCGGACGAGCGCCTGGTCGTACCGGCCGCGCCCGGCGGTCGCCGTGTCCTGCGTGACCGTGCTCGCGGTCGTCGCGGGCGGGCTCGGGGTGTTCGGCGGCAGCGGCAGCCCGGCGCACGCCTCCGGGACGGACGTCGGCCGGGGCCAGGAGATCCGGATCGGCTACATCCCGTGGGACGAGGGGATCGCCTCGACGTACCTGTGGAAGGAGATCCTCCAGGAGCGCGGCTTCGACGTGAAGACGACGCAGTACGCCGCCGGCCCCCTCTACACCGGCCTCGCCACCGGCCAGCTCGACTTCCAGACCGACTCCTGGCTGCCGACCACGCACGCCGAGTACTGGAAGAAGTACGGCGACCGCCTCGACGACCTGGGCTCCTGGTACGGCCCGACGTCCCTGGAGCTGACCGTCCCGTCGTACGTGAAGGACGTGAACTCCCTCGCCGACCTCAAGGGCCGCGCCTCCGAGTTCGGCGGCCGGATCGTCGGCATCGAACCGAGCGCCGGGATGATGGGCCTGCTGAAGGACAAGGTCGCGGGGGAGTACGGCCTCGACGGGTACGACGTCGTCGACGGCTCGACCCCGGCGATGCTGGCCGAGCTGAAGCGGGCGTACGCGCGCAAGGAGCCGATCGTCGTCACCCTGTGGTCCCCGCACTGGGCGTACAGCCAGTACGGCCTGAAGAAGCTGGCCGACCCGAAGGGCGCCTGGGGCAAGGGCGACCAGGTGCACACCCTGGCCCGGTCCGGGTTCGCGAAGGACCAGCCCGAGGTCGCCCGGTGGCTGAAGGACTTCAAGATGACCGAGGCACAGCTGACGTCTCTCGAAGCGCAGATCCAGAAGTCCGGGAAGGGCAAGGAGCAGGACGCGGTACGCGCGTGGCTCAAGGCGAACCCCGGGCTGGTGGAGAAATGGGCGCCGGTGGAGGCGGGAACGGCCTAGCGGGACGAGCCGTTACGGCACGGTAAGGATTCGGCCAACCACGCAGAGCGACGTCATGCCCCGAGGTCACCCTCCGGCGCCCCCACCCGGCGCCGGACGGGTGACTTCGGGGCGTACGGGGCGTACGCTCGCGACCCGCCGGGGGCGTGGGGGCCGTTTCCGCATGTGTACGCCGTGTGATCCACTGGCGCGAACCCGTGCGTCGGACATGACGGGGTGTGTCGTCGATGTGACGGGCACATGAAACGGTTTGCGGAACATGCGTAGGGTGCAGAGAACTCATCAGAGGACGTGTGCCCGGGGGCGCGGCCGACGAGCTGAAGGAGGGAGCCGGAGCGATGGGCGACCACAAAGAACGGCCCCTGCGGGTGGGCGCGGCCGTACGGCGGCGTCGGCACGCGCTCGAACTGACGCTCGCGGCTGTCGCCGAGCGCAGCGGGCTGTCCGTCCCCTTCCTCAGCCAGATCGAGAACGACCGGGCGCGGCCGAGCACGGCGTCCCTGGAGAAGGTCGCGGACGCGCTGCGGACCACCGCGGTCGAGCTGCTCGCCGCCGCGGACCCCGCGTGCAGTGTCGACGTCGTCCGGGCGGACGAGGGGGAGCCCTGCGGGGCGCCCCAGGCGCGGTCACTCGTTCGTGGGCATCATCAGATGCACGCCACCGAGTACACCGGGGACCATGACGCCGGGCGTGAATTCCAGTACCGCAACGACCAGTTGATGTACGTCGCCGACGGGGCCGTCGAGATCGAGGCGGAGGGGCGGGCGTATCGGCTGGGGCGGGGCGACACGCTGTATCTGACCGGCGGGGTGCGGCACCGGTGGCGGGCGACCGTTCCCGACACGCGGATTCTGGTGGTGGCCGTCGCCGAGCACATCGAGGCGGTTCGGGGCGGGAAGCAGCGGTAGGTGGCGGGCGGGTTCTGATGTGGGCGGGCTTCGTTGACCTGGGGTGATTCTTCCTCGGGCATAAACTTGTCTTATGGGCAAAGACGGCGTCGTGGTCTCGCTCGCGCATCGGGTTCCTGATCTCGGGGCGCTTGAGCTGTTGCTCGCGGTTGCCCGGGTGGGGAGTCTGGGGGCCGCCGCACGGGAACTGGGGATCACCCAGCCGGCCGCCAGCAGCCGGATTCGGTCCATGGAGCGGCAGCTCGGGGTCGCGCTCGTCGACCGGTCGCCGAGAGGGTCGCGGCTCACCGACGCGGGGGCGCTGGTGACGGACTGGGCGCGGCGGATCGTCGAGGCGGCCGAGGCGTTCGACGTGGGGGCGCAGGCGTTGCGGGACCGGCGGGATTCGCGGTTGCGGGTGGCCGCGAGCATGACCATCGCCGAGTACTTGTTGCCGGGGTGGCTGTTGGCGCTTCGGGCGCAGCGGCCGGACACGGCTGTGTCGTTGCTCGCGGGGAACTCCGCGAGTGTCGCCGAGCGGTTGTTGGGGGACGAGGCGGATCTCGGGTTCGTGGAGGGGCTGACCGTGCCGGCCGGGCTGGACTCCGCCGTCATCGGGCACGACCGGTTGATCGTCGTCGTGGCGCCCGGGCATCCGTGGGGGCGCCGGCGGCGGGCGTTGCGGGGGGAGGAGTTGGCGGCGACCGCGTTGATCCTTCGGGAGAAGGGGTCGGGGACTCGGCAGGTGTTGGATGCGGCGCTCGGTGGTGTTTCCGCTCGGCCGCTGATCGAGTTGTCCTCGACGACCGCTGTGAAGGCCGCCGTCGTGAGTGGGGCCGGGCCCGCGGTGTTGAGCGAGCTGGTCGTGGGGGAGGAGCTGGCCATGCGGCGGTTGGTGTCCGTGCCGGTCGAAGGGGTGGCGTTGGGGCGGGAGTTGAGGGCGGTGTGGAGGGCGGGGCATCGGCCTGTGGGGCCTGCGCGGGAGTTGTTGTCGTTGACGCGGGGGTGAGGCGGTGAGGGGGCCGAGTGGTCGGGTGAGGGTGCGTTGTGGTTGTTCGCGCAGTTCCCCGCGCCCCTGGAGGAGTGGGTGCCCGTGAGTGGTTGGGTGCGGGTGCGTTGTGGTTGTTTGCGCAGTTCCCCGCGCCCCTGAAGGAGTGGGTGCGCGTGAGTGGTTGGGTGCGGGTGCGTCGTGGCTGGTCGCGCAGTTCCCCGCGCCCCTGAGGTTCGTGGGGGTTGCTGCGTTCTGCCGGGTGCTGCTGCGCTGAGCTTCCCCGAGTGACTACGCTCGCCTGCCGCCTGCCGCCTGCCGCCGCGCCCCGGCATCCTGCGCCCCGCGTACCCGCCGACCGCCGCCACGCCCCGACGCCCCGTGCTCCCGGCGCCCGCCGCTCTGCTACAGATACGGTTCCGCAGCTCCCCCCAGCGGTCCCTCCAGGCATGCCTTGCCCGGCAGGTGCCGGGCTCCCGTGTGCCCCTGCGGCGCAGCCGCATGATGCTCACAGCTTTACGGTTCCTGGAGGCCCCCGTCTCGGAAAAGCGTTGGGCAGTCCGATCCCCTCGCCTCACCATGTCCCCATGAAGCCAACCGCCCCGCCCGCCACCGGCATCCGCACCCCCTGGGAATCCCTGCCCGCCTTCGTCCAGGACGGTGTGGCGGCGATTCTGGGGGCGGTGGTGGGGGAGGCGAGGACGCAGCGGGGTGGGTTCTCGCCGGGGGTTGCGGCGAGGGTCGTCACGGTGGATGGACGGCGCGCGTTCGTGAAGGCGGTCAGTGGTGAGGCGAACGCGTTCAGTCCTGTGCTGCATCGGAGGGAGGCCGGGAATGCGGGGCGGTTGCCGGTGGGTGTGCCGGCGCCTCGGTTGATCGGGGTGTACGACGACGGGGTGTGGGTGGCGCTGGTGTTCGAGGATGTTCAGGGGGTGCAGCCTCAAGTCCCTTGGGATGACGGGGAATTTGGTGTTGTGCTTGATGCCGTGCACCGGCTCGGGCAGGTTCTCACCCCGGCCCCCTTCGACGCCCCCTGCGCCTCGGAGGAACTCGTCGGAACCTTCGACGGATGGCAGGAACTCGCGGACAGGGGCGAACCCGTCGGGTTCTTCGCCGAACTGGCCTCCTCCTGGCCCGACGCCGTGAGGGGCGACACCCTCGCGCACGGAGACCTGCGCGCCGACAACATCCTGATCGGCGAGGACAACGTCTGGTTCGTCGACTGGCCGCACGCGATGAGAGCCGCCCCCTGGTTCGACCTCCTGCTCCTGCTCCCCAGCGTGCGGGCACAGGGCGGACCGGACCCGGAGGAGGTGTTCACCCGGCATCCTCTGGGGTGCGACGCGGACCAGGGCGCGGTGACCGTCGCGCTGGCGGGGCTGGCCGGGTATTTCCTGAACAGTGCCAGTAAACCGGCACCACCGGGCCTCCCCACCCTCCGCCCCTTCCAACGCGCCCAGGGAGACGCCGCGTTGGAGTGGCTGCGTAGGCGGGTCGGGTAGGGGCGGCTCAGCCGGCCGCCTCGACGAGCCCTCGCATCACGCGCAGGTCGTCGCCCATCTCCGGATGCCACTGAACTCCCAGCACCCACCCCTCCGAGAGTTCGACCGCCTCCACCGTCCCGTCCTCCGCATGGGCCGACGCGACCAGCCCGGGAGCGAGACGGTCGACGGCCTGGTGGTGGTACGTCGGAACATCGGCCGCCTCGGGCACGAGGGAGGCGTAACGGGTACCCGGCACCGGCGTGACGGTGTGCGTCCCGAAGACCCCGGGAGACTTGACGTGCCCGTCCATGTGCTGGACGAGCGTCCCCCCGAGGGTGACGTTGAGGAGCTGCATCCCCCGGCAGATCCCGAGGAGGGGCACCCCGGCGGAGAGCGCCGCCTCGATCAACGCGCTCTCCCAGGCGTCACGCTCCCGCGCGGGGGAGTCCGTACGGGGATCGGGCTCGGCACCGTAGAGCGCGGGGTCGACGTCGGGACCACCGGAGACGACGAGCGCGTCGAGACGGGCGACGGCCGCGGCGGCACGGGAGGGGGCGTCGGGGGGAAGCATCGCGGCGATGCCCCCGGCCCGCTGGACGAGCCGGGGATACGCCGCCGGAAGCAGCGCCGCCTCCGCCTCCCAGACCCGCCAGCTCGCGACGGGCTCCAGGTAGGTGCTGACACCGATGAGAGGCACGCCGGCCATGAACCCTCCAGGTAATGGACTCCAGGGATACCTTTACAGATCCGGCGCCGATGAAGGAAGCCTCGGCCCGTCCGGGAATCCCCGCCGCCGCCCGCGAGGCCCCCGCCGCGCGCCGGGAAACCCCCGCCTCACGTCAAGAACCCCCGCAGCAACGCCGCCGTCCCCCCGCAGTGCTCCCGCATGATCTCCCGCGAACCGTCCGCGTCCCCGTCGAGGACCGCCTCGACGAGCGCCTCGTGCTGCCGCTGGGAGTGTTCGAGGTTGCGGACGAGCAGCGGGATGCAGTCGAGGAGATCGTTGACCTGCGCGCGGACGGCCGCGTACTGCGCGGTCAGCGAGGGCGACCCGCACAGCTCGGCCAGCGTCAGGTGCAGCAGGGTGTCACGGCGACGGTAGTCCGCGAGGGCGGCGTCATGGGTGCCCGCGAGGGCCTCGCGGAGCCGCCCGGACTGCGCGTCCGTCAGGCCGTGGGCCGCACACAGACCGGCCGCGCCGACCTCCAGGACCTCCCGGAAACGCAGCACGTCCTCGATGTCGACCTCGGCGATCCGCCGCCGCAGCTCGTCCTCGCCGCCCGCGTCGGCCGTCCGGGGCAGGACGAACGTACCGCCGTACCGGCCCCGCCTCGACTCCAGGAGACCCTGGTCCTGGAGGACCTTGAGGACCTCCCGCAGGGTCACCCGGCTGATACCGAGCCGCTCGGCCAACTCCCGTTCCGCGGGCAGCCGTTCACCCCCCGGGACGAGCCCCAGCCGGACCACCTGGAGGATCTGCTCCAGCGCCTCCTCGAAGCCGTTGCCCGCCCGCACCGGCCGCAGCACCGGCGTCAACCGGTCACCCGTACCCATGTCCTTCTCCGTGGTCATCCGGCCGTGCCCCCTTCCCAAGCAATGGTTTTCAGCAATACCTTATGGCTCCTGAACGCTTCCTGGCCCCCACCGGTCACCGAAGCCGAGGACGCCCCCGAGCCCCCCGAGGAGCCTTCGTGCCGGACCGCACAGCCCCGCTGCCCGTCGAGGACCTGCACGCGCTGGTCGCCGCCGGCGAGATCGACACGGTCGTCCTGGCCTTCCCCGACATGCAGGGCCGCCTCCAGGGCAAACGCTTCGCGGCCCGCTTCTTCCTCGACGAGGTCCTGCGGCACGGCACCGAGGGCTGCAACTACCTCCTCGCCGTCGACACCGAGATGAACACGGTCCGCGGCTACGCCATGTCGTCCTGGGAGAGCGGCTACGGCGACTTCGCCATGCGCCCCGACCTCTCCACCCTGCGCCGCATCCCCTGGCACCCCGGCACCGCCCTCCTCGTCGCCGACCTCGCCTGGGAGGACGGCTCCCCGGTCGGCGCCGCCCCCCGCCAGATCCTCCGCCGCCAGCTGGAGCGCCTCGCCGAACACGGCTGGACCGCCCAGGTCGGCACGGAACTGGAGTTCATCGTCTTCCGCGACACCTACGAGCAGGCGTGGGACGCGCGCTACCGCGACCTCACCCCCGTCAACCAGTACAACGTCGACTACTCGATCCTCGGCACCGGCCGCATCGAACCCCTCCTGCGCCGCATCCGCAACGAGATGGGCGGCGCCGGGCTCGTCGTCGAGTCCGCGAAGGGCGAGTGCAACCTCGGCCAGCACGAGATCGCCTTCCGCTACGACGAGGCCCTCGTCACCTGCGACCAGCACGCCGTCTACAAGACCGGCGCGAAGGAGATCGCCGCGCAGGAGGGCGTCTCGCTCACCTTCATGGCCAAGTACGACGAGCGCGAGGGCAACTCCTGCCACATCCACCTCTCGCTCACCGACGCCGACGGCGCGAACGTCTTCGCCGGGCCGGACGGCATGACCGACACCATGCGCCACTTCCTCGCCGGCCAGCTCGCCGCCCTGCGCGACTTCTCGCTGCTGTACGCGCCCAACATCAACAGCTACAAGCGGTTCCAGCCGGGCTCCTTCGCCCCGACCGCCGCCGCCTGGGGCCGCGACAACCGCACCTGCGCCCTGCGCGTCGTCGGCCACGGCCGCTCCATGCGCTTCGAGAACCGCCTCCCCGGCGGCGACGTCAACCCGCACCTCGCCGTCGCCGGACTCGTCGCGGCCGGCCTCTACGGCGTCGAGCACAAGCTCGAACTCCCCGCCGCCTGCGAGGGCAACGCCTACACCGGCGACTACGAACACGTCCCCACCACCCTGCGCGAGGCCGCCGAGGTCTGGGAGCACAGCCCCATCGCCGAGGCCGCCTTCGGCGAGGAGGTCGTCGCCCACTACCTCAACATGGCCCGCGTCGAACTCGACGCGTTCGACGCGGCCGTCACGGACTGGGAACTGCGCCGCTCCTTCGAACGGCTCTGAGACACCGGCGACTTGAAGACCAGTGACTTGAAAGACCAGCGACTGTGAAAGGCCAGGCATTGTCCGAGCTGACCGTCCTCAACCCGGCCACCGGGGACGTCGTCACGACCGTCCCCGCCGCCGACGCGGCCGAGGTCGACGCGGCCGTCACCCGCGCGGCGAAGGCCCAGGAGAAGTGGGCCGCCCTCGCCCCCGCCGACCGCGCCCGCCTCCTGCGCCGGTTCGCCGACCGAGTCGACTCCCACATCGAGGAGCTGGCCCAGCTGGAGGTCCGAGAGGCCGGGCACACCGTCGGCAACGCCCGCTGGGAGGCGGGCAACGCACGCGACCTGCTCCTCTACGCGGCGGGCGGCGTCGAGAGGCTGACGGGGAGTCAGATCCCGGTCGTCGGCGGCATCGACGTCACCTTCCTCGAACCCCTCGGTGTCGTCGGCGTCATCGCCCCCTGGAACTTCCCCATGCCGATCGCCGCCTGGGGCTCCTTCCCCGCGCTCGCGGCGGGCAACGCGGTCGTCCTCAAACCCGCCGAGGCGACCCCGCTCACCGCCCTGCGGCTGGCCCAACTCGCCCTGGACGCCGGGCTCCCCGAGCACGTCTTCCAGGTCGTCCCCGGCTACGGCGGCATCGCCGGACGCGCCCTCGTCGACCACCCCGGCGTCGCGAAGATCGTGTTCACCGGCTCCACCCGCACCGGCCGCGAGGTCATGGAGCGCTGCGCCAGGCTCGTCAAACCGGTCACCCTCGAACTCGGCGGCAAGAGCCCCAACGTGGTCTTCGCCGACGCCGACCTGACCCGCGCCCTCGACCCCTTCTCGTTCCTCGACAACTCCGGCCAGGACTGCTGCGCACGCACCCGCATCCTCGTCCAGGAGTCCGTCTACGACGAGGCGCGCGCCTTCCTCGCCGAGGCCCTCGCGGCGGTCGTCGTCGGTGACCCGGCCGACGAGAAGACCCAGATGGGCCCGCTGATCTCCCAGCAACAGCTCGACCGCGTACGGTCGTTCGTCCCGGACGACGCCCCCGGCGCCCTGCGCGGCGAGGCCCCCGACGGACGCGGGTTCTGGTACCCGCCGACCGTCCTGACCGCCGAGGCCCCCGACTCGCCCGCCTGCCGCGAGGAGATCTTCGGCCCTGTCGCCGTCCTGCTCCCCTTCACCGACGAGGCCGACGCGATCCGCCTCGCCAACGACACCCCCTACGGCCTCTCGGGCTCCCTGTGGACCCGGGACGTGGGCCGCGCGCTGCGCCTCTCACGGGCCGTCAAGGCGGGCAACCTGTCCGTCAACTCCCACTCCAGCGTGCGTTATTGGACCCCCTTCGGGGGCTACAAGCAGTCCGGGGTCGGCCGCGAGCTCGGCCCCGACGCGCTCGCCGCCTTCACCGAGACCAAGAACGTCTTCATCAGCACGGAGGTCCCCGCACAGTGACCGAGACTCCTGTCTGCCGCCGCCTCGTCGGCCGTACCGCCGTCATCACCGGAGCCGGCAGCGGCATCGGCCTCGCCACCGCCCGCCGCCTCGCCGCCGAGGGCGCGAACGTCGTCTGCGCCGACATCGACGAGACCGCCGGCAAGGCCGTCGCCGACGAGGTCGGCGGGCTCTTCGTGAAGGTCGACGTGACCAGCCCCGAACAGGTCGACGCGCTCTTCAAGACCGCCTACGACACGTACGGCAGCGTCGACATCGCCTTCAACAACGCGGGCATCTCGCCCCCCGACGACGACTCCATCCTGGAGACCGGCCTGGAGGCGTGGAAGCGCGTCCAGGAGGTCAACCTGACCTCCGTGTACCTCTGTTGCAAGGCCGCGCTCCCCTACATGCGTGAGCAGCGGCGGGGCTCGATCATCAACACGGCGTCGTTCGTCGCCCGGATGGGCGCGGCCACGAGCCAGATCTCGTACACCGCCTCCAAGGGCGGCGTCCTCGCCATGTCCCGGGAACTCGGCGTGCAGTTCGCGCGCGAGGGCATCCGCGTCAACGCGCTGTGCCCGGGACCGGTCAACACCCCTTTGCTGCGGGAGCTGTTCGCGAAGGACCCCGAGCGCGCCGCCCGCCGCCTCGTCCACATCCCGGTCGGCCGGTTCGCCGAGGCCGAGGAGATCGCCGCCGCCGTCGCCTTCCTGGCGAGCGACGACTCCTCGTTCGTCAACGCGACCGACTTCCTGGTGGACGGCGGTATCTCGGGCGCGTACGTGACCCCGCTCTAGAGCGTCACAGGAACGTGTGGCCCTCGCCGCGGTAGGTGGGCACCGTCGCCGTGACGGTGTCCCCCTCGATCAGGTGCAACTGGTCGAAACGCTCGCAGAGTTCACCGGCCTTCGCATGGCGGAACCACACCTTGTCGCCGATCAGCAGATCGTCCGCCGGTGCGCCCAGCAGGGGCGTCTGGACCTCGCCGGGGCCTTCCTGAGGGTCGTACCTGAGGCCCTCGGGGAGGTACGGCACCGGCAGCCGGTCCACGCCCGGGGCGCCCGAGGCCGGGTAGCCGCCGCCGAGGACCGTCACCACGCCGACGCCGGGCCGGCGCACCACCGGCTGCGCGAACAGGGCCGCCGGACGGCCCGTGAACGACGTGTAGTTGTCGAAGAGCCGGGGGACGTACAGCCCCGACCCTGCGGCGACCTCCGTCACCGCGTCCTCCGCGACCGTGCTCTCCACGCTGCCTGTGCCGCCGCCGTTCACGAACTCCAGGTCCGGGGCGACGGCCCGCACCGCGCGCACCACCTCGGCGCGCCGCTCGGCGAGTTCACGGCGGGCGGTGGCCTGCATGAGGCGGATCGCGCGGGAGCGCAGCGGGCGGCCCGCCACCGAGTCGCCGACCCCGGCGATATGCCCCTCGTAGGCCATGATGCCGACCAGCTCGAAACCCTGACGCCGGGTCACCGTGCGGGCGAAGTCGGCGAGTTGGGCGGGAGAGCGGAGCGGGGAGCGCAGGGCGCCCACCCTGATCCGGCCGCCCAGCAGCTGGAGTGAGGTGTCCAACTCCAGGCAGACGCGGATCACTTCACGGCCGTCGCCGCGCGCGGCGTCGATCAGGTCGAGCTGCGTCACGTCGTCCACCATCACCGTGACGGCGGCGGCGAGCTTGGGGTCGGCCGCCAGCTCCGCGTACCCCGAGCGGTCCGCCGAGGGGTAGGCCAGCAGGACGTCCTCGAAGCCGGAGCGGGCCAGCCACAGGGACTCCGCCAGCGTGAACGACATCAGCCCCGCGAAGCCGTCCATGGCGAGGACCCGCTCCAGCAGCGTCCGGCAGCGCACGGACTTGCTCGCCACCCGGATCGGCTTCCCCGCCGCCCGGCGGCGCAGGTCCTCCGCGTTGGCGTCGAAGGCGTCGAGATCGACGATCGCGAGGGGGGCGTCCAGATGGGCGGTGGCCCGGTCGTAACGGGCCCGGTCGGCGGCGCGCACAGTCATGCACGCAGCCTGCCAGACCCGATTACCGCAGGGTAGGGGGACGATACGGGCAGATGCCTCGGGGTGGCGGTACGGGTTCTCCCTCGCCCCGTGACAAGCCGTAGAGTGACGCGCACGCACGGACGAACGGCTCCGGCCGGGAGTCCGTGCCGGGATGCCGGTCGGCCTGTGCGGGTATGCGTGCCCAAGGGGACCACCGTCCGCCGGGCCGCCGGGGGCGTGCGCTGTCCGCGCGCCCACCATCGACGGAGCGGCCGGCACGAAGAAAACGGGGGGTGCACTTGAGCACGGAAGCGCGTCGCCCTCCCGCGGATCGCACCGGTCCGCTGTCAGGAGGAACGCCCTTGAGCGAGGGCTCGGCCACAGGGACGGGGTTCACGGAGCCGGTGGACGAGGGACGGGTCGTGGGGGGCGAGTCCTGGGACGAGGTGGGCGGGGAGCCCGCGGTACGTGAGACCACCGGTTCCGGCGAGGCGCGTGGCGGGGCTCTCTGGCGCGAGGTGCGGGGCGGCGGGGTGTTCGGACGGCGCGCGGGCAGGCCGCCGGAGAACGGACCCGAGGAGAACCCCCGTACGACCGCCGCCGCGGGCACCACCCCCGGCGACGCCTTCCCCCCGCCGGCCGCCTCCGCCCGCTTCCCGGACACCTCCCCCCCGACCTCCCGCCCGGGCACGCCACTGCGCCCCGAGCCCGGCCCACGGGTCCCGGCCGCGACGGACGACGACCCCACCGAGTACGACGCCGACGACGCGGAGCCTTCGCGGTACGACGCCGACGACACAGCCGTCTCCGAGTTCGAGGTCAGCGGTGTCCGGCCCTACATCTCCCGGGCTGCTCAACCACCGGCCTCCGACACCCCCCGTCCGCCCGCCCCCGGCAGCGCCTGGACCCCGTTCTCCCGCAGCCGCATGGCCCCGCCGGCCCGCCCCGCCGACGCCCCCCGCCCGACCCCGGCGGACACCCCGGCCTGGACCCCGACCTCCTCGACCCGCCCCCCTGAGTTCGACTTCCCCACGACACCCCCACCCCGGCCCACGGCCCGGGACGAGCA
The DNA here is from genome assembly GCF_040610055.1 of Streptomyces sp. NPDC004539. Taxonomy (NCBI): domain Bacteria; kingdom Bacillati; phylum Actinomycetota; class Actinomycetes; order Kitasatosporales; family Streptomycetaceae; genus Streptomyces; species Streptomyces sp. NPDC004539. Next base: position 128,510 of record NZ_JBEXLS010000011.1, on the reverse strand, counting down.
GCCCCCGACGGGCCCGGCTCACCGGAACGGGACGAGTCCGGCCGCCGGGCGACAGCAGCCGTCGGACCTCCCGCCCCGGCCCGCTTCCGCGCCGAACACACCCTCGTCGCAGCAGGTGCCTCCGTCTCGTCCGGCGCCCGATGCACAGACCCCGGGGACGTCGTCGTACTCCGGCTCCGCACGGGACGGCGCACGGCCTGCCACCGCTGCCCCCGGGACGGACACGCGCACCGCCGCCGCCTCGGCGGCCGACAATCCCCGGTCCGTTTCGCCCCGCACGGGTGACTCCCCGCCGCCGAAGAGGCAGGCACCCCCGACACGTCCCGCCGACGCCTCGGCATCGGGCGCCCCGACCGCTCCGGTGCGGCCGAGCGGTACCCCGGCCCCGGAGAGCCGCCCTTCTCCGACGCGCCCCGGTACGCCCCCGGCACCGGAATCCCCCACCCGCCCCGGCACACCCCCGGCGTCGGACAACCCGGCCCGCCCCGGCACATCCGCAGCACCGAAGAACCGTCCCTCCTCCCCGCGCCCCGCCGCGCCCCCCGCATCCGAGAGCCGTCCCTCCGCGCCCCGCCCCGCCACACCCCCCGCGTCGGAAGAGCGCCCCTCCCCGGCCCGCCCGGACACGGCCCCGGCACCCGAGAGCCACCCCTCACCGCCCCGACCGTCCGCCGCCCCGCCCTCGGAGGGCCGTACCGAGCCGCAGCCCGCGCAGGACCCGGCCCCCGGCACCATCCCCCCGCGCCCGACCACCTCTCCGAAGTCCGCGCGGCCCGGCACCAGCCGGGGCGAGCCCGTTATGCCGTCCGACTCCGGCGCGGGCCGTACCGATGCGTACGGTGCTGTCGAGCCGTCGGCGGACTCAGACCCCGCTCGTGGCGGCCTCGGCCCGACCACCCCGGCCCGCAGCCCGCACACCCCCACCGACCCCGCTCGCGGCGGCCTCGGCCCCACCACCCCGACCCACTCGACCCCGACCCTCAGCCCGCACACCCCACCCCCGGTCGCCCCCGTCTCGTACGGGTCCCCGCAGTCCTCCGTGCCGCGCCCCGACCCGTCCCTCTCCTGGACGGCCACTCCGGTCCGGCCCGCGGGTGCCTCGTCGGTCGAGGTGGACGAGGGGCCGCGGGAGCCGTGGGTCCGTGGGCGGGTCGTCGCCGCGACGGCGTGTGTGGTGCTCGGGCTCGGACTGATAGGCGGGGCGGCCACCGGAAGCTGGCTGGTGGGGGACAACTCGAAGGCGGCCGGCGGGAGTTACGCGGCGGCGTCGGCGATCTGGCACAGCGTCCCGGTGGACCAGCTGTTCCCGGCGACGGTCGACGGACAGGGCGCCGGGCCCGGGGGAGCGGACCGCACGTGGACGCGGATCGGCGTCGCCCCGGACGCCGGCTGCGAGAACGCGTTCGACCCGCTGCTCGCCCAGGTCCTCGCCCCGGTCGGCTGCGACCGCCTCCTGCGGGCGACGTACATCGACGCCACCCAGAGCTACGTGACGACCGTCGGCCTGCTGTTCACCAAGGCCGACGCCGCCACGATGCGCGAACTGGACGCCCGGTTCGAGAAGGAGGGCCTCGCCCGCCGCACCGACCTCATGCCCCGCCCGTACGCCGCCCCGGACACCCTGGCCGCCCGCTTCGGCACCGCCGAGCGCGCCTCCTGGACCGTGTCGGTGCTGACGGACGCCCCGGTCGTCGTCTACTCCGTCTCCGGCTGGGCCGACAACCGCACCGTCGACACCCCCCAGTCCGCCACCGAGGCGACCGCCACCGGCGCCACCACCGCCATCGCCCAGTCGGGCCTCGGCAACGAGGCGAAGGGCCTCGCCGACCGCATCGAACGAAGCCTGCGCAAAGCCGCCGCCGCCCCGACGGAGCAGCCGTCATGACCCCCCACCGCCCCGACGGGATCGAGGCGCACACGGACGGCACGCCCGCCACACCCCGCCACCTCACCACCGAGACCGCCGCCCCCACCCGCGACCACCCCCACCCCGCCATGACACCCCCCACCCCCTTCACCGCCCGCCACCGCAAGACCTGCCGCGCCGCCCTCCTCGGCTGTCTCCTCGCCGCCGCCGTCGCCCTCGTCCCCCCGACCGCCGCGTACGCGGACGGGATACGCGGCCAGCAGTGGGCCCTGGAGGCGATGCACACGCAGGAGGCGTGGCGGACCACGAAGGGCGCCGGGATCACGGTCGCCGTCCTGGACACCGGCGTCGAGGCCGACCACCCCGACCTGGAGGGCAACGTCCTGCCCGCGAAGGACCTCGTCGGCTTCGGCGCCGTCCCCGGCGAACGCGCGTGGGCCCGGCACGGGACCGCGATGGCCGGGATCATCGCCGGCCACGGACACGGGTACGACAACGGCGACGGCGTGCTGGGCATCGCCCCCGAGGCGAAGATCCTCCCCGTCCGGGTGATCCTGGAGGACGGCGACCCCGCCCGCACCCGCGCCCGCAACACCCGCGGCAACGCCCTCGCGGAAGGCATCCGCTGGGCCGCCGACCAGGGCGCGGACGTCATCAACCTCTCCCTCGGCGACGACTCCTCCTCCGCGCACCCGGAACCCGCCGAGGACGAGGCCGTCCAGTACGCGCTGAAGAAGGGGTCCGTCGTCGTCGCCTCCGCGGGCAACGGCGGCGACAAGGGCGACCACATCTCGTACCCGGCGGCCTACCCCGGCGTCATCGCGGCGACGGCCGTCGACAAGAACGGCGTCCGCGCCTCGTTCTCCACCCGCCGCTGGTACGCCACGGTCAGCGCGCCCGGCGTGGACGTCGTCATCGCGGACCCGGACCACAAGTACTACGAGGGCTGGGGCACGAGCGCGGCGGCGGCCTTCGTCTCCGGCGCGGTCGCCCTGATCAAGGCGGCCCACCCCGGCCTCACCCCGCCCCAGATCAAGACCCTCCTGGAGACGACCGCCCGCAACTCGCCCACGGGCGGCCGGGACGACTCCCGCGGCTACGGCTTCATCGACCCCGCCGCCGCGATCAAGGCCGCCGCCAAGCTCAAGCCGGGGGGCCTGGCCTCCCAGTCCTACGGCAAGGAGTACTTCGGCGCGGGCCCCGACAAGGAGACGGACGACCACGACACGTCCGGCTGGGCGGGCCCCCTGGCGGGCGGCGCGGGCGGAGTGCTCCTCGTCGCGTCGGTGGTGCTCTGGCGCAGCCGCCGCAGGACGGTCTAGCGCGCGGGCCGTACCGCGGGGGCCGCTACGGCGCCGCCGTGAACGCCTCCACCGCCGTCTGCGCCGCGTCCTCCACCAGCGAGATCCCCGCCGCCATGCTCGCGCTCCCGTCGGACAACACGGCGACCAGGTACGACGCGTCCCCGGCCGTCACCCGGCCGATGCTGTTGATGTCCCACAGCCCCGTCGTGCTGCGCGGCAGCCACCCGTTCTTCAGCGCCCACTCCGTACCCTGCGCGGCGGCCGACACCCCCCACCGCTGATCGGCCTCGATCTGCGTCATCAGCCCCCGCACGTATTCCCGGGACGCGTCGCTCAGCTCCGAGTCGTCCCCGAACACCTGCTGGAGCAGGGCGAGTTGATCGGTGGCGGTGGTCTGCGTGAGCCCCCACAGCGCCCCCTCCCCGCCCTCGGTCCCGGTCATCCCGAACCGCTCGTTGGCCGCGTCCAGCCCCTCCGCCTGCCCGATGGTGTTCCACAGCGCGGTCGCCGAGTCGTTGTCGCTGTTCACGATCATCGCCGTGGCGTACGTCTTCTCCTGGGCGGTGAGCCCACGCCCCGCGTCCTGCGCCTGGAGCAGGAGCGCCGCGAGGATGTCGACCTTCACGATGCTGGCCGTGTCGAACGCGGCCTCGCCGTAGACGGCGCTGTCCCCGGAGTCCAGGTCGAGGACGCCCACCGACACGGCGGCGTCCCCCGGCACGGTCACCGCCTCCATCGCCGTCTTCAGCAATGCGGTGTAATCGGTCTCCGGCTCGGTCACCGTCGCCTCCTCGGTACGCGCGGCGGGCGTGGACGTCGCCGCCGCGGCCGACGATACGACGCCCCCGCCCCCGTCGTCGTGGGTCTTCACGTACGCGGTCCCGCAGGCCATCGCGATGACGGCGAGCGCGGAGAGGAAGATCGGCCGGCGCCGGGAGGAGGAGCGGGCGCGGTGGCGGCGGGCGGCTCTGGAGGACTCCATCCCGCGATGGTGGGGGCGGTGACTGTGTCTCCCGTGAGACGGACGTTAGACCCACGTCAGGGATTCCTGAGAAAACCGTGAATCCGGTGACCGCCCGGTTACGGGCCCCGCACAACCCCAGCAGCATCCCCCCGATAGGGTCGGTGACCGTGGCGAACAAGAACATTCCCGACCCCGGCTTCCCCGACGACGACGGCAGCGCCGACCCGGCGCTGACCGCCGCGCTCGCCGCCTGGTCCCAGGACCGCACGGCCCTCCCCCCGGTCCTCGCGGCCCTCAGGAACGCCCGCCTCCTGGTCCCGATCGTCGCGGTCCTCGGCGAGGTCGAGGAGGACGAGAACGGCCTCCGCCGCGAAAAAACGAGCGACATGGCGGTCCCCACCCTCAAGGCCGGCCCCCGCAAGGCCCTCCCCGCCTTCACCTCGACGGCCGCCCTGACCCGCTGGGACCCCGAGGCCCGCCCTGTGGCCGTCCGCCTCCACCAGGCCCTGGAGGCAGCGGCCCACGAGAAGGCGGACACGGTGGTCCTCGACCTGGCGGGCCCGACCCCCTTCGAACTGACGGGCCCGACCCTGCTGGCCCTGGCGGAGGGCCGCACGACGACGGACCCCCTGGAGGACCCGGCGGTCGTGGATGCGGTCCGCGAGGTGGTCGCCGCCGAACCGAGCGTCCAGCGCGCGTACCTGGGCCCGGGGCAGTCGGACGGCACGCTGGCGCTGGTCCTGGCGGACGGCGCGGTATCGGCGAAGGCGGCCCAGGCGGTGGCGGAACGCCTGGCGGCGAACGAGACCCTCAGGGCACGCTTGGTGAAGGGGCTGGACTTGGCGCTACTCCCAACCGGCACGGAACTCCCGGACGGCACCCGAGTCCTTTAGGGGCGCGGGGAACTGCGCGAATGCCCCCCACCGGCCCGCAGCCGAAACTCAACCCATCTTTAGCCGTAGACCGGCCCGGTGTACTTCTCGCCCGGCCCCTGCCCGGCGGCATCAGGAACGATCGACGCTTCCCGGAACGCCAGCTGGAGGGACTTCAGCCCGTCCCGCAGCGGCGCCGCGTGGAACGAACTGATCTCCGTCGCGGACGCGTCCAACAGCCCCGCCAACGCGGTGACCAGCTTCCGCGCCTCGTCGAGGTCCTTGAACTTCTCGCCCTCCTCGGTGAGCCCGAGCTTGACGGCCGCGGCGCTCATGAGGTTGACGGCGACCGTCACGATGACCTCGACGGCGGGGACCTCGGCGATGTCGCGGGTCATTTCGTTGAAGTCGGGGGTGTCACTCATGGGGGACACGATAGGTGTCCGGCGCGCAGGGTCCCCCATCGAGCCCGGATTGGCCAGTACCGACGCGAACTGTTAACCTCGTAGAACGACCGGCTGGACACAACTGTGCCCGGCCCACAAGTGGAGGCTTCGAACTCCCACCCGACCACCCCCCTGGGGCGGCGGGTCACCGGTCAGACGGCCGCCCCTCGTGGGGGCGCCGCCGTCCGATGAGTACGCCCCGCGATCCCCGCGGCGGTGTTCCGGTAGTTCGAGGAACCCCGCATGTGATCGTTCGGGGCATTTTTTCTTCTCCGACGTGGTTGAAAGTCTTGAAGAGACAGACGTTACGCGGCGCTCGATCCAGGGAGTCGCGTGGTGCAACCGAGGAGGACTCATCAGCGTCGAGCCCCGCATCAACGACCGGATTCGCGTTCCCGAGGTGCGACTTGTCGGTCCCAGTGGCGAGCAGGTGGGCATCGTCCCGCTGGCCAAGGCACTGGAGCTTGCGCAGGAGTACGACCTGGACTTGGTCGAGGTCGCGGCGAACGCGCGCCCGCCGGTCTGCAAGCTCATGGACTACGGGAAGTTCAAGTACGAGTCGGCCATGAAGGCCCGTGAGGCGCGCAAGAACCAGGCGCACACGGTCATCAAGGAGATGAAGCTCCGGCCGAAGATCGACCCGCACGACTACGACACCAAGAAGGGTCACGTCGTCCGGTTCCTCAAGCAGGGCGACAAGGTCAAGATCACGATCATGTTCCGCGGCCGTGAGCAGTCGCGTCCGGAGCTGGGCTACCGCCTGCTCCAGCGGCTCGCCTCCGACGTCGAGGAGCTCGGGTTCATCGAGTCGAACCCGAAGCAGGACGGCCGAAACATGATCATGGTTCTCGGTCCGCACAAGAAGAAGACCGAGGCGATGGCCGAGGCCCGTCAGGCGCAGGAGGCCCGCAAGGCCGAGGCGAAGGCCAACCCCGGCCGCTCGCAGAACGCCGCGGACGCCGACGCCGTCAACGCCGAGGTCCGGGAGACCGACGAGGTCTCCGAGACCGCCGACGAGGTCCTGGAGATCGACGAGGCTCCGGAGATCGACGAGGTCGTCGAGACCCCTGCCGAGGCTCGCGCCGAGGCGTGATCCGCGGGGCGTGAGCCCCCTGGGTCGAACCGACAGAACAGCGACGCTCCACCCCGTGCCCGGTTTCACGACCGGGCACCGGAGCGCCACCGACGAGGAGAGTACGGCGCTATGCCGAAGAACAAGTCGCACAGCGGTGCCAGCAAGCGCTTCAAGATCACCGGCTCCGGCAAGGTGCTCCGCGAGCGCGCCGGCAAGCGCCACCTGCTTGAGCACAAGTCGTCCCGCGTGACGCGTCGCCTCACCGGCAACGCCGAGATGGCCCCGGGCGACGCCGCGAAGATCAAGAAGCTTCTCGGCAAGTGACGTACGGCGCCTAGCGCCCTACGCCTTCACCGGGACCCAATCGATACCGGGTCGTGTGAGTCCAACCACGGCCCCGCTACAAGGAGTTAACAAGTGGCACGCGTCAAGCGGGCAGTCAACGCCCACAAGAAGCGCCGGGCGATCCTCGAGGCGGCCTCCGGCTACCGTGGTCAGCGTTCGCGCCTGTACCGCAAGGCCAAGGAGCAGGTCACCCACTCGCTGGTCTACAACTACAACGACCGCAAGAAGCGCAAGGGCGACTTCCGGCAGCTGTGGATTCAGCGCATCAACGCCGCGGCCCGCGCGAACGGCATCACCTACAACCGCTTCATCCAGGGTCTGAAGGCCGCCAACGTCGAGGTCGACCGCAAGATCCTGGCCGAGCTCGCCGTGAACGACGCGAACGCGTTCGCCGCGCTCGTCGAGGTCGCCCAGAAGGCCCTGCCGGCGGACGTCAACGCCCCCAAGGCGGCCTGACTCCGGGCTTGAGCCTGACTGTACGGACCCGTGGGTTTACCTACGGGTCCGTTTTGTTGACGCGAACCGTCTGAAAGAGACCCTCATGACCCCCGACCTCATCTCCCCCCGTTCCCCCCGGGTCGCCGCCGCCCGGCGGCTCGCCCGGCGGAACTTCCGGAGCAAGGAGCGGCTGTTCCTCGCGGAGGGGCCGCAGGCGGTGCGGGAGGCGGCCGGGGCGACGCTGGTCGAGCTGTTCGCGACGGTCGAGGCGGCCGAGCGGTACGCGGACGTCGTCGGGGAGGCCCGGGACGCCGGCGCGCGGGTGCACCTCGCCGACGAGCAGGTGATCGCCGACATCTCGACGACCGTCACCCCGCAGGGGCTCGTCGGGATCTGCCGGTTCCTGGACACCCCCTTCGAGGAGATCCTCGCCGCCCGGCCGAAGCTGGTCGCCGTCCTCGCACATGTGCGCGACCCCGGTAACGCGGGCACCGTCCTGCGGTGCGCGGACGCCGCCGGCGCCGACGCCGTCGTCCTCACCGACGCCTCCGTCGACCTGTACAACCCGAAGGCCGTCCGCGCCTCCGTCGGCTCGCTGTTCCACCTCCCCGTCGCCGTCGGCGTACCCGTCGAACAGGCCGTGAGCGGGCTGAAGGCGGCCGGGGTGCGGATTCTCGCCGCCGACGGCGCCGGTCTCGACGACCTCGACGACGAGCTCGACAAAGGGACCATGGGCGGGCCCACCGCCTGGGTGTTCGGCAACGAGGCATGGGGTCTCCCCGAGGAGACGAGGGCCCTCGCCGACGCCGTCGTCCGCGTCCCGATCCACGGAAAGGCGGAAAGTCTGAACCTGGCCACCGCCGCCGCCGTATGTCTCTATGCGTCAGCCCGTGCACAGCGCGCCTCAGGAGGGTGCCGCAGCGTCACCGAGAACTTGTAGGGTGACGTGCTCGGGGGTCCTCGTCGCGGGAGGTGGGGTACGAGGATGAGTGCGGTCACGAGCGGCACGCCGGAAGCCCGCAGGGTCTGGTGGCCGCCCGGGATGGGGCCGGACGACCTGCCGGACGGCCTGGTGGTCGCCGACGAGGACGGCCGGGTGGTCTGCTTCAACGCCGCCGCCGAACGGATGACCGCCACCGCCGCGGCCGACGTCCTCGGCCGGCCGCTGGAGAAGGCGCTCCCGTTGGAGGATCTGGAGGGCCGCCGCTGGTGGCAGCTCACCGATCCGTACGGCGGCCTCGCCACCCGGGTGCGCCAGCCCGAACGCAACCTGCTCCTGCCCGGCGGACGCGAGTTCCTCGTCTCCGCCTCCTACGTCCGCGACCGCCCCACCGGCCCCGTACAGCGCGTCGTCGTCTGCCTGCGCGACACCGAGGCCCGCCGCCGCACCGAGCGCTCCCACGCCGAGCTGATCGCCACCGTCGCCCACGAACTGCGCTCCCCCCTCACCTCCGTCAAGGGCTTCACCGCGACCCTCCTCGCGAAGTGGGAGAGGTTCACCGACGACCAGAAGCGCCTGATGCTGGAGACCGTCGACGCCGACGCCGACCGCGTCACCCGCCTGATCGCCGAGCTGCTGGACATCTCCCGCATCGACTCCGGCCGCCTGGAGGTCCGCCGCCAGCCCGTCGACATGGGCGCCGCCGTCGGCCGCCACATCCAGGCATACGTCGCCGCCGGGCTCCCCGCCGACCGGTTCCTGCTGCGCATCGGCCAGCCGCTGCCCGCCCTGTGGGCCGACCCCGACAAGGTCGACCAGGTGCTCAGCAACCTCATCGAAAACGCGGTGCGCCACGGCGAGGGAACCGTCACGATAGACGTCACGTCCGCCGCGTCCCCCCGCGAGGGGGAGGACACGGGCACGTCGGTCACCGTGAGCGACGAGGGGGCGGGTATCCCGGAGGAGTCCATGAACCGCGTCTTCACCCGCTTCTGGCGGGGCAGCAAGCGCGGCGGCACCGGCCTCGGGCTCTACATCGTCAAGGGCATCGTCGAGGCCCACGGCGGCGTCATCACGGTCGGCCGCGCCCCCGAGGGCGGCGCACAGTTCCGATTTACGTTGCCCGTGGCAGCGCCTGCTTACCTGAGCTAGGCCGCCACGGGCGCGTTCGAACATCCACGCCCCGTTAGACTCGGCCCTTGGCACCTTTGTGTCCCACAGAGCGCTCACCGAGCCGGTCACGGGGTCTTCAGCCAGCAAACCGGAAGCACGGGAAGAGATGTCGGCACCGAATAAGTCGTACGACCCAGTAGAGGTCGAGGCGTTGAAACCGGAAGAGATCGAGCGCATGCGGGACGAGGCGCTCGCCGCCTTCGCCGCCGCCGACTCCCTCGACGCGCTCCAGGAGGCGAAGGTCGCCCACACCGGCGGCGCCTCCCCGCTGGCGCTGGCCAACCGCGAGATCGGCGCGCTGCCCCCGCAGGCCAAGGCCGCCGCCGGCAAGCTCGTCGGCCAGGCCCGGGGCGCCGTCAACAAGGCCCTCGCCACCCGCCAGACCGAGCTGGAGGCCGAGCGCGACGCCCGCGTCCTCGTCGAGGAGGCCGTCGACGTCACGCTGCCGTACGACCGGGTCCCGGCCGGCGCCCGGCACCCGCTGACGACCCTCTCCGAGCGCATCGAGGACGTCTTCGTCGCGATGGGCTACGAGGTCGCCGAGGGCCCGCAGGTCGAGGCGGAGTGGTTCAACTTCGACGCCCTGAACATCGGCCCGGACCACCCCGCGCGCGGCGAGCAGGACACCTTCTTCGTCGAGGCCGCCGACGGCACCGCCGACTCCGGTCTCGTCCTGCGCACCCACACCTCCCCGGTGCAGATCCGCTCCCTGATGAACCGCGACCTGCCGGTGTACGTGATCTGCCCCGGTGTCGTCTACCGCACGGACGAGCTGGACGCCACGCACACCCCGGTCTTCCGCCAGGTCGAGCTGCTCGCGGTCGACGAGGGCCTCACCATGGCCGACCTCAAGGGCACCCTGGACCACATGGTCCGCTCCCTGTTCGGCCCGGACATGAAGACCCGGCTGCGGCCGAACTTCTTCCCGTTCACCGAGCCGTCCGCCGAGATGGACATGGTCTGCTACGTCTGCAAGGGCGAGTCCGTCGGCAACCCCGACCGCCCCTGCCGCACCTGCTCCAGCGAGGGCTGGATCGAGCTGGGCGGCTGCGGCATGGTCAACCCCAAGGTGCTCGTCGCCTGCGGCGTCGACCCCGAGAAGTACAGCGGCTTCGCCTTCGGGTTCGGTATCGAGCGGCTGCTGATGTTCCGCCACAACGTCGAAGACATGCGTGACATGGTCGAGGGTGACATCCGCTTCACCCGGCCGTTCGGGAGTGAGATCTGATGCGTATCCCGCTTTCCTGGCTGCGGGAGTACGTCGATCTCCCCGCCACCGAGACCGGCCGTGACGTCCAGGCCAAACTCGTCTCCGCAGGACTTGAGGTCGAGACCGTCGAGCAGCTCGGCGAGGGCCTCAAGGGCCCCCTCGTCGTCGGTCAGGTCCTCACCATCGAGGAGCTGACGGAGTTCAAGAAGCCGATCCGCTTCTGCACCGTCGACGTCGGTACGGCGAACGGCACCGGTGAGCCGCAGGAGATCGTCTGCGGCGCCCGGAACTTCGCCGTCGGCGACAAGGTCGTCGTCGTCCTGCCCGGCGCGGTCCTGCCCGGCGACTTCGCGATCGCCGCCCGCAAGACCTACGGCAAGACGTCCCACGGCATGATCTGCTCCAGCGACGAGCTGGGCATGGGCGACGACGGCACCAAGGGCATCATCGTCCTGCCGCCCGAGACCGAGGTCGGCAAGGACGCCATCGAGCTGCTGGAGCTGGTCGACGAGGTCCTCGACATCGCCGTCACCGCCAACCGCGGCGACTGCCTGTCCATCCGCGGCGTCGCCCGCGAGACCGCCATCGCCTACGGCCTCCCGCTCAGCGACCCGGCCCTCCTCGACATCCCGGGCCCGAACGCGTTCGGCTACCCCGTCCAGGTCGCCGACCCCTTCGCCTGCGACCGCTTCACCGCCCGCACGGTCACCGGCCTCAGCCCCGAGGCCCGCTCCCCGATCTGGCTCAAGCGGCGCCTCCAGAAGGTCGGCGTCCGCCCGATCTCCCTCGCCGTGGACGTCACGAACTACGTGATGATGGAGCTGGGCCAGCCCCTCCACGCCTACGACCGCACCCTCGTCCAGGGCACGATCGGCGTGCGCCGCGCCGAGCAGGGCGAGAAGCTCAAGACCCTCGACGGCACCGAGCGCACGCTCGACGCCGAGGACCTCGTCATCACCGACGAGCGCGGGCCCATCGGCCTCGCCGGGGTCATGGGCGGCGCCAACACGGAGATCGCGGACCACGAGGAGGGCCAGGGCACGACGGACGTCGTGATCGAGGCCGCCCACTTCGACGCGGTCGCCATCGCGCGCACCGCCCGCCGCCACAAGCTGACCTCCGAGGCGTCCCGCCGCTTCGAGCGGGGCGTCGACCCCAAGGCCGCGCCCGCCGCCGCCCAGCGCGCGGTGGACCTCCTGGTCCTGCTCGCCGGGGGCACCGCCGAGGCCGGCGTCACCGAGGTCATCGCGCCCTCCGCGCCGCACACCGTCGCGCTGCCCGCCGACCACCCCGACAAGGTCGCCGGTGTCACCTACGGCCGCGAGACCGTCGTCCGGCGCCTTCAGCAGATCGGGTGCGACGTCTACGGGCAGGACGAGCTGATCGTCACCGTCCCGTCCTGGCGGCCCGACCTCGCCGCGCCCAACGACCTCGCCGAGGAGGTCATCCGGCTGGAGGGGTACGAGAACCTGCCCTCCACCCTGCCGAAGCCGCCCGCCGGCCGCGGCCTCACCGGCCGCCAGCGCCTCCACCGCCGGGTGGGCCGCGCGCTGGCCGGTGCCGGTTACGTCGAGGCGCCGTCGTACCCCTTCGTCGGCGAGCAGGTCTTCGACCAGCTCCTCCTCGACGCGGACGACCCCGACCGCCAGGTCGTCAAGCTCACCAACCCCCTCAACGACGAGGAGCCCGCGCTCCGCACGTCGCTGCTGCCGGGGCTGCTGGGCGCGCTGCGGCGCAACGACGGCCGGGGCTCGCACGACCTCGCCCTCTTCGAGACGGGCCTGGTCTTCCACCCCCGCGCGGAGCGGTCCGTCGCCCCGGTCCTGCCGGTCGACCGCCGCCCCTCGGACGAGGAGCTGGCCTCCTTGGACGCGGCGATTCCCGTCCAGCCGCGCCACGTCGCCGTCGTCCTCGCGGGCGCCCGCGAGCAGGCCGGCTGGTGGGGCAAGGGCCGTCCCGCCGACTGGGCCGACGCGGTCGAGGCGGGGCGCGCGGTCGCGCGGGAGGCCGGGGCCGAACTGCTGGTCCGCCAGGGTCAGTACGGTCCCTGGCACCCCGGCCGCTGCGCCGAGTTCGTCCTCGTCGCGGACGGCGTGGAGACCGTCGTCGGCCACGCCGGCGAGCTGCATCCCCGTGTCGTCAAGGCACTTGGGCTGCCCGCCCGGACCGCCGCGATGGAACTCGACCTGGACGCGGTGGAGTCGGCGGGGGACGACACCCCCGAGGCGCCCCGGATCTCCTCCTTCCCCGTCGCCACGCAGGACGTCGCGCTCGTCGTGGACGCCGGTGTCCCGGCCGCCGACGTCGAGTCCGCGCTGCGGGAGGGGGCGGGTGAACTCCTTGAGTCCATCCGGCTGTTCGACGTCTACGAGAACGTCGAGCAGTTGGGTGAGGGGCGGAAGTCGTTGGCGTACGCGCTGCGATTCCGTGCCGGGGACCGGACGTTGACCGTGGATGAGGCTTCGGCTGCGCGGGATGCGGCTGTTGCCTTGGCTGGGGAACGGGCGGGGGCTGTCCTGCGGGGCTGAGGTGTCGTTGCCGGGTGCGGGTGAGTTGTGGCTGATCGCGCCCACGCGGCGGTAGCCGCAAATCGACACAGCCCTGCACCCCTAGGGCGTTTCACTCATCTGGGTGACAAGTCCCGGCTCCCTAGCTCCCTTTAGTCATCCCGTCGACAGAATGCAGACCGGCCTCTCGGGGTCGGTCTGTTTTTCTTTCCTGGCCTAGAGGGGGGCCGTCAGGGATGTTCGGCATCAGGCGGTCGTTGGGGTGGGTCGCCGCGCCCGTGATGTTGGTGAGTGCGTATCAGTCGGTGTGCCCGTTGCTCGGTGGGGCGATGGTGCTGGTCGTCGGGGGTGGGGTCGCGCTGCACATGCGGCGGGAGTTGAGGCAGGCGCGGTGGGTCGCGGGCGTCGCGCAGAGTGTGGTGCTGCGGCCCCTGCCGGCCCGGGTGGAGGGGCTGGGCGTGGCGGCCGTACAGGTCTCCGCCGAGCGGGGCGCCTCGGTGGGCGGGGATCTGTACGACGTCGTCGGCACGGAGTTCGGCGTGCGGGTCGTGATCGGTGACGTACGGGGGCACGGGCTGGCGGCGCTCGGCACGGTCGCGGCGCTGCTCGGGGGGTTCCGCGAGGCGGTGTACGACGAACCCGACCTCGGGGGAGTGCTGCGCAGGCTGGACCGCACCCTCACCCGGCACCTCGCGGACCGCTCCCGAGTGGAGCCGTCGGCGAACCCGGTGGGCGAGGAGTTCGTCACCGTCCTGCTGCTGGAGATCGGCGTCGACGGCGGCGTACTGGCCCTCAACTGCGGTCACCCGTGGCCCTACTTGATCACGGGCTCCAGGGTCCTCCCCCTTTCGAGAGCCGACCCCCTCCCACCCCTGGGCCCGTTCCCGTTGCCGGCCGACCTGGCAACGGAACACGGCTTCCTCCTGGCCGGCGAGTCCCTGGTCCTCTTCACGGACGGCGCGGAGGACGCGAGGGATAGGAGGGGCCGCTTCTTCCCCTTGCCGTACATGCTGGAGAGGGCGGCGGTGGAACACGGGGGTTCACCGAAGGAGTTGGTGACGGCGGTCCTCGCGGACCTGCTGAGGCACACGGCGGGGAAGCCCGGGGACGACGTAGCTCTCCTGGCACTGAACAACGGATGCTCAGCCAAGTCTTTTAGGGGCGCGGGGAACTGCGCGACCAGCCACACACAACCCGCACCCGACAACTCACCTTTGGCCCCCCATCCCTAGTCGAAATTCCTACCCTCCGACCGGAACACCACTTCGAGGGGGAGCCGGCGCCCCGGCCGGAGGCACACCAGTGAACCGCCCCCGGCCCGCCGCCCAAAACCGAGCGCACCCCCCTCAGTACGAGCGCTCCCTTCACACCCCGTGTGAACCCACCCGCACTACGCTGTCCCCACCGAGCCACCACGGGGGCACCCATGCAGCCCAACACCCTCCTCGACGCGATCCTCGACGAAGCCGGCATCTCCCACGCGGGCCTGGCGGCCCATGTCAACGAGGTGGGCCGCAGACGAGGGCTCGCCCTGCGGTACGAACACACCGCGGTGGCGAGGTGGTTGAAGGGCCAGCGCCCGAGAGGCCAGGTCCCGGACCTGATCTGCGAGGTCCTGGCGACCCGCCTGCACCGCCCGGTGACGCTGGACGACATCGGGCTCGGCGTACCGGGCGAGCCGAGCGCCCCCCACGCCGGCACCCTCTCCGGGTTCGTGGAGCGGGCGACCGCCCTGTGGCGTTCCGACGAGCAGCAGCGCCCGCACATCCTGGGCGCCCCGGCGGTCACCGGAACGCCCGCGGTGATGCCGGTGTGGGAGTGGGAGAACCCGCCGGAGGACGTGGACGTCTCCCGGGGCGGCCGGCACCGCGTGACGCCGGGGGACATCGAGATGCTGCGGGCGGCCCGCGCGCACTACGAGCAGATGTACCGCAAGGCCGGCGGCGTGGCGACCCGTTCGCGGATCGTCGGCTTCCTGAACGCGGAGGCGGCCCCCCTCCTGCGGGGCGGCTACACGGACGCGACGGGCCGCCAACTGCACCGCGCGACGGGCGGGTTGGTGGCGATCGCCGGGATCTGCTCGTACGACTCGGACGCGCACGGCCTCGCGCAGCGCTACTTCCACCAGGCGCTGCGCCTGGCAAAGGCCAGCGGGGACCGGGGCCTTGGCGCGTACGTGATCGCGCTGCTCGTCAACCAGGCCCTGTTCATGCGGGAGTTCCGGCAGGCGGTCGCGTTCGCGGAGGCGGCCCTGCGGACGGCGGGCCGGCACATCACCCCCGCCCTCGCCTCGGACCTGTACGCGATGCAGGCCAAGGCGTACGCGCACCTCGGTGACGGCACGAGCGCGGTCTCCTGCATCCGGCGCGCGGAGACGGCGGCCGACCGCATCCGGCGCGGCCGGGAACCGGACGAGACGGGCTATGTCCAGCCGGGTCTGGTCAACGTCCAGGTCGCGGAGGCCCTGCTCAGCCTCGGTGACATCACGGCCGCCGCCGAGCACGCCGCCGCGGCCGTCGACACCCCGGCCCACGACCGGGGCCGCGTCCACCGCCTCGCCATGCTCACCACGATCGAACTGCGGCAGGGCAACGCGGACAAGGCGGTCGTCACGGCCGTCGAGATGGCCGAGCAGGCGCGGGGGATGGAGTCCCAGCGGCTGCGCGACCGGCTCCGTGAGGTCCGCGAGCATCTGGCGCGCAGCGGCGGCGCGGGCACGGCCGAGGCCGCCGAACTGATCGACGGCGCGCTCAGGGTGCCGCTGTAGAGAGCGCGGCGCGCTCCCGAACCGCCCCCCGAGTGCCCCCGCTCCCACCTCTTGCCTTCTCCGCCGCACATCCCCTGCTGCGATATTGCCCCTTACCAGACGGAAGGTGGCAGAACCGTGCAGTGGACGAAAAAAAACGAACAGGCTGTGTACGCGAACCGCTGGTTCAGCGTCAACCTCGCGGACGTGGAACTGCCGGACGGGCGACACCTGGACCACTTCCTCATCAGGCTGCGCCCGGTCGCGGTCGCGACGGTGGTCAACGAGGCGAACGAGGTGCTGCTGCTGTGGCGGCACCGCTTCATCACGGACAGCTGGGGGTGGGAACTCGCGGCCGGCGTCGTCGAGGACGGGGAGGACGTCGCGTACGCGGCGGCCCGGGAGCTGGAGGAGGAGACCGGCTGGCGGCCGGGTCCCCTCCACCACCTGATGACCGTGGAGCCGTCCAACGGCCTCACCGACGCCCGGCACCACATCTACTGGTCGGACGAGGGGGAGTACGTCGGACATCCCGTCGACGACTTCGAGTCGGACCGCAGGGAGTGGGTCCCGCTCAAGCTCGTCCCCGACATGGTCGCCCGTGGGGAGGTCCCGGCCGCCAACATGGCCGCTGCCCTGATGCTCCTGCACCACCTCAGGCTCGGCTAGCGCCCCAGCCGCTCCCACAAGGTGGCCACCAGGGCGCCGATCGAGGTGATCGCCGCGAGTGACGGAAGTGGCCAGCGGCGGTGCTCCAGGGAGCCGATCCGGGTGCTCAACTGGTCGAGTTCCTTGGCGGTTTCCTTGGTTCGGTGGTTCAGCAGAGCGAGCCCTCCCTCGACGCGGGCGTAGGCCACGTCGAGTCGGCGCCGTAACTCTGCGAGTTCCTCGGTCTTCGTGGGATGTGCCGGATCGCCGGTCACCTCTCCGCTCCTCTCCGCGATGATCCGTGATGGTCCGTTACGGAACGCCATCCCCTGCATGCGCATGAAGAGTGAACCTCCCTGGTGGGCGCGGCGGGAGAGTGTGCGGAGGGCATATGCGGGCCCGGCGTGCACACGGTGTGTGAATGGAGCGGGCCCGGTGCTCCGAAGAGCGCCGGGCCCGTTGCCGGTGACGGTGGGTGGTCAGCCGTAGGTGTAGAAGCCCGCCCCGGACTTCCGGCCCAGCCGGCCCGCGTCGACCATGCGCGCCAGCAGCGGGGGAGCGGCGTACAGGGGCTCCTTGTACTCCTCGTACATGGAGTGGCGATGGGTGCGACATGCGAGACGATTCGCGATCACGTCCCCACCTGCGCACTTGGGGCTTTCTCGATGTTTCAGGTACTTCCCTAGTCTTTCCATCTGATCCCCCCTGAGGGTTCCCTGGGGGGCTCTTCCCCCCTCCGGACCCCCTCGGATTCGCCCGGGAATCGCCGTCCGTGCAGCGGGGTTCCGGTGGGAAAATAACGTACCCCCCTGCGCCATGCGGTGGCGCAGGGGGGCCGCTCCCCGTCCGGCAGGCGCGCTTCCCAACGGCACGCCGGGCGGGAGTCTGGGCGTAGGGCGGTTATGCCCCTGTCTACTCAATGTCTAACTGATGACCGTTACGCGTGTCACTCGCTCGTTCGAGTGAACGCGCGTTCGATATTTTCACCATACAGGCAGCTCTGCTGGCATATGCCTGGCCGCAGGGTTGGAGGTGGGTGCTCTATTCAAGATCACAAAAATTAGGGTTTAGCCTAATCACATTTGATCACGGTACCGCGAGCGTGGGCGAGTGTCTCGCTCGACTCCGCCCGACGACCGGGTCCTCACCCGCCGTCGCCAAGTAGGCGCCCAGATTCGCCACGTACGCAAAGAGCACGAGATCAGCCAGCGTCAGCTGTGCGAACTCACGGGCATCGACATAGCCTCGTACAGCCGCATCGAGCAGGGCCACGTGTCCCCGCGCCTCGACACCCTGATCCGGATCGCCGACGCCATCGGGGTGCTGCTCGCCGATCTGGTCGCCGAGCCGGAGTAGCCCGCCGTCGGCGCCACAGGGAGCGTGGCACCGACGGCGGACTGAGGCCGCCCCCGCCGCGGGGGAACGATCAGGGACGGCCGTCCAACCCCGCTCCCGGCCGCCGGTGCCAGGCCGGGAGCGGGAGATCACGGAGTACCGGCGTGACCGGTGTCGTGCGTACGGATGCCGACCGCACAGTCCGACGCCAGCGACCAGTCACCAGCACGGCGAGCCTCAGCGCGTAACAGGCTCAGCTCGGCGCACCGGGCGCAGCCCGGGACCGGAATCGCGGCCGGCCCGTACGTGGATAGGTCGAACGGCCTGCTGGACCACGTCCGCTCCACCGTCGTCACTGGTCGCCCGCCTTGGCCGCGGCATGAAGGATGAAACCGTGGACGAGGTCGAGGCTGCACAGGTCGTTGCGGAACCGGGGCAGGACCGCCCAGTGCACACCGCGCGGGCCCGTCCGGGTCAGGTCCGGGACGCCCAGCCAGACGCCCTTGCCGAGGTACATGGTGCCGGCCGGAAACGGCTCCGCCAGGAACCGGTACGGGACGAGCGCATAGTACGGATACCCCTGCCTAGCCGTGAGCGGATCATAGATGACGGGCCCGCGAAGCGCCTGCGTGAGGCAATCGGCGACGGTCTCCGCCTCGTCGGTCCCGGCGACCGCGTGCACCATCCGGGCCGGGATACGCACGGCGCACATGACGGGCCCGAGCGGCAGCATGGCGACGCCGAGATCCTCAGCCCACTCCCGGCCCGGGGTCATCGGATCGTAGTGGGCGCTGGCCAGCCACTCCCGGATCTCGTCCGGACGGTCGTGCCGTGGCAGCGACTCCGCCCGCGTCGGGATCAGGACGCCCCAGGAATGCGGGAAGGGATGGTCGCGATGATGGTCGGGCATACGGGGCTCCCCTCGGTGGAGGGGTGCCTCCACGGTCACGGTGATCCGTCTCACACCGTGACCGTAGGGCGTTCCGAGAGGGGGAAGTGCTACAAGATGTAGCACTTCATGGGTCAGACGGCCCCGACGCGGATACCCAGCTCGATCAGGTCGCCGCGCCTCTGCGTACGGATCATCGTCCCGATCGTCTCCCGGACCCCCGCATGCGCGCGGGTGGCCTGAGGCGCCAAGCGCTCGGCCTCCAAGAACGCGTGCACGGCCTGCTCCCGCTGCCCGTTGTAGAAGTACGCCCTGCCACAGTCGATGTGGAAGTGACTACGCCGCTCCCGCGAGTAGTCCGCCGGGAGCCTCACCTTCTCCGCCCGGGCGACTGCGTCCTTGCCGCGCCCCATCTCTACCGGCAGGCTGACCGCCCACAGGGCGGTATTGGTGGGGCCGAACTGCATCTCCCAGTCGTTCCGGTCCTCGCCGAGTTCCTCGGCAGCCTCCTCCGCCCGCTTCAGGTGCCGGACCGCGCCCTTCGCATCCGTGGCGCGCGCCAAGTTGAGCGACGCCTTCAGGTGGAAGGCGCCCCGCAGCGACACAGCCTCAGGACCCGGCGACCGGATCGCGCCCAGCTCGGCGAGGGCCTCGTCGATGATGGCAGCCGCCTCGTCGTGCTCGCCGATGGTGAGGAACTCGCCCGCGTCGTACCAGTGGGCCGCGAGAACACGCAGCGGGTCCTCGGTCTCCTGCGACGCCCACAGCACGCGCTCGGTCGCGAGGGTTGCGTCCGAGCTGTGGCCCAGCTTGTACAGGTACTGCATGGCGCACTCGTACGCCGAGGCCAGCAGGGCGTAGACCTCGCGCCGCTGGTCTCCGCCGGAGAGTTCGGCGGCCACCTGGAGGTCGCGCAGGAGCGGCGGGAGCAGGGGGCCCGACGCGGCGAGGGCGGCGGCCTGTCGGCAGGCGTTGGCCTCGATGACGCGCTCGCGCAGTTCGGGCAGGTCGACGGCGGCGGCTTCCTGCTCGGTGGGGCGGGCCGGTCGTCCGTGGCGCAGGATGGCGCGGCGCACGGCGGCGACCGAGGCTACGGCGGCCTGCCCGTCGCGGTCAGCGTTGAGTGGCACGTAGGGTGCTCCGGTGATTTCGGTGGGGTGGCAGTCGAGAGCCTGCGCGAAGGCGAGGACGACGGCGGGCCGGTCGAGGGAACGGCGCCCCTGCTCCATGGCTCTTACAGCGGCGAGGGAGTATCCGGCTTCGGTGGCGAGGCGTTGCTGTGTCCAGCGGCGGCGTGCGCGGAGTCGGGCGAGGCGCTGCCCGTTGCTCTCCACGATGACCCCGCTGTCGGCGATACGTTCGGGCATACTGGTGCTCCGTTCTCTGGTCGCACTTAGAACGGTACGCCGTCCGGCCCCCGCTTGCGGGGGCCGTACTGCTTTGGGCTCCGAGCGCAACTTGCACCTCTGGAGGAACCATGTCGATCGCCGTCACCGCCGCAGACCTCAGGCAGCTCCTCGACTCGCCCGCCGAGTCCCCCGTCCTCTACCTCAAGCATGGCCCCGACGACGAGGGGGGGGAATGGATGCTCGACGTGTGGGCCGGCGCCTACGTCCACGACAGCCGCGTCGTCATCACCCGCAGCGACCTCATCGACGACGTCACCGGCGACAGCCCTGACGACGACGAGATCCGCGACGCCGTCGACACAGTCCAGGGATACGCCGACGAAACCGCCGAGAGCCTGACCTAAGCCGCAGCCCCGGAAACACGAAACCGCCCCCTCCCGAAGGAGGGGGGCAACGCCTACCCGTACAGCCGCCGCAGCGGGTCCAGCCCGACCGCCCGCGGACTCCCGCCCGGATCCCCGCCCGGCGACGGCGCACCATCCCGGCGGCACACCAGCACATCCGGATCGGACGCGGGCGCCTGGAGGGAATACCCGTCCGGGCACGCTGGCCCGGCCGGACCCCGCTCACCCTGAGGGCCCGTCGCACCCTGCTCCCCGCGCTCACCCTGAACACCCTGCGGACCGGCGGGCCCCGTAGCGCCCGCCGCGCCCGGCGTGCCCTCGATCCCCGACACCCCGTCGTCGCCGTCACGGCCGGCCGCACCCGGAGACCCCGACGGACCCGGCGGCCCGGTCGGCCCAGCAACACCCGCCGGACCCTGCACACCCTGCTCGCCCGGCGGTCCCGTCACCGAGGCGCCCGGCTCGCCGCGGCTCCCCGCCGGGCCCGCCACCGGAGTCTCGCCCAACTCCTCCACCTGGCGGGCGAGCGCATCCCGGTCTTCGACTGCGGTATGCAGATCGCGGGACAGCCCCTGCACCCAGAAAGCGATCAGCGCGATCGCGACCAGGCCGGCGCACAGCAGGCCCGCGAACACGAGATCCTTGCGTCGCTGCTGCTGGCGCCAACTCGCGTGCCCGGCCGCCGTCATGACCCCGCCCCCTGGCTCGTCAGGTAGAGCGTCAACAACAGCATGATGACCGGCGCGACGAGCGCCGAGAAGATGAGCCGCCGGTCCGCCGCCCGACGGTCCGCGTCCCTCTGCTCCCGCTCCCGCTTCTCCTGCGCCTCCCGCTCGCGCGCCTCCTCGATCGCCTTCACCCGCTCGCCCATCAGGCGCTCGCGGTCGAGGGCCGCGTCCTTCTCGTACTGGAAGCGCTCGATCGACACCTTGCCGTCGAGCCGCCCGGCCACGTCACGGAAGTCCTCCTTGAGGTCCTGGTGCACGGCCTCCAGGCGGCGGACCACCTCGCCGAGGGTCGGCTCATCCGGCATACGTGCCCCCGATCAGACGCCCTTGACCGGGCTGGACTGCTCCACCCGCAGCACCGGCACCGGGGCCGTCACCTCCCGCCGGATCACCAGCGCGACCGCCGCCTCGACCGCGCCCATCCACAGGGCCTGCTGGTCGGCCGACAGGTGCAGGCCGAACGCGAGGAACAGTGCGAGGACACCCTGCGCGAGGTTCACGATCGCCGCCGCCACCGCCCCCGTCTTCAGGACGATTGCGGTGGTCAACGCGACGAGCAGGGACAGGACCGCCATCACGGCGCCCTGCTGCTCCGCCGACACGTCCAGCCCGTACGCCGACGCCAGCTTCAGCGCGATCGCGACGAACGCCAGGATGTACACGGGCTCTCTGCCGAAGATCTTCATGGGGGTCCTCACTTCTTCCGGAGGCCGTTGGCGACCTCGTACGCGTACTGCCAGGTCTTCGGTCCGGTCAGCCCGTCGGCGGGCCCGAGCGCGGACAGGTAGTGCCGCTGCAACGCCTTGACCTTGTCGAGGTCGAGCTGCGTCATCGTCCGCGACGGCCCGACCTTGTACGCCGGACCCCACCCGCCCTTCGCCAGCCACTTCTGGAGCTGGAGCGCGAAGTCGTTGTGCGCGCCCAGGACGAAGTGCGACCGGCCGGGGAACGGCGGCGCTGCGGGCGTCGATGG
This sequence comes from Streptomyces sp. NPDC004539, assembly GCF_040610055.1. NCBI lineage: Bacteria > Bacillati > Actinomycetota > Actinomycetes > Kitasatosporales > Streptomycetaceae > Streptomyces > Streptomyces sp. NPDC004539. Next base: position 106,297 of record NZ_JBEXLS010000011.1, on the reverse strand, counting down.
CGGCTGGACGGTACCGCCCGGCCGGGGAGCGCCGCGCTGCACCCACGCGTACAGGGGACCGCCGGGGCAGTCGGTGGCGTAGCCGTCGCGGTGCCCCTTGATCTCGGTCCCGGCGCCATGCTCGCGGAGGAGTTCGATGCCGTCGCGTATCGCCCCCAGCATCGCGTCCGTCGGCTCGGTCAGGCCCTCGTCTCCGACCAGGCCGACGATCGCGTAGTGCGCGCGGTTCAGGTCCTGGTCCCCGTTGGCCCCCGTCCGCTTCCCGATCCCCCGCCCCTCCAGCAGGTAGCCGTGAGGGCAGGCCGCGTAGTTGTAGGCGACGTCGGAGTAGTTCTCCTTCTTGTTGTTGAGGTGGCTGACCCGTATCGCCTTCCACTCGGCGATGCACGCGTCGTGGTCGGTGAGCAGGCGCGGGCTCACGTCGGTTCCCTCGTAGTGGACCTTGACGCCCTTCGTGGACGTCTGGGTCGGCGCGGCCGAAGCGGGCCAACCCAGCTGGGCGCGCGTGACGAGCTTCATCGGACTCCTCGGGGCACAGAAAAACCCCGGACCGGACGGTGCGGGGCAGACGGGGTGGGTCAGGTGCAGGAGAGGGAGACCGGCGGGACCCAGACACGGCCGTCACCCGGGGAGCCGGCGCGCGGCGTGTAGTCCAGCGGCGTCACCAGCGTCGGCGCGGCCGTCTCGTTACGGGTGCCGAGCCAGAGGTCGATGATCTGGTACGGGCGGCCGTCCAGGACCGTCACGGTCCTCGGCTGGCCCCCACAGCTGTTGCCGTTGAAGATCCTGCGGCCGTAACTCGGCGCCCCCCAGCCGACGTTACCCGGCGCCGACCAGCCCGAGTACAGCGACGACGAGACCGCGTAGCCGATCGGGGTACCCGAGCAGTAGCCGCACCCCTGATCGGAGTAGGTGAGGACGTAGCGCTCGTGCTCGGCATCCCACCAGCCGCCCGGGCCCTCCGCGAGCGTCACGCCCGCCACGTGGACGACACCCACCCCCGCGTTGCCGCCGCTGCCGCTCCAGTTCAGCTCCTGGATATCCAGCCCCGTACGACCCGGCTCCGTGCACACGATCGCCGGACGGCCGCCGCTGCCGCTCTCGATCATCCCGAAGTCCCCGTTGCCGGGACACCGGTTGAGCGCCGGCTTGTTGAACGAGCCGGACGGCGCACCCGCCGTCGGACCACACGGACCCGTCGGCGAGTTGCAGCCCATCACGTTGTACGCGTTCGCCGCGCCATCGTCCGTGTGCCTGGGCGCGTTGAACCAGAGGATGAACACCCCGTCGTCGTAACCCCAGCCCGTCCGCTGGATCATGCGCGGGTTGAAGCAGCCCCGGCCCGTCCCGCCACAGGTCTGCGCCCACGTACGGCCGGTCGACGGGTCGACGGACGACGGGGAGAACAGGAGGGTCGGCGTGGACCACGGCCCGGCGAGCGACGGCGCCGTGCTCACCCCGAACCCGCACCACGGGGTGTTTGCCACACCCCACTGGAAACCGCACGCGTACATCGACCCGTACATGTAGTACGTGCCGCCGAACTTGCGGATCGTCGTGTCGTGCAGATCCACGCCCTCAATCAGGACCGGGCCGGACGGGGGGTCGTCCGCAGGAGCCGGAGACGCGCTGGCGAGGAGGACGGCGAGAGTGAGGGCGAGCGCGGCCAGAGCGGCACGGAGTCTCGGCACGCCTGACCTCCTTTCGGTCAGGCGGGGTTGACGGTCAGCCGACCTGCGGGGGCTGGGGTTCGGGGGGCGGGGTGGGGATTACGCCGAGGTCGACGAGGGTGTCGACGTCAGCGGCGTGCTCGTCGACACGCGGTTGAGCCGGGCGCACCGGCGGGACTTCGTCAGGCGTAGACACGGGACCCCTCAGAGTTGACGCAGGCGCAGGGACCGGTAGCGGAGGTTCCCGGTGTTGGCGACGGTCCGATGCTGGAGGGCCACGGTCACGGTCTCCCCGACCGCACACGAGATCTCCTGCGTGATCGTCAGCGGGCCCACCGACAGCATGTTCGCCCACACAGTGGCCGCCGCGTCGTTCGGACTGTAGATCGTGCCCGTGACGGTCCCGGACGCCGTGAACGACGAAAGGACGGTGCTGCCGCCGGAGTTGTCGCAGCGCGTCTTGAACTCGACCTCGACCGCTCCCGACTTCGGGCCGACGATCTGGGCGGACAGGAGTCCCGAGCCGTTGACGTACGTGGTTGAGGTGACGGTTCGGTTAGTCGTGTCTTCGACGAACGTCCGCGTGAGCGCGCGCCCGAGGACGACCCACGCCGACCCGTCGTACACCGTGAGCTGGTCGACGTCCGCCAGCCACGCAGTCATCCCCTCAACCGGGGCCGCGAGCGTGGCCGCGCGCGCGGACGCCGACGCGAACCGCATGACGCTGCGGCCGACGAGGGCGTCGATGGACGAGCCGACGGTGGAGATGTTCGGAGCGTCGGCAAGCGCGGGGATGACGATCGTCTGTCCGTAGCTGTCTGTCGCCATGGGTACGTGCCTCTCAGCTCAGCCAGAAGGACATAGGGGAAAGGAAGACGAGGGTGCTGACGCTGGGGCCGCGGTACTCGATGGTGCCGTTGGTCCGGATGATGCCGCGGCACGCGCCAAAGTTCGTGCCGTTGGTGCCGTGGGTCATGCCCATCACGATGTCCATGTCCGTCGTCGGCCGGACCCCGACCGGGAGCGTCGCCCACACATCACCCGACACCAGCGTCGTGCTCTTGGTGGCGCTTCCGCGAAGCTGAACCTCGCGGCCGATCACCCGGTACACGGGAGCGAAGTAGCCGGCCGCCGCCGAGAATCCGCCGGCGAGCGGGAGCGCCGTCCACTCCCCGACCGATGTCGCGAGCCGGTCGAGCGCGAGCCAGTTCCCGCTGGCCGACTGGGAGATGACGATCGTGTCCCCGACCACCGGGTCGATGAACCGAGCGACCCGCCGGATACCGGAGATCCCGGCCGCCGTGAGCGTCCCGTCCGTCGCCACCGCCGACACGACGGCAAGCTGCCAGTTGGATCCCCGTACGGCCGGCGTCCCAGCGCCAGCGTCGACAGCCGACTGCCGCATCGCGTCCGCGAGGTCAACCTGGATGGAGGTCGTGTTCACGTACCCTCCTTCGCCGAGATCGTCTGGATGGTGAAGGAGCCCCCGAGGTCGAGCGGAACCGTGAAGCCGGCGACCTGGTGCAGTTCCTTGGAACCGTCCGGGTAGACGACGCGGAGCACGTCCCCCACCTCCAACGCAGGGTTCGGCAGGGAGCTGATGTCGGCGGACGCGTTCGGTGCCTGAGCGGAGCGGAGCAGCAGCGTGGCCGCGGCCGTGCACGCGCCGACCGTGGTCAGCGTGCTGGACGAGTAGAAGGTGGGACGCCTACCGAACGGCCCAGACCAGTAAGTCGGGCTCCCCGAGTCGTTGTCGACGATCAGCGCGGACACCGGGGCGACGTTGGACTCCGTGTTCTCCCCGCGCGCGAGCACCCCGTTGTTGACCTTGTCGGCGGTCATGCCGCGCGCGGCGGACACGTACGCGCCGCCGTCGCCTGCGGCGATCGTCCACACCGGGGTCGCCGTCGTCAGGTCCGGCAGCTCGGCGACCGTGAACACCCCGTCGGGGTCGCAGAACACCATGGCACCGATCGCCCGCCCCAACTCCACGACAGCCGCCCACGGGTCCGCCTCGACGTCCCACGTGCGCGGGCCGATCGCCGCGTCCGTCGCCGAGTTGATGACGATCGCGTCCGGAATGGACCGCTGGATCAGGGACGTGATCGCGCCCACCGCCGTACCGCTGGCCCGGTACGGCGAGGTGAACTTGTCGTCGGCAATCACGCACTCCAGCGACTTCCCGGCGATCGTGACCGGGCCCTCGTCGACGTCGCCCGACACCTCGTCGACACGGAACACCCCGAGCGGTACCAGCTCGGTGGTGCCGTCGGAGTACTGCACCCCCCGCGAGATCCGCAGGCGCGAGCCGTAGACGCTGATCTTGTCGGCCGGGGTGCGCGGGATCAGGGACGTGTCCGGCGAGGTCACCGAACACGTCCGCCTAACCGCGCTCTTCAGGTCCACCGGCACCGAGCCGCCCGTGTGATCCAGCCGGACGGTACTGCCGTCCGTCCGGAAGAGGACGACCTCGGTGATCGGAGAGTGGGACTCCGTGATCGTCTGGAGGAAGCGAGCCGACACCGAGTACACGCCAGCCTCCTTGCTACTTCGGCTGGTTGAGGAGGACTTTCTCCCACGTCACGAACGCGGACAGCACGTCGGCCCAGGTGTTGTTCTCGGTGAGGATGTCCTGCCAGGTCCGGCCCGCCGACGAGGCGACGCCCACCGACACCGGCTGATCGGCCTGCTTCAGCGGCAGCGTCCACTCCCGCCACAGTTCCGGGGCATATGGCGTCGTCCGAGCCTCCGTGACCGCGCCGACGTTGACGTACGTGTCGTCCACGCCCATCCCCGGCGCCGCCTGCCACAGCAGTACGTTGCCCGAGTCGAGGAGCCAGTGGAGCGCGGCCCGCTCCTCGTCCGATCGCGTCCACACCGCGAGGTCCCCGGCCAGCCCCCCGCGCACATCCGACAGGACCACCGAGTTCCGGCGCCTGCGGACCCGGTATTCGGACTGGGCGATCTCCCGCTGCCAGTCCGGCGCCCGCCGCACCATCACCATCATGTTCCGCTGCGGGTTGCCGGGGTCGCGCAGCCAGGCCACGTTGGGGTCGTCGTGCGGGACTGTGACGGGCCCGGCGAGACGCGTCTGCGTCACCGCCCCGCCCGAGCGGACCTCCGCGTAGTACGACACCGGGATCGTCAGCGGCACCTCGTAGTCCTCGACCACCAGCGTCTCCGCCGTCCACGCCAGCCCGTCGATCAGCCCCGTCGACCCGCGTACGAGCGTCCGCGTCCCGTCCGGGGTGATCCGCCACACCGTGATCGACCCCGCCGTCAGCTCCCGAAACGTCACCAGGACCGACGCCGTCACCGGATTGACCGTGGCCTCCGACAGCGGCACCGACTGCCACAGACCGACCCGGTCCAACCGAAGCACCGACGACGTCGCCGTCGCCGTCAGAATCAGCTCGACCGCCGCCTGAGTCGCACCCGCCGGAGCCGTGAACTGGCTGGCCAGCCACCACCAGCCCGGCGTCGGCGCCACGATCGCGTTCGCCGCCGTACGCCCCAAGTCGGTGTTCGCGGCGTCGTACCAGCGGATCGCCCGGCTGAAATTCCAGGACCCCGCCGAGACCTTCAGCCCGGTCTGTACCGTCCACGACTGCCCGGCCGCCGCCCCGACCGGATACCGGCCGGACTGGATCGTGGTCGTCGTCGCGGTCGCCGACGACACCGACATGCTGTACGAGCCGTCAACGGCGTCCGTACCCCACGGCTCCACCCGCGCCAAAGTCCCTACCCCGGACAAGACCGTCCAGCCAGAGACGGACTGCTCGAAACTCGCGTCCCGGTAGGGGACGACGGACCCCGCGTACACCACCGGGGACGCGAGAATCACCGCGCCGTCCGTGCGCAGCACCTGCCCCGCCGTCGCCGTGCTCAGCCCGAACGCGACCGTCGCGTACACAGCGCCTGCGGGCGCGTAGTCCGACACGCGCTGCCGGTACCAGCCCGTTCCCGGCGCGTTCAGGACGCCCCGAGTCGCCTGGACCTGGGCGAACGCGGCGTTGTAGAACCGCAGCTCGATCCACGCCGCGCTCCCGGACGCGGGCGGGTTGAGGTAGGCGTACGCCAGATACTGCTGGCCCGGCGTCACCGACGGCCAGTCCGTACTGCGGAAATCCGCCGCCCCGTTGGCCGTGACGGTCATCGTCGCAACGTGACCGCCGCCCGAGTAGGCGGCCGCCGCCCAGTTCACCGGAGGCACAGTCCGGCTGACCGAACAGTTTGTTACCGCCAGGTACTCCCAGCTTGCCGCCCGCTCAGACGTCTCCGCATTCGCCGACAGCAGGTTGCCCGTGGTGCGCTGCGGGAGCCCGAAGTAGACGTTGTCGTAGTAGCTGAGCACGGCGCCCGCGGCCGGGGCCGACGACAGGAGCACCTGCGCCTGCGTCGCCCCGTCCGGAGCCCAGTCCGCCACCGCGATCCGATGCCACGTCGCCGACGCCGACGACGTCGTCAGCGACCACGTGACGCCGATCTCCGCCGATGACGCGTTCAGCCAGCGGATGCCGATCCGCTCCGGGACCGTCGCCCCGCTGGCGTCCGCGAACGCCTCGTACTCGGCGCCCTGGATCACCGGGTACGAGGCGACCGTCCGCGCCTGCATCTCCCCCGACGCCACGGAGCGGACGGCCAGACAGCCGTCCGTCACCGTCCCGCCAGTGCCCCTGCTGAGCGTGCAGTTGAGCTTGACCGCCCAGCCCGACGTGTTCGGATCGACCGTCGACGTCGTGTCCGACAGGAAATTCCCGGAGATCCCCACTCAGGTCACCCCTTCCGGCCGGCGCGCAGGGTCGACACGAGCTGACGGTCCCGCTGATCCATCACGCCCCGGACCACGCCGAGGAGTTCACCGCTGTCGAGGTACAGGTCGCCCTCGAACTGCGCGGGGCCAGCGTCCGCGCGCGCGGCAAGCGAGGTGAGCGCGTTGGCCTGAGCCGTCGTGAACACCGGCTCCGGGCGGCCCGTGCCGTTGTAGGCCAGGTTGAGGCCGGGCTGGAGGTAGCCGCCGGCGTCGTACGACCCCGGCTTGAACCCGTACCACGAGGCGAACAGCTTGTCGTTGTAGCCGCGGGCCCTGTTGCCGACGACCACGCCGTCACCACCGCGGCTCTCCACCTTGGTGCCGCCGAGCGTGCCCGCCGTGTGCCCGACCCCGGCCGCCGTGATCCCGACCCGGAACGGGCTGTTGCCGTGATACACCCAGCCGGGAGGCGCCGTCTTCCCGGAGAAGGCGTGCGTGCTCCATCGCCGGTGCGGCTTCTCTCCGCGGAGTACGGACTCGATCGCCGACATGAACCCTGAGCAGTCCCACGACGGGTTCCCGTTACCGCCCCACTGGTACGGCAACCCGTTCTGGGTTTTCGCCCAGCGCAGCGCGGCCTGGATCTTCGGGCCGCCGAGACCGCCCCCGCCCTGCTTGTCCGCCTCCTTGCTGTAGCCGAACAAGGCGTCGATCATCCTGGTCGGGATGCGGCGCGTCATCTGCCCGAGGCCCGTGTCCGCGCCCGGGAAGTTCCGCAGCAGCGGGTCGACGAGGTTCTTCACGCCCGCCCGCGCGGACGATTCGAGCAGGTCGGTCAGCCAGCTCGCGCTCTCCTTGACCTTGTTCCAGGCCGCCGAGCCCGCGCCGAGCACCGCCGACCCGGCCGACTTGATCCAGCCGAAGATCCCGCCGTCCGCGAACCGCAGGGTCCGGTCGACGCCCGTGCGGGGGTTGCCGCCGAGCAGCGGGGCGAGCTGGCGTCGCACACTGTCCGCGCCACCCGACTTCGCCAGCTGGTTGAAGTAGGACACGAAGCCGGGGCCGACCGCGCGCGTGAACTCGGGCCGCATGATGGCCTCGCCGCCGGACATCTCCAGCGCCCCGCCGGTCGGACTGTAGAACTTGTGCGGGTCCCGGCCGGGCGTGTAGCCGGGCAGGACGCCGCCCTGGGCGAACTTGAACGTGTGCAGCTTGGGCGCCCCGAACGCGCCGGCGATCTGGTTCCAGACGCCGACGATGCCCTTGTTGTAGACGGTGTCGACGATGAACTGGACCGGTTCCCGCGCGATCTGCTTGATCTTGTCCCAGGCGGTCTTGATCCCTGCCCGTGCGGCATCCCATGCGGCGACCGTCTTGCTCCGCAGGGTGTCCGCCCAGCCCGGGATGGTCTTGGTGAAGAACGTCCCGATCGGGGAGAACACGTTCGTCTTGATCCACGTCCACGCGTTCCCGATGCCGTTCTTGATACCGGTCCACGCGGTGATGATCTTGTCGCGTAGGTTGGTCATCGCCGGAGCGAGCCGGGACACCACCCACGTGATCAGGCCGGAGATCGCGGTGACGAGACCCGTCACCCAGCCGATCACCGTCGTGAGTGCCTTCGCCATCCCGCCGATCAGGAACTTCGCCAGGGACAGCAGAGGCGGAAGCAGGAAGTTCAGAACGCGGACCGCCAGTTCCACCACCAGGCCCACCAGTTGGGCGATCGGGGGCAGCAGCGGCACCACCGCCACCAGCAGTTCCACACACGCCTGTACCAGCTCCACCAGCGACGGCAGCAGCTGCACGATCAGCCCGACCGACACTTTCAGGACCAGGCCGATCAGGTTGCCGAGCATCGGCAGGATCGGCACAACCGTGAGCACGAGCTTCAGGAACGCGTCCGCCAGCGGCGGGATCGCCGCAGCCAACGCGCCCGCGAGGACGCCCGCGAGATCGGCGATGACAGGCAGGAGATCCGTCACGACGGGCAGGAGCTGCCGGGCCAGCCCGGCGTACGCCTGCCCGAGGGGACCGAGCATCGACATGAACGCCTTCACGATCACGCCGATCGCGTCACCCAGCATGGGCAGGATCGGCGCGAGCGCGGCGAACACCTCGTTGACCAGCCGCATCCCGATCGGGATGAGCGGCTTCAGTGCAGTCATGAGCTGCCCGAGTGCGGCGGCGAACACCTTGGCGATCAGTCCGGCGAGCTGCCCGACCAAGCTGATCAGCGGGGTGAGGACCGGCATCAGCGCCTGGAACGCCTGCGCAATGATCTGCCCGATCTGCACCAGCGCGGGCGTGAGCGTCTTGACGATCTGAGCGAGCGGCCCCACCAGGACACCGACAAGCTGCTGAACGACCGCGATGATTGGCGTCAGCGCGGGGGCGAGCGCAAGGACGACCCCGGCGATCAGGTCCGCAATCGGCTGCAAGAGCGGCACGATCGCGCGCACGATCTCCACGATTGCCGTGCCGACCTGCACCAGCACCGGCATCACCGCCCGGATGACCGGCATCAGGGCGGCGCCCAGGACGGTGACGAGCTGAGTGAGAACCGGGCCGAGGACGACGGCGAGCTCGGCGATCGGCTGCACCAACGCGGCGATGAGCGGCACGACGGCCTGAACGATCGCCCCGATGACGGGCACGAGCGCGCCGACGACCTGGGCGACCGACGCGAACAACTGCCGCAACGTGGCCTGCATCTCCGGCGCCGCAAGGATTTTCTTGATCTCGCCGAAGACGTTCCCGAGCACGCCGACGATCTGGCCGCCCGCGTCGCCGGCGGCCTTGAAGATCTGCGAGACGACGCCGAGGACGTTCCCGAGGAGCGTCCCGAACCCGGAAAGGATCTTGAAAGCGGTGTCGATCGCCTGCTGGAGGCCGCCCGACGCGAAGCTCTTCGCGATCCCGTCCGTGAAGCTCTTGATGGCTCCGGCGAACTGGGTGAGAAGCCGGTTGAACGCGGGCTGCGCCGCCACCGAAAGCTGACCGAACGCACCGATGATCTGCTTCGGGGTGTCCTTGAAGACCGCGAGGTTCTGCTTCGCCCCGGCGAGGATCTTGTCGAGGATGCCCGAGCCGGCCATCTCCTGCACACCGGACGCGGCGCTCTTCGCGATCTCGTTCCAGACGCCCGAGATCCCGGTGAGGCCCCGCTTCAGGATCGGGATCGTCGTACGGCCGAGCTGCGTGACCGTGGAGTCCAGGCCCGCGAAGAGCGCGTTCTGCACCGACAGGCGCATGTCGGTCCAGGCGGGAGCCAGCCCCTTCACCGCAGAAACGAAGGACCGCGCGTTGGGGGCGAGTTTCGACATCGCATCGTCGAGCTTCGACGTCTGCGCCGCCGCAGCAGCCTGAGCGTCCGCGACCGCCGCCGCGGCGTCCGACACGGCACGCTGGGCGTCGGCGATCTGCCGGGCGCCGTCCGCGCGCGCTTCAGTCACGCCCCGCTGGGCGTCCGCGAGTGCGCGCTCCTTGTCGGCGACCGTCGCGTTCGCGTCGGAGATCTTCTTCTTCGCGGCGACGACCTGCGTACTGCCGTCGACGCCGGCCTTGTCCGCGGCCTTCGTGTCGTCGGCGAGCCGCTTCGTCTCGGTGCGCTGCTCCCGCAGGTTCAGCGACGCCTTGTCGTAGGCGAGCTGAAGCTTGGCGAGCTGCTCGGGCGTCACGCCCGGGTTCGCGCGCGCGGCGTCGAGTTCCTTCTGAGCTTCGGTCAGCCGCAGCACGGCGTCCCGCTCATCGAGCCGGGACTGCTCCAGGCGGAGGTTCATGTCCTCCAGCGCCCGGGCCGCCTCCTTGCGGGCGGAGTTGAGGTCCGCCTGGACGTCACGCGCTTCACGCTGGGCGTCGGCGAGGTCCCGCTCGGCGTCCACGACACCGCGCTGAGCGTCCTGCACGCGCTTCGCCGCCTGCACGCGCGCGTCCGCGAGAGCGCGTTGCGCGTTCGCCAGCCCGCGCTGCGCGCCCTCGACAGCCTTCGTCGCCGACGCCGCGGCGTTCGCGTCAGCCGACCCGTCCGCGAACGCCGCCTTGAATGCATCCCCCACCCCGGACAAGCCGAGCTTGAGGGCGCCCGCCGCAGCGCCGGCCGTAGCCAGGGCCGGGGCGAGCACTGCGGCACCTGCGGCGGCAGCGTTCAGATTGGCGGCGATCGCCACGCCCGCGAGCGCGCCGATCCCCTTGAGGCCGGCGCTGACGCCGGCGCCGAACGCCTTCGAGAAGGCGCCCGCCCCGCTGCGGCCCGCGTTGGAGGCGCGGGCGTTGACGGAGCGGGACCAGTCCCCCTCGAACTCCGGACGGATCGAGACGTATCCGCGTCCGACGAGAACACCACCGGGACCGGCCACCGCGCACCCCCTGTTACTGGTTCGCGGCGGGCCTTCCGAAGACCTGCGCCAGGTGTGCTGCTCCGGAGCCGTGGCGGCCACCGAAACGGATCACGTTGCTCTTCTTGCTCTCCACGCCGGGGCGCGGGATAGGGTCCGGCGGCCTCAGGCGTCTGGTCGCCTTCGGGTCGCCCCCGAGCTTGACCGTGATGAACGTGTTCTCGCGGATCGCATCAACCGCCGACGCGAGGAGCTGCCGGTCGAGCGTCCACGCCTCTTCCTCCGGCGTGCCCCCGCGCACCGCACGCGCGGTCGCGGAGTCGGGCGGGAGATACCTCAGGAAGACGCGCAGCTCACGCCACGACATCTCCCCCCGGTACAACTCCAGCAGGGACCGGCCAGGCCAGTACCGGGCCACATCCCACTCGACGGCCTCCCCGTACTCCGTCAGGAATCGGCGGAGGCCGGAGATTCCCCCGGCCCGACCCCGGAATGCTTCTGCCACTCCTCGCCGATCACCTCGATGTCCAGGAACGTGAACCCGGCGTCGTACATTCGCTGCACGGTGTCGGCGCCGAGGACGTCCTTCAGGACACCGGGGATGTCGTCGAGGTTGCCGACGCGCTCCTGCAACTCGAACGGCAGCGCACGCATCGGCGGGAGCGTGAACTCCACGCCGTGCAGCTCGAAGGTGGTCGGCTCCGGAAGCGCGTCCTTCTTCTGGCCGACGAGCGCGTCCAGGGAAACGACCGGCCGTCCGGCCGGCTTCTTGGTAGGCATTGGTTCTCCTCGCGGGTTCAGCGGGTTGAACCCCGGCAGGCGCGACCCGCATCGCACACCTGCCGGGGAGTGAGGGGGTTAGGCCGCGGCCCAGGCGGGGTCGCTGGACAGCCACACGGCGATCTCCGGCGCAGTGTCCGCGTACGCGGACACCGTCATCGGCAGGCCGACCGCGTCCGAGCGGGCCAGGGTGATGCTGTCGCGGTTGGTGACCTCGCCACGGGCGATGACCAGCCGGTTCTTGATCGTGCCGTCCAGCCACTCCAGGCCGATCGCCCGCTCGTCCGGTGACGGTGCCGCCGGGATCGCCAGCTTGTGCACGCCCGGCGAGACGTCCGTCATCGTCGACGACGGGAAGTACAGCGTGATCGTGGTGGTCTTCAGCTCGATGCAGGTGAACTCCAGCGTCATGTCGACGCCCGTCAGCACCTTCCGCACCGGGGACAGGGACTGCCAGGCGTTGATGTCCTGCGTGTCCGTCGAGTACGACATCACGACCCCGTCATCGGACAGGTAGCCGAGGTCCACCCAGCCCACCCCCCACGCCGTGTCCAGATCGGTCGGGGCGGTCGTGCCCTTCGGGGCGATGTACACGGAGCCGTTGAGGCCCACTCGCACGTTGTCGGCGTCGTTCGCCATCGGGTTGCCTCCAGGCATAGCGAGGACCCGCACGGCCAGACGCCGACGGGTGAAATGGTCAGTTGGGGTGCGGGTTGGTCGGGCTACGCGGGGCGGACCACCATGCTCATCACGAGCACATACCGTGGGATCGGGTCCGTCTCGGCGGACGGCTCGTAGGGCAGCCAGATCACGGACGTCTCGCTGACGTCGTAGATGCGCGCCCCGGACTGCGCCGTCCCGGCCGTAGCGATGAGCCGCGCCGAGACCTCTGCGGCCAGATCCCGGGCCTGCTTCTTCGTCGCGGCCAGCACGTCGACGTCGATCGTCCGGTCTGCGGTGATGCCGCGCTGACGCGACCCTCCGCCGCCTAGCGTCGCCGAGACGACCCCTGTCGCGAGACGGGCATCCAGATCGGCCGGCCACTCGGTGCCCACCGTCGTAGCGACCGCCAGCACGCCTCGCAGGTAGTCGACGACGACCTGCTCCACGTCGGGCATAGCCGCCATCGGCAGCGGGCTCACCGCCGCCTGCGCGCCGGCTCAGGAGAAACCGCCGCCTGCCTCTCGGGCTCGGCGGGCGGCGCGGCAGGCTGATCCGCGAGAACCCCCGCGACCAAACCGTCCCGCGTCAACGCCTTCACGGTCGCCTCGTCGACGTCGAGGACCTCGCCGGGCGCGCGGTCGCCGTACCAGGCCGCCAGTCTGATGCGCATCAGGTACTCCTCAAGCTGTCCAGGGCACGCCCGAGCGTGCGCGTCTTCGGCGAGTGACCGCCCTGCGGGCGTTGCCGGACAGACCGGAAACGACCCCGCCGGTCACGTCTGCGCTCCCGAGTGAAGCCAGTTCCGAACTCGACCTGGAGCGTCCATGGCGCGGTCGCGCCGAACTCGGCCCGCCAGCCGTTCGGCCGCAGCGTTACCGCCGAGTAGACGCTCGCCGCATACTCCCCGTGCCGCTGAACCGACGGGTCGTATGTCGGACCCGAGTACCGAGGCGCCGTCGACCGGGTAACTGCGGCACCCCGCTCGGCGGGCTGCGCAAGGAGATCTCTCACTCCCGGACTGCGGGCCATCTCGCGGAACAGGTTCGGGTTCGGGACATACCGGAACGAGGCGCTCGCCATCAGGCCACCTCCCGAAGGTCCGCCTCGATGTGGTGTACTCCGCCGCCTGGGGCGGGCCAGCGGGCCACCTTTCCGGCGACCTGCATCGTCGTCCCCCACGCCTCGACCCTGTCGGTCTCCCGCAGGTCGAGGTCCATCCCGCGGGGGGTGTACAGGCGCCAGCCTGTGACCGTGACCTGCTTGTCGTCGGTGTCCTCCGTCGCCCCGCCGTTCGGCTGGACGTTCACCCCGGACACTGGCATGCGGGCCGCGCCGGCGCCCCAGTCCGGCTTCTCGTTGCCGTACTCGTCGACCGCCGTCCCCGGGCGGACGATCAGGATGTCCTGGAGGTACAGCATCAGCCGCCCCTCAACCGCACCGAGCCCGCCGTACGCCGGTATCGGTCCAGCACCCTCTGCTCCGTACGGGACAGCAGGACGCCCAGGTACTCGCCGACCGCCGGGATCAGATAGGTGACCGACTCTCCCCCGACCGTCTCCGAGCGAATCCCGCTGGGGTTGACGATCACCCGGTTCGCGGCCTGCGCCACGATCGCCTGGATGTCCCCGGGGACCGGGTCCCAGCCGTGCGTGTACGTGACCGTCACCTGGGGCGGGCGGTGCGCGGCGGGCGGCTGGTTCCACGACCACGCCCGCAGCAGCAGGTCGTTGCCGTCCTGCCACCAGTCCGCCGTCGCCACACCGTCGACCGCCACCGCCTCGACCGACTCCACGGGCCGCTGCGGCAACGTCACCACCCCCGCGCACCCGTGCCGGAGCGGGTCCGAGCGACGCATCGTGAACACGTTCGTCGTCGTCGCCCGGGTGATGTCCTGCCGAACGTACGCCCGGACGATGCTCGACGCCTGATCCAGCAGCGCCTGAGCCTGCAACTCCTGCTCCGGCGTGAACGACCTGCCGAGCAGAACGGCGAGATCGGCCACCGTCGCCAGCGAAGGAAGCACAGCCACGGTAGCCTCCCCGCCTATTCGTCGCCGGTCTCGGCCTGCGTCCGCTTCAGGACCCCGGCGACGGTGTACGACTCGTCGTCCGCGTCGTCGACGCGGTCCCCGACGTAGCCGACCGCCCAGCCGCCCCGCTCGTGGACCTCGTCGACGAACGCCGGAACCTCGCCGACCTGTTCACCCTCGACCGGTTCGGGCTTCTTCGCCGCCGCCTTGCGTGCGGTCGCCATGTCAGCCCCTCGCCCTCTGCTCGACCCGCGTGAACGTGTTCGTGATCCGGTCCGGCGTGGCCGTACCGGCATTCGCCGCGGCCACGGTGTACGTCTCGGACTCCGCGTCCGTCTCCGGCGACCAGCCGGTGAACCCGTACGCCTGCGGCTGCGCCCGCCCCAGCACCACCGACGGGGAGCCCGACGCCGTGGCCGCTGCGGACAGCGTCGCCGCGGTGTCCGACGCGACCGACGCGATCGTCGCCCCCGCCGGAATCCCAGTTCCCGTGATGGCCCGGCCGGCGTCCTCCTCCTGGAAGGTGCCGGCCGCCGCGGTGAGAGCGGTCGTCGAGTTGGTGGTGACGGTGACCGTGCGCGCCTCGTTCGTACGCCCAACTGCCATGACGGCTCCTTACGGCAGGTCGAGGCGGGCCACGGGGTACCGGGACGCCTCGGTCGGCTGGTCGTTGTTGATGGTGTTCGCGACCTGCCAGCCCACCCGGAACGTGAGCCGCACCGCGGTCATGTCCTGCTGGGCGAGGTTGTAGATGATCGCGCCGGTGTTGTCCTGGATGACGGCCTCGGTCAGCACCTTCATCGTGATGTCCTGTCGGACACCGACGACGAACTGCGACCAGTCACCCATGAAGAGCTGCGGGGAACCGGACGCGGTCGGCCACAGGCCCCGCATCGGGTAGGAGATCGGCAGGCCGTCGAGCGACAGCAGGTTCCCGGCGACCCGGGACTCGTCGAGCTTGCGCCCCTGGCTGTCCCTGCTCTTGCGGAGCTTCGACTTGACCGAGGTCGCCGCAACGAACCCGGACACCTCGTAGCCGTCGGCCTCGACGAGCCCGTAACCGTTGTCGATGTCGCCGAAGAACGCGCCCGCCGTCGCCGCCGAGTTCGCGGTCACAGAGTTGCCTGCGGCGGTCGCGGCAGCGGCGATGTTCGTCGGCCACGAGCCCGGGGCGTTCGTGCCGAAGTACACGGCGGTGTCCAGGGTGCGCCCCATGGCCTCCGTCATGAGCGGCATGGCCTCGTCCCAGACGTTCGCGTCAACGTCGGCCAGGACGTTGTCCGGGACCGGCATGATGACGGCGATCTCCTCGATGTTGAGGAACTTGTTCGTCCAGTTGACCTCGGTCGTCTGCTTCAGACCGGTGTCGCCCGTGACGAAGTACGCCGTCGGCAGCGCCGACAGGACCGGGAACCGGACCTGGTTGCGACCCACCGGAACCCGCTTGAACAGGCTCAGCACGGCGGACTGCTCGATCGCCTTCCCGAGCATCTCGTTCGAGACTTCCTCGGGGATGAGGGCCTGCGCGTCGGTGCGCGACGTGATGTTGTTGTACGGCACGGCTCAGTGCCTCCGTTTCGGATGGGTCCGGCCGGAACGAGCCGCGCCGGGGGTGGATCAGCCCAGGCCCGCCTGTCGGCGGATCAGGGCGTTCATGTCGGTAGGGGCGGCAGCCGACTTCCGGACGCCGCCGTCGTAACTCGGCGCCTGCCGCTGCTGCTGCGCACCGAGTGCTTCCAGGAGCTGGTCGGCGTCCGCTTCCAACTCCTCGACGGTCGCGCCCTGGAGGCGGGCCGCCCACTCGGCGGGGAGCTTCTTCTTTGCGGCGACCTCGTACCGCAACAACTTCGCCGTCGCCGATGCCGCCGTCGTTTCTGCGGCGGTGGCCCGATCGGTCAGCTTGTCGAGGTCGGTCTTCTTCGCGTCCTCGTACTGCTGGAGCTTCGTGTTGAGATCGTCGATCTGCTTCTGCTGCGTCCTCGTGGCGCGCTCGGCAGCGACAGCCCGCTTCCGTTCGGCGGCGAGCGCCTTCTGCCCGGCCTCGCCGAGACCGGGGATGTCGTCGTGCTGTCCGGTGTCCGTCGCGGACCCCGTGTCGTCGACGTTGTCGGTCGTGCTGGTGTTGTCGTCAGCCATCGCGGCCGACTCCTTCCGTACGCCCCGCCCTCGCGGCAGGGACACTCAAAATCGGCTACACGATGTAGCCGTACCGGCGCAGCAACCGCAGCTCTTCAGCGCGATCGTCCGCAATCCGGAAAATCTCCTCCGGCATCAGCCGAGGGGTCGTCGCACGCGCGTAACGCTGGCCGGGAACCCGGGCGAACTCGCCGCCCGCACGCCGCAGTCGACGCCCGTAGACGCCGCGCCGCGTCGTCCCCTCCGTAGTGGCCTGCACGTCCCGACCGAAGACGTGAGCCGTCGACATGCCCCGCCGCGCATTCACGACCTGGCCCACATCCGCGCCGTCGCCGATCGCACGAGCCCCCGCCACCGTGAACACCCGACGCTGCTCACGCTCCGACATCCGGCCGACCAACTGCCGCGGCGTCGGAACCCCAGGCCACTCACGCTCGCGCAGAGGCAGCGTCTGGCAGTCGCAGTTCGGATGCCGAAGGAAACCCTCGCTCCGGCTGTACATCTGGCCGGACAGGACGATGCATCGCGCGCAGGCGGGTAGCTGCACCACCCGCACGTAGGCCACACACGACGGATTCGCGGCCATCGCGACCTGATCCGCAGACCGGGCCGCATCCGCGACCGCTGTCGACGCGTACCGGGCCATGTCGGCGAGACCGCCGAGCATCGCCTCATCCGGCGTCAGACCGGCCGCCAGACGCTGCCGTACGCCGATCGCGGGCAGGTACAGCAGTGTCTCCAGCGGGCCGCCGTCCGGGGCGATCCCCGCGAACGCGGCGGCGACCAGCGATGCCTCCGCGAACGCCGAACCGCCCTGAGCGGCCATCTGTGCGGCGATGTACGCCTGCGCCGCAGCCGCCACCGTGAGCTGACCCTCAGCGACCGCGGTCACGATCCCCGCGCCCGCGTCACCGAGCAGGTCCTCCTCGACACCCGCCGCCGAGAGGCCCCGCCAGATCTGCTGAATCCGCTCGACGATCGCCCGGATCGTGGAGGTGACCTGGCTGTAGCGGGCGCGCCCCAGCTCAGTCGGCGTTGCCACCGGCCGCACCCGTCACGTCCGGCTTCGGGCCGAACAGGCTCGCAGGGTCCCCGCCTAGGACGCGAGCGGCCTGCTGATCCGCCCACTCACGCCACTGCGCGATTTCCGTCTGCGAGGCTCCCCAGCGCTCCCACAGTGCCTCCCGCGGCACGCCCAGTGTGCTCATCTTCACGAGCGCGTCCACGAGTTCGCCTTCGGTGCGGAACTCCGGGTTGTGCCAGATCGTCTCGATCCGGGACCTGTCCCGGGTGTCGCCCGCCGCGCGCAGCGCCAGCCGGGCGACCTCCTCCTGCCCCTCGCCGAGTGGTCGCTGCCTCTGTCGGATCTTCGCCACGAGCCCCGACTCGGTCGCCTTCAGCGTCTCCCCGTTGACGTTCGACAGCTTGCCCAGCAGGTACTGCGCCGGCGTCCTGCTCCGCGCGGCCATGTGCTGCACGTCGGCCTCCACGGAATCGAGGTACGGCCGCAGGTCGGTCGCCTGGAACTCGCCGATCTTGACGTTCTCGTCCTCGATCACCCACAGTCGGTCCACCGCCGCCTTGAACGGCTCGATCGGCTGCCCGTTCTCGTCCGTGGGGACCTCGTAGCCGGTCATCCACCGCTGCCGGAACGCCGAAAACTCCTGCGCCATCAGCCGGTCGATCAGCGTCTTGTTGATCCGGTCCTGAATGTCGAGGAGGTCCTCGATCTCCGAATGCGCCTCGCCCAGCAGGTCGGGCCGGTTCGGAATCTCCACCAGCGGCACCACCTGCAACGGATTCGGCGCCGGCCACGCCTCGCCCGCCGCCTCGCGCGGCACCCAACGGGGCGGACCGGTCATCCCGGACTTAGAGGCGGGGGCCCGGTACTTGTAGAGCAGGCCGTCAACGAACAACGTCGCCATCAGGTCGCCGGTCCAGTCGTCGGTGAACGTCTTCAGCCCCGCCCGCCGCTGACGGCGACTCCCTGACTCGTAGGCAACAACCGCCTGCGTCGCATCCTCCGCCGTGATCAGCGGCGTGGCCGCATCCCCCGGGTTCGGTGCCACCAGCGCGAACGCCCGACCCACCTTCACCGCCTCGGCGAGCTGGAGATCGGAGTCGGCGTCCATGTTGTTGGCCTGCCAGATCCGCCAGATCTCCGAGTCCCCGACCTCGGCGTCCCCCATCCGGAACCCGTCGATCTGAAGGCGCTCCGCGGTGGCGTCGACGACCAGCCCGGCGTAGTTCGAGCGGGCCTGCTTCAACAGCCGCTGGAACGCCGGACGGGCCTTGTCCTGGATCATCGGCAGAGGATGGTCGCCCGAGTAGTACTGGCGCATCGTGTCGGCGTACTTCCGCCGCTCAACGAGCTCCTTCCACAACCGGTCCACCCACCACAACGGCTCACCCGGCTGGGGGGTCTGCGCGAGGGCCACGAGCACCCCCTCGTCAGAATCCGACCGCCACCCGGCTCTTCGCCTTCGGCCGCCGCAGGTATCCGTCCAGGCCCATCACCGTCGCCGCAACCCCGTCGATCCGGGCCTGCGACTTCTTCCGGTCCGGCTTCGTGGGCCGGTAGTTGTCGTTGCCGTCCGCGATCGTCTCCACGCAGCCCGCCATCCAGCGGAGCACCGGGTGCCCGCCGTGCAGGAACCCGCGCTCCAGCAGCAGCCGATCCAGTTCCTTCGAAGCAGGACTAAGCCCGAGGAAGGTCTGTGCGATCGGGGTGACCTTGACGCCACGTTTCGTCTCCCGGTCCACGTTCTGCACGAGCTGCCCGGCGAACATGCGGTCGTAGCCGATCCACTGCACGTCATAGCGCTTACAGTCGGCGAGAACCTGCTTCTCGATCGTGTCGTAGTCGATCGCATCGCCCTCGGTCAGCCTCAGGAAACCCTCACTGACCCACTGCTCCAGCGGCACCTGAAGCTGACGCTGCAAGTCCTCCAGCCGATCCGCTGGCAGCCAGAACCGGGACACCAACTCCAGCTCGACGCCAGGCTGTTTCGACTCCACCGCCAGCACCCACGCGCTGAGGTCGGAAACCGCCGACAGGTCGAGACCGCCCCACGCCCGACGGCCCTTCAGCGCCTGCTCGTCGACCATGCCGGCCACCCGGTCCCACGAGCGGATGTCGATCCATCGCGTGGATGCCTTCTCCCGGATGTTCAGCGACAGCCGCAGGAACGTCGGGAAGTACGACGGCGTGGCCTGTGCCTTGTTCGCCTCGCGCCGCAGGTACGTCAGCGTCGGAGACGTGCCCAGGCCCGGGTTCGCGCGGCGCCACGTTGTCTCGGCGAACGGGTCATCCCTCTCGTCAGCGGCCCAGATCACCCCGTAGTGCGCGGGGTCCTGCACGATGTTCTCGGCGACCTTGCGCGTGTACGAGTGTTTCTCGTCGTAGATCGAGCCCTCTTGCGCGTCGTCCGCCGTCGTGATGAACACGATCAGCGGCTGATCGCGCGCGCCTGTACCCGTCTCGATCGCGTCGATCAGATCCCGGCTCTTGTGGACGTGGACCTCGTCGACCACCGCGCCGGACACGTTCAGGCCGTGCGCCGTCTCCGCGATCCGTGACAGCGCGCGGAAGACGCCTCCCGTACGCGGCACCCGGATCACCGAGGTCAGCACCTCGGCGCGGCCCTTCACAGCCTTCGACGTCTGCGCCATGCGCTTCGCGTCGTCGAACACGCGCTTCGCCTGCTCCAGCGAGCCGGCCGCCGCGTACACCTCGGCGCCGATCTCCCGGTCCGCCAACAGCAGTGCCAGGCCGATCCCCGAGGAGAGCGTCGACTTGCCGTTCTTGCGAGGCACCTCAATCCACACCGCGCGGACCACGCGGACGTCCCGCTCCAGCTCCGGGTCATGCCACAGCCAGCCGAAGACCGGCAGGATCACCCACAGCTTCTGCCACGGCGCCAGCCGCAGGAACGTCCCGCCCCACCGGCCCTTGGTGTGCTTGAACGACTCGATCGCCCTCAACGCCCGCCGGGCCGCCTCCACATCGAACCAGGCGCCATCCTGCTCCGGCATCTGGAACGCGCACACCAACGGCCGGGACAGGACCGCGTCCGCGATCTCCTCGTCGTCCATACCCAGCTCGTGCAACGCCGCCCGCGGAACCGGCAGACCCTCCGAGCAGTCCTCCAGCGAGAGCTGTTCAGTCGAAGGGATCGTCGTCGTCGCCATCGTCGCCACCCTCCGGCGGCGTCAACCGGCCCCGCGCACTCGGCGACAACCCCAACTCCCCGATGTACGCCTTCAACTGCGTCCGGTACTGGGTCGCGACCGTCGTCAACGGATTCCGGCACGGCCCACGCTGCCCCATCGTCACCAGACCCTCGATGCTGAGCTGCCGCTCACACCACTCCAGTCGGGCCACGCACACGCAGTAGTCCACCACCGTCGACCGGTCCACCGACGTCAGCCCGGCCATCATCTGAAGCACCGGAACGACCCCCGACCACTCCCGGCCGGCGACCCCACGACCGAACTCGGCAGCCTCAATCGCCAACTTCAGCCGCTGCCAGATCGCGACCTCGTGCCGGTACTCCTTCAGCTCCTCGTCATCCGCACCCCGCGGCGCGCGCGGTTTCTCCGGCAGGCACTGACCTGGGAAGAACGTTTCCCAATCCGGCTCGACGAGGTCGGCTGGCGGAAGCTTCACGCCCTCCCGGACCGGCCGGCGGCCCGGGTTCCCCTCGCGTACCACCTGGAGCGGGGGCTTCGGCTTGCGGCCGGGTACGGCCATGCAAGATCACCCCCAAGATCAAAAGGCTCCGGATTGCGCCACCACAGAAATGCCTCCCCGGCGGTCTCCCGTGCGCGGGCGCGGGGGTGCGCCCCCACCCGCCCCGGGGGCGCGGGCTCGGGCCGGCCGCCCGGAGCGGCCTCCGGCGAGATCGTCCGGGCGGCCTGGCGCCGGGTCTGCGGCTCGCGTTGCCGGTTCTGCCGTTCGCCGAGGCCCTGATCGGGCCGTCTTCGTATCGGTTAGGCGCCCGACGTTGCTCTGGTGAGCCGTTGCGGATGCTGTTGTCGGTGCCTGGAGCGTTGATCAGCTGTCTACTGCTGCTGTTCGGCTGCCCATCCGCCTGGTTGATGTTGCGCGGTCTCGCTGCTGTGGCATGGCCTGCACAGTCCGCGTCCGTATTGCGGATCGTCGGCGTCGAGCCCTTGGCGTTCGAGCTGTTGGCGCGAGCGTGGCCAGTGGTCGGCTTCTGTCGCTGGTGATCGACGGCAGAGGACGCATACGGGTTGGGCATCGAGTACGCCGCGCCTGAAGCGGTCGCGATGTCGCGCGCCGTATCCGCGTTGGTTGGGGTTGCCTCGGGTGCGGGTGTCGCGGCCGTGCTCGGTGCACGGCTTGGTCTGGTCGCATCCGGGTCGTGAGCATGGAGGCGGGAGCCGTGAGGGCATGGCTGGAACCTCCCGTGCTGGGGTAGCGTCCACCCCTTCAGGAGCCAGGGGGGTTCCAGGAAGAGGGGGGTCTGAAAATGGCGGGTGGGTGTCGTGATTGCACGACGTGTACGAAGCCGGGTCTGGTTCGGATGATGCAGAACTGGGCTGCTGGGTTCTTGCACTTCTGCACGGCGGGGATCAGCTTCGTGGTGAAGCGGGGCGGGATGAGGCACTGTCCGCAGTGCAAGCACCTGCTGTCGAATCACCAGCGCCGCCGCGACGGCTCGTTTCGGGACTAGGTCTGCGTCTCGGCGTTGGGGTCGTCTTTCTGGCCGGGGCGCCAGTCCTTGAGGAGTTCGAGGGTGAGCGTGCAGTCGGCGGTGTCGTATCCGGTGATGCGGTAGACGACTTGGTCGGCGATGACGATGTCCCCGTTTTCAACCCGCAGGTACATGCCTGACGCGAGGGCGTCGACGTGCATCTTGGCCCGCTGCGCGGCGGCCTCGACCTTGAGCCCGATGCCCAGGTGTCGACTGATCTGGATGTCGCCGCACTCGGAGTCGGCCATCAGGGGGTCGCCTCAACTTCGACGCGTACCACGCTGAGGACGTTGAGCCTGGGGACGAGCGCGACGTGTTGGCCCCGGCCATCGCTGAAGATGTACTGCTCGCCGTCGGCGTCGTAGAAGCAGTCGACTGCGGCGATGCGCTGTTCGTGGCTGCTGTCGAAGGTGATGGCGTAGCTGGCCATGCGGGTTCCTCTGCGGGTTGAGGCGGCGTCAGATGCGGATGACTTGCACGGTCAGTTCGGCGTTGTCGGCGTTGACGGCGAGGCTGGTGCCGTAGTCGGTGGGCGGGAACGGCCCGAAGACCTGCGTCTCTCCGGCGGGGATGGTCTCGGCGCGGGAGGTGACGGCCTGTCCGTCGACGGTCTTCGTGAACGCGAACGTGACCGTGCGCGCGACCGCAGAGGCGTTGGTGTTCTTCACGATGAGGATGACGCGTCCGTCGTTGGCAACGCCGTTGCCGTTGGCGACGTCTCCGGCGACGGCTGCGGGGAGGACGGTTCCGGCGCGGGTGGCCTGGATGGGGGTGAGGGCGGTGCGGGGCATGTCGGCCTCCTAGGGGGTGGTCTGGTCGTCGATGAGGCCGACCGCGTCGAGCGCGGCGAGGAGGCCGGTGAGGGCGGTTCCGTCGGTGCGGGAGCCGTTGACGGTCTGCCGGGTGACGGAGGCGACGCCGTAGAAGCCGAGCCTGTTGCCTGCGGCGTCGAGGTCGTGGACGACGTCGTAGGGGTTGGTGCCGATCTGGACGCGGCCGATGAGGTGGGGTCCGGCGGGTTCCCAGCGCATCATCGGGGTCTGGGTGCCGGTGAAGTCGGGGTTCTGCCAGAGGCTGACGATGACGTCCATGCCGGCGATCTCGTAGTCGAGTCCGCCGCCGGCGACGCGCATCCGGTAGGCGCCGGTCTCGTCGTCGCGCTGGACGGTGAGGTTGGCGCCGCGCAGGAGGACGTCGCCGGTGAAGGTGGCTCCGTCGAGGTCGGCCTTGTTCGGCATCTCGTCTTCGAGGGCCTGGACGCGTGCCATGTCGGCCGGCGTTCCGGGTGCTCCTTGGGGTCCGGTGTCTCCGGTGTCGCCCTTGGAGCCGGCCGCTCCTGTCGTTCCCTGCGGGCCGGTCGCTCCGGTGGCGCCAGCGGCTCCGGTTGCGCCCGTCGCTCCGGTCGGCCCAGTAGCGCCTTGGGGTCCGATGAGGGAGGCGAGCCACTGTGTGACGGTGCCGGTGTAGCCCTCGGCGACGGCGACTTCGTAGGCGCTCTTGCCGGGGGTTCCGCTGGTTCCGCCGCCGGGTGCTTGTGTGGGGACGAGCGTGTCGAGGTGGATGGTGTCGCCGTTGGTGCCGTGGATGTCGGCCCAGAACGCGACGCGCCTGCCGCGTGCGGGTTGAATGTCGACGTACCAGCGCCATCCTGCCGGAGCGATCCCGGCAGCGTTGTTGGGGATGAGCTGGACGCTGAACGCGCCGTCGACGATGTCGGTCTTTCCTCCGCCGGGGTAGATGGCGTGGCGTGTGGGGTCGGTGAGGATCGCGGAGGGGGTGCAGACGATCTGCCCGCCGTATCCGGTTCCCGCGACAGCGGAGGGGAGGGTGCCGGTCAGAGTGACGACGGGGGTTCCGCTGGGGAAGGCCACGGTCACCTCCCGAGGCGTCAGGCGGCTTTGGGTGCCCGTTGGGGTGTGGGCCGGTAGGTGAGGGCGCGCTCGGCGATCTCGGGGAGGGCGTACATGACCTTGTAGCCGTGCCCTTGGCCGGCGGGTCGTCCGTCGCCGGGGAAGCGCTGGATTTTGTTGCGTCTGGCCCACTGCCGGATGACGGGTCCGGGGACGCCGGTGGCGGCGGTGGCCTCGTGCTCGAAGACGAGGTCTTCGGGGTACAGCTCGGCGGGCTTCACGATCACCCCCGGACATGCGGAGAGCCCCCGGCGTGGGCTGGGGGCTCGATGAGTCTGCGGGCGCACGTGTGCCCGTTGAGGGCACTGTGACATACGGCCGTGGACCTGCGCAACTACGTGCCGTGGTCAGGCTGCCGCGCGCATAGCGAGGGGGAGGCTGAGGGCTTCGCTGTGCCCGTACTGCGCGGAGCATCCTCGGCAGCGGACGCCGGGGGTGGAGATGGTGACGCCGAGGAGGTTGCCGCAGGGGCAGACGACGTGCACGGGGCGCTCCTTCCGCTCCCCGGTGATCGCCAGCTCGCATTCCCGGACGGCCTTGGTGACCTCATGGAGGAACTCGTCGTACGCGGGATGGCTGCTCGCCGCCCAGTCGAGGTTGGTCCGGAGCGCGCGGACGACGTCGTCGAGCTGCTGCTGGAGTCCGCCTTCCCAGCGGGGGTGGAGCCAGCCGAGCCGATCGTGCCAGTCGACGAGCCACGTCTGGAGGATGGTGACGACTCCTCCGCGTGCGGCGAGCGACAGGGGTTCCAGCCGGACGGGGAGGGGCGCCGTACGCGATCCGGAGACGGGGGCGAGGGACCCGCCGCGTCCGGGCGTGATGACGGTCCCGAGGCGCGCGTACAGGCCGTTGGGCCCGGGGAGTTGCCGGAGGGCGTGGTCGGCGCGGTCTTGGCAGGGTCGGCAGGCGTAGCGGCCGGCCTCGTCGGCGTGGAGGTGGCGGGGGCAGGCGATACAGGTGGGGGCGTCGTCAGCGTGGGCGGTGTGCATGGCGCAGCTCCTGGGCGGTGTGGCGTGATCTGATCGTACGAACCCGCGCAACTCGCTCCTGGTGGCCGTCTCCCGCACGAACTGCACCGAAGCCGCTCCGGCGTCACCCCGCTCCCGTCAGACTGCCGTGCATGGACGAGACGGTGTACATGGTGCGCGCGAAGAGCCGGGAGACGTGCCAGGACGCCCTGGACCGCCTGTGCGCGGCGTTGGGGGCGCGGCCGACGTTGCTGCCGTCGGATGTCGTGGGGCCGGGCTGGGTGGCCCGCGCGGTCGCCGTACCCGCACCGCGCGCCCCGGGCATGCAGTAGGCCCGCCGCATCGGGGGGGATGTGCGGCGGGCCTGTAGGCAGTGTGTCAGGGGTGGTGCGGTCAGTCGATCGGGAGCCACCTGGTCACGGTGACCTGCCGCTCCTCGACCTCGGTCCCCTCGATCTCGTCCTCGTGCGACCAGGGGTCGGTGTCCTCCTGGTCTTCGGTGAGGCCCTGCTCGTAGACGAGGCAGTACGCCTTGCCGTCGTCCGGGGCGCGGAACACCACGTCGTGGACCGACACCCAGTCGCGGGCGGAGGTCTGCTCGCGGTGGAGGATCTCCGGGGAGCCGTAGATCCCGGCGTCGGGGAGGTTCCAGTCGTCGAGCTGGGCGCGGGTGAAGGTGCGGGTGGGCATGGTGCTCCGTTTCGTGGCGGTCGGACGGGACGGTATCGGTCGGGGCTGACAGCGGCTCAGAGGTCGGCGATGAGGACGGTGGCGTTGTCGGCGTACGGGCCGCAGTGCTCGATCGCCGCCTCGGCGAAGCTGTGGGCCGCCTCGCCGGGGTCGCCGGTGAGGAAGGCGGTGAGGTCGCGGCAGGAGTCCTCCAGCGGCTCGTAGGCGCCGTCGGATGCGAGGAGGAGACGGTGTGTGCCGGCGCCGAGGGGGATGGTGGCGGCCTCGATGGCGGGGTGCCCGTGCCAGTTCATCACCTGGTCGTCCGTGTCGGCGGCGCCGAGGCACGTCGTGATGGCGTTGCGGTCGCCGCCGATGGTGCGTCGCCGGTTGTGGTCGTCGGTGAGGCGGCGGATGGTGGCGCCGGTGAGGAGGTAGGCGCGGGAGTCTCCGGACCAGGCGATGGTGAGGGGGTGTCCGGGGGCGGTGACGGCGACGACCGCGGCGGCGTGGGGGAGGTCGTCGCTTGCCCAGGGTTCGCTGCGGGCGGGTTCGGCGGCGTACCGCTCGTACTCGGCGCGTAGGCCGGCTTCGGCGTCGCCGAGGCGGGCGGCGGTCCGAGCGAGGCGGCGGGCGGCGATCCGGGTCCAGTCGTGGACCTCGTCGGTGGAGCCGATGCCGTCGAGGAGGACGTATGCCTGGGCGCCGGAGGAGTCGTCCTTGGCGTAGGCGGTGGCGTCGCACTGGTGGGTGCGGTCGCCGATGAGCTGGGCGGTGGCGTAGGTGCGCATGAGGTGGTTCTCCATCGGGTTATCGGCCCCAGCAGTTGCCGAGGGCGAGGGCGAGCAGGATGAGGAGAGCGATGGGCCACCCTGCGGGAAGGATGCCGTCTCCGCGACCGTCGGCGTGAACGCGCTGGACCCCGTCGCCTGCGGCTGGCGCGAGTCCCCCGTGGGCGGTCTGGCGGTGTTCGGCCATCTCGGTTTCGGCGTCGGCACGGTGGTCGTGGCGGTGGGGCGAGGCAACGTCGCAGGCGCGGCATTCGTACAGCCACGGCATCAGCGGTCCCCTCTCGCAAGGAGGGCGCGGAGGCGGGAGAGGGGCGTAGCTACGCTCTTCTCCGTGTTTGCTACATCGCAGGTCAGGGCTGTAGCTACACGGGGGCTACGGGGTTCGGGAGGGGTGCGCGGCGCGGTCGGGGAGCGGGCGTCTTCCCATGCCTGGAGGTCGTCTCGGTGAACCCCCGTGTTGATCTTTTTGCGGGCGTCCCGGACGGAGGGCCGGACGGGGATTCCGAGGGTGGCCAGGCGGGCGGTCACGGCGGCCTTGTCGAGGGGGGCGGGGGATGTTTCCTGAAGGCACGCAGTGAGGGTCTTCAGGTGCACCCCGGGGGCATCGGCGATGAGCCTCCACAGGAGTGCGACGAGCGGCTCCGGAGCGGTCTCCGCGGGGGGCTCGTCGTCGACGTCCGGAGTCCCTGCGGTGGCTCGGTTCTCGATGCGGTCGGCGAGGTGGTCGAGGTAGTCGCGGGGGATGAACAGGGCGACCGCGGTCAGCCATCCGGTGATGATCACGACGGCGGTCCAGCCGCCGTAGTAGACGATCCCCCAGCCCGCGCCGACGTGGACGGCGAGTGACGTGCCGGGGCCGAAGCGGGCGGACAGCCACAGGGCCGGGCCCCTGATGCCGACGAGAACCGGGCCGTACGGTCTGGCCGCGGGCGGCTCTTCGTCGGCCTGGTCCTCGGCGGACGTCTCTGCTTCCTCTCCTTCGTCCAGCTCCGGCTCGGGCTCGCGTTTGCGCAGGTTGAAGTAGGTCATGAGAGGTTCGCCGCCGTGTTCGCGATGGCGTCGGAGACGTAGGACCAGGAGCCGCCCGCGCCTGCGGCGACGTACCAGAAGATGATGCCGAGGGGGCCGACCTGCCGGGTGGTGAGCTTCTTGAACAGGATGAAGATCGCCAGGGATAGGGCGAGCGCGGGCATCGTGAGGCCGGGGACGACTCCTCTGGCGGTGCCGATGATGCTGCCGACGAAGTCGGGGACGATCCCGAAGGGGCCGCCGGCTGCCTTGTAGGCGGAGCCCGCGAGCATCGACAGGATGAGGGTGGGCCACCAGCCGAGGGCCTTGAGCTGGCCGCCGCCGGGGATGCCGAACACGAGCAGCACGGTGAGGACGACGGCGAGGCCGACGGGGCCGAGGTTCACGGTGGGTTCCTAGTGGTAGCCGGTGCCGTAGAGGAGGACACCGAGGGTGATGGACGAGGCGGGTACGGCGGCGGCCCATGCGACGGCCGGCATCCAGTGGCGGGAGCGCCGGTAGAGGGCGATGACGCCGACGCCGAGGCCGTAGAGGACCCACGCGGACAGGTCGGTCCAGTGGCCTGCGGCGTACCAGGCGGCGGTGTCGGTGGCCCACGTAACCCAGCCGAGGGGCCATCCGGCTGCGGCGGCGGTCGTGTGGTAGGCGAGCCACTTCAGTCGGTGGGGGGTGTTGTCCCAGGCGTCGGCGAGGGACTGGCGGGGGGATGCCGGGCGGCTGTCCCAGGCGGTGCGGGGCGCTCCCCGGCGTGGGCGCTTGCGCTTCTTCGGCTTCTTCTTGCGGGGGGTCTTCAGCTTGCGGGGCTCGGGCGCCGGTTCCTTGGACGCCTTCGCGGGGGCCGGTTTGGGGGTGGGCTGCTTCGTCTCCGGCTTCGGCACCTCGGGTGTGGGGTCGCTGTCGAGGATGTCGTCGAGCCAGTCCCTGGGCCGGGTGGTGGGTTTGGGCGGGGCGGCGTCGGGGCCGACCTCGCGCGCGAGGAGGAGGCCGCGGATGCGTTGCTCGTCCGCGCCGGGGGTATCGCTCACGCGTAGCCGCCCCCGCCCTGCCCGATGCCGCTGTCCGGAGCGGGGAGCTTCTTCAGCTCGCGGTCGAAGGTGCGCCGGACGGTGTCCGGATTGGTGTCCGGGCCGAGGAGGTCGCAGGTGATCCCGACGGCGGTGGCCTTGTCCCTGATGCCCTTCTTGAGGAGCACACGGACGGCGTCGGCGATGTTGTCAGGACGCTGTCCGGACAGCTTGTCCGTGCCGGTCAGAGGGCTGGGAGCGGGTTCGGTGAGCGCGTCGTCCGGGTCTGTCCGGACAGTGTCCGAGCGCTCCAGGGTGTGCTCGGCGGGGCGCCGGTGGAGGACGAGGGCGACCTGGACGGGGTCGACGTTGACGCCGTAGGTGCGCAGCAGGGCGGAAAGTTCAGCGGGGGGCAGGCCGGGCTGGGACCGGTGGCCGATGTGGATGGCGTCGGCGGGGTCCATGTCGGCGAAGTGGTCGCGGAGGGCTGCGCTGGCTGTCCGGTCTTTGTCCGGGCGCTGTCCGGACATGCTGCCGCTGTGGGTGATGTGGGCGATGGCGCGGTCCTTGACGGCCCGGCCGGCGCGGTCGGGGGCGAGGAGCCACGCCCAGCCGCCGAACTGGGGGAGCCGGTAGGGGCGTTCCCCGTGGCTGGCGCGGGCCTTGGCGCGGGGTCCGGCCCAGGACATTTCGGAGACGGCAAGGAGGCCGATGGTGGGGACGGCGAAGAGGGCTGCCGCGGGGGTGCCGCCGCCGATGAGGCCGGCGTGGGTGATGTTGAGGTAGACGGACACGGCGGCCATGAACACGGCGGTGGCGCGGGCACCGAATGCGGAGCGGCCTTCGGCGGCGGCGTCGGAGGCGAGGGCGAGGCACATGTAGGCGATGCCGTCGAACACGGCGACTGCGGCTCCGGCGATGCCTTTGGGGGTGTCGTAGTGGCGGGCGACGGTGTACAGCGACCAGCCGGTGGTGAGGAGCGCGGCGAGGGACACGATGGTCATCGCGACGCGGCGGGCGTTGGTGTTCACGGAGCTGCTCCGGGCGGGATGGAGGCCGGCTCGCACGTTGGGGGTGGGACGCGCGGGCCGGCGGTCTGGTGGGTTCAGCGGGCGGGCCGGTACCAGGGGCCTTTGCGGTCCTGGGCGCGGTCGCGGTCTTCCCATGCCTGGCCTTCGCGGGCGGCTTTGCGGGCGCCGGTGGTCTTGGCGCGGCGGAAGCGGTCGGCGTCTCCGGTGACGGGGGTGCCCCAGTAGTCGACGGTGGTCTGCTCGCGGCGCCGGAACAGGCCCATCACCGGCCGCCGAGGGAGAGGGTGACGCAGACGGTGGTGAGGAGGATGCCGATGCAGAGCCAGGTCCAGTACGGGGTGCGGCTGGGCGGTCGGCTCATCGGGCGATCGCCTGCCGTGCGGCCTGGGGGGCGTCGGTGAGGGGGCGCCAGCGGGTGTCGTGCCGGTGGTCGCGCTGGTAGTTGGTGGGGGTGCGGTGTTGGAGGTGGGCGATGCGGGTGGCGGCGTGGTGGCGGGCCCAGGTGGTCAGGTCGTCGGTGAGGCGGGGGAGGTCGCCGTGGTGTCCGTCGCGCCAGTCGATGCTGATCCATTCGCCGCGCTGGCGGGGGTGGGCGAGGCCGGGGGCGTACTCGATGGGGGCGGCCTGCCGGAAGGCGTAGATGCTGTAGGGGCGGTCGCCGTGGGGGTGGCGGACGGTGAGGAGGATGACGGAGCGGACGCGCGCGACGTCGAGGAGCTGGACGTCGGTCATGCGGCGGTCGGCGAGGATGCGGTGGCCGATGGACTCGCGGAGGGCCTGCATCCTCGCGGCGGCGGGCGTCTGCGGGGTGGGCTGGGTCTGGGTGTTGCCGTTACCGTGTTCCACGGCTGTTTCTCCTGGTGGTTCAGGTGAAGTGGCTGGCCCCGACCGGCAGTGTGAGAGCTCCGGCCGGGGCCGTTCTTGTTGGGTAGCGCGGGCTCACACCCGGCCATGTAAGGTGACCTTACACTGGTTGCCGTTGGGTCACCATACGCACCTGAGTGAGGCCCGCCGTTTCGAGGAAGGCGCGGGCGTGACGGACGACGAGGAGGTACAGCGCGTGTTCGATGCCATCGAGGACGTAGAGCGCATCGCTGACCCGGAAGCGCGCTCTCGCGCTCGGGCGCGGATCACCGCGAAGACCAGAGAGCTGAGCGCCGGATGGAACGCGGAGCGCGCCGAACTGGCTCAGCAGATGCAGGCTGACGGCGAGTCGGTCCGGGGGATCGCCAAGCGCCTGGGGATCAAGCCGGGAACGGTGCAGGACCTGCTGCGCGGCTACAAGGGCTCGGGGCAGAACCGCCCCCCGGCGGCTGAGCGAACGGAGACCTGACCGTGGATCTTGTGGAGTTCCTGCGGGCGCGGCTCGACGAGGACGCCGAGCTGGCGCGGTCCGGGGAAACTTGGACAGCGTTCGACGAGTCCCCGAGCGCAGAGACGCGCAGGGTGGACGTGGACCACTCCTTCGAGCGCGTCGTTGCGTGCACTCGCTCCTGGCGGGCGCTGCACATCGCCGCGCACGATCCGGCGCGTGTCCTGCTGGAGGTCGACGCCAAGCGGCGGCTGCTCGCGCGGGGCGGCCCGGTCTGCACTAGCAACTGCGACGAGCCGGGGAACGAGCCATCGAATCCCGACACCAACTGGACGACGCCGCTGGAGCATCACTTCGACTGCGCGGCCTACGAGGCGGCGCAACTGCTCGCCCTGCCGTACGCCGACCATCTGGACTACCGTGAGGAGTGGCGGCCGTAGCCCCGCTGTACGCGACGGCCCCGACCATCGGTCGGGGCCGTCGTGCTGTCCGCACAGCGAGTAGCGGTCGCGTACCGCCGGAGCTGGATGGCACGCGACTGGGGCCATCCAGGCACGGGTGTCAAGCGGGGATGCGCGCCCGGCTATGGGCCGACTGGTTCTCGGGTGCCCGGGTTTCCCGCGAGCAGACGGGCGCGCGGGTTCAGGATGCCACGGGCCGGGGCTCGGTCATCGGTTCTTCGTTCGGCTGGCTCGGGCGAGTGCTCGCCGCGTGGCCCTGTTGGGCGGCGCGGGGTCGGGCGCGTCGTCGTCAATGACGGTCTCGGTGCGAACGATCCGGGTCTCCCAGGTGGCGCCCGGCCGGGGCGTGCGCTCGGGCCGGGGGGCTGACGACGGTCCGGTCACGGCTTGCCCGTTCCGGTCTGGAACGTCCACCAGCCGTCGTATCCGGCTGGCGTGCTGGGGTGGTTGGCGAGCATCGGGCGCAGCACGGCGAGGTGCTCTTGCTGGACCTCGGGAATCTCGCTCCCCCAATAGCCAGAGCCGTCCCATCGGCCGTCGGGGTTGCCCCCGTATCGGCTGTCGAGATCGTTCCCGAGCATGGCCTGCGGCGAGGACAGATCAGGCTCTTCCCGCAGCCAATGAGCCCACAGCTTCAGTGTCCCGATACATGCCCGGGTGACGCCGTCCTTGCGGCGGTACCAGACGGCCTGACACGTGCCGGAGAGCCAGTAGATGCCGTCGCGTTCGGTGGCTTCGAGGGTGACGGTGGCGAGGTTGATGGCGAACGGCTTGCGGCTGATGAGGAAGCGGTTCTCGCGGATCACTGCTGCTCCTGGTCGAGGTCGGTGCGTGATGCGATGAGTGCCCACTGGGCTGCCTCGTAGGAGGTGAGTGGGGGCCCGTCGCGTTGGGGGTCGGGGTAGAGGACGGCGTCGCGTCGGGCTTGCTCGTGGCGAGCAAGTAGCGCCCGGTGGTCGCGGTGGTAGTCGTGGCCGGCGATCCACAGGAGGATGCCGCTGGCGGCTCCGGCGACGGCGAGGCCGGGCTGGTACATGGCGGCGTAGATGCCGAGGGCGAGGAAGACGACGGCGGCGGCGCGGCAGGCCCAGGCGCGGCGGAGAGCGGGGGTCATCGGCGCCCGCCGTCGGCTCGGTCCGCCCAGTCGGTGAGCTGCTCGGCGAGGTAGCGGGCGGTGGCGGGGTCGAGGATGACGTCGGCGTCGTCGATGGACAGGCGGAGCCACGGCCAGGGGGCGTCGTCTTCGGGCTGGTCGTCGCGGCCGTCGCGGGTGATGTGGGAGGGGATCTCGGCGAGCTGGACGTCTCCCTCGCGGGGGTCGTCGCCGGAGGGCAGGATGTGCGATCCCTGGTAGCGGTGGGGGCGTCCGGGGCTGTCGGGGTGGCTGGCGGGGTCGAGGGTGGCGATGGTGGCGTAGATGCTCATACGGTTCTCCGTGGGCGGGTGCTGGGCCGGGGCTCGGGGTGAGCCCCGGCGGGGCAGTCAGGGGGTGAGGTCGGCGGCGGGTGTGATGGTGATGCGGGTCCAGCCGAGGCGCCCTCGGCATGACCGGTCGGCCAGCTCGCGGGCAAGCTCGTCCGCACGTTCTTTCGCCGACGGACGTCCCGCCTCGTCGTGGACGGTCCGGGTGTAGTCGGGCCTCTTGAGGTGGTAGTCCCGTTCGCTCCTGTAGGCGGCGACGGTGTAGGCGGTCGGGGTGGTCACGCGTCCTCCATGGCGGCCGGAATCCCTGTACGCCTCTCTGGCGCGCCGCAGGCCCGCGCCCGGTCGCGGAGTGCCCCGTGCGCCCGTACGGCCGCGAGAGCCCCGCGCAGCCCCCTCCATGCGGCACCCACGCCCCACCCGGCAACCCCCGCCACGGCGAGTACGGCGACGGTCGCGGCGGCGGACAGGACGACCAGCCACACCAGCGCCGCCCAGCCGAGGGTGATCAGCGTGTCGACGGCCTCGGCTATCACGACGGGGCCTCCGCCCGGATCGTGGCGTCCGACGGCCACCACGTGCTGCGGTTCTCCGGGTTGTCCGGGCCGGGCTGGCGGCTGAAGTCGGCGGTGGCGTCGACGCGGTACTCGTAGCTGCCGTCGTGCAGCGGGCCGACGACTTCGCGGACGGTGGCGGTGCCCTTGCGGGCGGCGGGCCACTGCTGGCCGTAGTGCCGGACCCGGGCGCCGACGGACAGCGGGTGCTCAGCCACAGTCGGCCTCCCCGCAGTCGTGGTCCTCGGAGTCGAAGGGTTGTCCGTGCTCGTCGTGGAGGACGAGTCCGTCGTCCTCGTCGTACCAGCCGTCACCGGACGCGCCGCAGGCTCCGCACTCCCACCGACCCGCCAGGCTGATGCCGGTGAAACCCCCGCCGGTGCTCTGCTTGCTCATGACGGCCTCGGCGCGGTCTCGACGGTGTACGTGGTCGTCTCCCGCACCAAGCGCCGCTGGACGGGCGTGCCGTCGCTGAACGTAGAGTGCCGCTCGCTGGCCAGCTGGAGCTGCGTCACGGCCTGCTCGCGTTCCTCGTGGCGGCGGGTGGTGGGCATCCACTCGCCACCGTCGAGGAGTTCGACTTGCCAGCGGTGTTGCGGCGGGTGCGCCTCGTTGTCCTGCGTGTCGGTGGCGCGCGCCTCGGCGGCCATGCGGCGCAGCACGTCCTCAACGTTCCGGGCGCCGCGCCCCATATCGGTCTCGCCGAAGCGGAACTGGGCCTCGGCATTGCGCTTCGCCACGTCGGCGGCCTCGTCCAGTACGGCGGCCCGGTCGGCGGGCTCGGGCAGTACGGCCAGCACCACGTCGGCCCGGCTGTACGCGTTGGCGCGCACCGTCTCGGAGCGGCGCATCGCCGCGTACGCGGGGCTGTTGTTGCCGTCGGCCCACTGCATCAGCGCCTCGGCGATGCGGTCGCGGAGGGTGGCCCGGTCGGCGGGCGGGGTCTGGGCAGTCATCGCGTCGAGTCCGGCGTGGACGGCCCGCCAGATCATCGCGTTCCGGTGCACCGGCTCGGCAGGCAAGGCGTCACCGAGGCCCCGGATGAACGCAAACACCGCGTCGTACGCGGGCTGCCTCGGTCCGGCGGGCGCAAGCGCGGCGGCCTCGGCGTCGGGCTGGCGGCTGGCCGGGTCGTCTTTGCGGCGATCAGTCATGGTCATCTCCAGGTCGGTGTGATGGGGTTGGCGGTACCGGCCGCCCGCGGCTCCAACGCGGGCGGCCGGCGTGCTGCTCAGGACTGGCGGTCGGCGGCGAGCTTCCGGCACAGGACGGTTCCGGCGAGGTGCCATCCCATGGCGGGGTTGAGGCGGTGTCCGTGGTCGGGGCATTCCGGGTCGGGGATGATCCCGCCGCACGTCTGCTCGGTGCAGGTGCAGTCGTCCGGGGTGGCGTACGGCATGGCGTGCGGGATCTCCGAGAGGCCGCCGGTGGCGAGGAGTGTGCGGACGCGGGCGGCGATCTCGGCGGGCGTGGCGGCGTTGAGGGGCCGCGGGTTGGGGACGTGGGCGCCGTCGCTGCTGATTCCCCAGTCGACGCCCGCTCGCTCGGTCCAGCCGATGACGAGGGTGTCGTCGTCGGCGGCGTCGAGGACGTGCCGGTTGTCGGGGGTGAGGGTGATGACGATGGCGGACTCGTGGGCGTCGGCGACGGTGTGGCCGAGCGCGGTGATGGCGGCGGTGGTCTCGCGGACCCAGGTGTCGGGCATTTCGTCGGCGATGTGCTGCATCAGAGGCTCCAGAGGGTGGGTTGGTGGTCGGTGAGGGGGAGTTCGGTCTGGCCGTCCATCGGCTCGGTGCCGGGGTTCGGCCGGGGGATGCTGACGCGAGGCTCTGTGCGGCCCGCGAGGCGCCTGCGGCAGACGGGACCTAGCCCGGCTGCCCGCGACACCGGATCGGCCAGCAGACGGCCGCACACGCACCGCACGGGGGCGGCGACAGTCACTCGACGGGTCCGAGCGCACATTCGAGATGCACCGTGTCGATGAGGCTGGCGCCTTTCTCGATGGCCCGCTCGACGATCGCGTGGACATCGGCCCAGCGGGCGCGCTCCGCGTCCAATTCGGCGACAAGGGCCGCGAGACGGCGGACCTCGGCGACGAGGGCGGGGACATCAACGGCGGCGAGGGTGTGGCCTTCGCCGAGCTGCTCGGCGTGCTTCGCCTCCCCGTCGGCGCGGGCTTCGATCTCGGCGAGCTGCTGCTCGGTGAGCGGGCTAGTCATCGGAATCCTTCCGGTCGCGCAACCTCGGCAGTAACCGGGGCCGCAGCGGCTTGTTGTCGGGCGTCGTGGCTGTCGACGGGTATCCGCCGGCCCCGCGGGCTGGTGCAGCGGGTGTTGGGCGGGGCGTGACACCACGGGCAGGTCACGGACCACTCCGGGGGGTGCGGGCGGGCGGTCACGGCTGGTCCTGCCGTCCGCAGCGGCACAGGGCATGGCCGTCACGTGCGGCGAGTTGCCGCCAGCGGTGGAACGGGCACGGCTCCACGAGGGCGGCCCCGGTGGGGTGCTGGATGATCGCGTACCGCGAGTTGTACGGGCCGCCCATCGCCCGCAGCGGCTGGTGGTCCCCGCAGGCGAGGCAGCGGCCCACACGGCCGCCGGGAAGTTCCTCGTAGAGGCTGCTGCGGGAGGCCGGGCAGTTCTTCGGCGGGTCGATCCAGCGGGGCGTGAACACCAGCAGGCGGCCGGTCGGGCTGCTGTCCTGCCCGGCTCCGGCGGCCCGGCCCTCGCAGGTCCCGCACACCGGCTCGCCGACGGGCGGTTCGTCGGCGGCCAGGAAGCTTCCGGCGCGCTCGCTTCCGCCGACGTTGTAGCCGCACCAGCAGCCGTAGGTGGTCCGGTCACGGTCGGTGAAGCGGATACCGGAGCGGGGCCGGTGCCAGCGGGACATGCCGCGGGTACGCACGAACCGCGGGCCCTCGACGAGGGGTTCCATGCCGGCAAGGAACTGGCTGGGCGCCGAGGAGACGGGCGGCAGGAGGGAGGTCATGCGGTCTCCTCGATGATCTCGGCGTCGGGGATGTCGTCGTGCTGGCGGTTGAGGCGGGCGGTCGGGCGCGGGTTGCCTTCGATCTCCGGCGGCCGAAAGCCAGGCAGCCGGTAGCCGACGTGACGGGCGAGGAGCCGGGCGGCGTCCATGAGGAGTTGCTCCTCGGCGGGGCGGGCGACGGCGAGGACGGCGTGCCACTCCCGGACGAGCGAGGCGGCCGGGTGCACGTCCGGCCGGCGGACGGCGTGGGCGATCAGGTTGAGGGTTTGCAAGCCGCGCCGCAGGGCCACGCCGACGAGGCGGGTGCAGTCCGGGCAGAGCGGCGTTCCGTCGGCGTCGACGAGGTGGACGACGTCGGGGACCGCCGTCTCCTCGCAGCGGTGGCACCCGGTGACGCGGGCGACGCTGCGGATGGAGGCCCGGACGGGGTCGAAGGGGCCGCGGTAATCGGCGGGTTCGCTGTGAGTGGGCGGCGGGATGAGGCGGGTCACGAGACGCTCCGGAGGGTGCGGCGGAGGTCGGGGCCGTCGAAGCCGACGATGGTCGCGGTCTGCGCGAGGCGAGAGGCCAGCCGGTCGCCGAGGCGGGTCACGAGGTCGGGTGCGGGTGCGCCGGTCTTGATGGGCAGGTTGGTGGTGATGAGCAGCGGGAGGGACTCGTTGTAGCGGTGGTTGACGATCCGGTAGGTGGCTTCTTCGGTGAACTCGGAGAGCTTCTCGGTGCCGAGGTCGTCGAGGAGCAGCAGCGGGATCTGCATGAGGCGCTTGAGTTCGTGCTCGCTGCCTTTGTCGGAGCCGCCGGGGCGGAGGAGGCCGTAGAGGTCGGGGGCGGTGGTGGCGACCATCTGGAAGTTGCGGGGGCCGGCTTCGGCGATGCGGCGGAGGGCGCCGTATGCCTGGTGGGTTTTGCCGGTGCCGATGCTGCCGTGGAGGACGAGGATTCCGGCGTCGCGGATGTCGGCGGCTGCACGGTCGGCCCACGCCTGGACGGTGGGGTGGTCGGCGGTGGCGTCGCGGTAGCGGTAGGGGGCTGCGGTCTGCCAGCGGGAGAGGGCGAATTCGGCTCGTTGGCGGCGGTGGTATTCGGGGTGGCCGGGTTCGTCGGGGGTGGGGGTGTTGTCGATCGGGCCGCCGGTGATGTCGGGGGCGTGTTCGGCGATTCCGGCCATGAGGCGGGCGAGTGCGGAGGGCCGGTTCTCGGAGAGGCTTTCGGGTTCGGGCATGGGGGCTCCTAGAAGTGGCCGAGGTCGGCGGCTCGTTCTTCGGGGGTGGGCTGGCGGTAGGGCTGCCAGCCGCCGGACACGGCGCGCAGCGGGGGGCGCTCGCCGGGTGCGGGCTGGGGGTCGGGTTCGTCGTCGTAGCAGCCCTTGTTGAGCCAGGTGGCGGGGTGCTTCGTGTACTTGGGGTCCTCACCGGCTCGCTCACGGGCGTACGCCTGGGAGCCGTCGACCATGCGCTGGGGGTCTGCGCCGCGTTCGAGGGCGGCGATCCACGCCTTCTTGGCTTCTTCGCGATCGCGCTTCTTGGGGTAGTTGATCCAGAAGGCGCCGAAGGCTTCGAGGTGGTGGTCTGCGGGGGGCTCGGTCTCGTCGCTCTGAGCCGCAGGCGAAGAAGAGTCTTTAGGTAGTTGTTCATCTTGAGGTTCGTCTTTTGGTTCGGCGGACGTCCACGTCCCCCCGCTGTGACGTCCACGTCCCCCCGCTGTGACGTCCACGTCCCCCCGGACGTCCACGTCCCCCCGGACGTCCACGTCTCCCCGATTCGGGTCTGCATCCTGTTCTGACC
Source organism: Streptomyces sp. NPDC004539 (assembly GCF_040610055.1). NCBI lineage: Bacteria > Bacillati > Actinomycetota > Actinomycetes > Kitasatosporales > Streptomycetaceae > Streptomyces > Streptomyces sp. NPDC004539. The sequence continues at coordinate 68,286 of NZ_JBEXLS010000011.1, read as the reverse complement.
TGGCCTTGTTCGCGCGGCGCGTTTCCGTGCCTCGCGCACGGGAGGACGCCAGCGTCCGGGCGGACGTCCACGTCCCCTCGTCGTCCCCCGCGCGCCCCTTCGGCACGCGGTTCTCAACGGCAAGGTCGTAGACGGTCGGCCGCTTGTCGGCTGCAATGTGGGCGGCCTTGTTCTGGTCGCCACGCCGGATCAGCTTCAGGTTCTCCAGGTCGCGCAGATCGCGGCGTACGGAGCGCTCCGCCTTGCAGGTGTATGCGGCGAGCCGGGCGAGCGACGGGAACGACCCGCGCCCTTTCGTGTCCGCGTGGTAGGCCAGCCCGGTGAGGGTGGCGACCAGTTGGGAAGGCATGGGTGGGGCGTACTCGACCGCCCACTTCATGGCCTCAGTGCTCACGTGCTCTTCTCTCGCCGTCGTTGCTGTTGGTGGCCCGTTTTCCGGCAGGGCTCATGGCGGCTTCAGAGGGGCGGGATTCGCCCTTCCTGCGGCTCTAACCTTACTCCAGGTGCCCCTACACCGCATGGGCACCTGAGGGTGAGTCGCGAGGCGGTGGTGCCCATCGCGTGTCCGGTCAGCTACGCTGTCGACATGACGACGAAGGGGACTCCCGGTCGCGTGATCCGCGTCGACAACGAGACGTGGACCGCATACGAGCAGGCGTGCAAAGACCTCGGCACGACGCGAGCGGACGACCTTCGACGGCACATCCACCGACAGATCACGGCGTGGCGAAAGCGCCAGCGCGACATCGCCGCCGCGACGAACATCGCCGAGTCCTGACACCCCTCCTCCTTCCGGCCCCGCCGCGTGCGGGGCTGTGTGCTGTGCGGCTAGTTGCGGCTGGGTTCGAGGGCGGTGCAGCGGGCCCAGACGGCGGGGTGGGGCCGGCAGTCGCCGGTGCATCCGGGCGGGCAGACGGCGACGGACCTGGGGTGGGCGTCCAGGGCTTTGAGGACGAGGGCCGGGTTGGTGGCGATCTCGTCCGCGTGGCAGGCGACGAGGGTGAGCACCCGGAGCAGGGCGCGGCGCTGGTCGGTGTACGCGTCGAGGAGTGCGTCGATGGACTGCTGACTGGTCACGGTCGTTCTCCGGCGTAGGGCTGTGTCGTGTGGTCAGGTGCCCGTCGTGAAGCTGGTCGTGCGCCACCCGCCGGGCCGCCGGAGTCGTACGCCGGCTTCGAGGAGGAGGGTTCGCGTGGTCCCGTACGACAGGCCGAGCTGGTGGCGCACGGAGTGGATGGTCGCTCCCGCCACGTACAGGTCGGCGGCACGGGTACGGAGGCGGATGCGCGCCTCGCCAGTGATGGGACGGCCGGTCATCGGCGTCTCCCTTCTGCTGATCGGCGGGTCCCCGGGAGCCCGTCGGGGAAGGTGCGGGCTCCCGGGGTGGCGGCCATGGGGGACGGCCGCCGGGAGGAGTGGCTAGAGGGCGGTTTCCGAGGTGCTGCCGTCGGCGTTCCGTCGGAGCGTGGCCACGGGCAGGCGGCCGAGGATGCGCCAGATGACGCCGCTGGCCGCGTCCTGGATGCCGTCGGCGAGTTCACGGCGGGCGTCGGTGTCGATGCGGGTGCTGGTGGCGATGTGGACGGCGGCCTCGTACGGTCCCGAGGCGAGGCGGTAGGCGAACGCCGGGCCCGGCTCAAGGCCAGCGGCAGCCAGGGACATTGCCCATTCGTCGGCGGTGAGCGACTTCAGCTCGGGGGCCGGGGCGCGTCGGGCCCCGCAGTCCGTGCAGTTCCGCATTCCGCAGTCGCGGCCGGCCTGGTGCTCGACGGACTGGGCCCAGGCGTAGCCGTGGTGGAGGACGACGGCGTAGGCGACGGGGGTGTGGGGGTGGCCGTCGTAGCCGCCGCAGAGGGCCGCGTTCTGCTCGCCCGCCGTGACGAGGGCGGTGATCAGGTCGGGCTGCGGGAGGACGTCGTCCATACCGCTGACCCACACCGCCCACTCCTGGTCTTCGTAGCCGAGGAGCTGCCGGTCGGGGCCGAAAAGCTTGATCATGTGGTCTCCTGGGATGAGGCCCCGCCGAATTCACCTCGGCGGGGCTGTGGTTCAGGTGGTGTGGTGGACGGCGGCCTGCGCGGCCCGGTAGGCGGCGGAGCTGGAGCGCCGTTTCCCGCTGGCGATGGCGCGTTGGTCGTGGATTCGGGAGTCGGAGATCGGCGACGGGGTCACCCAGGCGGCGGCCGGCATGCCGGGTCCCGGCTCGGGCTCCGGGCGGCCGGCGAGCGCGGACGGGGTGTGCGCAGGGCAGACGGTGCTGTTCACGTACCGGCGTACGCCGTCCGTCGCCCCGCAGTACCGGCGCTCGGCGCCGACCCAGTGCCCGCAGGAGGCCGTCACGCGGCGACCTTCGAAGTGCCGGTGCGGCGGAGGCGGTTGTCGGCGTCCGCGTTCGCGCGACGGCACGCCGAGCACGGCTCGGTGCCATATCTGAGGTGCCATCGGTAGCCGGTGCGGCTGCCGCACAGCGCGCCTGTCCTGCGGAGGACGTTGTCAACGAGGTGGTCGGCGCGGAAGCACTTCTCGTCGCACGTGCGCGCGATCCGCCCCTCGGGCTGCCGTCCGTGGCCGAGTTCGAAGGCGACCTGAAGTACCTGGTAATGGACCTTCTGGAAGCAGATGCGCTTGTCCCCGTACCAGAGGAGGTGGCCGTCTTCCGTGGGCGCGGTGCGCCCCGTGAACGCTTCAGCCAAGGTCGTCGGCGGGCGTCCGGTTGGCGTCCGCTCCGCGCGCGGCCTGGGCGGCTTGGGGCGGCTCAGCGGGGCAGGCCGCCTGGCGGCGATCTTGCGGCGTTCACCGGGCTCCAGCCCGCCGCGGATGCCGTGCTCGTTGTCGCCGGTGTCGAGGGCATCGAGGAGGCAGGCGGTGACGACGGGGCAGCGGGCGCAGATCCGCTTCGCAGCCTGGATCTCGACCGCGTTACTGGTGGGGAACATGGCGTCCGGGTCGGTACAGCAGGCGGCCCCGGCGGTCCAGTTGCCCTTACGGGTCAGCGTGTCCGGGATGGTGGCGACATAGGTGATGCGGGTCATGACGGGGCCCCCTGTTCCTGCTGCGCTTTGACGACCCGCCACACAGTGCGCGGGTGGCAGCCGACGTGTTCGGCGATCTCCTCGGGGGTCATGCCGCCGCGCTCAATGAGGCGCAGAATCTGCTCCCGCCGTTCCGCCGACCGCAGAGCGGTGCGGTCCTGGCTCCGCCGGTGGACACGCCGGCCACCCCACATGCCGCGCACGAGGTGTCCGGAGTCCTCCTCCAGGCGGCCGACGTGCGCGGTGCACGCCTCGCGGACGGGACAGGCCGCGCAGATCCTGGCGGCCGGTCCGTAGCCGGAGCCGGTCTCGGGGTGCCACAGGCCGGGGTCGGTCTGCGCGCAGAGCGCGTCGTCCATCCAGTCGTAGGCGCTCACCGGGCCACCCCCTCGACCACGGCAGTGTTGAGGCATCCACAGCTGCGGCAGATGTGTTCGCCGTGGACGCGGAGGATCGCGTGCCGGGTGGTGTGGCGGCAGGACCGGCAATGCGCGTCGACCTGCACCAGGGCCTCCACCGGGGCGACGGCGCCCGCGCGGTGGCGGCCGGCGGGTTCCGGGCTGACCCACCAGCGGGCCAGCCACGTGGCGCCGATCAGGGCGGCCATCAGGAAGGCGGCGCCGACCGTGATCTGGGGGATCACGACGCGCTCCCGCAGGTGCAGCGGAGGTTCGCGGTCGTCACCTCGGCGAGCCGCTGGCCCAGCGCGCGGGCGTGGTTGCGGGCCTGCCGGAGCTCGGCGTCCACGGTGCGCGGCGTGCTGGTTCCGCCGTCGATGGGGCGGCGGGACTCGCGGCCCGCGGCGAGTTCGCCGGACAGGGTGACGACGTCGGCCTGCGCACGGGCGAGCCGGGTCTTGAGGTCGTCGACCTCGGCCAGCAGCTTCGCGTCGGCGTCGAGGTTGTCGGCGGTCTTGGCCGGCGCCTCGGCGAGCGCCTTGGCCAGGCGCCGCCGCTCCCTTTCGGTTTCTTCGTGACGGCCCTTGACTTCCAGGATGCGCTGGCGGAGGGCGGCGATCTCGGTGTCGTGCTGGCGGCGGGATACGAAGGGGAGCTTCATCGGGCGCCTCCGCCCATGACGGCGTCGTACACGTCGCGGGCCCAGCGGGCGTCACCGAGCGCGGTGTGCGCGACACCATCGGCGGGCGGCTCGACGCCGACGGCGCGGGACAGCTTGCGCGACGACCACGGCAGGGGCCCGGCGGACTCGATGCCGACCTTCGCGGCGGCGAGCTGGACGATGTCGTACGGCCGGTAGTGCCACTGAGCGCTCCCAGGACCGAGCAGGCGCCGCAGGAAACGGTCGTCGAAGCCGGGGTTGGAGCCGACCAGGATCGCGCCCTGGAGGACATCGAGGATCGCGGCGACGACTTTCGCGCGGGCCATCGGGAGGACCGGGCCGCTCTCGTAGCCGGTCCATGCCGCTTCAGCGTGCGGGGGGACGGCGAACCGTTCCAGGTAGCGGCTGATGCGCAGGGCCTCGGGGTCGGCTGTGGCCAGGTTGGGGCGGATCTGCCACACGTACTCGGTGTCGGTGGGCGTGTTGTCGTCGAAATCGCGGAGGATGATGGCCACTTCCCATGCGGCCCCGATCTCGGCGTCCAGGTGGGTGGTCTCGGTGTCGACGAACGCGATGACGGTCACGGGTACTCCTGCCAGGGATTGGTGTGGTGTGCTGGGACCGGCCGCTCCCGCCTGTTTCGGGCGGGCGGGAGCCCGGTGCGGGGAAGGGCTACTGCTGGGCGCCCTTGAGGGCGGTGCCGCGTTCCTTGATGTAGGCGCCGAGGCTGGTCGGCTGCCCGGTCTGCGGGTGCAGGAGCGGGGTTGCGAGGGCGCCGTGCGACTCGGCGTCGTGGTACGTCGCCAGCAGGCTGTCCGTGGTCGCGTCCGGGGCCGTTGCGGCATCGACCCACGCGGTGGCGTCGACGCCTTGGGCGCCGTCGTTGAGCCAGTCCAGGAGCGGCTTCGCGACGTCGAGGTTGCCGTTCGGCTCGTTGATGACCTTGCGGTGGAGGTCGGGGCAGCGGGACTTGAGGACGGTGAGTGTGTTGTCGATGTCCATGGAGCAGACGAGCCCGAACTCGTACTCCACGCCCTTGCGCTGCTCGGCCCGCATCCCCATCGCGACCGGCTCCTTGCGCCCGCGGTCGTTCTCCTGGAGCACCCACTCGGTGTGGGAGCGCATCGTGACGACGACGTGTCCGGGGTAGGCGAGGAGGGCGTCGATCATGTCGTTCTGCATGGGGGTGCCCTCCTTCCATCCGGCGAAGGAGTTCCCGCCGTAGCGGGACTTGGCCTTGTCGACCTGCTGGAGGGTGCCGTCGGTGCCCTTCCAGAAGTGGGAGAGGCTGTCGACCATGACGACCGGGTAGCTCTGCTGGGGTGCGGCGGCGAGGGCTTTGATGAGGTCGCGGGGGTCGTAGCGGTTCATCTGGAGGACGTCGAACTGGATGCCTCCGATGCCGACGTACAGGGAGGCGGCGCCGCGCTCGGTGTCGATGACGGCGAACCGTCCGCTTTCGGCGAGGCCGTGGGCGATGGACAGACCGGTCCACGTCTTGCCGGAGCCCGAGACGCCCTGGACGGCGACGCGGGCCTTGGCCTTGTCCTTGGTGGCCGGCCGGAACACGAACGCGCCGTCGTCGTACTCGTCGGTCTGCGGTGCCTGCCGTCCGGCGCGGACGGGCTGGCCGAGGGGCTGGTTCATGCGCTGGTCTCCTAGGCGTACTGGCGCTCGACCCACGGGGGGAGCGAGATCATCGGGTTGGGGAGGTAGCCGGGCCATTCGCCGGTCTCGCGGCAGATGGCATAGGCGTTGAGGGCGACCGTGTTGAGGTGGCGGCCGATCTCGCGGGCCATCGGGTCGCACGTGGTGACGACCACGAGGTACGGCGGGTCTTTCTCCTGGAGCACGAACTGCATCGGCCGCTCGGGGTCGAGGAGGCCGAGGGTGGTGCCGCCGTCCTCGTACCAGTCCTGTTGCTGGTGGTAGCCGTGTTCGTGGAATGCCTTCTCCAGGTCGTCGCGGCGGCAGGAGCGGGCCGATTTGTAGTCGACCGCCTGGCCGTCGTTGCGGAGCCAGTCGAAGCGGCACCTGCGCCACACGCCGTGGTCGTTCCAGAACGCGGACTGCTCGGCGACCCCGGAGCCGGGCTCCAGGAGACGGGCCGCATCCGGGTGCTTGCGGAGTTCGGCGGCCATCGCCTGCACCTGCTCCAGCTCGGGCCGCTTGAGGGGAACGCTCCCGGCGGCGCGGATCGCGGCGACCTCAGCCTTGATGGCGTTGGTGTCCCAGCGGGCGGCGTCGACGAGGACGAGTTCGGGTCCGTCGTCGAGGACGAGGCGGTGGGCGGCGGTGCCGAGGTCGAGGGCCTTCTTGGGCGGCTCGGGGTGGTCGAGCTGCCACTTGAAGACGGCCGGGCACCTCTTGGCGAGGGTGCGGGCGCCGGTCGACGACAGGCTGCCGCCGGGGATGGGGTCGGCGTGGTAGGCGTCGGCGTCGATGTCGTACAGGCCGGGCTCGATGTCGGCCGTGTCTTCGGGGCCGGCGCCCGGGACCGTGGTCCCGGGCTGCACGGTGACGGTCACTTACTCTCCTCGCCCGGGGCGTGGTGGGGGTCGGCGGCGTTGCGGCAGCGGGTGGAGCAGTAGGCGCCGTCGCCGTCCATCGGCTCACCGCACTCGGCGCACGTCCGGGGCTCGGTGGTGGTGGTGAACGCGGCGCCGTACTGCGTCTCGTGGCGGGCGGCGATCTCGCGGGCGGCAGCCGGGCCGCACCGCACCTCGCCGCGCTCGATCTGCCCGAGGACCCGCTCCGCGTCCGTCGACGGGGTGACGGCCTTCATCCGAAGCTGTCCTTGATGTCGTAGTCCTCGTTCACCGACGGCACTCCGGCCGCGCCGATCCACGCCTCGGCCTCGCTGCGCGCCTGCTGCACGTTCAGGGAACGGGCGGGGACCGACAGGGCGGTTGCGGCGGCGAGGGCGAGGGTGGCGTGGACCTGCGCCTCGGCGATCGTGCGGTCCGCCTCGGGGTTCTCCCCCGCGTACGTGGTCTCGCTACTGTCCGCCGCGACGGCGAGGAGGCGCTCGGCCTCGTGGTAGTGCTCGGGCCCGGTCATTCAGCACCGTCCTCGTCCCACGCGGCGACGGCGGCCTTCACGGTGTCGGCGCCGTCCCAGTCGGGGGCCGGGTCCTCGGGCAGCAGGTCGCCGGTCATGAGCGCCCGCACGACCGCGACCACCGTGGTCGGGTCGGCGTACTGGCCCAGCGGCAGGAACTCCGGCTCGTACTCCAGGTGCCCCTCCTTCGCGCGGGGCGCCCACATCCACTCCTCCGCCGGCCCCTCCCAGATGAGGGCGATGCCGTGCTCGTGCGCGGGCGACGCGGTCCAGTCGATGTAGGCGTCGAGCATCGTCGTGCAGCCGGTGTCGGGGCCGGTGTCGTACCGGTCGGTCTCGGTGTCCGAGGTCCGGTGGTCGTCGGGCGCGATCCCGTCGGCGGTGAGGGCGTCGATGACGGCCTCGATGTACGGGTCGTGCGGCAGGGGCTTCGCAGCGCTCACGGCATGTCCTTCCAGGTGGGGATGTAGTGCTTGTTGTTGGGGGTGTCGACGAGCGCGAGGTGCCCGGCGCGGTGGAGGAGGGCGAGGTCGCGGCGGGCGGTGCCGCGCTGGCTGGCGCCGGGGTCGGTGACCGTGTAGAGGGCGCGGGCTCGGGCGGTCGTCCACTGGCCGCCGTAGGTGCGGACCGCGTTGAGGAGCCGGAGCTGCCGGGCGTTCACGCGGCACCCCCGACCGGGCCGACGTAGCGGGCCTCGACGAGCGTGCCGTCCTCGGTCAGCGACGTGCGGGACTCGTAGGCTCCGGCGGGCCGGTACCAGCGGCCGATCGCGCCCGGCTTGTTGACGAACGCGGTCCGGATGTAGCGGGCCACGCCGTCGGCGGAGATCGAGTTGCGGTACTCGCCGACCGGCAGCCACACGCCGGGCTGGGCGCGGAGCCGGGAGGCGACCGACCGGTGGTCGACCGGCGACTGGTGCCTCACTCCGCCACCTCCCCCGTGACGTCCGCCCAGTCGCCGTCCCACTCGGAGGCGGTGTAGGCGTACGTCGTCCACGGGCTGCTGCGAACCCGCAGCCAGCCGATCGCCGCCCGCTCCCCCGTGTTGGGGTCGGTGGAGACGGTGTCGCAGCGGAACTGCCAGTCGTCGGCGAGGGCGTAGACGTGGCCGGGCTGGAAGAACGGCGTGGCGTCCTGCTGGCCGCTGGTCTTCCGCGCTTCGGTCTCGTACAGGGCGTGCGCGGCGAGACGGCGGCGAACCTCCGGGAGGTCTTCCCTCCGCAGCGCCGCGACCCGCAGCCCGACCACCAGTGCGCGCAGCCGCCCCAGCTCACCGGGGTACGCCTCGTCGTCGGGCTGCTGGTAGTCGACGATGTCCACCAGCGCGTCGATGCAGTCTTTCCAACCCTGCCCGTACCAGACCGGTCCGGTCAGCGCCGTGCACTCCAGCGGCACCGCCCGCAGACGCCCGACCGCCTTCGCGAGCACCTCGGCCCGGTAGGCGTCGAGGCCGGTGGTGGCCTCGTCTGCGGGGACGGGCGCACCCCCCGTCAGCCGCTCGTACAACCACTCGCGGGCGGTCATGCGGCCACCTGCTTCCGGGCCGCGTCCCACAGGTCGATGCCGCGACGGATCGCGTGGCAGCAGTGCAGGAAGCCCGGCGTGTAGTCGCTGAAGTCCCACTCGCTGATGTCGCCGAAGCTCCAGTCCTCGTAGCGGAACGACTCCAACTCCTCGCGGGCGCCAGCCTCATGGCTGATGTCGCCCCACGCGAAGATGTCGCGGGTGACCTCGGCGCCAATGCCGCGCGGTGCGTCGCCCTCGCGGATGGCCCGGACGACGTGCTCCTTTACCTGCCGCTCGAACAGCTCCGGGTCGAAGCCCTCAATCTCGTCACGTCCAGCTCGGACCTTCTCCGACCAGTAGCCCGGGTTGATCTCGCCGCTGAAGGCGGTATTCCGGAACAGGTCGAACATGTCCGGGGTGGCGTTGATGTCGAAGTGGAACGTCCAGCCCGCCTTGACGACGAGGTTGTACGGCCAGGTGATCAGCTCGAACGGGGTGTGCCCGTCGGCTGCCGGGTTGGTGAACCGCAGATGCCGGTACAGGCCGTCGTCGTGCAGGACGATCAGCCGGTGGTTGGCCGTGTCGCGCGCGAACCGCGCCGCGATCTCCGGGTACTCGGTCACGCCGTCCTCCGGTCCTTCTGCTTCGGCAGCGGGCGGGCCTTGAAGTGCTTGCGGGTCGCGGCGTGGGAGGGGTGCCGGATGACCCGCGCACCCCACGGCCGTCCGGTGTCGGCGTACGACACCTCGTCGGCGATGTCCTGCTCGTCGCCCTCGTCGGGCTCGCGGTCGTAGACGGCCATCACAGGCCCCCGTCCTGGTCGTGGCGGTCGGCGGCGTTGCGGCAGCGGGTCGAGCAGTACGTCATCCCCGGGTACGTCAGCGGCTCACGGCACTCGGCGCAGCGCGGCGTCCGGTCCTCCACCACCCACCGGCCGTCATCCGCCAGCACTACGCACGGGCCGGGGCGGGCCGGGTTGATGCCGTCGTAGACGTGCGGCCCGATGTACGCCGGACCCTGATCACGGGACGCGGTGATCGCGATACCGCGCCCGGACAGCTCCGTCAGCACGTCGGCGGCGAGCTGCCACAGCACCTCGACCGGGACGCCCGACAGCGTCAGGTCGACGGCACGGACCTCGCGGCCCGTCCGCCCCCAGGCGGCCGGCCGCTCGAGGTGCCGGTGCATCAGCAGCCAGATCCCCGGCCGGTCGGACTGCTCCCACCGGTACGTCCACTCGCCCGCCTGCGCGAGGCGCTCCTCGATGGCCAGGGCCTCTGCCTGCGCCGCCTCCAGACTGAGGCGGGCGCCGGGCCACCACGACCCGCACGTGATCACGTAGACGGTCGTCATCAGACGGCCTCCACCCACGCGCGGGTCAGCTCCAGAGCGCTGCTCAGAGCGGAGACGAGCGGGAGCCGCTGCTCCTCCGGCACCACCATCGAGTAGTCACGGAGGTTGCCCTGGGCGTACAGGGCGTACACGAGGCGCATCCCGTCGCCCTCGGGCCTGACCGTCAGTCCCTCGCCCGTACCCGGCGTGGTCCATGCGGTGCGGTCGGTGAGCCCGGCGACCAGGCCGGGCACGTCGTCCGGCCGCATCAGGTACGAGCGGCCGGACGGAACGCGCTGGATGTGGGCCGACGGGCAGATCTGCACCTCGACGTAGAGGTCGAGGTCGCCCGACTCCAGGAGGTAGCCGTCCGGGACGACGCGGAGCCGCGTCCCGTCGGACGTCCACCAGTCCCACGGCACGGGAACGGTGTGGCCGTCAATGCTGTTGAGAGGCTTCATCGGGTACCCCCGTGGATGCGGTCGACGATGAGGTGCGCCGTGCGGGCGCACAGGTCGGGGACGTCGATCACGCAGTACGCGAAGACGACGGCGTACACGAGGGCGAAGGTGAGGAGCCATTCCATGGCGTTCACTCGTCGGCCTCCTCGTCGTACGAAGCGGCGATCTCCAGGGCGGTGACGACGTAGCCGGTGGTGGACTCCTCGTTCTGACCCGCGACGACCACCAGCTCGGCGATGCCGTCCTCCTCGTCCTCGATCCAGTCGAAGGAGAGGGTGGTTCCGGTCAGCCACGAGCGGCGCTCTTCGGTCTCGCAGTGCTTTCTGGCCTCGGCCGCCGTGGTGTACAGGCCCATGACGACCGAGTCGTGCGACGCCCGGTACACCGTCAGCGCGGGGATGTCCTCGGTCTGGGGGGCCTGCGTCGGGGCGGCCAGACGGTCGATCCCGTCCGGCTCGTCGTCGTACCCGGCGACCGTCCACCGCTCGGCGGCCCGGTCCCACACCACCGACCACATGCGGTGATCCGTCAGCGTCCCGTCCAGGTCGATACCGACCGGCATCCCCGCGGCGTGCGCAGCGTTCAGCGCGTCGGCGATCGCCACCCAGCACGACCGCTCCGTCCGAGGCGCGAGCACCTCGGGCGCGGCGGCCTCCACCTCGGCATCGACGACCCGTCGGAACGCGCCAGCGGCGAACTCAACAAGGTCGCCCCACTCGGTGCCGGTGCTGCGGCCGGGCGCCATCGCCAACTCGTCACGCTCGTCGGCACGGCCAGTCTCCAGCTCGGCGGCGCGTGCCGCGTGCCGCTGGCACTCCTCCGTCACCGACATGATGTGCCGCTCGGTGTCGCGCGCGTCCGACACCAGCGTCTCCCGCTGCGCCCGCAGATCGGCCGCCTCCGCCTCCAACTCGGCAATCCGGTCCCGGCCCGCGGCGAGCGCCTCGCACGCCTCCGACAAGACCTCGTTCGTGCCGTGCCGCTCCCGGGCCGCCCGGCCCAGATCACACCGCAGACGCTCCAACGCCGTCGACATCGCGACGAACTGCCGCCGCGCACCAGCCGCCGTCGGCATCGGCAGCGCGTCCGCCTGCCCGGCGATCCCGATCTCCGCGAGCTCCGACTCCGTGACCATCACGTACTGCGGGCAGACACAGACCTCCGCCGGCGCGTACAGGGCACGCCCGTCACGCAGCGACCCGCGCCGCGTCCACACCGTGCCGTCAGTGGTGTTCACCACCAGCGGGGCGCTCATCGGGCCACCGCCTCAACGTCGGCCACCAGCGCCGCGTCACAACCCATCGACAGGTACAGATCGACGTCCCGCCACCGGGCGTTGAGGATCGTCGAGAACGTCTCCTCGCCCGGCTCGTCCTCCTTCGCCGGCTGCCGCATCTCGAACGGCGTACCACCGACCACGGCGACAAACTCCGCCATCGCCGCACGCGCATCGAAGTCGTTGTACTTCGAGCCGCACCACCAGCCAGACGGCGAGACCGACCAGTGCAGAGACGGCAAGCTCGGGTACTCCGCCAGGAGCTGGGCCAGGGCGAGCGCCGCACTCTGCGGCGTATTCGACTGCGTCATGCCGCACCGCCGAGGTCGAAGAGGCCGGGGAACTTGTGCGCGTAGTGCCGCGCCCACACCAGCTCGAACACCGGCCGGTGCCGCTCCGTCCACGCCTTCGTCGACCGCACCTGCCCGGACGGCAACTCCGACTGCCGCTCCTGCGGCAACTCGATCCCCAACTCCGTGCAGATCGAGGACGCGTACCGGCCGAACCACGACTGCGCGGACTCCACGTCCTTGCGCTTCAGGCCGGCCGCCTTCAGGAAGTCGGGGACGTACAGCGGCACGTCGAGCGGGTCGACCTCCGGCTCCTCGCCGAGCGCCTTCGCGGCGACCAAGCGGGCCTTCGTCTCGAGCCACACCGGCGAGACGATCCCGCCGGCCGCCTTCAGCACCCGCATGCGGGCCTCGGCGACCGCGAGCTGCTGGAGCGCCTCGGACTTCTGCTCGGGGCTGGCCTGCTCCTCGACCTCCAGCAGGTAGGTACGCACCTGCTTCGCGATCAGCGACTCGGCGAGCAACTGGCCCACGTTCAGGATCGTCCGGCGGGTGAAGACCGACAGGCTCCGGATCTTCGCGGCACCGTTTGCGGAGGACAGGTTGTCCCCCACAAACTCGCGGAGCTCATCCCCGCGCAGCGTCCGAAGACCGTTCTCCGCGAGTTCCTCGCGGTGGCGCTGGACGACCTTCTTGATGACGTCGTCGTGGACCTCGTAGTACGAGGCGACCCCATCGGCGGTCGCGTGCATCCCGTCGGGGAGCAGGGCGAGCGCCTTGACCTTGTCGAGGACGTCGACACGGTCGGCGGTCTGAGCCCGCATCGTGCGGGACTCCGTCAACACCAGCTCACTCGGCTGGTCGGGCATGATAGGAGCCACGGAGGCTCCTCCTTTCAGTGGTGGTTGAGCACCGAGTCGAGGGCTGCTCAGGCCGGCACAGTCGGAGCGGCCCTTCGGCGTGAGTGGGATCAGGCGGCGGCCGGCTTGCGGCTGCGGCGCGCGCGGGTCGGCTCCGGGGGCCGGTGCTCGGCGGCGGTGCTGCGGTGGGAGAGGCGGTCGTCGGCCATTCCGGCGGCCTCGAACTCCTCCACGGCGGCGAGGGGGAACAGCACCTTCACGCCACGCTTGAACGCGGCCGGCGCCTTGCCCCTGTGTCGGGCGATGTAGATGGCGGTCGGCGTGGTCTTCCAGCGCGTTGCCAGCTCGGCCACGGTGAGGTGGGGGGAGTCGTCACCCCGCGGGCTGGTCGTCATCACTCTCCTCGTCTTCGTTCTCGGTGATTTCGCGGATTGCGGCCCGTACGTCGCGCAGGCTGCCGAGGTGCTCGGCGATGCGCCGGACGATGTCGGGGCTGGGGTTGGCCTGGTCTCTTTCGATCCGGGACAGGTACGAGGTGGAGATCCCGATGCGCTGGGCGAACTCCGTCAGGCCGCAGCCCGACTCCTCGCGACTGCGCCGGATGGTCTGTCCTCGCGCCTTCACAGTGGAAACAATAGGAAAGAAGCGGCAACGACGCAAGCGTCAGAGTGGAAATAACTGGAAAGGAGAGGAAGTTGCAGGTCGGAGGCGGGATCTCGCCTGTCGCCGCCAGGTGACCCGTTGGTAAGTTGTTTCCTGTCGTTGCCTCTTGTTGCATGCGGATCGGGCGGAGAGTCAGATGAACCACGACCCTGAGCGGTGGGCTGCGCTCGGTCGCGCCATCCGCGACGACCGCGAGCGCCAGGGGCTCGGGCGCGATCAGCTCGTCGAGCGCATCCGGGAGCGCGGCGCCCGAGTGACGGCCCGCACCATCGGCAGCATCGAAAGGGGAGTTGTCCCCAAGTCGAAGGACAAGCCGCCGTCGCTCGAGCCAGTCGTGGCCGCGCTGGGCTGGCAGATCGGATGGACCGACCGCATCCTCGCCGGCGAGGACCCCGCCCTGGTCCTGGGAGTCGGGGCCACAGAGGCGCCGGCCGTAGATCCGCCTCGCGCCCGCCTGCTGGAGCTCGTTCCGTTCGTCTACGAGTTCAGCCGCACGGCAGTGGCGCTGGGGGCGGCACCCGGGCTGCGCGACGAATTCGACAGCCTCGTCCAGCGGCTCACGGACGCGGTGGGCGCTGGCCCGCCGAGGCGCCCCGCCTTCGCGCTGGCTGCGTACCGGCCGCACGGCGCGGCCGAAGGGGTGCCGGCGGATGACGCCGCCCGAATCCGAGACGCGCTCAACTCGGATTCGTGATGCGTGCAACCTTTCGCTTGCCGTGAGGGTCTAACACCTCACCGCGTCGCAGTGCCAGGTATGCGCCGGGGTTGTTTCGTGCTGCCCTGATTTGCTGTAGTGCGGAGATGACCGAAGGATTTCTTACCTTTTCCTTCCGTTTCCCGTGACAGATCGTGTAGACATGAACACCCGGCGCGCTTCCCACCCGTCCGAACCCGTGGGGGGCGCATGTCCGTAACACCGCTGCTATCCGCCGGTCTGCACTACGCGCCAGCCGCGATCCTCGACGAGCTGGGCGTCCCTGTCGTACGGACCTGGCTCAGGGACACGTGGGGGGCCTGGTGCCGGGAGCACGGCAGCATCGTCATCGCCTCCGGCCTCAGCGACGTACAGGAACGATGCGTCCTCGCCCACGAGTTGGAACACGTCTACGCCGACGATGCGGACTGCACCAGCCCGCTTGCGAGAATCCGGCAGGAACGCCACGCCGACCTTCAGGCCGCCCGCAAACTGATAGCCATCTCGGACCTCGCCGAAGTCGCCCAGTGGGCGCCCGACATCCATGTCGCCGCCGCTGAACTCCGCGTGACGGAACGGCTCCTGGAGGTCCGCCTCAACGACCTGCGAGGGGAGGGCTGGCCGTGGCGTCATCAGGATGGATCGAGGATCGGTGGCTGAAGAAGCGCAAGGACCCCGTCACCGGCAAGCGTGAACGCACGGAACTCTACGGAACGAACACCAAGCGATACCGGGTATGTGGAATTCCCGGCGTGAGAAAACGAAGCTTCGGGACCCTCGACGAGGCGAAGAACTGGAAAATTAAAGCTATCGCGTCGACGAAGAAGAAGGAGTTCGTCGACGACCGAGACGGAGAAATCCTCCTCGGCGACTACGTCCGGGACGAATGGTGGCCAAAGCGGACCGACCCCGCGAACACCGTGCACCCGATGAAATCGAAGATCTTCAACCACATCGTCGATACACAGCTCGGCCGGACCCAGATGTACGTCATCGGCGACGACCACCTCGTCGAGTGGAAGCGCGAGCTGACCGGGCGCGGCCTGGCCGCGTCCACGATCGAGGTGATCTGGAACCACCTGTCCAGCATCTTCAAGTCAGCAGCGGGCAAGCGGATCGCGAAGAACCCGTGCACCGAGGCCGCCAAGGGAGTGCGCCCGGCCGGTCCGGGAGAGACGAAGGCGCGAGCCTGGAGCAAAGCGGAGGCGGCGGCGATCCGCGCGGCAATGCCCGAGCGGTACCGGATCATTGCCGATCTCGGCATGCGCGCCGGCATGCGCCAGGGGGAGACCTTCGGGTTCAGCCCGGACGACATCGACCGCGACCTGATGGTGCTGCGCCTGCGTCGTCAGCTGCTGTGGGAGAACGGCGCGCGCCCGTACCTCAAGCTGCCCAAGGGCGACAAGGAGCGAGACGTCCCTCTGTCGCCCGGCCTGCTCAAGCTCCTCGACGAGTACGGCGAGGAGTTCCCGCCGGCGATGGTGACGCTGCCGTGGAAGGGCCCGGGCAACAACGGCCGGCCCCAGGCCGCGGTGCGACTGCTCTCCACGACCGGGCGCGGGAACCGTATCCAGCCGTCGACTTTCAACAAGGGCGTGATGAAGCCGGCGCTCGCCGCGGCCGGTCTCATCGCGCGGCGAGAGGAGGGGGAGGGTCGAGGATGGGAGCCGTCGCGGGAGATGATGCATCACCGCTGGCGGCACACCTACGCCAGCGTGCAGCTCGGCTCTGGCGAGGACGTCATCTCCGTGTCGCACTGGATGGGCCACGCGTCACCGGACATCACGCTGAAGATCTACGCGCACTTCATGCCGGACCGAGGGATGCGTGGGCGCACCGCCGTCGACAGCTGGCTGGAGGCCGGCACAGGGCTTGCCCCGCGTCCGCCGGCTCCGGACCTGTGGGCGGTCGATCCGCTCACGTTCACGGAGTCGACGCCGCTCGCGCTCCCGGGGCGGCGAGAGCAGTCGACCGAGGTGTATGTGCAGGGTGCCCGGTATGCGTGCGGTCCCTGGGGTGTGGGCGCGATGCTCACGGCGGCGGGGGCGCCCGTCGGCGAGATCCGTACCGCGCCGGGCGATGACCCTGACTGCGCGCTGGCCTCGGCACTGGCATGGGTGAAGGAGTACGCTGCGGTACATGGCATGGCAGTGAGGCGAGCGGAGAACCTGAACGATCAGGTAGCCGATCCCCTCAGGCCGTATCAGGCACTCGGGCGGTTCCTGCTCGTGCCTCGCGAGGGAGTGGCGTGACCTCCCGCTGAAACCCCCTCAGAACCCCCTCGGCTACGCAACGATCACTGGGGCCCGCCGTCCAGATCATCGACGGCGGGCCCCAGTTGTACTGCCGGGGTCATCCCGGGCGAGGCGTTTTCGCAGTTCAGCCGTAGGTGTAGAAGCCCGCCCCGGACTTCCGGCCCAGCCGGCCCGCGTCGACCATGCGCGCGAGCAGCGGGGGAGCGGCGTACAGGGGCTCCTTGTACTCCTCGTACATGGAGTGCGCGACCGACGCGACCGTGTCCAGGCCGATCAGGTCCGACAGCTTCAGCGGGCCCATCGGGTGGGCGCAGCCCAGCTCCATGCCGTTGTCGATGTCCTCGCGGCTCGCGATGCCCGTCTCGAACATCCGGATCGCCGAGAGGAGGTAGGGGATGAGCAGCGCGTTGACGACGAAGCCGGAGCGGTCCTGGGCGCGGATCGCGTGCTTGCCGAGGAGCTTCTCCGCGAAGAGCTGGGCGCGGGAGAGGGTGCCCTCGGAGGTGGTGAGCGCCGGGATCAGCTCGACGAGCTTCTGCACCGGGGCCGGGTTGAAGAAGTGGACGCCGATCACGTGGTCCGGGCGGGAGGTGGCGACCGCGAGCTTGACCAGCGGGATCGAGGAGGTGTTGGAGGCGAGGATCGCGTCCGGGCGGGTCACGACCTGGTCCAGGACCTGGAAGATCTCCGTCTTCACCTGCTCGTTCTCCACGACCGCCTCGATGACGAGGTCCCGGTCGGCGAACTCGCCGAGGTCCGTGGTGAAGCTGAGGCGCGCGAGCGTCGCGTCCCGCTCCTCCTCGGAGATCTTGCCGCGCTCGGCGGCCTTCGACAGCGAGGTGAGCAGCCGGGTACGGCCGAACTCCAGGGCCTCACCGGTCGTCTCGGCGACCTTGACGTCGAGTCCGGCGCGGGCGCAGACCTCTGCGATACCGGCGCCCATCTGGCCGCAGCCGACCACTCCGACGCGTTCGATGTCGGTCACATCGCTCCTCTCACGGTGCTGATCCTGCTCCGAACGTGCACGTTACTAGCAAGTATCGATGATCGATCGCCGGGGTCGGGCATGCTGTGCCCCGAGACAATCCGCACACCGAGTTTCAAAGGGGTTCTGCTATGGGGCGACTGACCCGGCGGGCGTTCACTCTCGCGGCGTTCTCGGTGGTCGCGGGGACGACGGCGACGGCCTCGGCGGCGGAGCGGAAGGCGGCGGAGTCGAAGGCGAGTCCTTACGGGGCGGCCGGGGTCCGCGAGATGCGGGGCGTCTGGCTCGCGACCGTCGCCAACCGGGACTTCCCCTCCAGGGCCGGGCTCACCGCGAAACAGCAGCGCGCCGAGCTGATCGGCTGGCTCGACCTCGCCGCCCGCTCCCGGCTCAACACCGTGATCCTCCAGGTCCGGCCCACCGCCGACGCCCTGTGGCCCTCCCCGTACGAGCCCTGGTCCGCCGTCCTCACCGGGACGCAGGGCAAGGACCCGGGGTGGGACCCGCTGGGCACGGCCGTCCGGGAGGCGCGGGCCCGGGGGCTCGAACTGCACGCCTGGTTCAACCCGTTCCGGATCGCCAACCACACGGACCCGAAGAAGCTCGCCGAGAACCACCCCGCCCGCCTCCACCCCGACTGGGTCGTCACCTTCGGCGGGCGCATGTACTACAACCCCGGGCTGCCGGCGGTCCGTACGTTCGTCCGGACGGCGATCCTCGACGCCGTCCGCCGCTACCCGCTCGACGCCGTCCACTTCGACGACTACTTCTACCCCTACCCGGTCGCGGGGCAGACCTTTGACGACGACGCGGCCTACGTGAAGTACGGCGCCGCCTTCCCCGACCGGGCGAGCTGGCGGCGGCACAACATCGACAGCTTCGTCCACGACATGGCCGTCCGGATCAAGAAGACGCGGGCCGCGACCCGGTTCGGTGTGAGCCCCTTCGGGGTGTGGCGCAACAAGTCCACCGACCCGCTCGGCTCCGACACGCGGGCCGCGCAGTCGTACGACGACAACTTCGCGGACACCCGGAAGTGGGTGCGGGAGGGGTGGATCGACTACATCGTCCCGCAGGTGTACTGGAACATCGGCTTCCCCGCCGCCGACTACGCGAAGCTGGTGCCCTGGTGGGCGGCCGTCGCCAAGGGCAGCCGTACACAGCTCTGCATCGGCGAGGCGCTGTACAAGGCGGGCGACCCGGCCCAGTCGGCGGCCTGGCAGAACGCCGCCGAACTCTCCCGGCACCTCACGCTGGCCGACAGGTACCCCGAGGTGAAGGGGCACGTGTACTTCGCGGCCCGTGAGGTGAAGGGGGACCCGATCGGGGCGTTCTCGAAGGTCGTCGCGGATCACTACAAGAAGTAGCCGATCGCCTCGGGAAGCAGGGGTCAGCCGCGGGCCCGCTGCGTGACGGCGATGCACACGAGGACGGCCAGCGCGGTGAGCGGGGCCGCCGGGGTGAGGTGCTCGCCGAGGAGCAGCACCGACCAGACCAGGGTGAGCAGCGGCTGGGCGAGCTGGAGCTGACTGGCCCGGGGGATGCCGATCGCGGCCATGCCCCGGTACCAGACGACCAGCCCGAGGAACTGGGACCCGACCGCGACCCACAACACCCCGGCGATCCCTCGCGCGTTCAGCTCGACGCTCTCGTGCGACAGGGCCAGCGCCCCGGCGGCCACGGCGAGCGGCAGGCACAGCACCAGCGCCCACGCGATCACCTGCCACCCCGGCATGACCCGCGCGAGCCGCCCGCCCTCGGTGTACCCGGCGGCGCACACGAGCAGCGCCCCGAACAGGTACGCGTCCGCCCCGGTGAGCGCCCCGCCGCTCTGCGCCACGGTGAACCCGGCGACCGCGACGGCTCCCGCCCCGGCCGCCGCCCAGAACGTCCGCGAGGGCCGGATGCCCATGCGCAGCGCGGAGAACAGGGCCGTCGTCAGCGGCAGCAGGCCGACCACGACGGCCGCGTGTGCGGTGGACGACGTCCGGAGCGCGAGGGTCGTCAGCAGCGGGAACCCGACCACCACGCCCAGCGCGACGACCCCGATGCCCGCCCAGTGCCGCCGCTCCGGGACCGGCACCCGCAGCGCGATCAGACACCCGCCCGCGACGACCGCCGCGAGCACACAGCGCACGGCGACGAGCGACCAGGGCCCGAAGCTCTTCAGCCCCCAGGCGGTGGCGGGGAAGGTGAGGGAGAAGGCGACGACACCGAGGGCGGCCTGGAGTGTCCCGAAGCCCGGGCGGACGTGTCCGTCGACGGGCTCCCCACCGGCCACCGCTATCCGACTCCGCGCGATAGCGCTATTCTCTGTCTTCATGTATGAGCGTAGCAGCGTCACCGACCTCGCCGCCAAGCTGCGAACCGAACTCGACCGCTACTCTCCAGGTGGAAAGCTCCCGTCCAGCCGGGCCCTCGTCGAGCGGTTCAAGGTCAGCCCCGTCACGGTCTCCCGGGCGATCGGCCAACTCGTCGCCGAGGGCCTGGTCGTGACCCGCCCCGGCGCGGGCGCCTTCCGCGCGGCCGAGCGGCGTACGGCACCGGCGCCGGCCGGCGACACCTCGTGGCAGGAGGTCGCGCTGAGCGCGGACGGCGCCGAGGGCCTCGTCCCCCGCTCGGTCGACGCGACCGGCGTCACCGTCTCGCTGGCCGTCCCCCCGCCCGGCGTCATCGAGTTCAACGGCGGCTATCTGCACCCCTCCCTCCAGCCGGAGCGCGCGATGTCGGAGGCGCTGGCGCGGGCGGGCCGCAGGCCGGGCGCCTGGGGGCGGCCCCCGCTGGAGGGGCTGCCGGAGCTGCGGGAGTGGTTCGCGCGGACCGTCGGCGGCACGGTCACCGCCGCCGAAGTACTGATCGGCGCGGGCGGCCAGGCCGGGCTCACGACAGCCCTGCGCGCCCTCGCCCCGCCGGGCGCCCCGGTGCTGGTCGAGTCACCGACGTACCCGGGGATGCTGGCGATCGCCCGCTCGGCGGGCCTGCGCCCGGTCCCCGTCCCCGTCGACCCGGGCGGGGTCCGCCCCGAACTCCTCGCCGACGCGTTCCGGGCGACCGGCGCCCGCGTGTTCGTCTGCCAGCCCCTCTTCCAGAACCCCACCGGCGCCGTCCTCGCCCCGGACCGCCGCGCGGAGGTCCTGCGCATCGCCCGCGAGGCCGGCGCGTTCGTCGTCGAGGACGACTACGTACGGCGCCTCGCGCACGCCGACGCGGGCCCCCTCCCGCGCCCCCTGATCGCGGACGACCAGGACGGCGTCGTCGTCCACGTCAGCTCGCTCACCAAGGCGACCTCGCCGAGTTTCCGGGTGAGCGCGCTGATCGCCCGGGGTCCGGCCCTCAGCCGGCTGCGGGCCATCCAGATCGTCGACGCGTTCTTCGTCCCCCGGCCCCTCCAGGAAGCGGCGCTCGAACTGGTCGGCTCCCCGTCCTGGCCCCGCCATCTGCGCACCCTGGCCACGGAGTTGAAGACGAGACGCGACACGCTCACGGCGGCCGTGCGCACGCACCTCCCCGACCTGGCCCTCCCGCACATCCCCTCCGGCGGCTACCACCTCTGGCTGCGGCTGCCGGACGCGGCGGACGAGTCCGTCCTGACCGCCGCCGCCCTGCGCGCCGGTGTCGCCCTCACGCCCGGCCACCCCTACTTCAGCGCCGAACCCCCGGGCCCCCACCTCCGGTTGAGCTTCGCGGCGGTCGCCGGGACCGAGGAGCTCACCGAGGGGGTGCGCCGGCTGCGCACGGCCTGCGACGAGGCGTTCGCGTAGCGCCGGAACTCGTTCGACGCCCCCGCCGCGACCTGCGACGCTCCTCCCATGAACGGTACTTTCCCCCTCGCCGAGGGCTACGAGATCTCCTCCGACACCGCCCGCATCGACGCCGGGCGCGTCCACCGATGGCTGTCGGAGGACGCCTACTGGGCGCTCGGGAGGGCGCGGGAGAAGCAGGACGAGGCGATCGCCGGATCGCTCAACTTCGGGGTGTACGAGGAGGGTTCGGGGGAGCAGGTGGCGTACGCGCGGGTGGTGACGGACCGGGCGACGTTCGCGTGGCTGTGCGACGTGTACGTCGATCCGGGGGTGCGGGGGAAGGGCATCGGGACCTCGCTGGTGGCGGCCGTCCGCGATCACCTGGAGGGGTACGGCGTCCGGCGGATCTTGCTCGCCACGCACGACGCGCACGGCGTGTACGCGAAGCTCGGGTTCGCGCCGCTGGAGCAGCCGGACCGGTGGATGGCCCTGTACTTCGCGTGAGTCCGGGGCCGGTTCAGCGGGCGCGGGCGTAACGCGTCGTGAGGACGAGGTCCTTGGCGGGTCCGCCGACCCGCCAGACCGTGTGCCAGTGGTCCGCGTCCAGGACGCAGAACTCGCCCCGGTAGAGGTCGGCCGCGCAGGGGTGCTCGGCGAGGTGGTGGCCGGTGGTGAGGTCGAGGCCGTGGAAGGGGCGGCCGTCGGAGAAGCGGACGTCGGCGGTGCCCGGCACCGGCCCCGGCAGGAAGAGCAGGGTGCGGGAGGCGGGCCGGGCGACGCCCCGCCAGGTGAACGACCCGGACTCCAGGTGCAGCAGCCCGGCCCCCTCCTCCCGCGGCCGGAACACGGTCGTCCCCGTGAACCCGCCCTCCTCCCCACTGCCCAGATCCCGCACGCCCCGCTCGGCCTCCCACTCCCCGGCGAGGTACTCCAGCACGTCCGCCACCGGCCGGAACCCGCCCATCAGCCCTCCCTTTCGACACTTTCGATACCGCGCGACTCATTGACGCCCAAGCGTCCCCTCCCTATCTTGCCGTTCGAAGTGCTGACCATTGTCCGATATTTCGCACATCGAGCCGCGGAGCCCCCATGTCACGCACCCGCCTGAGACTGAGTCTCGGCGCCACCGCCCTCCTCCTGGCCACGGCCGCACTCCCCGCCACCGCGCAAGCCGCCCCCACCGACTACGCGATCACCGTCGACCCCGCCGCCAAGGGCGCGAAGATCGACGACACGATGTACGGCGTCTTCTTCGAGGACATCAACCGGGCCGCGGACGGCGGCCTGTACGCCGAACTCGTCCAGAACCGTTCCTTCGAGTACTCGACCGTCGACAACCGCTCCTACACCCCGCTGACGTCCTGGACGGTCACCGGCTCCGCGAACGTCGTGAACGACGCGGGCCGCCTGAACGACCGCAACCGCAACTACCTTTCCCTGGCCGCCGGTTCAGCGGTCACGAACTCCGGCTACAACACCGGCATCCACGTCGACCAGGGCAAGAGGTACGACTTCTCCGTCTGGGCCCGCGCCGAGTCCGGCACCGCGCTGACGGTCACCCTCCAGGACGCGGACGGCACCCTCGCGACCGCCCGCCAGATCGCCGTCCGGGCGGGCGGCTGGCGGCAGTACAAGGTGACGCTGACGGCGACCCGTACGAGCAGCGTCGGCCGGCTGAGCGTCGCCTCCAGCGAGGCCGCCGCCCTCGACATGGTCTCGCTGTTCCCCCGCGACACCTACAAGGGCGAACCCAACGGCCTGCGCAAGGACTTGGCCGAGAAGGTCGCCGCCCTGAAGCCCGGGTTCGTGCGCTTCCCCGGCGGCTGCCTCGTCAACACCGGCTCCATGCAGGACTACAGCGAGGCGTCGAACTGGCAGCGCGCCCGCTCGTACCAGTGGAAGGACACCGTCGGCCCGGTCGAGACCCGTGCCGTGAACTCCAACTTCTGGGGCTACAACCAGAGTTACGGCCTCGGCTACTACGAGTACTTCCGCTTCTCCGAGGACATCGGCGCGATGCCGCTGCCCGTCGTCCCGGCCCTCGTCACCGGCTGCGGCCAGAACAAGGCCGTCGACGACCCGGCGCTCCTCCAGCGGCACATCCAGGACACCCTGGACCTCATCGAGTTCGCCAACGGGCCCGTCACCTCCAAGTGGGGCAAGGTCCGCGCCCAGATGGGCCACCCGAAGTCGTTCCACCTCACCCACATCGAGGTCGGCAACGAGGAGAACCTCCCCGTCGAGTTCTTCGACCGCTTCAAGCAGTTCCGGGCGGCGATCGAGGCCAAGTACCCGTACATCACGGTCATCTCCAACTCCGGCCCCGACGACTCCGGTTCGACCTTCGACACGGCCTGGCAGCTCAACAAGGACGCCAAGGTCGACATGGTCGACGAGCACTACTACAACAGCCCCCAGTGGTTCCTCCAGAACAACGACCGCTACGACACGTACGACCGCACCGGCCCGAAGGTCTTCCTCGGCGAATACGCCTCCCAGGGCAACGCGTTCAAGAACGGCCTGAGCGAGGCCGCCTTCATGACGGGTCTTGAGCGCAACGCGGACGTCGTCAAACTCGCCTCGTACGCACCGCTGTTCGCGAACGAGGACTACGTCCAGTGGCGCCCCGACCTGGTCTGGTTCAACAACCACGCCTCCTGGAACTCCGCCAACTACGAGGTCCAGAAACTCTTCATGACCAACGTCGGCGACCGCGTCGTCCCCTCGACCGCCACCGGCACCCCCTCCCTCCAAGGCCCGATCACGGGCGCGGTCGGCCTCTCCACGTGGGCGACCAGCGCCGCCTACGACGACGTCAAAGTCACCGGCGCCGACGGAACGGCCCTGCTGAGCGACGACTTCTCCGGCGACGCCTCGAAGTGGACCCACACGGGCGGCGGCAGCTGGAGCGTCCAGGACGGGCAGTACGTCCAGAGCGACACGGCCGCCGAGAACACCATGGTCAGCGCGGGCGACCCGAGCTGGCACGACTACGACCTGCACGTGAAGGCCACCAAGAAGTCCGGCAAGGAAGGCTTCCTCGTCGCGTTCGGCGTCAAGGACACCGGGAACTTCTACTGGTTCAACATCGGCGGCTGGAACAACACCCAGACCGCCGTCGAACAGGCCGTGGACGGCGGCAAGTCCACGCTGATCTCCAAGGCGGGCAGCGTCGAGACCGGCCGCGCCTACGACGTCGACGTCAAGGTCCGGGGCCGCCAGGTCACCCTCTCCCTCGACGGCAAGGAGTGGGGCAGCTTCACCGACGACAAGCCGGCCGAGCCGTTCCGCCAGGTCGTCACGCGCGACGCGAAGACCGGCGAGCTGATCGTCAAGGTCGTCAACGCGCAGGCGGCGGAGGCCCGTACGGAGATCGACCTCGGGACGTCCCGGGTCGCGTCCAAGGCCCGGGTGACCACGCTGGCCGCCGCCCCGGACGCCGTGAACACGGAGACGGCCACCCCGGTCGCGCCCGTGACGTCCACGTTCGACGGGGTCGCCAGGAAGTTCACGTACACCTTCCCGGCGAACTCGGTGACGTTCCTGCGGATCAGGCAGAGGTAGCCGGTCCGGCGAGCAGGCCGCGCTCCTCGAAGACCTTCTTCGCGACGAACGTCGCGTTGAGGGCCTTCGGGAAGCCGCAGTACCCGGCCGCGTGCAGCAGCGCCTCGGTGATCTGGGCCGGTGTGAGGCCGACGTTCAGCGCGGCGTTGAGGTGCACCTCCAGCTGCGGTTCGCAGCCGCCGAGCGCGGTGAGCATCCCGATCGTCACCAACTGGCGGTCGCGGGGCGCAAGGCCGGGGCGGGCGTAGATCTCGCCGAAACCCCAGGCCACGATCTGGTGGGCCATCTCGGGGTGGATGTCGGCCAGCGAGTCGATGACCCGCTGGCCGGCCTCTCCGTCGACCGCGCGCAGGACGTCGAGGCCGTGGGCGAAACGCTCGTCACGCGTGGTGCCCGCGTTCCCGTTCCGGTTCTCGTTCTGGTTCCCGTTCTGGTTCCCGTTCTGGTTCGTCATGGGAGAGAACGTAGGAGCTGGAGCGCGCTCCAGCGCAAGTGTGAACTCGCGTGTCAGACGCCGAAGTACTTCTGCGCCGCCCGCACGCCCGCCACCAGCGCGTCGACCTCGGCCTCCGTGTTGTACACGTAGAAGCTCGCCCGGGTCGTCGCCGGAATCCCGTACCGCTTCACGATCGGGCGGGCGCAGTGGTGGCCGACGCGGACGGCGACGCCGCGCTCGTCGAGGATCTGGCCGACGTCGTGCGGGTGGACGCCCTCGACCGTGAAGGAGAGCGTCGCGCCCCGGTCGGCGAGGTCGGTGGGGCCGACGATCCGGACGCCGGTGACCTGCTGGAGCTCCTGGAGGGCGTACGCCGTCAGCCGGTCCTCGTGGGCGGCGACCTCGCGCATGTCCAGGGCCGTGAGGTAGTCGATCGCCGCCGCGAGGGCCACCGCCTGGGACGTCATCGGGACGCCCGCCTCGAAGCGCTGGGGCGGCGGGAGGAACGTCGAGCGGTCCATCTCGACGATCTCGATCATCGAGCCGCCGGTGAGGAACGGCGGGAGTTCCGCGAGGAGTTCGGCCTTGCCCCACAGCACGCCGATGCCGTTGGGCGCGAGCATCTTGTGCCCGGAGAAGGCGAGGAAGTCGGCGCCCAGCCGCCGTACGTCGACCGGGCGGTGGGGGACCGACTGGGCGCCGTCCACGACGACGACCGTGCCGAACCGGTGCGCGCGGTCCGCGAGTTCACGGACCGGGTTGACCGTGCCGAGGACGTTCGACTGGTGGGTGAGGGCGAGGACCTTCGTGCGCTCGTCGAGGAGTTCGTCGATCCGGCTCAGGTCGAGGCGGCCGTCGTCCGTGAGGCCGAACCAGTCCAGGGTGGCGCCCGTCCGCTGGGCGAGCTGCTGCCAGGGGACCAGGTTCGCGTGGTGCTCCATCTCCGTGACGACGATCCGGTCGCCGGGGCCGAGGCGGCCCGCGTTGCCGAGGGAGTACGCGACGAGGTTGATGCCCTCGGTGGTGTTCTTCGTGAACACGATCTCGTCGTCCTCGGCGCCGATGAACCCCGCGACCGCGTGCCGCGCGTCCTCGTACCCCTCGGTCGCCTCCACCGACAGCTGGTGCGCGCCCCGGTGCGGGGCGGCGTTGCGGGTCAGGTAGAACTCCCGTTCCGCGTCCAGGACTCGCAGCGGCTTCTGGGTGGTCGCGCCGGAGTCGAGGTAGACCAGCGGGGCGCCGGAGTCCAGGGTCCGGCGCAGGATCGGGAAGTCCTCGCGCACCACGTCCACGTCGAAGCCCACGGTCGGCCACCTCTCACGGTTTCTGCGTTGGTTCTCCGTGAGAATACGTGCTGTCGGCACCCCCTCGCGCTCGTCAGCGGCGTCGGCGGAACCAGCCCCGCCGCGCCCGCGGCGCCGGTGGTCCCGGGAACTCCGGCAGCGACGTGAACGCCTCGTCCAGCGTCACCGTCGGCGTCAGCCGCCGCAGCGCCGTCCGCACCCGGGTCAGCGGATGGTCCGGGAAGTCGGCGTCCCAGCGCTCCAGGTCGCCCACGTGGGAGGGCAGGCCGCCGAAATCGCCGTACGGATGTGGCCGGAAGTAGTCGTCCGGGCCGACCCGGGCCAGGATCGCCGCCTCCCGTACGCCGGTCAGGGGGCCCTCGGCGGCCTGGGTCTTCAGGACCAGGCTGCACCGGTCCCTCGGGACGGTCCAGGACGCCAGGAACGCCTGGCCGGGGCGGGCGCCCAGCGGCGTCTTCACGAGCTGCCACACCGCCGGGAGCCCGCCGACCCTCCCCGGCTCGGCCTCGATCAGCCCGCCCCCGCTCTCCGCGACGGCCCGCGCGACGCCGGAGCGCAGCGGCGCCAGGTCGTGCGGCGGGGCCGGGAGATCGGGGACGAGGGGGAAGAAGTGCGCGGACAGGAGCAGGCCCGAGCCGTCCCGCCACAGACCGGGCTCGACCTCGGTGAAACCGGTGAGGTCGAGCCCGGTGACCGGCGTGTTCGCTATGTTCACGCCGGCCATCCTCGCAGGCCGTGGGGTTACAGATACGGCCTGGTCAGCAGCTCGATCGCGTGGCCCGCCGGGTCCTTGAAGTAGACGCCCCGGCCGCCGTGCCCGGTGTTCGTCTCACCGGGACGCTGCATCTGCGGGTCGGCCCAGTGGGTGATCCCGGCGTCGCACAGCCGCCGGTACGCGCGGTCGAAGAGGTCGTCGTCGACCAGGAACGCGTAGTGCTGCATCTGGATCTCGACGGGCGGCTCCGCGAACTGGAGCAGCGTGCCGTCGGCGAGCTGGATGTTGGTGAACGGGCCCCAGGAGGGGGCCTCGCCGACTTCGAGGAGGTCCCGGAAGAACCGGGCGGACTCCTCGCGGTCCTTGGACGCGATGATGGTGTGGTTGAACGAGGCAGGCATACGGTGTCGGCCTTCTTGGCTCGGAACGGAAACAGCGGAACGCGTCTACGTCTCCGAGCTGACGGCGGGGCCCTGCCCCACCCGGGGGTCAGCCGCCCACCGGGTCGCCCGTCCGTGAATGGCGCCTGCGCGCCGGTCCGGTGATCACACCGACGACCCTAGCCAAGGGGAACGGCGGTCGACAAGCCGGTTAACCTTCCGGGACGTCCGCAACCCCCGGACCGACGCCACCCTCTGAGCCTGCGTGGAAACGACCGCCCGCACGCGCCGGGCCGCCTCGGGGCTCGCCGCGCTCGTCACGCTCGCCGTGTTCTGCGCGGCCGACGCCATCGCCCGCAGCTTCCCGTTCGGCCCGCGCACCCGCGCCGTCAACGACCTGGGCAACCAGTACCTGCCCTACCACGCGCACCTCTGGGACCTCCTGCACGGCCGCGCCGACGGCGGGCTCCTCATGAACTGGCAGTCCGGGTTCGGCGCGAGCTTCCTGCCCGACTTCGCGACCTACGTCAGCAGCCCGTTCGCCCTCCTCGTCGGCGTCTTCCCGCGCGACGAGATCGACCTCGCCGTCTACGTCGTCACCGCGCTGAAGACGGCGAGCGCGGCGGCGGCCATGTCCTGGCTGCTGCTCACCCTGCGCCCCGGCCCGCGCTGGGCCGCCGTCCTGCTCGGCACGTCGTACGCGCTGTGCGGGTGGAGCCTCGCCGACGCCTCCTACAACCTGATGTGGCTCGACGGACTGATCGCGCTGCCGATGCTGTGCCTGGTCGGGGAGTGGCTGCTCGCCGGGCGCCGCCGGGTCGTCGGCGTGCTCCTCGTCGCGCTCGCCTGGATGGCCAACTTCTACACCGCGTACATGGCGACCCTCGGCGCCGCCCTGGTCCTCGCCGTGCGCCTCGTCCTCCTCGCCCCGCCGCGCCGCGAGACCCTCGCCGTACTGGGCCGGGCCGCCCTCACCGCCGCCCTCGGCATCGGCCTCGCCGCGCCGCTCGTCACCGTCGTCTACTTCGGCAGCGAGCACGCCTCGCCGGGCCACTTCAGCGGCTTCGTCCCCTCCGGCGCGCCGGACGTCCTGGCCCGGCTGATGCCGACGACGTACGGCTTCGGCACGCCCGGTCTGTACGTCGGGACGACCGCGCTGCTCCTCGCGCTCGCCCTGCCGTGGCACCGGGCGGTCCCGGCACGGGTGCGGTGGGCGTGGTGCGCGCTGGTCGTCGTCATGTTCGCGTCGATGCAGTGGGGGCCGACGCAGCTCGCCTGGCACGGGTTCACGACCCCGCAGGGCTCGGGGTACCGGGAGGCGTTCGTGCTGTGCGCGTTCCTGGTGCTGGCGGCCTGGTACGGGGTGTCGTACGGGCTGCCGGACGTGCGGGCGCTGGGGGTCGCGGCCGGGGTGCTCGTGGGGATGGCAGCGGTGGCGAGCGGGAGCCGGCTCGTGCGGCCCTTCGTCCTGCCGGTCCTCGCGGTGGTCGCCGTCGGTGTCCTCGGCGCGCTGCTGCTGCTCCTGAAAGGGAAGGGGCGCGCGGGGCTCGCCGTCGCGCTGCTGGTGGCCGTCCAGCTCGGCGAGGTCACCGGCACCTCCGCCGTCACCACCCGGCTGCGGCTGGCCCACTTCGACAACTACGCGCCCTGGGGCGACCGGCAGCGGGCGCAGGCGGACGCCGTCGCGTCGGCCGACGGCTGGCCCGCCTTCCGCACCGACCCCGGACGCGAACAGACCGTCGGGAACGACCCGTTGATCGTCGGCGGACAGGGCGCGCAGTACTACAGCAGCCACACCTCGGACGTCCTCTACCGCACGCTCACCGCGCTCGGCGACGGCTGGACCTCCGGCGGGCGCAGCCTCCAGAGCCTCGACAACGCCGTCACCGACACCGTGTTCTCGGTCGGCGCGCGCGTGCACTCCCCGCCGGACCCGCACCAGGACTGGTTCCCGCAGGACGGCACCGGCGAGACGGTGACCCGGCAGGACGTGCCGCCGCTGGTGACGGTACGGCCCGCCGGACCGCGCCCCGGGTGGGGGCCGTCGCCGTACCGGAACCAGGAGCTGCTGCTCGGGACGCGCGTCTACACGATCCCCCGGACCACCCTGCGCGGCACGAGCCTCACGGCCCGGTGCCCGGCGGGCAGCGAGGCGTACCTCTACGCCCCGCTCTTCGCGGGCACCGCCCGGCTGGAGGGCGGCACGCTCATCGGGCGGTTCCGGGCCGACGCGCACAAGAAGATCGCCGCGATGGCGAGGCTGGGCCAGGTCCCCGCCTCCGGGCAGGTCAGGGTCGCGCTCGTCCCGAAGCGGGCGGTCCGGATGCCGGGGCAGGGGTCCGTGGGCTGCCTCGACACCGGGCGGCTGCGGGCCGCCGCCGACCGGCTCCGGGCGACCGGCGCGACGAAGGTGACCGTCTCCGACGGCACGATCCGCGCCGAGCTCCCGAAGGGCAGCCGGGGCCTCGCCGTCGTCGCCGCCCCGCGCATCGCGGGCTGGCGCTGCGCGATCGGCGACGCCCCCGCCGTACCCGCGCAGCAGTTCCACGGCCTCATCGCCGTCCCCCTCAACCCCACCTCGACCGCCCTGACCTGCACCTTCCACCCCCCGGGCCTCCGTCTCGGCCTCGGCGTCGGGGGCCTCGCCCTGGCAGGCACCCTGCTCCTCGCCGCCTGGCAGGCACTGCGCCGGCGTACGCGGACGACGGTCCCGGCCTCGTCGAGCGAGCGGTTCGCGCCGGTCTCCTGAGGGCGGGCGCCGGGTGCGCCGGTGTGTCGACCCCGTTGCGCCCGGTTGCCTCCGGCGAGAGGTAGGCCACGGTTTTCCGCCTCCGGGGCGGGGGAGGGATCATCCGGGCTGCCGTGTGACCGTATGCGATCGATTGCATAAACGTGCAGCGAGACGTATAGTCATGCCATTCGGAGGAGGAGTTCATGGTGGTACGTGCGGCAGTCGCCGGAGCGAGCGGGTATGCGGGCGGTGAGGTGCTGCGCCTGCTCCTCGGCCACCCCGAGGTCGAGATCGGCACGCTCACCGGGAACTCCAACGCCGGACAGCGCCTCGGCTCGCTCCAGCCGCATCTGCTGCCGCTGGCCGACCGGGTCCTCGCCGAGACTACGCCCGACGCCCTCGCCGGGCACGACGTCGTCTTCCTCGCCCTCCCGCACGGCCAGTCCGCCGCCGTCGCCGAACAGCTCGGCCCGGACGTCCTGGTCGTCGACATGGGCGCCGACTTCCGGCTCAAGGAGGCCGGCGACTGGGAGAAGTTCTACGGCTCCCCGCACGCCGGCACCTGGCCCTACGGGCTGCCCGAACTGCCGGGAGGCCGCGCCGCGCTGGAGGGGTCCAAGCGCATCGCGGTCCCCGGCTGCTACCCCACCGCCGTCTCCCTCGCCCTCTTCCCGGCCTACGCCGCCGGGCTCGCCGAGAACCAGGCGATCGTCGTCGCCGCCTCCGGCACCTCCGGCGCGGGCAAGGCCCCCAAGACCAACCTCCTCGGCAGCGAGGTCATGGGCTCCATGTCCCCGTACGGCGTCGGCGGCGGCCACCGCCACACCCCCGAGATGATCCAGAACCTCAGCGCGGCGGCGGGCGAGCCGGTCACCGTCTCGTTCACGCCGACCCTCGCGCCCATGTCCCGGGGCATCCTCGCCACGTGCAGCGTCCAGGCCAGGCCCGGCGTCACCGCCGAGACCGTCCGCGCCGCCTACGAGAAGGCCCTCGCCGACGAGCCGTTCGTCCACCTCCTCCCCGAGGGGCAGTGGCCCGCGACGGCGTCCGTCCAGGGTTCCAACGCCGTGCAGATCCAAGTCGCCTACGACGAGGCCGTGGACCGGATCATCGTGATCAGCGCCATCGACAACCTCACCAAGGGCACCGCCGGCGGTGCCGTCCAGAGCATGAACATCGCCCTCGGTCTCCCCGAGGAGCTGGGTCTTTCCACGATCGGAGTCGCACCGTGAGCGTGACGGCAGCAAAGGGATTCACGGCGGCGGGCATCGCCGCCGGGATCAAGGAGAGCGGCAACCCGGACCTGGCCCTCGTGGTCAACACCGGTCCGCGCCGCGCCGCCGCCGGTGTCTTCACCTCCAACCGCGTGAAGGCCGCGCCGGTGCTGTGGTCCCAGCAGGTGCTGACGACCGGTGAGTTGACGGCCGTCGTCCTCAACTCCGGGGGCGCCAACGCCTGTACGGGCCCGAAGGGGTTCCAGGACACGCACGCGACCGCCGAGAAGGTCGCCGAGGCCCTGAACGTCGGCGCGGGCGAAGTGGCCGTCTGCTCCACGGGACTCATCGGTGTCCTGCTCCCGATGGACAAGCTCCTCCCGGGAGTCGAGGCGGCGGCTGCCCAACTGTCCGAGCACGGCGGCGAGAAGGCCGCCATCGCCATCAAGACCACCGACACCGTCCACAAGACGTCCGTCGTCACGAAGGACGGCTGGACCGTCGGCGGCATGGCCAAGGGCGCGGGCATGCTCGCACCGGGCCTCGCCACCATGCTGGTCGTCGTCACCACCGACGCGGACGTCCCGAGCGACCTGCTGGACAAGGCGCTGCGCGACGCGACCCGGACCACCTTCGACCGCGTCGACTCCGACGGCTGCATGTCGACCAACGACACCGTCCTCCTCCTCGCCTCCGGCGCCTCCGAAGTCACCCCGGAGTACGCCGAGTTCGCGGAAGCCGTCCGCCAGGTCTGCGACGACCTCGGCCAGCAGCTCATCCGGGACGCCGAGGGCGCCAGCAAGGACATCAAGATCGAGGTCGTCAACGCGGCGACCGAGGACGACGCCGTCGAGGTCGGCCGCTCCATCGCCCGCAACAACCTCCTCAAGTGCGCCATCCACGGCGAGGACCCCAACTGGGGCCGCGTCCTGTCCGCCATCGGCACCACGCGAGCCGCCTTCGAGGCCGACGAGTTGAACGTCGCCATCAACGGCGTCTGGGTCTGCAAGAACGGCGGCGTCGGCGAGGACCGCGAGAAGGTCGACATGCGCTACCGCGAGGTGCACATCGTCGCCGACCTCTCCGCCGGCACCGAGACCGCGACGATCTGGACCAACGACCTCACCGCCGACTACGTACACGAGAACAGCGCGTACTCCTCATGAGCGAGACACGGAAGCACAAGGCGCTGCCGAAGGCGCAGATCCTCATCGAGGCGCTGCCCTGGCTCACCCGGCACAACGGCAAGACGGTCGTCATCAAGTTCGGCGGGAACGCCATGGTCGACGAGGGGTTGAAGGCCGCGTTCGCACAGGACGTCGTCTTCCTCCACCACGCCGGCCTCAAACCGGTCGTCGTGCACGGCGGCGGACCGCAGATCAACGCCGCCTTCGAGAAGCACGGCATCGTCAGCGAGTTCAAGGCCGGCCTGCGCGTCACCACCGAGGACGCCATGGACGTCGTCCGCATGGTCCTCGCCGGACAGGTCCAGCGCGAACTCGTCGGCCTCCTCAACCAACACGGGCCGCTCGCCGTCGGGTTGACCGGCGAGGACGCCCACACCATCACCGCGACCAAGCACCGCCCCGAGATCGACGGCGAACTGGTCGACATCGGCCGGGTCGGTGAGATCACCGCGATCGACACCGGCGCCATCGAGGCGCTGCTCGCCGACGGCCGTATCCCGGTCGTCTCCTCGATCGCCCGCAGCGAGGACGACGGACATGTCTACAACGTCAATGCTGATACGGCGGCTGCGGCACTCGCTGCGGCACTGGGCGCCGAAACCCTCGTCGTCCTCACCGACGTCGAGGGACTCTACGAGGACTGGCCGAACTCCGACGAGGTGATCAGCCGCCTCACGGCCTCCCAACTGGAGAAGCTGCTGCCGGAGTTGAGCTCCGGCATGGTCCCCAAGATGGAGGGCTGCCTGCACGCGGTGCGCGGCGGCGTGCAGACCGCGCGCGTCATCGACGGCCGCGTCCAGCACTCCATCCTGCTGGAGATCTTCACGGATGACGGGATCGGCACGATGGTCGTGCCCGACGAAGCCGTATCCGACGAGGCTGTATCCGACGAACAGAAGGGGGACTCGGAATGACCGGCAACCAGGAGCTGACCGCCCGCTGGCAGGGCTCGCTCATGAACAACTACGGCACCCCCCGGCTGCCCCTCGTGCGCGGCGCCGGCGCCCAGGTGTGGGACGCCGACGGCAACGAGTACCTCGACCTCGTCGGCGGCATCGCCGTCAACGCGCTCGGCCACGCCCACCCGGCGATCGTCGAGGCCGTCTCCACGCAGATCGCGTCCCTCGGGCACGTCTCCAACCTCTTCGTCGCCGAACCGCCCGTCGCCCTCGCCGAACGCCTCCTCGCCCGCTTCGGGCGCGACGGCAAGGTGTTCTTCTGCAACTCCGGCGCCGAGGCCAACGAGGGCGCGTTCAAGATCGGCCGGCTCACCGGCCGTACGCACATGGTCGCCACGACCGGCGGGTTCCACGGGCGCACGATGGGCGCCCTCGCGCTGACCGGGCAGCCCGGCAAGCAGGACGGGTTCCACCCGCTGCCCGGCGACGTCACGCACGTTCCCTACGGCGACGCGCAGGCGCTGGCCGCCGCCGTCACCGACGAGACCGCGCTCGTCATCATCGAGCCGGTGCAGGGGGAGAACGGGGTCGTCGTACCGCCCGCCGGGTACCTGAAGGCGGCGCGCGCGATCACCGCCGCGACCGGGGCGCTGCTGGTCCTCGACGAGGTGCAGACCGGGATCGGGCGGACCGGGCACTGGTTCGAGTACCAGGCCCACGAAGGCGTCCTGCCGGACGTCGTGACACTGGCCAAGGGGCTCGGGGGCGGGCTGCCGCTCGGCGCGACCGTCGCCTTCGGGCGCGCGGCCGACCTGCTCCAGCCCGGTCACCACGGGACCACCTTCGGCGGGAACCCCGTCGCCTGCGCCGCCGGGATCGCCGTTCTCGACACGATCGAGAACGACGGGTTGCTGGAGAACGTCAAGGCGCAGAGCGAGAGGTTGCGGGACGGGATCGAGGGTCTCGGGCATCCGTTGATCGATTATGTCCGGGGAGCGGGCCTTCTCCTCGGTATCGTGCTCACCGGGCCGTACGCCGCGCAGGTGCAGCAGGCGGCCCAGGATGCCGGGTTCCTGGTCAACGCGCCGGCCGCCGACGTCGTACGGCTCATGCCGCCGCTGAATCTGCGGGACGACGAGGTGACCGCGTTCCTCCAGGGGCTGCCGGGCATCCTCGACACAGTGCACGGGGACGTACGCGGAGAATGAGACGACGATGAGTGATGCCGCCGCTGGGCCGGCCGTTCCCCAGACGCGCACCGCGCGTCACCGGAGGATCGTGGACATTCTCAACCGGGAGCCGGTGCGGTCGCAGAGCCAACTGGCGAAGCTGCTGTCCGACGACGGGTTGAGTGTCACGCAGGCGACCCTCTCGCGGGACCTTGACGAACTCAACGCCGTCAAGATCCGCAACACCGATGGGGACTTGATCTACGCCGTGCCCAGCGAGGGGGGGTTCCGTACGCCGCGCGCTCCGCTGGGGGAGTCCGCGAAGGAGGAGCGGATGCGGAGGCTCTCCTCCGAGCTGCTGATCTCCGCGGAGGCGTCCGCGAATCTGGTGGTGCTGCGTACGCCGCCTGGGGCCGCGCAGTTCTTGGCGTCCGCCATCGATCAGGCTGAGCTGCATGACATCTTGGGGACCATCGCCGGGGACGACACGTTGCTGTTGATCAGCCGGGAGCCGAGTGGGGGGCAGGCGTTGGCGGATCATTTGCTGCGGTTGGCTCAGAGCGGCAGTTGAAGAGGGGGGAACTGTGGTGGGCCGACTGCGGGTTGGATGTGGCTGGTCGCGCCCGCGTTGCATCAGCCGAGCCGTGCTGCCAAGCCCCCTGTGCATCTGACCTCGTCGCCCGCCGTGATCAGTAACGCCTCCACGTCCGGCAGGCTCTCCAGCCACGCCAGGCCCTCCCTGGAACCCATCGCGAAGGCCGCCGTCGCCCAGCAGTCCGCCCAGGTGAGGGTGGGGGCCACAACGGTCACCGCCACCAGGTCCGTCACCGCCGAGTGGCCCGTTTTCGGGTCGACTATGTGGGCGCCCCGTTCGGCTGTGCCGGAGGTCGCCACCGCCAACTCCGGGGCGCCCGCCGCCGATACGACCGCGGCGAGGCCGCCGGGGCGCAGGGGGTCGGACACGCCTACGCGCCAGGGGCGTTCGGGGCCGGGGGTGCCCAGGAGCTGTACGTCGCCGCCTCCGTTGAGGCTGACGCCGGTGGGGTCGGCCGCCGCGAGCATGCGGGCCGCGCGCTCCGTGGACCAGCCCTTGACGATGCCGGTGGGGTCGAGGCGGCCCTCGTAGCGCATGCTGAACCAGCCGTCGCTCAACCGCTCGGCCTCGGCGCCCAGTTCGAGGACCTCGGTGACCTCGGGGGAGCAGTCGGCGAGGGTGAGTTCGCCCCGGGCGAGGCGCGAGATCTCACTGTCCTCGCGATAGGTGCTGAACACCGCGTCGACCCGGTGCAGGAACGCCACCGCCTCGTCGAGGGCCGCACGGACCGGCGCGGGGTCCCCGCCGCGGACGTCGAAGGAGAAGACAGTCCCCATGACTTCTTCCACATGACGTACCGCGGCGGGAGCTTCGGAGGGTTCCGGCACCGGGGTCAGATCCCGGCCTGGTCCAGGGCCGACTGCAACGACTTCTTGTAGCCCTCGGAGGTGGAGGTCGCGCCGGAGACGGTGTCGACGTTCGCGGACTGCTTCGTGACGGCCTCGGAGTTGAGCTTCGGCACGGACTGCTCGGTCTTCTGCGTCGACGTGCCACCCGAAGGCGCCTTCACGGCCTCCGCCTTGGTGACCTTGCCGCCCGCGACGGTGATCCGGACCTGCACGTCACCGAACTGCGTCTGCGCCACCTCGCCCGTGAAGGTACCGGAGGCTTGCTGCTGCTGGCCGCTGCCCGACTGCTGGCCGCCCCCCGACTGGTTGCCGGAAGACTGCGAACCCCCCTGCGCCGACCCGGCGTTGGCCTTGTCGATCGCCGACTGCAATGACTTCTTGTAGCCCTCGGACGTGGAGGTCGCGCCCGACACCGTGTCGACGTTCGCGGACTGCTTCGCGACGACCTCGGAGTTCAGCTTCGGCACCGACTGCTCGGTCTTCTGCGTCGAGGTACCGCCCGACGGCGCCTTGACCGCCTCCGCCTTGGTGATCTTCCCGTTCGCGACGGTGATCTGCACCTGGACGTCACCGAACTGCGTCTGCACCGCGTCCCCGGTGAAGCTGCCGGACGCCTGCGCCTGACCGCCGCCCGACTGCGAACCACCCTGCGCGCCACCCGAGTTGGCCTTGTCGATGGCCGACTGGAGGGACTTCTTGTACCCCTCGGAGGTGTACGTCGCCCCCGAGACCGTGTCGATGTTCGGGGACTGCTTGGCGACGACGTCCGCGTTGAGCTTGGGGACGGCGTCCGCGGTCTTCTGCGTCGACGTCCCGCCCGACGGCGCCTGCACGGCCTCCGCCTTGGTGATCCGGTTGTTGTCGATCGTCAGCTTGACCTGGACGTTCCCGAACTGCGTCTGGACGGCGTCCCCGGTGACCGTGCCCGTGACCGGCGCGCCGGCACCGCCCTGGGCCGCCTCCTGCGCCGACGCGCCCGTACCGGCGGCCTGCGCCGAGGACGAACCGGGGTCGGAGGACGGCTTGAGCGTCAGCAGCAGCACGATCCCGGACACGGTGGCGGCACTGGCCAGCACGACACGCCGAAGCGGGTGGCTCTTCCTCATCTGTTTCTGGGCTCCTGATATCCGTGGAAGGAGAGGTCAAGTGGGGGGTGGCGTGCCGCAGTCGGACCCGATGGTCACATCTCGAACGACTCGTGGTGGATACGGCGGGCCGGGACCCCGGCGCCGCGCAGCGACTCGTACACCGACTGCGCGAACCCGCCCGGACCGCACATGAAGACGTCGTGCTCGGCGATGTCCGGGATCTTCCGCTCCAGGGACTCGGCGGAGATGTCGGGGCGTTCGCCGTCGGGGCTGTTCACGGCGTACATGAGCCGTGCGCCGCGCTCGTCGGCGATCTTCGCGAGCTCGTCCCAGAGCGCGAGGTCCTGGGTGCTGTTGGCCCGGTAGAGCAGGGTCAGGTCACCGGGGGCGCCCGGCAGCGTCTCGAACAGCGCGCGCATCGGCGTGATGCCGACACCGCCGGCCACCAGCAGCACCTTGCCCCGGCTGCGGCGCGACGCGGTCATCGCGCCGTACGGGCCCTCGGCCCACACCTTCGTGCCGGGCGTGAGACCGCGCAGGGCCATGCTGTGGTCGCCGTTCGCCTTCACCGTGATCCGCAGCATGCCGGGTCGCGGCGCGGCGGACAGCGAGTACGGGTGCGAGCTGAACCGCATGCCGGGGGCGAGGAACCGCCAGCGGAAGAACTGGCCGGCCTCCGCGCCCATCCGGTGCAGCTTGCGCCCGCCGATCAGCACGGACACCACGCCGGGTGCCTCCTCGACGACCGCCTCGACGTACATGCGGTGACGCAGGTTCAGCCGGATCGGCGTCAGGACGCGGTACCAGACCACCAGCGCGGTGACGGCGCCGTACAGGCCGTACCAGACCGTCTTCGCGGTCGAGTTGACGACGAACTCGTTGCCCGTGGTGAGCTGGTGCCAGAACGTCAGGAACACGGCCGCGTACGTCATGAGGTGGATGTGGTACCAGGTGTCGTACGGCATCCGCTTGCGGACCCCGCCGACCGAGACCACGCCGATCAGGACCAGCAGGCCCGTGCCGATGGCCGCCTTGCCCATGTCCGGGAGCTGGTTGACGATGTCCAGGGTCTGCTGGACGAAGTCGCCGAAGGTCTTGCCCGCCTGGAGCGCGTACCCCCACACGATCAGGATGACGTGCGCGAACGTCAGGCACAGCGTGTACCGGCCGCTCATCGCGTGCCAGCGCGCCACCCGGTCCGAGCCGACCCACCGTTCGAGGACGGGGACCCGAGCCATCTGGAGCACCACGAGCGCCATCAGATATCCGGCCAACAGGCCCGTGATCCGGCCCGCGTTGAGAATCATGCTGTCGGTGTCGGCGACGTTCGGCGTATTGTCCCACCACAGCCACAGCACACCCACAGCACCCGCCCAGACGGCGAGCAGGAGAGGGACGGCCGGGGACCGGCGCGGGCGGATGCGGCGCATCGTCTGGCGGCGGGCGGCACGTCCGCCTGCGATCGTGGTGGTCACGGTTCCTCCGTGGGACTTGACCCTTGGCCCACAAGTACGTGACGAATGCGGAGAGCGTTCAGCCGGTTGGAGAGTATCGGCGCGGAGTTTTCTATGGATCTTTCTACGGATCTTTTTACGGAGCTTCCTGTGCGCCTCTTGTGAGGCCCCTCATGAGGCGCAGGCCGCCACCGGGGTCACCGACAGCACCTGAGCTGCCGGAAGCAACGTCTCCCCGGCGCCCTTCACCTTGATCCGTACGCCGTCCCGGCCCGCGCCGAGGAGTTCACCGCAGCGGTCGCCGACGGTCGTGCCGACCCGCACCAGATGGCTCGGGGCCGCCTCCCCTTCCGTCGTCGCCCATACGACGGTCACGGCTGCCGCCGCCAGGGTGATTCCGGCCAGACAGCAGAAGGTCGCGTAGCGGATGTACCGGGTGGCGCGGGTGATTTCGCTCCGCGTCCAGGTGCGGAGCGCCTGGCCCGCCAGCAGCATCCGGCTGTCCGGGGTGCCGTGCGCGGCGCGTACGGCGAGAATCGAGCCGGTCAGCAGGAGGGCGAACGCGGTGACGACGAGGGTGCCGGCGGTGTAGCGGGACCAGGTCGGGACCTTGCTCAGGTCGTCCCCGCCCTTGAGCGTGACCAGGATCGCGAGCAGGGCCGTCAGCCCTGTGAGCCCCGAACGCCAGCCTTCCGCCTGCCTGCGCAGCTCCGGAAGCTGCGTGAACTCCAGCTCCCTGGCCAGCTCGGCCCAACGCCGGTTGCGTCTGTCGACCGGGCTTGTCATCAGGGGGTTCCTGCCTGGAGGTCGGTCACGGTCCAGCTGGCGCCGCAGCCCACGAAGCCGACGTCCGCCGGGAGTTGGGGGTGGGGGTGGCCGCACTCGCAGTAGTGGGTTTCCTGGAGGAGGACGGATTCGAGGGTGGTCGCCGGGGTGGGGGCGGGGGTGGCGGCTCGGCGGCTGAAGATGCCCTTCGTGCCGGTGCCGGGGAGGCCGTAGGCGTGCGGGGACGCGGTGGGGCCCTGGCAGCGGGGGCAGATGCCTTGGACGGTGACCGTCTCGCCGTCGGGGGAGGTGTGGTGGGTGAAGGGGGTGGCTGTCTCGCCTACATGCGTCTCGACGTAGGGAGTGCCGTGGTCGTGGGTGCTCATGTCTTCTGGTCCAAGGTCAGGCTGAACATGCCGGCGTACTGGGAGAGGCGGTCCCTGACCCAGGGTTCGGTCATGCCGGTCGCTTCCGCGGCTCGGGTGATGTGGTCCTGGGTGACCTGGCCTTCCAGGGCGGGGAGCAGGCCGTCGAGGTGGCGGCTGAGGATGGCCAGGTCTTGCCAGAGGGGGATGAGGTCGGGGGGGTCGGGGAGGGGGGTGGGGGTTTCGGTGAGGGGGAGGTAGGGGGTGATGCGGGCGGCTGTGCGGGGGAGGGGTTCGCCCAGGCGGGCGGCGATGCTCAGGAGGTCGAGGGGGGTGTGGGGGGAGGTGGGTGGGGTTACTCGGTGGGAGTCGGAGAGGGCCAGGAGGTCGTGTTGGGTGGGGACTTGGGTGGGGAGGGCGGCGAGTTGGGTGGGGGTGAGGTTGGGGATGAGGGCGCCGAGTTCGCGGAGGGGGAGGAGTTCTGCGTGGGCTGTGGCGGGGGTGGTCGCTCGTCGGCGTGCGTAGGTTGCCAGATCGTGGGGGCGTAGGGGCTTCCATACCGGGGTGCCGAGTGTCTGGTTCGGGTTGTCGAGGTGGTCCAGCAGGGCTGTCGTCATGTGTCCGGTCGGGTGACAGTCGCCGAGGGACGCGGGGAGATGAGGCAGCGTGAATTCGAAGCGTTCGGTGTACGTGTCTGCTGTCGCCCAAACGTCCGACAGCGTCTCATTGAGGCGGTTCGCGGCGTTGAACAGGACGGCAGAAGTCACGGCGTAGGCGGGGTAGTCATTCTCGATCAGGGAGGCTTCCTTGCCGGACAGGATGTAGCGGTCGTGAAGAGGCAAAGTGTCCCATTCGAGGACGATCGCGATGTTGTCCGGGAGCCTGACGCCGACACTTCGTAGATCGTCCACGGCGAGATCCAGATCCACGATGTCTGAATCCTCGTCGCAGGCCAGGTGAAGGGACTCGGCGGTCACTCCATCCTCCAAGAGGACACCCAGGGAGGCCAGTTGCCGAACCAGGATGGCCGCGTCCGTCGAGGGCCGCGCATCGGTCGCAGAGGTGCACCGGCGTTCGTGGAGTAGGCCGAGATCCGTGGCTGCCTGCGCGAGTTGTTCCTCCGCCGTGTACAGGTCAGTGCCCAGGGTGTCGGCGAAGTCCACCGTCGCCGCCCAGGGCAGCAGATCCTCCCGGACGAAAATCCCCACCACGTCCCGGAGATCCTCATCGAGGGAGGGCCAGCGACGCACTACCTCGGTCAGCGGCACCGTCCAGCCCAGCCAGGAGAACTCGGCGAGCGCGTGGTGCACTTCCGGCACGCTCGCGCCGGTGTTTTGGGCGACCTGTTCCAGGCCCATGAGTGTGGTGGGTAGAGCCCAGCCGGACCGACCGGAACGGAGGAAGATCCGCTGGAGGTCGCTGTCCGTGCAGACGCGGTCCTGGAGGTGCTCCGGGACCACGGGCAACGGCGAGGGCAGAAGGGGCTGGAAGGGCGTGAGCTGCCGCACCAGTTCGCCGAGGGGGAGGGCCGAGCGGACTGAGAGCGCGAGCAGGGAGCCCCAGTGAAGGGTGCCGTCGCCGCCGGCTACTTGGGTCATCGTGCCGCTGCTGGGATCGAAGAGCCGGAAGAGAGCGTAGCTCTCCGACGCCTGGGGCACCGTCTCCCCCCGGTGCGGCAGGGGAGCGTAGTGTACGTGCGCGATCCGCAACTCCCTTAGTCGACGCTGCACTTGTTCCGGGTGCGCCTCCTGTGCGGTTGCTCGGTGCAGTACCCGATGCCAGGAAACTGGGGCGTTCTGAACGAGCTCCGCGTCTCCCGGAAGGGGAACCGGATACCCGTCGAGGCTGGCCGGTGCTGCCATGTCCTGGAATTGCCGTGACATCCCGAAGACCTTGACGCGCCAGGGCAGGTACGTATCGTGCCCCGTCGACAAGTTCGAGTTCGTGATGAGGGCGTCGTCCCGATGGAACCAGCCAACCTGGTCCAAGGACCTCGGCTTCCGCCCCGGCACATCGACCTGTACTCCCTCCCCCCGCCACTCCGAGCCAAGCACCCTCGCCAGCGCAGGACTCCGCTGATCCAACCGCCATATCCACCGCAGCGACAGCAACGCCGACCCGGGCAACACCCCCGCCCCCCTCCGCCACAGCTCCTTCACCCACCCGGCGTCATACCCCTGCAACTCCTTCCGGTTGACGCTGAGTTTCCCGGCCCGAGCCCCACTCAGATTCACCACATACCCGAACGGCTCCTGATCGGTCGCGATCCCGTCGCAGAGAATCGCCCCACCCCCATCCACCCACCACAGCTCCCCAGGAACCGCCTCCAAAGAAGGAAGCGCCCCCGCCTGCAAAACCCCCGGACTCCACACATTCTCCACCCCACCCAAATCCCGCGCCTCGACCCGGAATTCACTCACCCACACCAGCTCCTGCAACACCCGCACACACGACAGATCCCGAATCCGCTCATCCTCCCGCAGGTAAAGCCGAACCCGAGTACCCCCCTCAGCCACCCCGTCATCAGCCCCGTCATGCCGCTGCACCCGGAACAGACTCCCACTGCTCGGAATATCCACCCGCAGCGCATGCTCCGCAGGAATCCCCTTCGGACTCACCTGCCGAGTGACGATGCTCATCTCATCGGCGAGCATGAAATAGCTGAACACCCCGATCCCGAAACGGCTGTTGGGATACAGCCGCAACGACGGATCATGCCGCAACCACTTCGACTGCTCGCGCCGAAAAGAGGACGACCGCTCGAACCGGCTCCCCGCCCGCGTGAACGTCTGCTTGAGCTGCTCCCGGCTCATCCCCACACCATTGTCCCGGCACTCCACATACCGCCCCCGCTCGTCCTCCCCCTGAGAGAAGACGATCCGCCCGTTCCATTCGACGGGATGAGCCCCCGAACTCTCCAGATACCGCCACCGCATGCCCCGATACCGGCAGGCGTCCATCGCGTTCTGGTACAGCTCACGAAGGGCCAACTCGGGCTCGCCGCCATAGAGTTGCTCGCCCATCAACAACTCCCGCACCTCGGTCTGCGCGAGATGGAACCGCAGCAACGGCACCTCGTACGACTCCCGCCCCCCGACCCGGGAGGGCCGCAGCTCCCGATCGGTCACCCGCCCCGGCACCTCCGCGAGCAGCACCCCGCCCCCGGAGATCCGCCCGGCGACCCGGTCCGCCTCCTCGACCACCTCCGCGAGAGCGGCATGCACAGCCTGATGCGGACACAACGCGTCGAGATGCAGCGCGCTCCCTTCCCGATGCCAGCTCAACTCCCGCGCGACCCCCACCACTTGCTGGGGCAACACCGCATCGGAGACGGCGAGATGATCGGCGACGACATCGGGCAGCACCCGCACATCCACGGCCAGCAGCGAGGCAAGCCGCAACAACGCCCCCAACTCACCCACCCGCAACTCCTGATGCCCCTTCCCCGGCACCAGCACCCGCCGCGGCCCCCACCCCTCGACCGTCTCCTCGGCCCCCACCCCCGAGGCCACCGCCCGCAACGACTCCCCGAGATCCTGCGCCCGATCCGCCACCAACCCCAACCGCTCCGCGAGCCCCACGGCCGGCCCCACCGGTACGACCTCGTCGTCCGTCTCGAACCGGTCCGCGATCCACCGATGTACCAGCCACATGGTCAGCGCGGCGACGTCCTCGACCCGCCCCCGAGCCCGGCAGTCCGCCAACTTCCGCGCGATCCGCCCGTGTTGCTCGACGACCTGCTCGTAGTGCAGCCGATGCGCGCTCCCACCCCGCCGCTCCACGTCGTACGGCCCCACCTCGACGGCCTGACTCACCCGTTCCGCCCACGCGACCTCGTGCAGGAACGGCGCGGCGACCAGCGCGACCACCTCGACGGCGGACAACGCGAGCCCAGGGGGCAGCAGTTCCGGCAGGCGGTCCCGCAACACCCGTACGGGGAAGGCGTCGTCGACCCACGGATCGGCCTCCTCCCACCGCTCCTGGGCGCGATGCACGACCCGGGCGCTGTCCTCCGCGAACTCCTCCAACACCCCGACGAGAACGTCCCGTTCACCCGCAGGGACGTGCTCCCACAACGGCGTCTCCCGCACCGCCCCCTGCCACGCCTCCAGCAGCGCGCGCCCCTCGCAGATCTCCGTCTTCCTGGTCCGGTCCTCCTCGTACGTCCCGTACCGGAACCAGGGGGTCTGCTGCACCCTGTGCCGCCGCGCGGACTTGATGGTCGCCGCGCGGGCGGCGGCGAGGACGTCCTCGACGGTCCGGGCCGGCGTCATGGGACCGAGCGCCTCGGCCAGCCCCTTCGTGAAGAAACTCCCCTCGCCCGTGTAACCGCTGTACTCCCCGGCGGAACACCCCGCCATCACGGCGAACCCGCCCTGCGGCGGCCCGCTGTCGGCCTGGTTGGCGAACTGGACGCCGTCGCCTTCGAGTTCGGTACGGCAGGCGTCGACGAACCAGAGAACGGTGCCGGCCTCGCAACTCCGCAGCAGGGGGCTGATGTTGGCCGGCAGCAGGGTGTCGAGGTGCAGCTCGCTCCACACTCCGTCGGAGGGGGCGATGGCGTCGGCGGGGACGAGGTAGTCGATGCCGTCGACCCGTAGACCGTGCCCGCTGAAGTACAGCAACAGCGTTCCGTCGGCGGGTACTTGGCGGGCCGTCCCGTCGATCGCCA
Organism: Streptomyces sp. NPDC004539; assembly: GCF_040610055.1. Taxonomy (NCBI): domain Bacteria; kingdom Bacillati; phylum Actinomycetota; class Actinomycetes; order Kitasatosporales; family Streptomycetaceae; genus Streptomyces; species Streptomyces sp. NPDC004539. Next base: position 23,685 of record NZ_JBEXLS010000011.1, on the reverse strand, counting down.
GCCTGATCTGGTTGCGCCCCGCGTCGGGCAGTACCTCGACCTCGTACCCCGACGCCCGCAACGTCGCCTCAAGCAGCCGCAGATCCGAACCGACCGGCTCCTCCAGCGGCTCCAGCACCCCGGCCGTCTCGGGCGCTCGCCCGACCCCGATGAGCAAAGCCCTGCGCGCCGCCTGTGCCATGTCCCCGTCCCCTCCCCGAACAGAGGAACATGATGGCACCGGGCGGCGCGCGGTCACTCATCGAACACATCCGCACACAACCACAACGGTCACCACGGGAACGCGTGCCGGCGCACACACCCTCGCCGCCAACACCTCGGCCCCACGACCCACTTACCCCCGAACACGGCAGCAGCCGCCCCGGCCGGCGTTTCCTCGGGGCGGCCACTGCGTCCTGTCACGTCACTGGTTGACCGTGCAGGGCGCCAGCGCGTCAAGGCCGACCGGCTTGGCGGCGGTGCGGCCGATGGCCGTCGCGATGCGGTTGATCGTGGCGACGCGCTTGTCCTTCAGCGGGCCGACGATCGCGTTCTGGACGAAGTTCGGGCCGCCCTGGCCGACGGTGTTGACCAGGCGGGTGTTGGCTTCCTGGATCTGCGTCTGGAGGAGCTGGAGGTTGCGGGTGACCTCGGCCTGCGCGGTCGCGGGGATCGCGGGGAGCTGCGAGGCGACGTCCGGGCACGAGATCGTGCCGACACCGGCCGCGTTACCGGCGTTCCCGTTGTTGTTGCCCGCGTTGCCGTTGTTGTTACCGGCGTTGTTGTTGCCCGTGTTCCCGGTGTTGCCCGTGTTCCCGGCATTACCGGTGTTCCCCGTGTTACCGGCGTTCCCCGTGTTCCCGCCCGCGTTCGTCCCCGCGTTGCCCACGCTGCACGGCGCCAGCGCGTCAAGGCCGACCGGCTTGGCGGCGGTGCGGCCGATGGCCGTCGCGATGCGGTTGATCGTGGCGACACGCTTGTCCTTCAGCGGGCCGACGATCGCGTTCTGGACGAAGTTGGGGCCGCCCTGGCCGACCGTGTTGACCAGGCGGGTGTTGGCTTCCTGGATCTGCGTCTGGAGGAGCTGGAGGTTGCGGGTGACCTCGGCCTGGGCGGACGCGGGGATCGCGGGGAGCTGCGAGGCGACGTCCGGGCAGCTGATCGTGCCGGGGCTCGCCGCGAGGGTCTTGGCGTTCGTGGTGGTGTTGTCGGACGAGTCCTGCCCGGCGAGGGCGGTGCCGGCGATGACGGCGCCGGACAGCACGACCGCGGCGGCGCCACCGATGAGGCCGACGCGACGCTTGTTGTACTTGGGGAGAGCCCTGGACATGGAGATGCCTCACTTGGGTCAGGAAGTGGGTGTTCAACGCGGCGCCTGCGTTCGACGGGAAGTACGAGCAAGCGGTTGCTGTTGTTCAACGCCTCCTCAAACGTGGCTCAAGAGATCTTCACAACCCGATCAGGTGAGTGAACGCCGGACGCCGCCCGCTCCCGCCCCCGCTCCCACCCCCGAACCCCCGGATTGACGAATCATGCAGAGTGCTGCATACTCATGCATGTCAGCGAATGCACTGTGAGGAGAAACCCGTGACCGAGCGCGTCGTACTCGCCTACTCAGGCGGATTGGACACCTCCGTCGCCATCGGCTGGATCGCCGAGGAGACGGGCGCCGAGGTCATCGCCGTTGCGGTCGACGTCGGCCAGGGTGGCGAGGACCTGGACGTCATCCGCAAGCGCGCCCTCGCGTGCGGCGCCGTCGAGGCCGAAGTGGCCGACGCGAAGGACGAGTTCGCCGAGGAGTACTGCCTCCCCGCGATCAAGGCCAACGCCCTCTACATGGACCGCTACCCGCTGGTCTCCGCGCTCTCGCGGCCGACGATCGTCAAGCACCTCGTCGCCGCCGCCCAGAAGCACGGCGCCACGACCGTCGCCCACGGCTGCACCGGCAAGGGCAACGACCAGGTCCGCTTCGAGGCCGGCATCGTCGCCCTCGCCCCCGACCTCAAGTGCATCGCCCCGGTCCGCGACTACGCGATGACCCGTGACAAGGCGATCGCGTTCTGCGAGGAGAAGAACCTCCCGATCGCGACCACCAAGAAGTCCCCCTACTCCATCGACCAGAACGTCTTCGGGCGCGCGGTCGAGACGGGCTTCCTGGAGGACATCTGGAACGCCCCGATCGAGGACATCTACGAGTACACCCAGAACCCGGCCGTCGCCCGCGACGCCGACGAGGTGGTCATCTCGTTCAAGGCGGGCGTCCCGGTCGCCATCGACGGCAAGCCCGTCACCGTCCTCCAGGCCATCCAGCAGCTCAACGAGCGCGCCGGCGCCCAGGGCATCGGCCGGATCGACATGGTCGAGGACCGTCTCGTCGGCATCAAGTCCCGCGAGGTGTACGAGGCTCCGGGCGCGATCGCCCTCATCACGGCCCACCAGGAGCTGGAGAACGTCACCGTCGAGCGTGAACTCGCCCGCTACAAGCGGCAGGTCGAGCAGCGCTGGGGCGAACTGGTCTACGACGGCCAGTGGTTCTCCCCGCTCAAGCGCGCCCTGGACGGTTTCATCGACGAGGCCAGCCAGCACGTCAACGGCGACATCCGGATGACCCTCCACGGCGGTCGCGCGGTCGTCACGGGCCGGCGCTCCGACACGTCGCTCTACGACTTCAACCTGGCGACGTACGACACCGGCGACTCGTTCGACCAGGCCGCCGCCAAGGGCTTCATCGACATCTACAGCCTGTCGTCGAAGATCGCCGCGCGCCGTGACCTTACAGGCGGAGCCTGATGTGGACCTCGCGTAACCGATAGCGTGACAGCGACCGCCTCCCCGACCGGTGTCCGGTGGGGGAGGCGGTCGTACATCCGGACTTCTGAGGAGCAAGTGCAGTGAGCAGCAACAGCGGTGACGTACGGCTCTGGGGCGGCCGTTTCGCCGACGGTCCCGCCGAGGCCCTGGCGAAGCTGTCCGCGTCCGTCCACTTCGACTGGCGGCTCGCGCCCTACGACATCGCGGGCTCCCGCGCCCACGCGCGCGTCCTGCACAAGGCGGGCCTGCTCACGGCCGACGAACTCACGCGCATGATCGCCGGGTTGGACCAGCTCGAAGCGGATGTCGCCGACGGCTCCTTCGTCGGCACGATCGCGGACGAGGACGTCCACACCGCCCTGGAGCGCGGCCTGCTGGAGCGTCTCGGCCCCGACCTCGGCGGCAAGCTCCGCGCGGGCCGCTCCCGCAACGACCAGGTCGCGACCCTCTTCCGGATGTACCTGCGCGACCACGCCCGGATCATCGGCGGCCTCATCGCCGACCTCCAGGACGCGCTGATCGGTCTCGCGGAGGCCCACCCGGACGTCGCGATGCCCGGCCGCACGCACCTCCAGCACGCCCAACCGGTCCTGTTCGCCCACCACTTGCTGGCCCACGTCCAGCCGCTGTCCCGCGACGCCGAGCGCCTGCGGCAGTGGGACGACCGTACGGCCGTCTCCCCGTACGGCTCCGGCGCGCTCGCCGGCAGCAGCCTCGGGCTCGACCCCGAGTCGGTCGCGGCGGACCTCGGGTTCGAGGGCGGCAGCGTCGGCAACTCCATCGACGGCACGGCGTCCCGTGACTTCGTCGCCGAGTTCGCCTTCGTCACGGCGATGATCGGGATCAACCTCTCCCGGATCGCCGAGGAGATCATCATCTGGAACACGAAGGAGTTCTCCTTCGTCACCCTCCACGACGCGTTCTCCACGGGCTCGTCGATCATGCCCCAGAAGAAGAACCCGGACATCGCGGAGCTGGCGCGCGGCAAGTCGGGCCGCCTGATCGGCAACCTCACGGGCCTCCTCGCCACCCTGAAGGCGCTCCCCCTCGCCTACAACCGCGACCTCCAGGAGGACAAGGAGCCCGTCTTCGACTCCTGCGACCAGCTCGAAGTCCTCCTCCCGGCCTTCACCGGCATGATCGCCACCCTGACGATCCACCGCGACCGCATGGAAGAACTCGCCCCGGCAGGCTTCTCGTTGGCCACGGACATCGCGGAATGGCTCGTCAAACAGGGCGTCCCCTTCCGCGTGGCCCACGAGGTCGCCGGCGAGTGCGTCAAGGAGGCGGAGTCCCAGTCCAAGGAACTCAACGACCTCACCGACACCGAATTCGCCAAGATCTCCCCCCACCTCACCCCCGACGTCCGCACCGTCCTCAACGTCCCCGGCGCCCTCGCCTCCCGCAACGGCCGGGGCGGCACGGCCCCGAGCGCGGTGGCGATCCAACTGACGGAACTGAAGTCGAACGTGGCCGAACAACACAAGTGGTCAGAGGCCAAGAACAAGTAATCCCCACCAGGAACCAAACCCGCCCCCGAACCGGGCGGGGGAGGGGGGGAGGGCCGAAGGCCCCTTCCCCCCCTCCAGGGGCGCGGGGAACTGCGCGCTCAACCCAAAACCACCCGCACTCGCCCACAAACAAGGCCCCCACCCCCTTGGGCGAAGGGGGTGGAAGGGGCACAGCCCCTTCAGGACGGGACGGGTAGGGGCGGCGGGGGCGAACCAAACCCCACAGAGCCACGTCGGCGGAGGCGCTGGACGCCCGAGACGGCTCCGGCGGCCTGCGTGTCCACGCCCACGGCCGCCCGGCCCCCGCCGAGAAGACCGCGTTCATCGCCGACACCCGCACCGAGATCATCGAAGTGGGCATCACCCTCCGCAGCCTCACCGGCCTCTTCGTCTCCCGCCCCGAACACGACTTCACCGACCCCGTACGCCAGTTGCTCCGCCGAGGCGTGCACATCACCTACCTCGTCGCCGACCCCGACTCCCCACTCCTCGCCGCGTACGCGGACAGTCTCGGTGACTCCGGAATCCCCGCCCGAGCCGCCGAGGCGGCACGCCAACTCTCCCGGGTCGCGGCGGACTTCGCGGCGGAGGGACACCCGGGACGGATGGCGGTCCGCTACACCCGGCAGCTCCCCACGGGATACCTCTCGCTGGTCGACCCCGACGGCACGACAGGCCGCTGCCGTACCTCCCCCTACCTCCCCGGCGTCCGCCGAGCCGACTCCCCGGTGCTGGACATCACCCGCGCCGCCCGCCCGGAGGTCTTCGCGAGGTACGTGACGTACGCCCGCAAAGCCCTGGAGGACAGCCGGGAGGTCACCCCGTGAGCGGCCGGGTTACGTTGACGGGGTAAAGCGAGCCTCTGCGAACAGGACCCCCACATGCGTCTGACCACCCTTCCCACCCCCCGCCTGGGCCTGGGCCTGGCCGCGGTGGGCCGCCCCGGTTATATCAACCTCGGCCGGGACCGCGACCTGGGAGAGGACCGGAGTGTCGAGGCCCTGCGAGCCCGCAGCCACGACCTCCTCACCGCCGCCCACACCGCCGGCATCCGCTACCTCGACGCCGCCCGCTCGTACGGCAGGTCGGAAGAGTTCCTCGCGGACTGGCTCCGAGAGAACCCGGCGATCGACGACGTGGCCGTAGGCAGCAAATGGGGCTACACGTACACGGCGGACTGGACGACGGACGCCGAGAAGCACGAGGTCAAGGACCACACGCTCACGACGTACGACCGTCAGCGCGCCGAGACGGACGCCCTGCTCGGCGAGCGGCTGGACCTGTACCAGATCCACTCGGTCACCCCGGACAGCCCGGCCCTGACGGACAAGGCCCTGCACGCGAGGCTCGCGGAGTCCGGCACCCCCGTCGGCTTCTCGACCAGCGGCCCCGCCCAGGCGGACACGATCAGGGCGGCCCTGGACATCACGGTCGACGGGAAACCCCTGTTCAGCACGGTCCAGTCGACGTACAACGCCCTGGAGACCTCCGCGGCCCAGGCCCTCGCCGAGGCGCACGCCGCCGGCCTCACGGTGATCGTCAAGGAGGGCATGGCCAACGGCCGCCTCGCGGGCGCGGCAGCCCCCGAAGCCGTAAGGAAGCTCGCCGAGGAGACCGGCGTCGGCCCCGACGCGATCGCCCTGGCCTGGGTCCTGGCCCAGCCCTGGACAGGCTTCGCCCTCTCCGGCGCCGCGACGACCGCCCAGCTCACGGCCAACCTGAAGGCCGAGACGATCACCCTGGACGACACCCAGAAGGCCGCCCTGTCCACGCTCGCGGAGCCCCCGGCCGCCTACTGGACGACCCGCGCCTCCCTCCCCTGGCACTAGCCACCACACCCTCTCCGAACAGGGAGTTCTGAGACGGCCATGCCCTCGATGAGACAAAGATGTCTCACATGGGCTATGGTCGTCTCATGGCCGTCGACCGTGACCACGTGCTGCGCACCGCCGCAGCCCTGCTGACCCGCAAAGCCACCGCCACGATGGACGAGGTGGCGAAAGCGGCGGGCATCAGCCGCGCGACCCTGCACCGCCACTTCGCGGGCCGGGACGCCCTGATCCGCGCCCTGGAGGCGCACGGCATCGCGGAGTGCGAGACCGCGCTCGACGCGGCCCGGCTCGACGAGGGGACGGCACAGGACGCCGTCCGCCGCCTGGTCCGCGAACTCGAACCCGCCGCCGCGCTGATCGCCTTCCTCTACACGGAGAACCAGCTCTTCGAGGGCGAGGGCCTCAACGAGGGCTGGGCGCGGCTCGACGAACGGCTCGCGGCGCTCTTCAGACGCGGCCAGCTGGCCGGCGAGTTCAGGATCGATCTGACCCCGGTCTGGCTCACCGAGGCCCTCTACGGCCTGCTCGCGTCCGCCGCCTGGCTCGTCCAGTGCGGAAAGGGCGCCCCCAAGGACTTCCACCACATGACCGTCGAGCTGTTGCTCGGCGGTGCGCTAAGGAGAGAGGAATCATGACCAGCACCGTGCAGACGACGGGTACGACCGAGGTGGTGAAGCGTCCGGGCCGCTGGCTCGCGCTCTCCGTCCTCGTGCTCGCCGTGCTGCTGGTGGCCGTGGACGCCACCGTCCTCGGCCTCGCGACCCCGTACATCAGCGAGGATCTCAAGCCGTCCGGCACGCAGCTGCTGTGGATCGGCGACGTCTACTCGTTCGTCATCGCCGGCCTCCTCGTCTCGATGGGCAGCCTCGGCGACCGGATCGGCCGCAAGCGCATCCTGCTCGTCGGCGCGTCGGCGTTCGGCCTGATATCGGTCCTCAACGCCTATGCCACGACACCGGAGTTGATGATCGCGGCCCGCGCGCTCCTCGGCGTGGCCGGCGCGACCCTCATGCCGGCGACCCTCGCGCTGATCCGCAACCTCTTCCCCGACCCCCGTGAGCGCAGCCTCGCGGTCGGCATCTGGGGGGCGACGGCCTCCGCCGGTACGGCGATCGGCCCGATCGTCGGCGGCTTCCTGCTCGAACACTTCTGGTGGGGCTCGGTCTTCCTCATCAACCTCCCGGTGATGGCGGCCCTCGTCGTGATCGGCGCGAAGCTCCTCCCGGAGTCCCGCAACCCGAACCCCGGCCCCTGGGACCTCCCGAGCGTCCTGCTCTCCCTCGTCGGCATGATCGCGGTCGTGTACGGCGTGAAGGAGGCCGCGTCCCACGGCGTCACGCCGCTCGCCCTGACGGTCGGCGTCCTCGGCGCCGTCGCGCTCTACGGCTTCGTACGCCGCCAACTCGCGCTGCCCGTCCCCCTGCTGGACATGCACCTGTTCCGCAACCGGGGTTTCAGCGGCGCGGTCCTGGCCGACCTCCTGACCATCCTCGGCCTCTCCGGCCTGGTCTTCTTCCTCTCCCAGTACCTCCAACTCGTCCAGGGACGCCGCCCGTTGGAAGCGGGCCTCGCCGAACTCCCGGCGGCGATCGGCGCGGTGGCAGCAGGTCTCCTCGCCGGCCGCGCGGCCCGCCGCTACTCGGTACGCGTCGTCGTCTCCGGCGGCCTCGCCGCGATCGGCATAGCCCTGGCCGCCCTCACCCAACTCCACACGTCGACGGGCTACCCCCTCCTAGGCGCGTCCCTCCTGGTCGTCGGCCTCGGCGCGGGCTTCTCCTTCACCGTGACAGCCGACGTCATCCTGTCCTCCGTCCCGAAGGAACAGGCAGGTTCGGCCTCGGCGGTCTCGGAAACGGCGTACGAACTGGGCGCCGCCCTCGGTATCGCCGCCCTGGGCTCGATAGTGACGGGCGTCTACCGAGGCTTCGACTCCCCGGCGGGCACCCCGGCCGCGGCCCACGAATCCCTGGGCGGCGCGGTCGAATCAGCGGCAACTCTCCCGGAACACACGGCGGAGGCGCTGCTGACCTCGGCGAGAGAAGCGTTCATCGACGGCTTGTCGCTGGCGGCAGGGGTGGGCGCGGCGGTGCTGCTGGCAGCGTCAGTGGCGGCATGGTTCTTGCTCCGGGGACGCAAGTTGGCCTAAAGGGGCTCGGGGAACTGCGCGATCAACCACGACGCACCAGTTCCCCGCCCCACAGCAGAACCCCTACGGCGATCAGGCTGCCTTCGCCTTGGTCGCGTACATATCCACATACTCCTGCCCCGACAACCGCATGACCTCAGCCATCACCGAATCCGTCACCGCCCGCAGCACATACCGGTCCCGCCCCATCCCGTCGTACCGGGAGAACTCCATCGCCTCCCCGAACCGCACGGTCACCTTCCCCGGCCGAGGAACCCCCGCACCCCCCGGCTGCAACTTGTCCGTCCCGATCATCGCGAACGGCACCACCGGCGCCCCGGTCATCAGCGTCAGCCGCGCGATCCCGGTCCGCCCCCGGTACAGACGGCCGTCGGGCGACCGCGTCCCCTCGGGGTAGATCCCGAACACCTTGCCCTCTTCAAGGACCCGGCGTCCGGTCATCAGCGCGGCGACACCCCCACGCCCCCCGTCCCGGTCGACGGGGATCATCCCGACCCCCGTGAAGAACCACGCCATGAGCCGCCCCTTGAGCGACGTCCCCGTGACGTACTCGTCCTTCCCGATGAAGAACACCTGCCGGTCGCACACCAGCGGCAGGATCATCGAGTCGATGAACGTGAGATGGTTGCCCGCGAGGATGACAGGCCCGTCCCCCGGAATGTTCTCGATCCCCTCCACCTGCGGCCGGAACCACAGCCGCATGACCGGTCCGAGGACTGTCTTGAGGAGTGCGAAGCGGGACAACGGGCCCTCCGATGTCAAGGGATTGTGTATAAGTCCGTGCAGGTAGGCACGTTACTCTCGGCTACCCGGGTGACGCACATCGGGCACCGAGGTCTTACGTACTGTTGACACGGGTTTACCTGCGAGACGGCCGCGAAACCCGTTCGTGTTCTCCCGGTAGCCATGTTCACGCCCCTACGATCAGCGCGCACGCACGAGCCGACGACGAATGGGGAGAGTCCATGGCGACGCAGGACGAGGGCACGCGGGGCACCGCACGGCGCGCACTGCTGGGCGCGGCGGTACTGGGCGCGACCGGGACGGTCGTAGGCATCCCGGGTACGGCGAGCGCGGCGAGCCGTACGCAGGGGCACGGCGGCGGTCTGAAGAGCCTGCCCGTCCCGACGATCATCGGCCACCGGGGTGCCAGCGGCTACCGCCCGGAGCACACCTTCGGCTCCTACCAACTCGCCCTCGACATGGGCGCGGACATCATCGAGGCGGGCGACCTGGTCCCCACCAAGGACGGGCACATCGTCTGCCGGCACGAACCGGAGATCGGCGGCACGACGGACGTCGCCTCGCACGCCGAGTTCAAGGACCGCAAGCGCACGAAGGTCCTGGACGGCGTCTCCGTCACCGGCTGGTTCACGGAGGACTTCACGCTCGCGGAGCTGAAGCGGCTGCGCGCGATCGAGCGCATTCCGGCCAACCGCCCGCACAACACGCTGTACGACGGCCGCTGGGAGATCCCCACCTTCGAGGAGGTCCTCAAGTGGCAGGACGAGCAGACCCGCAGGCGTGGCAAGCAGGTGTGGATCTACCCCGAGACCAAGCACCCCACCTACTTCCGCAAGCAGGGCCTCGGCCTTGAGGAGCGGGTGGCCAAGCTGCTGCGCAAGTACGGCAAGGACAAGGCGGACTCGCCCGTCATCCTCCAGTCCTTCGAGCCGACCAGCATCCAGCGGCTGAACAAGCTCGTCGGCAACCCCCTCGTCGTCCTCCTCGACGCGGCCGGCACCCGCCCCTACGACTTCGTCGAGTCCGGCGACCCGCGCACGGTCGACGACCTGATCACCCCGAAGGGCCTCAAGGAGATCGCCGGGTACGCGCAGGGCATCGGCCCGACCCTCAACCTGATCATCCCGAGGGACGCGGACGGCAGGCTGACGAAGCCGACGACGCTGGTGCGCGACGCGCACAAGGCCGGCCTGATCCTGCACCCCTACACGATGCGCAACGAGAACCCCTTCCTGCCGGCCGAGTACCGCAAGGGCACGGACGCGGACGGCTACGGGGACCCGTTCGGGGCGTTCCGTACGTACTTCGCCACCGGGATCGACGGGGTCTTCACCGACAACCCGGACACCGGCCTGCTCGCGCGTGCGGATTTCCGCAACGCCTGACCTGAAACCTGCTGACGTTGGGTATGTCACAGGACCACTGAGTGTCCGGGAGGTTGCGGCCCGGCGAGCGCGGGGATAGGAGTGGAGAACTACCGACGATCAGATGAGCGGGAGGCGTGCGCACATGGGCATGAGCGTGACCATCTCGGGTGCCACCGAGCAGGATGCCGAGCAGATCTTCAGGCTTCAGTACCTGTGTTTCCAGAGTGAGGCCGCCCTGTACGGCAACTACCGGATCGACCCGCTCGTCCAGTCGCTGGACTCCGTCCGCGAGGAGCTGACCACCGACTGCGTCTTCGTCGCCCGCCTCGGCGAAGAGGTGGTCGGCTCCGTCCGCGGCCACATCACGGACGACGGCGCCGCCTCCATCGGCAAACTCTGCGTCCACCCCCGCCTCCAGGGCCACGGCATCGGCGCGAGGCTCCTGCGAGCGGCCGAGGCGGCGTTGGCGGAGGAACGCGGAGCCAAACGCTTCCGCCTCCACACGGGCCACCGCAGCGAGGGCAACCTGAGGCTGTACAGGAAGGTGGGCTACGAGACGGTAGGCACGTCGGAGGGCACGGACGGCGTACCGATGATCGTGCTGGAGAAACCGGCAGGGGAATACGCCAAAACGGCGTAGCCGTTTTTGTTCAGGGGCGCGGGGAACTGCGCGACCAGCCACGACGGCGCAGAGGTCGCGATCGAACCTCAGACACCCTTCTGGGCAGGCGCTTTCCGCAACCAGTACAGCGCGGACAGCGGAAGCAGGACCGGGATGAACACGTACCCCATCCCGTAGTCCGACCACACGGTCGAATCCGGGAACGCGGCCTGATCCAGAAGCGTCCACGTCCCCACGATCAACACGCCCGCAAGTTCGGCGGCGCAGCACACCTGCGCCGCCTTGCGCGCCGCCTCCCCGCCCCGGACGAGCGAGTACGTGATGAACCCGTACACGACCCCGGCGACCGCGGACAGCGAGTACGCGAGCGGCGCCCGGTCGAACTCCGTGGCGATCTGGTAGACGGACCGCGACACGGCCCCGACGACCATCACCCCGTAGAACCAGACGAGCAGCATCCCCGGCCCGCCGATGAGCCGGCGCCCCGCGTCCGCGCCCACCTCAGCCTCCCCAGATGTCATAGAGCCGCACCTCCAGCACCGCCAGCACGACGCCACTCGCCGCGACCGTCACCGACCCCCACCGCGTCCGCTCGGCCAGCGACATGAACGCCGCGGCCGGCACACAGGCGAAGGCCCCCAGCAGATAGGCGACGAAGATCGTCGTCCCCTGATCCGGCTTGTCACCCCGCGCGAGCTGCACGATCCCGACGACGAGCTGGACGACGGCCAGCACCGTCACCACGGCCATCCCGATGAAGTGCCAGTCCTTGGTCGGCTGGTCACGGTAGGCCGCCCAACCGCACCACGCGGCGAGCAGCAGCGCGGCGACGGACGTCACCACGGTCAGGGCAACAAGCATGCGCCGACCCTATTACGCCGGTATCAGCCCCCTGAGCCGGGGTCGTGGCGTTGACCACAGCTTGACGACGGCGAGCAGCGCCGTACGACCACAAGAACCGGCATAACCCCAGGTTAACCGGCATAAATGCACCCCGCGCCGGCCTGTCCATGCCTGTCCAGCATGCGGACTGAGCACTCCCTGTCAGGACCATACGTCTGCTTTACTGATCGCATGACCACGACGAGCAGCCGCACCCTTGCGACCGAGGCGACCATGACGCCCGGTGCTCGTTGTCTGTGTCGAATGCGCGCCTTCTAGAGGGCCCCCGCACCATCCCCCTGCGCTCGCGCCCCTGAAGCGAGCCGCGCCGCCGCGCCCCGCCCCCGTACGGAATCAGCCGTACGCGACCGAGCGCGCCCGCCCCCCTCTCGTACCGGGGCACACCCACGCCCCGTACTCGACAGTGACGGAACCCCAGTGATCACCACATCGGGCCTGACCAAGGTCTACCGCACCCGAGGCCGCGAGGTCCTCGCCCTCGACGGCGTCGATCTGCACGTCCGCGAGGGCGAGGTGTACGGCGTCATCGGCCAGTCCGGCGCCGGAAAGTCCTCGCTGATCCGCTGCGTCAACCTCCTGGAGCGCCCCACCGCCGGGACGGTCACCGTGGCCGGGCAGGACCTCACCGCGCTGGCGGGCCGCGGTCCCCGCGCCGGCAAGGAGCTGCGCCGGGCGCGCAGCCGGATCGGCATGGTGTTCCAGCACTTCAACCTGCTCTCCTCGCGGACCGTCCAGGACAACGTGGAACTCCCGCTGGAGATCCTCGGTGTGAACGGCAGGGCGCGCGCCACGAAGGCCCTCGAACTCCTCGACCTGGTCGGCCTCGCCGACAAGGCGAAGGCGTACCCCGCCCAGCTCTCCGGCGGCCAGAAGCAGCGCGTCGGCATCGCCCGCGCCCTCGCCGGCGACCCCAAGGTCCTCCTCTCCGACGAGGCGACCAGCGCCCTCGACCCGGAGACGACCCGCTCGATCCTCCAGCTCCTGCGCGACCTGAACCGCCAGCTCGGCCTGACGGTCCTGCTCATCACGCACGAGATGGACGTCGTGAAGTCGATCTGCGACTCCGCCGCCCTCATGGAGAACGGCCGGATCGTCGAGTCCGGCACGGTCAGCGAACTCCTCGCGACGCCGGGCTCGGAGCTGGCGTCGGCACTGTTCCCGGTGAGCGGCGAGCGGACCGGCGACGACCGGACCGTCGTCGACGTCACCTTCCAGGGCGAGGCCGCCACCCAGCCGGTCATCTCGCAGCTCTCGCGGACCTACAACATCGACATCTCGATCCTCGGCGCCGCCATCGACACCGTCGGCGGCCTCCAGGTCGGCCGGATGCGCATCGAACTGCCCGGCCGGTACGAGGACAACGTGGTGCCCATCGGGTTCCTGCGCGAGCAGGGCCTCCAGATCGACGTGGTGGGCGACGAGCCCGTACTGGTGAAGGACGGTGCCCAGTGACCTGGTCCGAGATGCAGCCCCTGCTGTCGCAGGCGTGTTGGGACACCCTCTACATGGTCGGCTGGTCCACCGCCATCGCCGTCGTCGGCGGCCTCCCGCTCGGCATCCTGCTCGTCCTCACCGACCGGGGCGGCCTCCTCCAGAACGTCGTCGCGAACAAGGTCATCGGCCAGATCGTGAACGTCGCCCGCTCGATGCCGTTCATCATCCTGATGGTCGCGCTGATGAACTTCACCCGGACCATCACCGGTACGACGATCGGCCGCGAGGCCGCGATCGTGCCCCTGGCCATCGGCGCCATCCCGTTCTTCGCCCGCCTCGTCGAGACGGCCGTCCGCGAGGTGGACGGCGGGCTCGTGGAGGCCGTGCAGTCGATGGGCGGCAACACCTGGACGATCGTCCGTAAGGTCCTCGTCCCCGAGTCGCTGCCCTCGCTGATCGCCTCCACGACGACCACGATCGTCGCGCTCATCGGGTACTCGGCGATGGCCGGGACGGTCGGCGCGGGCGGGCTCGGCGACATCGCCATCCGCTACGGCTACCAGCGCTTCGAGACCGAGATGATGTGGATCACCGTCCTCATCCTCGCGGTCGTCATCTCCCTCATCCAGTTCGCCGGCGACTACGCGGCCCGCTCGCTGCACCGCCGGGGCGGACGCTCCGGCCCGGCGCCGAAGCTGCGACTGCTCAAGACGAAGGAGACGGCGACGGTCGGCAAGGCCGCCTGACACGCCCTGGAGCACCCCCCCAATTTTCCCCGCACCACCCTTCGCGGGGTCGTCACACCCTCAGGAAAGGCACTTTTCGTGCGTAACACCGCCAAAATCACCACCGCCGTCCTCGCCGCCGGAGCGCTCACCTTCGCGCTCAGCGCCTGCGGTTCCGACAAGGACAACGCCTCCTCGTCCAAGGACTACAGCGGCCCGCTCGTCGTCGCCGCGAGCCCCGTTCCCCACGCCGAGATCCTCGACTTCGTGAAGGACAACCTCGCGAAGAAGGCCGGACTCGACCTGGAGGTCAAGGAGTTCCAGGACTACATCGTCCCGAACACCGCGACCGAGGACGGCTCCGTCGGCGCCAACTACTTCCAGAACCAGCCGTACCTCGACGACTTCAACAAGAAGCGCGGCACCCACATCGTGCCCGTCGTCACGGTCCACCTGGAGCCGCTCGGCCTCTACTCCAAGAACGTCAAGAAGGCCGACGAGCTGAAGAGCGGTGCGACGATCGCCGTCCCCAACGACGCGGTCAACGAGGCGCGTGCCCTGAAGCTGCTCGCCGCCAACGGGCTCATCACCCTCAAGGACGGCGCCGGCAGCGAGGCGACCCCGCAGGACATCACCAAGAACCCCAAGAACCTCAAGTTCAAGGAGGTCGAGGCGGCCCAGACCGCGCGCTCCCTGGACGACGTCGACGCCGCCGTCATCAACGGCAACTACGCCATCGCGGCCGACCTCAAGCCCGCCACCGACGCGATCGTCCTGGAGTCCGCCAAGGACAGCCCGTACGGCAACTTCCTCGCGGTGAAGGAGGGCAACGAGAAGGACCCGCGCGTCGAGAAGCTCGCCAAGCTCCTCACCTCGCCCGAGGTCAAGAAGTTCATCGAGGACAAGTACAAGGGTTCCGTCATCCCGTCCTTCTGACCTTTCGCACAGCCCGACCGGGGGAGAACAGACATGCTGCGCAAGGCAGTCGTGACGGTGGCGGCACTGGCCCTCGGGCTGACGGCGTGCGGTTCCGGCGGTGACAGCGCCGAGAAGGACGACGGCACGCTCGTCGTCGGCGCCACCGCCGTACCCGCCGGGGAAGTCCTCGCCTACATCAAGGACAACCTCGCCGCCAAGGCCGGACTCAAGCTGGAGATCCGGGAGTTCACGGACTACGTCCTGCCGAACACCGCGCTCCAGGAAGGCTCGCTGGACGCCAACCTCTACCAGAACCAGCCGTTCCTCGACGAGTTCAACAAGTCGAAGGGCACCGACCTGGTCTCCGTCGTCAAGGCGTACCTGCCGCCCATGGGCGTCTACTCGAAGAAGATCAAGGACCTCTCCAAGCTCGCCGACGGAGCCACCGTCGCCGTCCCCAACGAGACCACCAACGAGGGCCGCGCCCTCAAACTCCTCGCCTCGGCAGGGCTGATCACCCTCAAGGCGGGGGCGGGGGCGACGGCCTCCCCGGCCGACATCACCGCCAACCCGAAGAAGCTCGTCATCAAGGAACTGGAACCCGCCCAACTGCCCCGCTCCCTCGACGACGTGACCATCGCCGTCATCAACAACAACTACGCCCAGGACGCGGGCCTCAGCCCCGCCAAGGACGCGATCCACCTGGAGTCGGCGAAGGACAACCCGTACGCCAACCTCCTCGCCGTCAAACGCGGCAACGAGAACGACGCACGCGTACGCAAGCTCGCCGAACTCCTCACCTCACCCGAGGTGCACACGTTCCTCAAGGACAAGTACCAGGGCTCGGTCCTGCCGGTGACCACCGGCTGACCCGGTGGTGTGCCGCCCGGCCCGCATACTGCATGCTGGGCAGTTCAGCAGAGGGCCCACAAGGCTCTCGACGAAGGTTACGGAGCGGCGCAATGACGAGCACCTTCCCCACCATCTCCATCAACACGGAGCGGTTGGTGCTGCGCCCCCTCGACGAGGACGACGTCCCGGCGCTGACCGCGATGGCAGGCGACGAACAAGTCACCGCCTGGACGTCCGTCCCCCACCCCTTCACCGAGGCCGACGCCCTCCACTGGATCACGGAGGGCGCCCCCGCGAAACGCGCCGCAGGGCACGGCCTCGACCTGGCGATCACGGAATTCCTCACCCAACGCCTGGTGGGCGTGCTCCGGCTGACCGGAACCGACTGGCACGTCCGCTCCACCGAGATGTCCTACATCACCGCCCCCTGGGCCCGAGGCGAGGGCTACGCCTCCGAAGCCGCCCTCGCCGCCGCCCAATGGCTCTTCACCGCCCAGGGCATGCAACGCATCGAACTCCGCACGGCGGCCGACAACACGGCCGCCCAGCAGGTGACCCAGAAGATCGGCTGCATCAGCGAGGGCGTCCTGCGGAACGCCTCGATAGTCAGAGTCCGCGCCGAGGACGGCACCTGGACCGAGGCCCGCACCGACCACATCGTCTGGAGCCTCCTCCCCGAGGACCTCGACGGCGCGGGCGACTCCCTCGCGGAGAGCGGCGGCTACACCTCGTACGCCGACTGGAACTGATCCCGCGGAGCACCCCGCACGGCATGACCAGGTACCCTCACGGGACCCGCTGCCTGCGTGAACACCCGGGAGACTGACGAAGATGGCCGACCGCGTCACGGTGATCGGCTGGGACGGCTCGCCCCTGAACGCCGCGGCCCGCTCCGCCCTCGCGGGCGCCACCCTCGTCGCCGGCGCTGCCCACCACCTCGCGCTCCCCGAGATCCCGCCCGGCGCGGAACGCATCCGCCTCGGCAGCGTCGCCCTCGCCGCCCGCCGCATCGCCGGCCACCACCGCGGCACCGCCGTCGTCCTCGCCGACGGCGACCCCGGCTTCTTCGGCGTCGTACGGACCCTGCGCGCACCCGAGTTCGGCCTGGAGGTCGAGGTCGTCCCCGGGGTCTCCTCGGTCGCCGCCGCCTTCGCCCGCGCGGGCATGCCGTGGGACGACGCCCAGGTCGTCGTCGCCCACCGCCGCACCCTGCGCCGCGCGGTGAACGTCTGCCGCGCCCACACCAAGGTCGCCGTCCTCACCTCACCGGGCGCCGGACCCGCCGAACTCGGCCTGCTCCTGGAGGGCGTGCACCGCACGTTCGTCGTCTGCGAGGAACTGGGCACCGAGCGCGAGCGCGTGAGCGTCCTGTCGTCCGACAAGGCCGCCGACCGCAGCTGGCGCGACCCCAACGTCGTCATCGTCATCGGCGGACCCGTCACCGCGGGCGGGCAGGGCGAGTGGATCGCGGGCCGCGACCCGGCCACCGGTCCGCGCGGCCACGCCCACGCGGACGGCCGGGGCGAGGGCGAGTCCCAGCTCCTGCGGACGGCCCAACTCGCCCGCCTGGGACCGCGTACGGGCGATCTCGTCTGGGACATCGGCTGCGGCACCGGCGCCTTCGCGACGGAGGCCGCCCGCACCGGAGCGGCCGTCCTCGCCGTCGACCAGGACATCGACGCCTGCGCCCGCACCGACGCGACGGCCCGTAACCTCCGCGTCCAGCTCCAGATCGTCCGCGGCACCGCCCCTCACGTCCTGGAGAACCTCCCCGAACCCGACGTCGTCCGCGTCGGCGGGGGCGGCCCCGCCGTCGTCACCGCCGTCGCCGACCGCCGGCCCGAACGCATCGTCACCCACGCCCTCACCCGAGACGCCGCCGAACGCGTCGGCCGCGACCTCACCGAGCACGGCTACCACGTCGAATGCGCCCTCCTCCAGTCCGTCCAACTCGACACCCGCGCCTGGACGGAGCGCCGCCGCAGCGTGGTCTTCCTGCTCAGCGGGGTGCTTCCGGATCGCGGGCTGTGATCCTGTTGTCGTACTGCGCGCGGTAGGCTGGCCGATCGTCGTACCGCTTTCCGGGCCCCGGCAGTTCATCAGCCAATGTCCGGAAAAGCGCGTCCGCTTTGGACACGTGCGGTACGACACGAACCGGAGGGCCGCGCAACGTGGCGCAGTCCACAGCGGAGCGCCGCGGGGCAACCTGTCGCGGCGCGACCATGACCGGGACAATGCCACTGAATGGCTTTGTCGCTTTTTCGGGCGGGTCGTTCGTGCCGCTGGGCGCGGAGGCTCGTTCTTCACTGCGGGCGGTCGGTGCGCCGCTCCGGTGAGCAGGTCGTAGGAGCACTAACCGATGGGCGAGGGGTACGCATGACCGACACCGGCCAGATCCCGGGCGAGGGGCTGCCGGAGAACGCAGGCACGGTGGAGCAGCCGGGCGTTCCCACACCCGCCGCGTACGCCTACCTCTCCGAGACCCCCGCCGAGGACGAAGACCTCCTCCTCCTGCCCGGCGCCCAGAGCGCCTGGGGCAACGAGATCGCCCCGCCCGCACCGGAACCGGTGGTCGAGACCGTCCACGCTGGCTACCCCGGGGTTCAGGACGCGGGGGTTCCTGAAAACTGGCCCTACGCCCAGGACACACAGACAGACGCACGAGGAACGGGTGTTCAGGCAGTGGGGGGATCGGCCGTGGGTACACAGGGGTTGACCGGGGCAGGCGTTCCCGAAGACGCCGCGTACGGTGTTCAGGGGGCGGGGGCCGAGGGCACCGGCGAGCAGGTGCACGGAGTGCCGGGCGGTACGGAACAGGCGTTCGCGGCACCGGTCTTCACGGAGCCGGTTCTTGTGGAACCGGCCCTTGCGCAGTCGGTCCCCGCTGAGCAGATCCCTGCCGTGCCGGTCTCTGTCGAGGCGGGCGGTGTCGTAGGGGTTGGTGTTGGGGCGACCGGTGTTGAAACGGCCGACGCGGAGGCGGTTGGTGCTGGGGTGGGCGGTGTTGAGGCGGCTCATGTCGGAGCGGCCGGTGCTGGAGCGGGCGGTGTTGAGGCTGCCCATGTCGAAGCGGCCGGTGCTGAAGCGATCAGTGCTGGTGCGATCAGTGCTGGAGCGACCGGTGTCGAAGCGGGCGGTGGGCAGCAGTCCGGTCCGCATGAGCCCGGACCGCACGAGACCGGGGGGCGGGACACCGGTTCCGTCGATCTCGGTGCCGTACGCCGGCCCGCGATGAGCCGTCCCCGCAGGACCGCTCCGACCACCCCCATCCCGCCGATCACCCCCCGCCGGCCGCTGCACCTCGGCCCGCCCATCCCCGACGCCTCCGCCAGCCCCGTCCGCTCCCTCGCGGACCGCGGCCCGGCGGACGCGCCGCTCCGCCAGGCGGGCCCCGCGCCGACGGGACCCGAGTACTTCGACGCGCAGCCCTTGCAGGAGGCAGCCCCTCAGGGGGCGAGCCCGTGGGGGGCGGGCCCTCAACTCGTTGCTCCTGCGCAGGTGGTGTCCGAGACGACGACTTCGGAGCCGGCTGCCCAGCCGGAGGCGCCGCTGGAGGCTTCGGCCCAGGCAGTTGTCGAGCCTGAGGTGCAGGTGGTTGCCGAGGGTGGGGGAGCGGGGCAGGTCGCGGGTGCGGTGTTGGCTGAGGGTGCCGTTCTGGCTGAGGGGGTTGCTCAGGCCGAGGGTGCGGTTTTGACCGAAGGTGCGGCTTTGGCCGAGGGCGAGGCTCCGGTTGGGGGTGCTGCTCTGGTCGAAGGTGCGGCTGCAGCTGAGGGTGCGGTTTTGGTCGGGGGTGCGGTTCCGGCTGGGGATGCGGCGCTGGTCGAGGGTGTGGCTGCGGCTGAGGGTGTTGCCCCGGTCGGGGATGCGGCTTCGGGCGAGGGTGCGGCTGCGGTTGAAGGTGCGGCTCCGGTCGAGAGCGCGGTTCCGGCTGAGGGCGCGGCTCTGGTCGACAGTGTGGCTCCGGCCGGGAGTGCTGCTCCGGCCGAAGGTGTCGTACTGGCCGAGGGTGTCGTGGCAGAGGGCTTGGTGAGGCAGGTCGAGGTTCCGGCTCAGCCTGAGCACCCGGCCCAGCCCGAGGTACCGGCTCACGCCGAGGCTCTGGCCCAGCCTGAGGTCCCCGCTCATGCCGAAGCTCCGGTCCAGCCTGACGTCCCGGCTCACGCAGAGGCTCCGGCTCACCCCGAGGCCCCGGCTCAGCCCGAGCCTGTCGGTGCCCAGCCCGCCGCTCCGGCGGACGCCGAGCCCACGACGCAGGACGCGACCGCCGATCCGACCCCGCTGGGTGCCGAGGCCGGAGTCCCGGTCCAGGGCGAGGCTCCCGCGCACGAGCAGGTGGCGGCGCAGACCGAGGTGTCGGCTGAGGGTGAAGTCTCCACGGCCGGGCAGTCGGAGGTGTCGGGCGAGGCGGAGGTCTTGGCCGCAGGGCAGTCCGAAGTTCCGGTGCAGTCTGAGGAGTTGGGTCAGGCCGAGGTCCCCGCGTCCGAGGCGGCGCAGCCCGGCGTGCCGGGGGAGGCCGAGGTTCTGGCGGCCGGGCAGTCTGAAGTGCCGGTTCAGCCTGGCGAGTTGGGTCAGGCCGAGGTCCCCGCGCCTGAGGCGACGCAGCCCGGCGTGCCGGGGGAGACCGAGGTTCTGGCGGCCGGGCAGTCCGAAGTGCCGGTTCAGCCGGGCGAGTTGAGCCAGGCCGAGGCCCCCGCGCCGGAGGTGGTGCAGCCGGAGACGCCGGTCGGGACGGAAGCCTTGGCTGCCGAGCAGTCCGAAGCGCCGGTCCAGTCGGTGGAGTTGGGTCAGGCCGAGGTCCCCGCACCCGAGGCGGTGCAACCGGGGATGCCGGGCGAGCCCGAAGCGCCCGTCCAGCACGGAGAGTTGGGCCAGGCCGAGGTCTCCGCCGCTGGCCAACCCGAAGTCCCGGTCGCCTCAGAGGAGCCGGGCGAGCCCGAGGTCCCCGTCGCAGGACACCCCGAAGCACCGGGACACTCCGAAGTGCCGGTTCAGCCCGAGGCACCGGGGGAGTCCCAGGCCCCCTCCGCCGGTCAGCCCGAGCCGCAGCCTGGCGTACCGGTGCAGCCGAACACTCCCGTCCACGAGCAGCCGGAGGCGCAGTCCGCTACACCGGTCCAGCCCGAGGCTTCCACCGACGGACAGCCCGAAACCCAGCCCGGCGACCCCGCACCCCTGGCCCAGACCTCCCCCCTCGCGGAGCCCGAGGCCACCCCCCTTGAGCAGCCCACGGCACCGGCCGAACCGGAGATCCCCGCCGCAGCCCAGCCCGAGGCGGCCACGCCGCCCCACGCCGAGGCACCGGCAGCCCCCGAACAGCCCGAGCCCCCGCTCGACCCCGATACCTCCGCCGAGGCCACCACCCCGGAAGCCGAGGCACCCACCCCCGAACACCCCGCCCCTCACCCCACCGCTCCGGCCCAGCCCGAGGCGCAGCCGACGGCCACCACCCCCGAAGCCCAGTCCGCCTCCCCGGCCGAGCCCACCCCCGAACAGCCCCAGGCCCGCCCCACCGGCAGGCGAGCCCGCGCCCGCGCCGCGGTGAAGACCGAGCCCCCGGCCCAGCCCGAAACCCCGGCCCACACCGAGCCGGCCCCCAAGGCGCAGCTTGCCGAAGCCACCGTCGTATCCCCCCACCTGATGGACGACCCCACCCCCTCCCCTGCGGAAACGGTTGTCCCCACCCCCCTCCCCGACGTCCCCCCCACCGCCGAGGAACCCCACACACCCCCGACCCGAGAAGCCGCGCACGTGCCCGCAGACGCCCAGGCCCCCGACCCCCACCCCACCCCCGAACAGCCCCCCACCGTGGGCGAGTTCGTGGCGGTCGAGGGACACGTGCCGACGCCCGCCCACCTCGCCCCGACCCCGCCGGTGACCCTCCCGGCACAGCGGGAGGGCGACGACCAGGACGGCGTCGTACAGAGCGCGGAGGACCTGGCGACGACGGAGGAGTACGCGGGCCCGGCGGCCCCCGGCTACGACGACGCCGAACGCGAGGCCGTGCTCAAGGTCATGCGCGAACGCCGGGACATCCGCAACGGCTTCCGCCCCGACCCCATCCCGCACGAGGTCCTGCTGAGGGTCCTGGAGGCCGCGCACACCGCCCCGTCGGTGGGCCACTCGCAGCCGTGGGACTTCGTCGTCATCAGGTCGCAGGAGACCCGCCAGACGATGCACGACCTGGCGACGCGCCAGCGCGACGCGTACGCGCAGTCCCTCCCGAAGGGCCGCGCCAAGCAGTTCAAGGAACTGAAGATCGAGGCCATCCTCGAAACCCCGGTGAACATCGTCGTCACCGCCGACCCCACGCGCGGCGGCCGGCACACCCTCGGCCGGCACACCCAGCCGCAGATGGCCCCGTACTCCTCCGCCCTCGCGGTCGAGAACCTGTGGCTCGCGGCCCGCGCGGAGGGCCTCGGCGTCGGCTGGGTCAGCTTCTTCGACGAGCGCGAGATGGTCCGCGCCCTCGGCCTGCCCGAGCACCTGGAGGTCGTCGCCTACCTCTGCGTCGGCTACGTCGACGAGTTCCCGCCCGAGCCGGAGCTCCTCCAGGCGGGCTGGGCCAAGCGCCGCCCCCTGTCGTGGGTCGTCCACGAGGAGACGTACGGCCGCCGGGCCCTCCCCGGCGAGGACCCGCACGACCTCCTCTCCGAGACCGTCGCCGGTATCCGCCCGCTGGACGCGAAGGCGCTCGGCGAGGCGTGGGAGCGGCAGAAGCGGATGACGAAGCCGGCGGGCGCACTCGGCATGCTGGAGATCATCTCCGCCCAGCTCTCCGGCCTGTCCCGGCAGTGCCCGCCGCCCATCCCGGAGCCCGCGGCGGTCGCGATCTTCGCGGGCGACCACGGCGTCCACGCGCAGGGCGTCACCCCCTGGCCCCAGGAGGTGACCGCCCAGATGGTCGCCAACTTCCTCGGCGGCGGCGCGGTCTGCAACGCGTTCGCGAACCAGGTGGGCGCCGAGGTCTGCGTCATCGACGTCGGCGTCGCGACGGACCTCCCCGCCACCCCGGGCCTGCTGCCCCGCAAGGTCCGCGCGGGCACGTCCGACATGACGACCGGCCCCGCGATGACCCGCGAGGAGGCCAAGCAGGCCATCGAGGTCGGCATCGAGACGGCCCGCGACCTGGTCGCGGCCGGCAACAAGGCGCTCCTGACGGGCGAGATGGGCATCGCCAACACCACGGCGTCCGCCGCCCTGATCTCCGCGTTCACCGGCGCCGACCCCGCCGAGGTCACCGGCCGGGGCACCGGCATCAACGACGAGACGCTGGCCCGCAAGACCGAGGTCGTCCGCCGCGCCCTGGACCTCCACCAGCCCGACCCCGCCGACCCCATCGGCGTCCTCGCGGCCCTCGGCGGCTTCGAACACGCGGCCATGGTCGGCCTCCTCCTCGGCGGCGCCTCCCTCCGCACCCCGGTCATCCTCGACGGCGTCAGCGCCGGCGCGGCAGCCCTGGTAGCCCGCGCCATCGCCCCCGAAGTCCTCGCCGCCTGCATCGCCGGCCACCGCAGCGCCGAACCCGGCCACGTGGCAGCCCTCAACAAACTGGGCCTACGCCCGCTGGTAGACCTGGACCTGAGGCTCGGCGAGGGCACCGGCGCCCTCCTGGCCCTCCCACTGGTCCAGAGCACGGCGAGGGCGATGCACGAGGTGGCGACGTTCGACTCGGCGGGCGTGACGGAGAAGTAGAGGGAAGAGGAGAGAAAGGGGGCTTGCTAAAACGCGGGCCCCCTTTCCCAACCTCTAGGGCGTGTCTTCAATTGATCTTGCTTGGTGGATCATGGTGGGGTGATTCGTCGTCATGAGCTGTCCGATGCGGAGTGGGAGTTCGTCCGGCC